>NZ_JAHKSN010000001.1 GCF_018863415.1 Deinococcus aestuarii | reverse complement strand
GCCCGCCAAGCGCCCCAAGAAAGGCGAGCTGAGCGATGAGCAACGGGAGCTCAATCGCCTGATCTCCAAAGTGCGGATCACCGCCGAGAACGTGATCAACCGGATCAAGAAGTTTCGCGCCTGCAAGGAGTTCTTCAGAAACCAGCCCTCAAGGCACGGCGTGATCTGGGGCTGTGTCGCCGGATTGGTCAACCTTCGCTGGCAACGCCGACTGCACCTCTCCGCGATCTGAAGCCAAGGGCAGGACAGCGGGGCGACGGTTCACGTCGCCCCGCTGCCTCTTCAGCTACTGCGCAACAAGTCTTCACAGTTTCCTGGCCCGGTCGCCAGAGGGCATGTTCCAACCTTACCTCGTCCCGCTCATGGGGGAGAAGCAAACCAAAGGGAAGGGGCCGGACATCCCGCGTCCGGCCCCCTCGCCCTTGACCCCGCTCAGTCGCTGCTGCTGCTCAGCCCGCCGCCACCGATGCCGAAGAGACGCAGGATGAAGAGGAACATGTTGATGAAGTCGAGGTACAGCGCCAGCGCCCCGTTGATCGCCGCACGCTCGGCCATCTCGCCGCTGACGCCGCTCAGCGCGAGGTTGCGCAGCATCTGGGTGTCGTAGGCGGTCAGGCCCGCGAAGAGCAGCACGCCGATCACGCTGATCCCGAGCGTGAGCACGCTGCTCGCCACAAAGATGTTCACGATCATGGCGATCAGGAGGCCGATCAGGGCGAAGAGGAAAAAGCGCCCCATCGCGCTGAGGTCGCGCTTGATCACGAAGCCCACCACGCTCATCGCGCCGAAGGTCCCGGCGGTCGTCAGGAAGGCGGCGGTTACCGCGGCCGGGCTGTAGACGAAGAGCAGGGCGCTGAAGGTGAGCCCCGTCAGCGCGGCGTAGGCGATGAAGAGCAGCCCGGCGACGGCGCTCGGCAGCCGCTGCGCCAGCCCGGCGAGCACGAACACCAGCACGAGCTGGGCGATGATCAGGGGAAAGCGAAGCGCCATCACCTGCGAGGCGAGGACCTCATTCTGGGCGGTCAGGTAGGCGACCCCGGCGGTCAGGGCCAGGCCCGCCGCCATCCACGAGTACGTCCGCGCCATGAAGGTGCGAACCAGATGTTCCGTGCGTGTGGCAGTCAGTTGCATACGCCTCAGGATACGGGGCGGGGGGATGAAAAGTTCCTGGGAAGCGGTCAGCGATCAGCCGTCAGCTTTCAGCAGGAATGGCAAAAGGCGAAAGCCGCGGCATCCCGCTCTTTTGCTGACCGCTGAAAGCTTCCTCACCGCCTGATCAGCAGCGCCAGCGGAAAGTCCTCCAGCACCTTCGCCAGCGCGATCTTCTCGCCGCGCACCCGCACGCGCTCTCCCGTCAGCACGTTCTCGTAGGTGCCTGGGCGGGGGAGGGTGAGCTGGCGGTTGCCCCAGACCTCGCCGAGCGCCCACGGCGTCCCCTCGCGCGTCAGGCTGTAGGTCAGCCGGGGCGCGACGGTGACGGCCACCGCGTCCCCGTGCTCGCGGGCGAAGGCGAGGAGATGCCGCCCGGCGCCGAGGGGTCGGTAACTGCCCCGCCGGAAGAGGTCCGGGTGCTCGGCCCGTGTCTGGAGGGCAGCCCAGCTCACGAGGAGCTTGACCCCCCCGTCCTCGTACCCCGCGAGGAGGTCGGTGGCGAGCCTGAGCCCGTTCTCCGCGTGTCTGCGCTCGATGCGGGCGAGCGTCCGCGTGCGCCAGGGGTAGTCCACCGGGCGGCGGTTGTCGGGGTCCACGAGGCTCTGGTTCCAGCCCTCCGAGCCCTGGTAGGTGTCGGGCACGCCGGGGGCGGTCAGGCGCACGAGCGTCGCCGAGAGCCCGTTTTGCGCGCCGTAGGGGCTGATGCGGGCGTGCAGCTCGCGCAGGTCCTCCAGGTACCGCCCGCTTTCCAGCAGCCCGCGCACCATGCGGTCGAGCGCCCCCTCGTACTCGCCGTCGGGGGCGGCCCAGCTCGTGCGCAGCTTGGCCTCGCGGGCGGCCTTGAGCAGGTAGGCGCTCAGGCGGCCCGCGAACCCGTCGAGGTTCCCGTCCAGCGGATACGCGCCCAGCGCCGTTTGCAGCAGGGCGTACACGTCGAGGGCGGAGGGCGCAGGGCCCAGGTCCGTCCGGGTCTCCAGCGTGCGGACGAGGGGCAGCCACCCGCTGAGGTACGCCGCCCACGTCTGCGGCAATTCGGAAAGGACGCTGATGCGCGCCCGGGTGTCCTCCCCGCGTTTGGTGTCGTGGGTGCTCCCGGCCAGGAGGGCGCCCGGCCAGCGCTCGGCCCGGTCGCGCGCCGCCATGTGGAAGGCCTTCGGCGGCGTGCCGAAGTGCGCCGGGTCACCGCCCACCTCGTTCAGGGAGAGCAGCCGCCCGTAGCGGTAGAAGGCCGTGTCCTCCGCCCCCTTCGCCGTCACCGGGCCGGTGAGCTGCTGGAACTTCAGGGCGAAGTCGGCGTAGCGCTCGCGGGTCGCCTCGTCGGGGGCGCCCAGTTTGAGGACCGCCTCCAGGAAATCGAAGAGGGAGGGGTCGAGGTCGCGGCTCTGGCGGCGGCTGTGGGCCTTGGCCTCGCGGACCGCCTGCTCGATCTTGGCGTTGTCGCCGGGCTCGCGCGAGCCGTCCGCCCGGATATAGGTCCGGTACACCGGGAAGGCGGCGATCACCTCGCGGATGACCTCGCGCAGGGCGCTGAGCGTGAAGTCCCGGAACCGCAGGTCGGCCTCGGCCAGCCGCTCGAGGTGTTCGGCGAGGACGTTCACCTCTCCGGGCAAGGAGACGCGCTGGATATGGGACTTGCCCCGGTAGAGGTGCTCGGGGTAGGTCTCGCGGTCCCCGCTGAAGCGGCGGTAGATCGCCGTCAGCTCCTCCTCGTTCGCGCCGTCCACGAAGACGCCGCCCAGTTGCGCGAGGAAGTCGTACCCGGTCGTCCCGTGCACCATCCAGTCTTCCGGCAGCCGCTCGCCGGGCTCCAAGATCTTTTCGGCGACGACGTAGAGGGGCAGCGCCTCCCTGGGCGTGTCCTCCTCCGGGGCGGGCAGGCCCAGCGCCCCCGCGGCCCCCTGTTGCAGCGCCCGGAAGTACCCCGCGGGGTCGTACAGCCCGTCGGTGTGGTCGAGCCGCACGCCGGAGACCACGCCGTCCCGGACCAGCTCGAAGAGCTTGGCGTGCGCCCAGGTGAAGACGCGCGGGTCTTCCATCCGCAGCGCCGCGAGGTCATTGATGTCGAAAAATCTCCGGTAGTTGATCTGTTCGGCGGCCACCCGCCAGGAGGCGAGGCGGTAGTTCTGCTCCCGAATCAGGGAGTCGAGGAGGGCCGGGTCGCCGTTGGCCGTCTCCAGCACGCTGCCCAGCGCCTCGCGCACCGTTCTGGACGCCTCCGCGAGCGTGGCGAGGCGGCGGGCGATCACGTCCACCTCCTCCGCGCGGGCGAGGCGGTCGGCGTCGGTCAGGTCGGCACTCGTCGAACGCGGCAGGCTCGCCGCCGCCCGGGCGACGCTGGCGAGTTCGGCGTGGTCCTCCCCCGGCGAGAGCCGCCCCGCGACCTGGGCGAGCAGCGCGGCGAGGCTGCGGGGCGAGATCGGCAGGCGCCGCTCCCAGTAGCGCAGGAAGAAGCGGCCCCCGTCCCGCTCCAGCCGCAGCTCGCCCCGTTCGAGCACCCGCCCGTACTGGTCGCCCAGCGTGGGCAGGAGGACCTTGTTCTCCAGCGCCCGTTTGAGGGGCTGCCAGGAGATGTCGAAGAAGTGCGCGTAGCGGCTCGCCCGCCCGTGCATCAGCACGTCCTCCCAGTACGGGTTGTGCCCGCCCTGGATCCCCATGTGGTTGGGCACGAAGTCCACGATCAGCCGCAGCCCGAGTTCGTGCGCCCGGCCCGCCAGCCGCCGCAGCCCCGTCTCACCGCCGAGCCTCGGGTTGACCTCCGCGTGGTCGGTCACGTCGTACCCGTGGGCCGAACCCGGCGTGCTCGTCCAGACCGGCGAGAGGTACACGTCGGTGACGCCCAGCCGCCGCAGGTAGGGCAGCACCCGCCGCGCCGCCGCGAAGTCGAAGCCCTCGTGGAGCTGGAGACGGTAGGTGGAGGAGGGGAGGTGGGGGGTGGATGAAGAAGGTTGTGCGGGAGCTTCGAGCACCTGGGTCATCCTTCCGACCTCAGCAACACGGCCTCCCCGGGGGCCAGGGTGGCGTCCCCTCGGCCCTCCGAGTGGAGGAGCACGGCGGTGGGCAGGTCGAGGGAGAGCAGGAGGGCCCGGGGGTCGAGCGTCGTCGCCCCCAGGTTCCACAGCAGGGCCCGCTCGCCGTCCTCGGTCTTGTGCCGGACCCACAGCACGTCGCCCACGCTCCCGGCAGTGAGGTTGCGGCGCTCGCGGTCGTGAAGCACCGGGTCTTCCCGGCGCAGCCTCAGCACCTCGCGGTATAGGGCGAGGGTGCGGGCGTGTTCGCCCTCCGTGCGCTCGGCCCAGTCGAGCTTCGCCCGCCTGAAGGTCGCCTCCGCCTGGGGGTCGAGTACGGTGTCCCCGCCGAAGCCCTCGAAGGCGGCGAACTCGCGCTTGCGGCCCTCGGAGACGAGCACGCCCAACTCGCCGTGGTGGTCGCTGAAGAAGGGGAAGGGGGCCGACGCCAGCCACTCCTGCCCCTGGAAGAGCAGCGGCGTGGTGGGCAGGCTCAGCAGCAGGGTGGACGCACCCCGGAAGAGGGCGGGCGAGACACGCTTCAGGTGGTGAATCCGGTCTCCCACCGCCCGGTTGCCCACCTGGTCGTGGTTCTGGAGGAAGTACACGAAGGAGGGCGAATTCAGCGCGTCGGCGGGTCTGCCGCGCGGGGCCTGCTCCTGCTCCCACGCCTGGCCCTCGTAGACCCAGCCGCGGCCAATGACGTTCGCCACCGCCGCCGCGCCCCCCTCGTAGTACCGGTAGTAGCCGTCGCGGTCGCCCGTGAGCGTCACGCGCAGGACGTGGTGGAAGTCGTCCACCCACATGCCATCGAGGTGCGTCTCGGTCACGAGTTCGGGCAGGTTGCGGTAGTCCTCGGCGAGCAGGAGGTGGGTGCCGCCGAGCGCGTGCACCCGGTCCGCGAGTTCGCGCAGGATGTGGGTGGGCGAGTCGTCCTGCATGGCCTGGGTGGCGTCCAGCCGCAGCCCGTCGAGGCGGTAGTCGCGCAGCCACATCCGGGCGTTGTCGGTGATCAGCCGCCGCATGTGAGGCTCGGCGTAGTCGAGGCCCGCGCCCCAGGGGGTGTGAAACCGCTCGGTGAAGTACCCCGGGCTGTACACGCTCAGGTAGTTCCCGTCCGGCCCGAAGTGGTTATACACGGCGTCGAGGAAGACGGCCAGTCCCAGCCCGTGCGCCGCGTCGATGAACGCCATTAGGTCCTCGGGCCGCCCGTAGGGGGCGTAGGGGGCGGAGAGCGCCACCCCGTCGTATCCCCAGCCGCGCGTGCCGGGGAAGGCCGCCAGCGGCATGAGTTCCACGGCGGTCACCCCCAGGTCCGCGAGGTCGGGCAGCCGCTCCATCGCCGCCCGGTAGGTCCCCTCCGGCGTGAAGGTGCCCACGTGCAGCTCGTAGAAGACGCACTCGCCGAGCGGGAGGCCGCGCCACTCGGTGTTCTTCCACCCGTAGGCGTTCAGGTCCACGACCTCGGCCTCACCGTGTACCCCGCCCGGCAGGAAGCGGGCGTAGGGGTCGGGCCAGGCCTGACCGTCCAGCACGAACTTGTAGTGAGTCCCCGCACCGACGGGCAGCACCGTCTCGAACATGCCGCTTCCGAGGGGCTGCATCGGGTGGTCCTCGCCGTTCACGCGGACGGCGACCTCGCGGGCGGTGGTCGTCCAGACCCGGAAGCGCGTGCCGCTCCCGCCGGGCAGGAGGTGGGCACCCAGGCCGGGGGTCAGGGCGCCAGAGGGGGCCGGGGAGGCCGTGGCGGAGGTCGGCGTCGTCATGAGGAACTCCTTGAAGACCCCACCCCCGTCGGGGGTGGCATCCAATACTTCAGCGTAGAGAGGCGAGGCCGCCGGGGCCGTGAGAGGAGGGTCAAGCCGGGGCACGGGAAGGTGGCGCCGGGCACAGACCGCACGGAGGGCCGGAAGAGGGCGCGTCCGGCCCCTCCCGGCCCCCGGGTGTCCGTTTTCAGTCGCGCTTGCAGCGGTAGAGCTTGACGCTGCGGGCCCTCAGGGTCGTCTCCTCCCCGGCGGGCACCCGCTCCCGCGCCCCGTCGTCGGCGGTGTCGAGGAGCAGTTCCCAGCTCTCGCAGTCGTCGAGGTTGGGCAGCCGGAAGGGGAGGTCGATATAGGACGAACTCAGCAGCAGCAGCAGGTCGTCGTCCTTCACGGGCCTTCCCTCGGCGTCCACGTCGTCGAGGCCGTCGCCGTCGAGGAACATCCCCAGGGATTGGGTCTGCGGGTTGTTCCAGTCGGCGTCGCTCAGCTCCTTGCCGTCGTACCGGAGCCACACGATGTCGCGCACGTCCGCGCCGCGGATGGTCCGCCCCGAGAAGAACTTGCGGCGGTGCAGCGCCGGGTGGGCCTTGCGCAGCCGGATCAGCCGCCGGGTAAAGGCCAGCAGGTCGGCGTCGATGTGGTCCCAGTCGTACCAACTGATGGGGTTGTCCTGACAGTAGGCGTTGTTGTTGCCCCGCTGGGTGCGCCCGATCTCGTCGCCGCCCAGAATCATCGGCGTGCCCTGCCCGAGCAGCAGGGTCGCCAGGAAGTTGCGCTGCTGCTGGGCGCGCAGGGCGCCCACCTCGGGGTCGTCGGTCTCGCCCTCGACCCCGCAGTTCCAGGTGAGGTTGTGGTTGTGGCCGTCTTTGTTGCCCTCGCCGTTCGCCTCGTTGTGCTTGTCCTCGTACGTCACCGAGTCGCGCAGGGTAAAGCCGTCGTGGGCGGTCACGAAGTTGATCGAGGCGTAGGGCTTGCGCCCGTCGCGCTGGTAGAGGTCCGAAGAGCCCGTCAGGCGGTAGCCGATTTCACTGGCGAGCCCGCCCTCGCCCTTCCAGAAAGCGCGCATGTCGTCGCGGTAGATGCCGTTCCACTCCGCCCAGTTCACGGGAAAGTTGCCGACCTGATAGCCGCCCTCGCCCACGTCCCACGGCTCGGCGATCAGCTTGACCTGCGAGATCACCGGGTCCTGGTGGATGATCGTGAAAAAGCCCGAGAGCTGGTCCACCTCGTGCAGCCCGCGCGCCAGCGTCGAGGCGAGGTCGAAGCGGAAGCCGTCCACCCGCATCTCGGTCACCCAGTAGCGCAGCGAGTCCATGATGAGCTGGAGGGTCTGCGGGTGCCGGACGTTCAGGGAGTTGCCGGTGCCGGTGTAGTCGAAGTAAAAGCGCGGCTTGTCGGCCACGAGGCGGTAGTACGTCGGGTTGTCGATGCCCTTGAAGCTCATGGTGGGGCCCAGGTGGTTCCCCTCGGCGGTGTGGTTGTACACCACGTCGAGGATGACCTCGATCCCGGCGTCGTGCAGGGCGCGCACCATGTTCTTGAACTCGGGCACGGCCCCGGCGGGATCCCCGCGTCGCGCGGCGGCCGAGTAGCGCACGTCGGGCGCGAAGAAGTTCAGGGTCGAGTACCCCCAGTAGTTGGAAAGTCCCTTGGCGACGAGGAAGGGGTCGTCCACATGCTGGTGGACGGGCAGGAACTCCACCGCCGTCACGCCGAGGTCCTGGAGGTAGCGCAAGACGGGCTCGGTCGCCACGCCCGCGTACGTCCCGCGCAGGGCCTCGGGCACGTCGGGGTGGGTCATGGTGAGGCCCTTGACGTGGGTCTCGTAGATCACCGACTGGTGGAAGGGGACCTTCGGCTTCTTGTCACCCACCCAGTTGAACATGGGATCGATCACGATCCCCAGGGGCACGCCGCGCTGCTCCTCGGGCTGCATCACGGTGTCCTCGCCGCCGGGCACGTAGCCGAAAAGGCCCTCCTCCATCTGCTCCACGCCGCCCAGCGCCTTGGCGTAGGGGTCGAGCAAGACCACGTTCGGGTTGAAGCGCAACCCCCGCTCCGGGGCGTACTCGCCGTGGACCCGGTAGCCGTAGCGCTGCCCCGGACCCACGCCCGGCAGGTAGCCGTGCCACACGAAGGCGGTCTGCTCCTTGATCTCGAGGCGCGTCTCCCGGCCCTTCTCGTCGAAGAGGCACAGCTCGACGCCCGTGGCGTTCTCGGAATACAGCGCGAAATTGGTGCCCTTGCCGTCCCAGGTGGCCCCCAGGGGATAGGGGCTGCCGGGCCGCACGCGCGCGGCGGGCGTGGTCGTGTCAAGGGGAGAGGGGACGGTCGGTTCGGGGGCAGTCAAAGGAATCCTCCACGGGCACGCGGCCCGGTTTCTGGCTGTTGGAATACGCAGCGGGAGGCGACCTCCCGGCTTCCCGGGAAGACGCCCGCCCTCTGTGGGAACGCTACCAAAAGCGGCCGAGGTCACGCGCGAGAGGCATTACAGAAGCCTGACAGGCCACCCCCACCCCCCGCCGTCTTTCAAGAACGGCTCAAGGAGGGAAGCGGCCGGGCGCGTCAGAAGCCGAGCCGCGCCCTGGGCCGTTCGAGCTGCGCGAGCCGCTCGGGCGTCCACAGCTCGTAGGTGTACATCGGATACTGGCGCTTGAACCGCCCGATGCGGTCCCACACCTCGCGCGACTCGAAGGGCACGACGAGGATCAGCCGGATCACCGAGTCCTCGGCGTCGTAGACATAGAAGTCGAAGTGGAAGGCCTGCTCGTTGCCCGAGTCGGTGAAGAGCGGAAAGGAGAAGGGCCGGTAGCGCCACGCCTTGTTGCGCGTGCTCAGGAGGCGGGCGGCCACCCGCTTGAGGCTGGAGTCGGGAAAGGTGGCGTCCTGCCCGTCGCGGTCGCGGAACACGGTCTCCGGCGGCGGCGCGTCGAGCTGCACCCGCCCCCGTTCGGGCAGGGGCTTTTTCGCCACCCTGGGCGGGGCCTTGCGCCCGGTCGCGGGGTCGAACTTCGCCTCGCCGCCCCCGGCTCCCCGCTCGCCCGGATTGCGCCGCGCCGGGTTGGTGCCGCCGCGCGAGGCCGCGTTGCCGCCCCCCGTGCGGCCTCCTCCGGCCGTTTTGCCCGAACGGGCGCTCCCCACCTTCGGCCCACCCGGGCGGGGACCGGAGGCGGACCGTCCTCCCCCGCCCGACTCGCCCTGGTCGCGGGGGGTGCGCTCGCGGACGGGCGCCGTGCTGTCCCGCGTCGCCCCCCCGCGTCCCTGCGCCGTGTTGCGCTTGGGCGTGCGGCCCCTCGATCCTTTTTTCGGTCCGGTCATGGGGGAAGGATAGCGGTCAGCGGTCAGCCGTCAGCGGTCAGCCAGACAAAAGCCCCAGCCGGAGCCGGGGCCGCTGAAGGCTGAGAGCTGATGGCTGACCGCTTCTTACCTCGCCAGCCCCCGCACCACGCTCAGGTTCACGAAGCGGCCCAGGTCCGGCACGTCCCGCGCGAAGCCCGCCTCCTGGTTGAGCTGGGCGTACTCGCCGAGCGTCTTGAGGTTGATGTCCCAGGTGACCTTGGTCCGCGCCAGGGCCTTGAACAGTTCGGCGGAGTTGGGCCGCTTTCCCGTGAACGCCTGAATCTGGTCCGCGATGGCCTTTTGCGCCCCCGCGCTACTCTTGTTGATGAAGGTGATCGCGGCGAGGTGCCCGCGCAGGAGGTCTTTCACCACTTCCGGGTTTTGCTCGGCGAACTTCGTGTTCACCACGAACACGGTGGTCGTGTAGTTGCCGCCCTCCCAGATCGCCTTTTCATTCGCGATCAGCCGCGCGCCCTGGGTCTCCATGACGGCACCCCAGGGTTCTTGCACCAGGGCCGCGTCCACCTGCTTGCTGGCGAAGGCGGCGGGCATGTTCGCCGGGTCGATGGGCACGATGGTCACGTTGCCGCCCTCGTCGGTGGCCCTCAGGCCGTTGACGTGCAGGAGGTGGCGCAGGCTGATGTCCTGCGTCGAGCCGCGCGTGGGCACGGCGACCTTCTTGCCCGCGAGGCCCTTCACGTTGCGAATCCCGCTGTCCTGGCGGCCCACGAGCACCGCCCCCGCGTTCGCCGCCCCCGCGTACACCTGGATGGGCACCCCGCGCAGGAAGGCGTTCATCGCCGGGCCAGGACCCACGTACGCCGCGTCGATGGCCCCCGCCGCGAAGGCCTCGTTGATCTGCGAGCCGTTGGCGAACTCCTTGACCACGAGCTTGACGTTGCCGAGTTCCTTCTGGAAGAGGCCGCGCTGCACGCCCACCAGCCCGGCCGCGTGCGTGACGTTGGGAAAGACGCCCAGCCGGACTTCCTTGACCTGTTGAGCCTGCGCGCCGCCCAGCGTGAGGGCGAGCGTGGCGAGGGAGAGGAGGGTTCGTTTCATGGCCCTCAGTCTACCAAACAAATTGATCTGTTTTGTAAACTGTATGGGCAAGCGGGCGCAGGTGAGGGGCCGGGCGACTGGAGCCGGGGCGGGGCGAGCGTGAACCGACCTTGAGCGAAATGGGAGACGCCGCCCGCCCGCGCCTTTCGACAATGGGGCCGCGGAAGGGGGAGAACATGATTTCCAGAGCCGACGTGCGCCGCATCCAGGAGCTTCCCGACAACGCGATGGTCCTGATGGCCGTCGTCAACGACAACCCCGCCAACGTGGACAACGGGGGCGGGGCCCTTCAGACCCGCGTCAAGGTGGCGATGCAGGAGGCGGGCGTGCCCCCCACGGTGATGAAACAGGTTCTCGACGACCTCGCGCGGCCCCGCACCCACCACGGCAAGAGCGCGCTGTATGTGGTGAGCGGCGACGATGAATCGCTGGAGCGCTTCGACATCAACGCCGACCTGCCCGAGCGCTTCCACTACGGTCGGCCCCTGGGGTCGCTGGTGGCGGGCATCCTGGACCTGCTGCCCACCGTGGCCGTCCTCGCGGTGGACCGGGAGTGGGCCCGCTTCTTCCTGCTGCGGCAGGGCGAGCTGGCCGAAATCCGGCGTCATGAGAACGTTCGCCTCGACGACGGCGAGCGGTGGGACACCCTGACTTCGAGCACCCGCCACGTGCCGGGGGCGCCGGGCACCGGCGGTCAGGGCAGCGGCCCCCGCAGCGACAGCGGCACCGACCTCTTCGAGGACCGCGAGGACGCCAACCAGCAGCGCTTTTACAACCGCATGGCGGCGGAGCTGGGCGAGCTGATGACCCGGCGCGATATCAACGCCCTGATCCTGGTGGGGCCCGTGCAGCGGGTGGCGGAGTTCAAGGCCGAGATTCCCGACAAGGCGCCCTACGAGGTGATCGGCGAGACGAACGTGACGGGCGGCGCGGGCTGGGTGAACCCGGCGGAGATTCTGGACAAGATCGGGCCCATCGTCGAGGACCACCGCCAGAAAACGGAAGCCGCCCTGCTCGACCAGATACAGGAACAGGGTGTGATGGAGGTCGAGCGCGTGCTGGAGATGATTCAGGAGGCACGCATCTACCGGCTCGTGATCCCCGGAGACGGCTCGCAGATGAACCTCTACCGCAGCCACAACCGCGAGGTTCCCTACTTCACCAGCCGGAAGGACGTGACCGAGAGCCCCCTCGACGGCAGCCTGATGGAGCGCGTCACCCTGGAGGAGGTGCTGCCCGACCTGATCGATCTCTACGGCATCGAGGTCAGGCGGGTGCACGGCGACCACGCCGAGCGGCTGGTGCGCGAGTTCGGCGGGCTGGCCGGGTTGCCCCGGTACTGAGCGGGAGGAACGATTCCGGGGGGAGGCGGGGGCCGCTTCCTGTAGCGTTGGGCCATGAAGACGAGGATTCTGCTGCTGACGGCTGTCGCCGCCCTTGCTGGGAGTGCTGTTGCCGGTGGAGGCAGCCGTGCCTCGGGGAATATCAACCCCTCCGCCCCCACCTCCGTCAGCTCCCGCACCTTCCACTACACCTGTGACGGCGGCAGGAAAATCAGCGTCTCCTACGTGAACTACGGCGCGGACGGCCCCCTCTTCGCCGTCCTGAACTGGAATGGGCAGCAGTACGGGCTGGCTCAGGCGATCTCGGCCAGCGGAGCGCGTTATGCCAGCCTGTATGGCCCGACCGTGAGCGGCGGCGGCCTGGAATGGTGGGAACATCAGGGGCAGGCCGACCTGAGCACCTTTGTCGGCACCGACACGAGCAGCACCCGCCCCCTGCTGACGAATTGCAAGCCGGGGCGCTAGCCCGCGCCCAGCACCCGCTTTAACAACATCAGTTGCCCTACGTGGTAGGCGTTGTGGTCCGCGACGAGCAGGAACTCGCGCAACCACGTCTGCTCGCCCGCCCCCGGTTTCGCGCCATTGGGCACGACGGCGAGGAGATCGGTGGTGGGATCGTCCAGCAGCGTCAGCAGCGCCGCGAGGTCTTCCCGGAAAGCCTGCGCCTCCGCATGCCAGTCCTCGGGTGTTGCCGCCGCTCGGGTCCTGTCGGGCCAGTAGCCAGTGGGCCACTCCGGCTCCACGTACGCCTCGTCCCGCACGAAGTCGAGGATGTCGCGCTGGGTGAAGCGTAGGTGCCAGAGCACCTCCCAGGCGGAGTACGGCACCCCCTCCGGGCGGTCGTTGATACGCTCCAGGGGAAAGCCGTCCAGCACGTCGCTCAGCAGGACGTGGGCCTGCCGCTCGGTGAGCAGCGCGCGGACGTGGGTTCTCAGGGCCGCGTCCGCCGCCCCGGTCGTTCCGGTGGTCATGTCCGACTGTACCCCGCTTCGTTCCTTCGCTCGCCCTCCCTCCCGGCGCCCCCGCGTACAATCCCCCCTGTGACGGTCGCCACCCCCAACCTCTCCAAACTGCTGCCGTCCGCGCCGGTGGGAAACGCCTTGCTCCTCCCGCAGGTGGCCCGCGCCGCCCTCTTCGCCGCCCACCCCGGCCCCGCCGTGCTGCTTACCACCCCCGACCGCGCCGGGCTCTACGCCTCGGCGGGCGTGCTGGGAGCGCCCGTGACCGTCAACCCCGGCCTGCGCGACTGGACCGAGAAGCAGGAGCACGTCGTCCTCGACGTGAACACCGCGCTCGACCTGTTCCCCGCGCACCCGGAGGATCACGCCGTCACCCTCACGGTGGGCCGGTCCTACCCGCGCGAGGAGCTGCTGGGCCGCCTGGAGAGGTTGGGCTACGAGCGCGGTGAGGAACCCGGCTTCGAGCTGCGCGGCGACACGCTGGAGTTGAGGCTGGAGCCGGGGGCGGGGGTGCCCCAGGAGGCCGAGGCCGTCTGGATTCGCGCCGAATTTTTTGGGGACGAGCTGGACACGTTGCGCCGCCTTTCTCCTGGGGAGCTGACGGGCGAGAAGATCAGGACCTTCACGCTGGAGCCCACCGCCGACTACCTGACGGAGGTGAAGTGGGACGCCACCCGCCTCGACCTCCTGCCGGGCCGGGTGTTCCTCGACGCGCCGGAGTTTTACGCGTCGGCATTGGGGCCGCTCGCCGATACGCTCTGGCCCAGGCTGCGGGGGCGTGAAGTCACGTCCTTTGGCCGCTCGCCCCTGGAACTCGCTGACTTCGACCTCGACCTCAAGGTGCTGCCCTTCTACCGCGCCCGCCTCACCGACCTTGCGCGGGATGTGGACGACTGGCGGGGGGCGGGCTACCGGGTCCTGATCCTCGTGCGGCATGACCGGACGGCGACGTATCTCGCGGAGAAATTGCTGGAAACCCGTGAGGTGCCGTGGCTGACCATCCCCCGCGTCGAAGAGGGCGGTCTCGGCTTCCTGCGCGCGGGCGGCGAGGGCGGTTTTGCCATCCCTGAACACCGTACCGTCGTCATCACCGAGGACCTGATCTACGGCTTCCAGGGCGGCTCGGCGCTGCGCGGCAAGAAGCTCGGCGGCAAGCCCGTCACCGACGCGCTCGGCCTCCATGTCGGCGACTACCTCATCCACCCCGAGCACGGCATCGGGCAGTTTCAGGGGCTGGAGACGCGCACGGTCCTCGGCGTCACGCGCGACTACCTGAATCTCGAATACCGCAATGGTGCCCGCCTCGCCGTGCCCATTGAGCAACTGCCCGTGCTGCGCCGCCACCCCGGCACGACGGACGACCCGCCCGTCCTCTCCAGCTTCGACAAGAAGGACTGGGCGCGGGCCAAGGAGCGGGCGCGCAAGAACGCGGAGGAGGTGGCCGCCAAGCTCCTCGTGCAGTACGCGGCGCGGCAGGTCACGCCCGGCAACGCCTTCCCGCCGCAGCCCGAGTGGGACACGCAGGTGGAGAAGAACTTCGGGTTCGAGCTGACCGCCGACCAGAAGACCGCGCTCAAGGAAACGATGCGCGACCTGGAGAAGCCCAACCCCGCCGACCGCCTGATCTCCGGCGACGTGGGCTTCGGCAAGACCGAGGTCGCCCTGCGCGCGGCGCACCGCGTTGTCGGCTATGGCAGGCAGGTCGCCGTCCTCGTGCCCACGACCCTCCTCGCCGAGCAGCACACGTCCACCTTTGTCGAGCGGTTCAAGAACCTCCCCGTGCGCGTCGAGGGCCTGAGCCGCTTCACCGGTGAGAAACAGGCCCGCGCGATCCTCGCCGACCTCGCGCAGGGCAAGGTGGACATCATCATCGGCACCCACCGCCTGCTCTCGAACGACATACAGTTCAAGGACCTCGGCCTGATCATCGTGGACGAGGAGCACCGCTTCGGCGTGGGGCAGAAGGAGAAGTTGCGGGCCTTGCGTGGCCTGCCCCCGGTCTCCAAGGAAGGCAAGATCGAAATTCCCGAGGGCGTGCGGGCCGTGGACACCCTGGCCCTCTCCGCCACGCCCATCCCGCGCACCCTCTACATGAGCATGGTGGGCCTGCGCGACATGAGCAGCATCCAGACGCCCCCCAAGGGTCGCAAGCCGATCCAGACGGTGCTCGCCCCCTTCGACCCCGTGACCGTGCGCGACGCGATCCTCAGTGAAATCGAGCGCGGCGGCAAGGTCTTCTACATCCACGACCGCATCGCCTCCATCGGGGCGCGCAGCCTGTACCTGCGAAACCTCGTCCCGGAAGCGCGCATTGGCGTGGCGCACGGGCGCATGAACGAGGAGGAGCTGGAGGAGATCATGCTCGGCTTCGCGGGGGGGGCCTTCGACGTGCTCCTCTCCACCACCATCGTCGAGACGGGCCTGGACATCCCCGAGGCGAACACCATCCTGATCGAGCGCTCGGACCGTTTGGGATTGGCGCAGCTCTACCAGCTTCGCGGGCGGGTGGGACGGCGGCAGCAGACCGCCTACGCCTATCTGTTCTACCCGCCGCGCATGACGGAAAACGCCCAGCGCCGCCTGTGGGCCATCGCCGACCTGCAAGACCTGGGAAGCGGACACCTCCTCGCCGAGAAGGACATGGAGATTCGCGGGGTGGGCAACATCCTGGGGGAAGAGCAGCACGGGCACGTCCAAGCCGTCTCCATCGACGTGTACACCGAACTGCTGGCCCAGGCCGTCGCCCGCCTGAAGGGGGAGAAGCTGGAGACGCCCGCGAGCGTGTCCATCGACCTCCCTATCAACGCCCGCCTCACGCCCGAGTATTTCGACGGCAACGAGGAGGAGCGCATCGCCACCTACGGGCGGCTGTCGGAGGCGCGGACGCTCCAGGCGGTCAGCCGGGTCGAGCGCGACCTGCGCAAGAAGTACGGCCCGCCGACCCCCGAGGTCCAGAACTTCATCGACCTCGCCAAGCTGCGCCTGACCGCCCTCGCCAAGCGGGTGCTGAGCATCGGCGAGACGATGACCCATATCCAGGTCGCCTTCGCCTACAAGGGCCTGGATTACGACGCCCCCGGCCTGAAACGCTTCCCGCACAAGACGGAAGTGACAACCTTCCCGCCCGGCGTGAAGTTGGAGAGGCGGGGGCTGAGGCCGGACGACTACGCGCGGGTGTTGATCGAGGTGCTGGGGTACTTCGGGTGAGGCGGAAGCTTTTGCCCAGTAACCCCTCCGGCGCTTCGCGCCACCTCCCCTTAGAAGGGAGGCTGTCGTGGGTTTCGTTCCTCCAGTGTCGTGCGCCCCAAAAGGCTCCCCTTTGAGGGGAGTTGTCGACGCAGCCGACTGAGGGGTCTCCCCGCCTAAGCTCTCGCCATGCGTCACGCCTACACCCAGCGCCTGGCCCCCCACGCAAGAGGACTCCGCAACAGCCAGACCCCCGCCGCGCGCAAACTCTGGTTCGAGTTCCTCCGCACCTACGGCGGAGCGCAGAAGGGTTGTCATGCTGAGCGGAGAAACATCCCAAGACTGAGGAACCCTTCGCGGAAGTTACCCTTGAGCGCAGCGAAGGGCTGAGGGTGACAAGCTTTCTGAGCGCCGCCCTATCCGGTCAAGTTCCGGCGTCAGGTCCCGCTTCACGGCTACATCCTAGATTTCTACTCGCCCCTCCCTGAGGCTGTGCATCGAACTGGATGGGCACAGCCACGACGGTTCGGCGGCGGTGGAGTACGACGCCGAGCGGACATGGCAGCTCGCGGCGGCGGGCATCCAGGTTGCGCGCTTCAGGAATGCGGAAGTGTTGGGGCAGTTTGAGGGCGTGTGCACGGCGATTGATGCACTTTGTCGAGGAGAAGCGCCTTTCTAAACCTGAGGCCCGCCCATTCCCTCTCCGGGCGCGGTAAAACTGACCTACCCATGAGCGAAGACCAGGAGAGGCAGACGGCGGAGCAGGACGCCGAGGTGAAGGTCAAGGTCCAGGTGGGCGAGAAGGGCCGCCCGGACGAGGAGCGGTCTCAGGACGAGGTTCGTGTCACCCACCACCGCGTCACCGTGAATGGCCGCGAACTCCACTACACCGTCACAGCGGGCACGCTGGTCCTGGCCGAGGAGAAGCACGCCAAGGAGGGCGAGTCCGAGGGGTCGAAGCCCCGCGCCCGGGTCTTTTTTACGGCTTACGCGCTGGACGGTCAGCCGGACCCGCGTGGGCGGTCCGTCACCTTCAGCTTCAACGGTGGGCCGGGCAGCAGTTCCGTGTGGCTGCACCTGGGCGTGCTCGGCCCACGCCGGGTGGTGATGGGTGACGCCGGAGCGCTGACCGGGCCTCCCTACGACCTCGTAGACAACGAGTTCACGCTGCTGACCCACTCGGACCTGGTGTTCATCGATCCGGTCAGTACCGGGTATTCCCGCGTGACGGAGGGCGAGAAGCCGGGCGACTTTCACGGCTTTCAAAAGGACATCGAGTCGGTGGGTGACTTCATTCGCCTCTGGACCAGCCGGGCGGGGCGCTGGCTCAGCCCCAAGTTCCTGATCGGGGAGAGTTACGGCACCACCCGCGCGGCGGGCCTCAGCGGGTACCTCCAGGAGCGCCACGGCCTGTACCTGAACGGCATCTTGCTGGTCAGCTCCATCCTGGACTTCTCCACGGTGGACTTCACGCCGGGCCACGACCTGCCCTACCTCGTGCATCTGCCGACCGCCGCCGCGACCGCCTGGTATCACGGCAGGCTCACGGCTCGGCGCACCCTGCCCGAGGTGCTGCGCGAGGCCGAGGCGTTCGCGGACGGCGAGTACGCCCGCGCCCTCCACGCCGGGTCCCGCCTGGGCGCCGAGGAAAGGCGGCGGGTGGCCGAGCGGTACGCCGAGCTGACCGGCCTGAGCGTGGACTTCGTGCTGCGAAACGACTTGCGGGTGACCCTCGACCGCTTCTGCAAGGAGCTGCTGCGCGATCAGAACCGCACGGTGGGGCGACTGGACAGCCGCTTTACTGGCATCGACCGGGACGCGGGCGGCGAAGGGCCCGAGTACGACCCGAGCCTGAGCGCCATCCTCGGCCCCTACACCGCGGCCATGAACCACTACGTCCGCGTCGAACTCGGCTTCGAGTCCGATCTGCCCTACGAGATCATATCGGGGCGAGTGCGTCCCTGGAGCTTCAAGGAGTTCGAGAACACGCACGTGCGCGTCTCCGACACCCTGCGCAAGGCCATGCATCAGAACCCGCACCTCAAAATCCTCGTCACGTCGGGCTACTACGACTTCGCCACGCCGTACCACGCCACCCGCCATACGCTCGACCATCTGGGCCTCGCCCCGGCCCTGCGGGAGAACATCCGTGAGACGTTCTACGAGGCGGGTCACATGATGTACGTCCACCTGCCCAGTCTGGAGCGGCAGTCGGTGGACCTGGCCTCGTTCATCGAGTGGGCGGTCGGGCGGCGCTGATTCAACAGGAAAGACCCGCCCGGGTGTGAGGGCGGGTCTTTCCTGGTCCTGCTTCCCTTAGACGCTGATCTCCGCGAACCGCGCGTTCTCCCGGATGAAGTCCTTGCGGGGCGTCACGTCGGTCCCCATCAGGTCCTCGAAGATGCGGTTGGTGTCCATCAGGTCCTCGATGCTGACGCGCTTGAGGACGCGGACCTCGGGATTCATCGTCGTCTCCCAGAGCTGCTCGGCGTTCATCTCGCCCAGGCCCTTGAAACGCTGAATCTCGTACTTCTTGCCTTCCTTGGTCGCGCGGGCGACGTGCGCCTTCAGCTCCTCCTCGGTGTAGAGGTAGGTGCCCTTGTTGTTCTTCGTCTGCGCGCCCACCGTGATGCGGTACAGCGGCGGCTGCGCGATGTATAGGTGCCCCTGCTCCACGACCGGGCGCATGTAGCGGAAGAAGAAGGTCAAAAGCAGCGTCGTGATGTGCCCGCCGTCCATGTCGGCGTCGGTCATGATGATGATCTTGTGGTAGCGCAGGTTGGACAGGTCGAAGTGAACGTTGTCGCCCGTGCCCTCCACGCCCGCGCCGATGGCGCCGATCAGGGAGCGAATCTCTGCGTTCTTGAGGATCTTGTTCAGCTCGGCCTTCTCGACGTTGAGAATCTTGCCGCGCAGGGGCAAGATCGCCTGGAAGCGCCGCTCCCGCCCGCCCTTCGCCGAGCCGCCCGCCGAGTTCCCCTCCACGATGAAGAGTTCGCTCTCGGAGGGGTCCTGGCTGGAGCAGTCCGCCAGCTTGCCGGGCAGGTCGTCGTTCTCCAGGGGGTTGCTCCGCCGCACGATGTCGCGGGCCTTGCGCGCGGCCTCGCGGGCGCGGGCGGCCTCGGCGGCCTTTTCCACGATGGTGCGCCCGACCCTGGGGTTCTCCTCCAGGAACTCCGCGAACTTCTCGCCCACGACGGCGTTCACGGCGGTCTGGGCTTCCGAGTTCAGCAGCTTGACCTTCGCCTGCGACTCGAACTGCGGGTCGCCCAGCTTGACCGACACCACGCAGTAAATCCCTTCGAGCAGGTCGTCGCCGCCGGGCACCGGGTTCCCCGCCTTGATCAGGTTCTTGTCCCTGGCGTACTTGTTCAGGATGCGGGTGTACGCGGTCTTGAAGCCCGTCAGCGGCGTGCCGCCGTCGCGGGTGCGGATCATGTTCGCGTACGTCAGGATGTTGTCGCTGGAGTACGTGTTCGCGTGGATGAACGCGACCTCGACCTCCACGTCGCTGTGGGTGCCCCTCATCACGATGGGCTGGTCGTACAGCAGCTTGCCGTCGTCGATTACGAGCGCGCGGGCGAAGTTGGCGATGCCGCCCTTTTCATGGAAGGTCTCTTCCTTGATGTCGCCCGCATGCAGCTCCGTGCGCTCGTCGCGGATGACGATCTTCAGGCCCGTCAGGTACGCCAGCTCGCGCAGGCGGCGGCGGATGCGGTCGTAGTCGAACTGGTTCTCGAACTCGTGGAAGACGCCGGGGTCGGGGTGGAAGGTGACCTGGGTGGCCCACTGCACGTTCCCCGGCGTCTTGCCGAGCACCTCCAGCGGCACCGCGACCGCACCGCGCTCGAAGCGGATGTGGTGAAGCTCGCCGCCCTTGTTCACGGTCACGTCGAGGTAGGTGGACAGCGCGTTCACCACGCTCGACCCCACCCCGTGCAGGCCGCCCGACACCTTGTACGCGCCGCCGCCGAACTTGCCGCCCGCGTGCAGCTCGGTGAAGATCACCTCGATGGCGGGACGGCCCTCGGACTTCATGAGGTCCACGGGAATGCCGCGCCCGTTGTCGGTGACGGTGGCCGAGCCGTCGGCGTGCATGATGACGTGCACCTCGTCGGCAAAGCCCCCCAGGCCCTCGTCGATGGCGTTGTCGATGATCTCGGTGAGGAGCTGGTGGTAGCCGTCCACGCCGGTCCCGCCCTGCACGTACATGCCGGGCCGCTTGCGCACGGCCTCCAGGCCCTTGAGGATCGAGATGGAGCTGGCGTCGTAATCGTGGGTCTGCGTCATGGTCCTCCTGGCAGCGCCCCGGGTGAGGGCGCGGCGATCAAGGTTCGATTCGGAAAAAACGGGCGCCAGGTGCGCCCCCGAAGGTCCTGACAGTATACCTGCTGGGTTGAAATGGGTCAAATATTTTACGTAAATGGCGTAATCCGGTGGCCCGAATAGGGATCGGGGCGGTCGGGCTGGAGGGCGTCCAGCGCGGGAAAAATTTCCGGGCGGGGGAGGAGGGGCCGCCGGGGTTTGGCGTTCCGGGTCGCTCGGGGCACAATGGGCACCCGATGCGCCGCGTTTCCGCCCTCATGATCCTGCTCGCGGGCAGCCTCGCCCACGCGCAGCCCGCGCCCTCCGCCTGCGCCCTTCCCGCCGGGCCGCTGCCCACCCAGACCCGCGCCGTGTTCATCCTCGACACGAGCGGCAGCATGCGCGGGATCGGGGACGGGAAGGCGGACATCTTCGGGCGGGTGAAGGCGGCGGTGAGGGACTACGTGCGCGGGGCGGGGCCCGATCAGGTCGAACTCGTGACCTTCGACACCGGGCCGAGGCGGGTGCAGAGCTACGCGCTGCCGGGGGACGCCGCGCGCTGGAACGCCGACCTCGCCGCGCTGCGGGCGGACGGGCGCAACACCTACCTCTACCGCAGCGTGGCGCGGGCGCTGGCGCCGTTGAGCACCCGCGAGCGGTACGCGACGACCGTCTTCATCCTCACCGACGGCATCGACAACGACCCGGACGACCGCGCCAGCCCCGCCCACGCCCTCGCCGCCTTCCGGGGACGCGGCCCCCTCGACACGCTGCATTACGTGGCGCTGGGCACCGACATCCCCGCCGCCGCCCGCGCCGCGCTGGGGGCGAGCGGCTACGGGGACGGCCTGACGGTGCCCGTCGGCCAGGTGCCGGACCTGGGCCGCCTGGGAGGGGGCGTCCTCACCGTCCGCGACCCGGGGCAGGTTCCCGTCCCCTTGCCCGAGGGCGCGGCCCTCACCCTCGCGGCGGGCGGGGCCGGGGACCGGGTGAGGCTCTCGGGCACCCAGGTCACGGATGGGCAGGTGCAGTTGAGGGTCGAAGGCCGCGTTCCTCCCGGCACGCCCGCCCTGCTCTGCGCGCAGACTGCCGGGGGGCAGGTGCGGCGCGTCCTGTTGCGCCTGAACGTCGCCCCGGCCCCCAGCCTGACCTGGCTCAACCCCGGGGCCGACCGCACGCTCGCGCCCGGCGAGACGGTCACGCTGCGTTACCGGCTGGAAGAGGCCACCACCGCGACCCTGCGCCCCACGCCCGGCCTGGGCGGTGAGGTCGTGCGCCTGCCGGGCGGGCGCGAATTCGGCGTGCGGCTGACGAACGCGGGGCTGGAGCCGGGGCGTGCGGTGACGCCGGTCCTGACCCTCGCGGGCGGGCGCAGCGTTCCCCTGGCGGGCGTGACGGCGGCCGGGGGTGGGGTGGCGGTTCTTCCGCGGCCCACGCCCCCGGTGTCCCCGAACAGCTCCGGTCCCGAGGGTCGGGGTCGCCTCCTCCCCTGGCTCCTCGCGGTCCTGCTCGGGCTGATCGCGCTGGGCGGGCTCCTCCTGCTCGCCCGGCGCCGCCGATCACGCGCCCGCCCGCGCCCTCCACTCCCGGCCGCCGCGCGCCCCAGCCCCGCCCCACCCCCGCCGACCGTCGAGGGCCTCCAGTACCGCGAGGACCGCACGCTCGCCCTCGTCGGCGCGAACGGGTTGGTGACGGCGGTGTCCACCCCGCTCGGCGGCCCCTTCGACCTCGGGCAGGTGGGGCGGGTGCCGCACCTCAGCGGGCTGCGGCTCGAACAGGCGCAGGGCGGCCTGCGGGTGCTGCGCGTGCCCGCCGACCTGGAGGTCAGCCAGGGGGCGCGGCTGCTGGAGGGCGGCGACGTGATCCGCCCCGGCACCCTGCTCGGCGTGGCGGTGGCGCGGCCCGCCCGCTCGCCGTGGCCGCCGCTGGGCACGCTGGTGGGGCTGGGGCTGCCGCTGCGGCTGCGCGCGGAGGGGGTGGCCCTGCACGTCGTCGGGCCGTACGGGGACCACGCCCTCACCCTGCCCCCCGGCGTCACCGACCTCGGGGAGGCGTTCGGGGCGCCGGTCCTGGCGGGGCTGAAGCTCACCCGCAGCGGCGGGCACATCCTGCTCGCCGACGTGCCCGCGTCGCTCACCGTGCGCCGGGCCACGGACGGAACCTCCCTGCGGCCCGGCACCCACCTGCCCCCCGAGGCGCATCTCGACCTGCCGGGGGAGGGGTGAGGGGCGCGTTACGCTGGGGCGCATGGACCTCCTGCGGCTGATTCACAACGTTCAGTTCGGCAGCTCGCTCGCGCTGCTCTTTCCCACGCCCCTCGCGCTGGGCACGCTGGTCCTCTTCCTCTGGAGCCTGGGCCCGGCCCTGAAGGGCACGGTGCGGACGGGCTTTCTGGTGGCGCTGCGGGTGGTGTGGGTGTTGACGCTGCTGCCCGCCGTGACGGGCGTGATCCTCGCCGTGGGCGGCGCCAAGGTGCCGAGCGCCGTGAACGTGGGCGGCGGCCTGACGAAGTACGGCCTGCCCTACGACCCCTCCCGCGACCCGGAACACTGGATGTACACGGCCTTCGTGCTGCTCAGCCTCTACGTGATCGAGGTCCTCGTGAGGGGCCGCCTCGTCGAGCACCGCCGGGGCCTGCGCTTCCTGCCCGTCGTCACCCTCTTCCTGTACGGGTGCGCCTACATGGTGGGCCGCGTGGCCGTGTTTCCGGGAAGCACGCCGGGGACGTGAGGGAAGCGGTCAGCCGTCAGCTTTCAGCAGGAGGAGCTTTCGCCCGGGCTTCCGGCTTTCTTGCTGAAAGCTGATCGCTGAGAGCTGACCGCTCTATCCTTCCCCCCATGATCGATATCTCCAGGCAGCTCGTCAGCGGGCACCCCACCTGGCCGGGCGATCCCCCCTTCGTGGTCGAGCCGATGGCGCAGATCGCCCGGGGAGACAGCGTGAACACGTCCCAGCTCCACGCGAGCACCCACACCGGCACCCACGTCGACGCCCCCTGGCACTACGACGACGCGGGCCTGCGGCTGGAGGAACTCGGTCTGGAGCCGTACGTGGGCCGCTGCCTCGTCGTCACGGCGCGGGGTCCCCTGGTCGGCCCGGAGGTGCTGGAGGGCCTGCCGCAGGGCCTCCCGCCCCGGCTGCTGCTGCACACCGGCCAGCCCGCCCACTGGGAGACCTTCCCGGGGGAGTTCGCCGCCATCGACCCGGCCCTGATCCGCGAGCTGTCCCGCCGGGGCGTGCAGCTCATCGGCACCGACAGCCCCAGCGTGGACCCCCTGACGAGCAAGACGCTGGACGCCCACGCCGCCTGCCGCGAGACCGGCCTCCTGATCTTGGAGGGCCTGAACCTCAGTCACGTCCCTGACGGCGAGTACGACCTGATGTGCCTGCCCCTCCCGCTGGCCCGGGTGGACGGCGCCCCGGCCCGCGCGGTGCTGTTCCCGGCGGGCAGCCTGCCCGAGGCCCCGCCAGTCGGCGGGTAAGAGAAAACTGGTCAGCCGCACCCAAAGTACGCCATCCTTTGATGTCATGCCAAAGCTCATCCTCGACATACCTGACTACACTCTCCAAGACGGTCTCAGGGCTGAATGGGAGGAAGGTTTTGAAATCTCAGTTCGTGTCGAGGAAGGTAGCGTGTACTTGCGGGCTAACGATGCTGGATTGAGGTCATTGGCCCGCTTGCTCCTCGGCCTCACGGTAGAAGGTGTTTCCGATTGGGCTCACTGGCACCTGGAAGACTACAACTGTCTTGAAGAAGGTTCGGCTCCCCTGACCATCGGCAAGCTTCAGGCCGATAGTCAGCACACGCCCTAGAACCCGAAGGCCCGCACGACCTCCTGAGGGGTCCGCTTGGGGCGCCCGCTGCCCGGGTCCACCCACACCCACTCGGTCTCGCACTCGGCGAGGCGGACTTCCTGCCCGTCCTCGCCGAGGCGGTCGAGGGTGTACGCCCGCACGCTCCGCACGCCCCCCGTCACGGTGAGCGCCGTGCGGACGCGCACCCGGTCCCCCAGGTACGCCGGACGGTGGTAGACGATGGTGTGCTGCCGGGCGACGGGCACGGCCCCGAGGGCGATCAGGGCGTCCGTGCCCATGCCCAGCCGCAGGGCGTGCGCGCGGGCCACCCCCTCGCACCACGCGAGGTAGACCGTGTTGTTGACGTGGTTCAGGTCGTCGAGGTCGCCGGAGCCCACCGTGACCTCCATCTCATGGCGGCGGGCGGGCGGGAGCGAGTCCCACAACACGTCCGCGTCGGGAATCTGGAGCTTCAAGGCTGGCCCGCCTCCGCCAGCCGGTCGACCGCGTGTGCCCCCGCGATGTCGAGGCCCGTCACGCCGCCCGCGTCGTAGGTGAAGTAGTTGACCCGCACGCGGCGGTAGGAGAGCCGGATATCGGGGTGGTGCCCCTGTTCCTCCGCCAGCGCGGCCACCCTCACCACGAAGTCCACCCCCGCCTGGTACGTGTCGAAGGTGAAATCGCGGTAGAGCTTGCCGTCGTCGCCCCACCAGCCCCGGGGCTTGAGGTCCTGCACGTCGCCGTCGGTCAGCTTGCGGTGCGCGTCAAAGGCCATGCGCGGGTCGTAGGGGTGGTAACTCATGCGGCCATGCTACGGGAGGGGGCGGGGAAGAGGGTGGGGGGTGGGACGCGGTTGAAACGGCCCCCCGCTCCCGGTCGGGGTTGGGCTGGAGGAGCTTTATCAAACATTGAAGGACGGGGGCGCCCCCATCTTCCCGCGTCACATCTGCAACCTGGGGGGTCGCAAAGCCTTTACGGTGAGTGGCGTATGAAAAAGCTTGGTGCCCTGATGATGGTCGGCTCCGTCCTCCTGCTCGCCTCCTGTGACCGCACGAACGTCCCCAGCAACCTCACCACTGTGTCGGGGACGGTCGTGGAGGGGAATCTCACCGCGTCGAGCAACGGTGCCCTGACCCTCACGACGAGCGCCTGGACGGGTGGGGCGGGCTCCGTCAGGGCGTACACGGTGGAGGGGACCCAGCCCCAGAACGTGGTGACCACGCCCCTCGCCGCCGACGGCAAGTTCAGGCTCAACCTTCCCGCCACGCCCGCGACGGGAACGCTGGCGGCCATCACCGCCGACGAGTTCAACGACGAGGAGGACAACTGCACGGGGACGGTCACGGTCAGCACCAGCCAGGCGCAGGGCACGGCTCTGGTGATCGGGGCGGAGGGCGCGACGAAGAGCGGCGGCATTTCTCCCCTGTCCGTCACCACCAAGGTTGACGGCGCCGGAACGGTGACCGGCTACGAGGCCGTGCTGGGTCAACTGCTGTACGTGGACCGTGGCGTGACCGTCAGGGGAACGCAGAGCTGCACGAACGGCGGCGACACGTTCAAGGGCGATGTCGACGTGAGTCTGCAAAAGGGCTGGAACAAGGTCAGCCTCACCCTTCAATTTGATGGGAACGGTGACTTGACCGGCTCAGTGGTCCGTGGCGGCTCCCCCAACAACTGGGTCTTCCTGAACAGCGGCGGCGCCTCCCCCCTGGGCGTTCAGAGCCTCAGGGCCCTGGAGAGGTTCTCCCGCTTCCGCTAGCCCACCCACTCCATCCGCCCCGCCTCCCCGTGGGGCGGTTTTTCTTGTGCCGTGTCCAATTGCAACGCCCGTTCCGCCGTGAACAGAACGGCGTGGGCTATTCTCCAGCCATGCCGGTGGGTGTGCCGCAGAGCGTGTTGAAGGGGACGGGATCGGGGGTGCTGCCGCCGATGCTCGAACAGTACGTGGCGTTGCGGGATAAGCACCCCGAGTTCTTGCTGCTGTTTCAGGTCGGCGACTTCTACGAGACCTTCGGGGAGGACGCCGAACGCGCCTCCCGGCTGCTGCGCATCGCGTTGACCCACAAGAGCAGCCGGGACTTCTCGACGCCGATGGCGGGCGTGCCGGTGCGGGCCCTCGACCACAATGTCGAGCGGCTCCTCGCGGCGGGGGTGCGGGTGGCCGTCGCCGACCAGATCGAGGAGCCGGGCTCGGGCCTCGTGGACCGCAAGGTGACGCAGCTCCTCACGCCCGGCACCGTGACGGAGGAGCGGCACCTGACCGCTGACGAGAACTACCTCGCGGCGGTGGCGACCGGGGACGGCTACGCCCTCGCGCTCCTCGACGTGTCCACGGGCGAATTCCGCTGCGCCGCCTTCCACACCCGCACGGCCCTCTACGACGAACTCGCGCGGCACCGGGCGCGGGAGGTGCTGCTCGCGCCGGAGCTGTCGGGGAACCCCGCTCTCCTCGCCGACTTCCAGACCCGTTTTCCCGTCATGCTCTCGCCCGCCAATTTCGACGAGGAGGCCACCCGGGCGGAGTTGAAAGAGACGCTCGGCGAGGTGCCCGGCTCGCTCACGAGCGCGGCCCTCGTGCGGGCGTGCGGGGCGGTCCTGGGGTACGCGCGCGTGACCCAGCAGGGGCGGCTGGAGATGGTGCGCCGGGTGGTGCGCTTCGAGCCCGGCGCCCACATGCGGCTCCCCGACGCGGCGGTGCGGGCGCTGGAGGTCTTCCAGGCGCAGGCCCCCCAGGGCATGACCCTGATGGACGTGCTCAGCGAGACGCGCACGGCGGGCGGGCGGCGGCGGCTGCGGGCCTGGCTGCGCGCCCCCCTCCTCGACGAACTCAGCATCCGGGCGCGGCTCGACGCGGTGGAGGCGCTGACCCGCGCCGCCGACCTGCGGGGGGCCATCCGGGCGCTGCTGTACCGGGCGCACGACCTGGAGCGCCTCGCCGCCCGCGTCTCCACCCAGCGGGCCACCCCGCGCGAGGTCGCCTCGCTCGCCCGCACCCTCGACCTGCTACCCGAGGCGTCCCGGCTGCTGGAGGCGCAAGACGGCCTTCTCGGCGCCGTCCGCGCCCGGCTGGGCGCCCTGCCCGACGTGGTGACGCTGATCCGCGCGGCGCTGGTGGACGACCCGCCCATCCGCATCGGGGACGGTGGCCTGATCCGCGACGGCTTCCACGCCGAACTCGACGGGCTGCGGAGCGAGGCGCTGGGGCACCGCGCCTGGCTGGCCGAGCTGGAGACGAGCGAGCGGGCCCGGACCGGGATCGGCAGCCTGAAGGTGGGGTTCAACAACGTCTTCGGCTACTACCTGGAGGTCAGCGGCCCGAACCTGAGCAAGGTCCCCGCCGACTACCGCCAGATCGCCACCCTCAAGGACCGCGCCCGCTTCACCCGCCCCGACCTGCGCGAGCGCGAGCGCGAGATCGCCCGGCTGGAGACCTCCGCGCAACGCCTCGAAGCGGAGGTCTTCACCGACCTGCGCGCGGGCCTCGCCGCCCACGCGGACGCGCTGGCCGAGGCGGCGGGCGCGGTCGCCGAACTCGACGTGATCGCGGCGCTGGCCGAACTGGCGGTGGAGCGCGGCTGGGTGCGGCCCCAGTCCGTCACGGGCGGGGCGCGGCTCGTGCAGGCCCGCCATCCTGTCGTCGAGCGGGCGACCGGGGGCCGCTTCGTGCCGAACGACGCGCACCTGGACGACACCCGGCACACCCTCCTCCTGACCGGGCCGAACATGGCGGGCAAGAGCACGTACCTGCGGACGGTGGCGCTGTGCGCCCTGCTCCACCAGGTCGGCTCCTTCGTGCCTGCCGACCACGCCGAACTGCCCATCTACGACGCCATCCACACCCGCATCGGGGCGAGCGACGACCTCGCGGGGGGCCGCTCCACCTTCATGGTGGAGATGAGCGAGCTGGCGAGCATCCTCCACGGGGTGACCCACCGCAGCCTCGTCATCCTCGACGAGGTGGGGCGGGGCACCTCCACCCTGGACGGTCTCGCCATCGCGCAGGCGGCGCTGGAACACCTGCACGCGACCCGCGCTCACACGCTGTTTGCCACCCACTACTTCGAGCTGACGCGGCTGGAGTCGGAGCACCCCGGCCTGGTGAACCTGCACGTCGCCGCCGAGGAGGACGCGGGGGGGCTCACCTTCTACCATCAGGTCATTCCCGGTGCGGCCCGCCAGTCCTACGGGGTGGAGGTCGCGCGGCTGGCTGGTCTGCCCGCGCCCGTGACCACCCGCGCGGCGCGGCTGCTGACCGCCCTCAACGCTGAGGGCGACGACCGCAAGCTCACCCGCGAACTCGCCACCCTCGACCTCAGCCGCCTGACGCCGATGCAGGCGCTCGAACTTCTGCACACCTGGCAGCGGGAGGCGCGCAGCACCGCCGAGGGCGAGGAGAAGGAGGTCAGGAGCCTGTGACCATCCGCGTCCTTCCCCCCCACGTCGCCCGGCTGATCGCCGCGGGCGAGGTCGTCTCCCGCCCGCTCGACGTGGTGCGCGAACTCGTGGAGAACGCGCTCGACGCGGGAGCCACGCGCATCGAGGTGGAGGTGGAGGGCGGCGGCCTCCTGCTGACGCGGGTGCGGGACAACGGGGCGGGCATCCCGGCGGACGCGGTATCACTCGCGCCCGTGCGCCACGCGACGAGCAAGCTGGAACCGGAGGCGGGGGCGGTCGAGCGCGTGACGACCCTCGGCTTCCGGGGCGAGGCGCTGTGGGCGGCGGCGCAGGCGGGGGACCTGCATCTGGTGACGCGCCCGGCGGCGCAGGTGGGGGCGGCGGAGGTCAGCGCCTCGGGCGAGGACGTGACCGTGCGCCGCACCTCCGCTCCGGCGGGGACGACGGTGACGGTGCGGGACCTCTTCGCCCGCCTGCCCGCCCGGCTGCGCACCCAGGCCCCGGCGGCGGCCGAGGCGCGTGAGATCACCGCGCTCGTGGGCCGTTACGTCCTGCACCACCCCGGTCTGCACTGGCGGCTGACGGTGGACGGCGAGCCCCGCCTCACCCACGCGCCTGCCGACCACCGGGGCGCGGTGGCGAGCGTGTACGGGCCGCTGAGCGCGAACCGCGTTTTACGGGTGGACGCCGGGGGCGTGTGCGGCGTCGTCTCCCGCCCCGAACTCACCCGCGCCCGCCGCGACCGGATGCACTTCAGCGTGAACGGTCGGCCCGTGCTGGCCCCGCCCGAGTTAGAGAGGGCCGTGATCGAGGGCTTCGCCGAACTCATCCCCTCAGGGGTCGCCCCGCTGTGCGTGCTCGACCTCCGCATCGCCCCCGAGGACCACAACCCGAACGTCCACCCGGCCAAGCAGGTCGTCGCCCTCGCTGACTTGCCCGGCGTGGCGGCCCGGGTGCGGGAGGCGGTGACGGCGGCCCTCGCCGCGCATCCCCTCGCCCGGAACGCGCCCAGCCTGATCGCCCCCCCGGAGCCTCAGACCGCGCCCACCCGGGGTAACTTCCCCGAACTCACGCTCGTCGGGGTCTACCAGGAGCTGTACCTCCTCGCGCAGGGGGAGGGCGACCTGTGGGTGGTGGACGCGCACGCGGCGCACGAACGCGCCCTCTACGAGCACTTCACCCGCGCGCTGGGCTCGGCGCCTCCTGTCGAACTCCCCGAGCCCGAGCTGCTGCACCTGACGCCCGAGCAGGTGGCCCGGCTGCACGAGCGCGGGGCCGAATTGCGGGCCTGGGGACTTATGATCGAGGACTTCGGGGCGGGCCTGGCGCGGCTGCGTGCCCTGCCCGCCGTCCTCGCCGCGCTGCCCGTGCCCCGGCTGCACGAGGAGATCGTGGAGGCGGCGCTGGGGGAGAACCCTGACCCCCGCCGCCATGTCCTCGCCCGGCTCGCCTGCGCGCCCGCGCTGAAGGCCGGGATGCTGGACGGAAACAGGGGAGAGGCGGTGCTGGCCTCCCTGAGCCTCTGCGAGCAGCCCTGGTCGTGCCCGCACGGGCGACCCACCACCCTGCGGCTGTCCGAGCGCGACCTCGCCCACGCCTTCGGGCGGCGGGGGGTGCGGGACGTGGCACGGGGGCGGGATACGGGGGACGGGCAGCGGGTGGAGCCGTTCAGGGAGTAGGGCGAAGGCTTGTCGCAGCCGGGCGCTGACGCCCCGGCGCACCCGTCCCCCTTCCCCGTATCCTGTCCCTCATGCCTGTCGTCACCCGCATCGCCCCCAGCCCCACCGGAGACCCGCACGTCGGCACCGCCTACATCGGCCTCTTCAACTTTGCGCTCGCCCATCAGGCCCGCGACCGGGGCGAGGAGGGCAAATTCATCCTCCGCATCGAGGACACCGACCGCAACCGCTACGTGGAAAGCAGCGAAAAGCGCATCTTCCAGATGATGCAGTGGCTCGGCCTCACCCCCGACGAGAGCCCCCTCCAGGGCGGCCCGAACGGTCCCTACCGCCAGAGCGAGCGCAACGACATCTACGGGGAGTACGCGCGGCGGCTGGTCGAGTCCGGCCATGCCTACCACGCCTTCGAGACACCCGAGGAGTTGAGCGCCCTGCGCGAGGAGGCGCAGCGGGAGGGCCGCGTCATCGCCGTCCCCAGCCGCGACCTCGATCCGGCGGAGGCGCAAAGGAAGGTGGACGTGGGCGAGGCTGCTGTCATCCGCCTCAAGGTCCCGCGTGAGGGTGAGACGGTCGTGAACGACGCCCTGCGCCAGCCCATCGTCTTCCAGAACCGCGAGATCGACGACAAGGTGCTGCTCAAGGCCGACGGCTACCCCACCTACCACCTCGCCAACGTGGTAGACGACCGCCTGATGGGCGTGACGCACGTCGTCCGCGCCGAGGAGTGGATCACCTCCACCCCCATTCACGTGCTGCTGTACGAGGCGTTCGGCTGGCCGCAGCCCGTCTTCGCGCACATGCCCCTGCTCCGCAACGCCGACAAGTCCAAGATCAGCAAGCGCAAGAATCCCACCTCCGTCGAGTGGTACATGGACCAGGGCTTTCTGCCGGAAGCCATGCTCAATTTCCTCGCCACGATGGGCTGGACGCACCCGGAGGGCCGCGAAATCTTCGACCTCGCCGAGTTCCAGCGCGTCTTCCACCTGGAGGACGTGACGCTGGGCGGCCCCGTCTTCAGCCTCGACAAATTGAAGTGGATGAACGGCAAGTATCTCCGGGAAGTGCTGACGGAAGAGGAGGTGGCGAAGCGGCTGCACGACTACCTCGCCTCCCAGAAGTACGACCTGCCCTTCGACGATTACTTCCGCGCCGTCGTCCGCATGATGATTCCGCGCATGGACGTGTTCTCGGAGTTTCTGGAGAAGACGCCCTACTTCTGGTCGGAGGACTACCCGGTGAACGAGAAGGCGGCAAAGCTCATCGAGGAGGGCCGCTCCTTCCTGCCCGAACTCGCCGCCCGCCTGAAGAACCTGCCCACCTTCGACCAGGCCACGACCGAGCCCGCCCTGCGCGCCTTCGCCGAGGAGAAGGGCCTCAAGCCCGGCAAGGTGATGCAGCCTCTGCGCGCCGCTATCGCCGGGACGAGCGAGAGCCCCGGCATGTTCGAGATGCTCGACGCCCTGGGGCGGGAGCGGGTGGTGGCGCGGGTGGAGCGGGCGGCACGGGGCTGAAGGCGGAGGGTATGGGGCGAAGACAGCTTCCCAGCGGTGGCGCTGGTCACACGCCCCCTCACCCCGGCCCTTTCCCGCAAGGGGAGAGGGAGAACTGCGCTTCTGCCTTTGCTCTCTAAAAACCGTCACCCTGAATGACTTATAGGAGCAAGCGCAACGGACGGCCCAGGCCACCACCCCGCCTTGCTCGCGCAGCGAGACGGTGGGCAGACCAGGCGGGACGCGACAAGATCAGACTTTGCCAGCGGACGGCCCAGCCGTGTCAGCCAAGCCTGCCTGAACCTGCCGAGCGCAGCGACCGCTCCCCCTGCCCCCCCTGGGGGTAGGGGGTTGGGGGGTGGGGGCAAACCGGAGCAAGTTGTCCGACCCCAACAAAACACCTCTGTGCCCTCCACCCGCCCCACCCCGTACAATGCCCCCAAACGACCGTTAGGAGGCAGGAAAGATGGAAGACCGCCGGATTCGGGTGCTGATCGCCAAGCCGGGCATGGACGGCCACGACCGGGGCGCAAAGGTGGTGGCGCGCGCACTGCGGGACGCGGGAATGGAAGTCATCTACACCGGCCTGCGCCAGACCGCCGAGATGATCGTCAACGCCGCCGTTCAGGAGGACGTGGACGCCATCGGCCTGAGCGTGCTCTCGGGCGCGCACATGCACTACTTCCGCGAGGTGGTGGGGCTGCTGCGTGAACGCGGCGCCGAGGACATCCTCGTTTTCGGGGGCGGCATCATCCCCGACCAGGACCTGCCGAAACTGGCGGAACTGGGCGTCGGGAAGGTCTTCACCCCGGGGGCCAGCACCGAGGACGCCGCCGAGTACCTGAAGGCCGCCGTGGCGCAGCGGTGGGCCGCGCAGGGCGCGTGACGTGGGCGAACCTGTCCGCGCCCAGTCCCCGGCCCTCGCCCCCGCCCTCCCCCTCGGACGGCTCCTGCCCCTCTACCTGGCCCAGGCGCTCGCCACGGGCGCGACGACCGTCAGCACCATCCTCGCCTCGCTGGTGATGAGCAGCCTGGGGCGCGAGAGCCTGTCGGGGCTGCCCAGCACCCTGATCTCCGCGTCGGCGGCCCTCTCGGCGGGGCTCTTCGGGGCGCTGATGCTCAGAGCCGGGCGGCGGGTGGGGCTGGGCGCGGCCTTCACGTTGGGGGCGGGCGGCGCGGTGCTGGGCTTTCTGGGGGCCAGGGCGGCCCTCACGCCCGTCTTCCTCCTCGGGGCGGCGCTGATGGGCGCGGCGCAGGGCGGCTACCAGCAGGCCCGCTACGCCGCTGCCGAAAGCGTGCCCGAGTCCAGGCGCGGCACGGCCCTGGGCCTCCTCATGCTGATGAGCGTCCTGGGTTCCTTCCTGATGACCGGCTTTTCCGGTGGCGTGGAGACCCTGGGAGAGCGCCTGGGTACCTCCGCCGAGGTCGCCGGGTGGCTCGTCGGCGGGGGGCTGCTGGGGGTGGCGGCCCTTCTGATCCTCGCCTGGACGCCCGTGCGGCCTCCCGCGCAGGTCGCGGCGAAGGCTCCGACCTCCGTCCGCGCCGCCTTCGCCGTGCCCGGCGTGCGCTCCACCGCCCTCGCGCTTGCCACCGCGCAGGGGTTGATGGTCACGCTGATGAGCCTGACCCCGCTGCGGGCGCACCACATGGGAATGGACCATACGGGTGTCGCCGCGCTGATCTCCGGGCACATCGCGGGCATGTTCGCCTTCGGGTGGCTCACGGGCCCCCTCATCGACCGGCTGGGCGTGCGCTTCGGGTACGTGGGCGGCTCGGTCCTCCTCGTGCTCGCCGCGCTGAGCGCCACGTTGCCCGGGGCCGCGTGGCTGGGCGTGTCCATGTTCGTCCTGGGGCTGGGGTGGAACCTCGCCTTCGTCTCCGGCAGCAAAGCGCTGGCCCGCCATCCCGCCGCGCAGGGGGTGACGGACGGCCTGGGTTACGTCGCCGCCGGGGCCGGGACCCTGATCGGCGGTCTGGTGATCGCCCGCGTGGGCTTTTCCGTCCTCGCCCACGCCTGCGCCGTGCTGGCGCTGCTGTCGCTCGTGAGCGCGTGGAGGGTGGGGCGGCGGTAGGGAAAAGGGGCAAAGGGCGAGGGCCGCACTCCCGGGTGGGAAGGCGGCCCTCGCCCTGCGCGCAGAGGCGGATTACTGTGCCGTCGAGGGCTCCAGCACGGCGTCCACGAGGAGCTTGGTCACCGTCATGCTCAGCAGCACGATGGAGAGGACGCTGATGCCCAGGGCCAGGAACTCGGTGTCCAGGCCGCCCGTGTTGCGGTAGAGCAGGTTGCTGTCCACCACGTTCAGGTGCCAGGCCGCCATGCCGGTGTAGTGCATGGCGACGATGGCCCCGCCCATGACCAGCCCCGCCGCCCCCTTGAGGCCCGTCAGGGCCGCGCCGGAAAGTTTGCGCGCCCAGGTGCTCGACACGAGGCGGAAGAGGTAGAACGCCGCCATGCTCGCCCCGACGGCGATGAGGACCGAGAGGACGAGGGGCACCGGGCGCACCGAGACGGCCGTGCCCGGCACCTGGAAGGCGAACATCCCCAGGTAGTGCATGAACACGATCCCGCTTCCGGCGACCAGCCCCGCCAGCAGCAGGCGGGGAAAGCGCAGCGGGCCCCCGTGGAGGATCAGCAGCGCCGGGTACATCAGACCAATCGCCAGCACCCCCGACAGCACCGTCAGCGGCAGGTTATAGGTGACGGTCGCCGAGACCTGATAGGCGAGCATCCCGACGAAGTGCATGGCCCAGATGCCGTACCCCAGCAGGGCAGCCTGCGCGAGCAGCCACGCCCGGCCCCGGCGCCCCTCGGCAGAGCGCTGGCCCGCGCGGGTGGCGACCTCCAGCGACACGTACGACGCCAGCGTGGCGATGACATACGACAAGACGACGTAAAAGACGCTCCAGCTATGCGACAGGGCTTGGTGCGTGTGGTCCATTCCTGGCCTCCTCTTTCTCGCCCCCACCGGAGCGGCTAGGCCGAGGGTAGCCCCGCCGGACACACGCGCCTCTTACAACGCCGAGGCCGGAGACCCGATGAATCGCCCCAAAAGAACATGCCTGTGGTGTCCGGGCAGACACGCACAGGCACAGGCTTTGGCGGAACGGGAGAGATTCGAACTCTCGGTACGGTTGCCCGTACACACGCTTTCCAGGCGTGCCCCTTCAACCACTCGGGCACCGTTCCAGCGCAGAGCAATCTAGCGGAGGAAGGCGGGAAAATCAAACGGGCGCGGGGGGGGTCATCCAGATGCCGCCGCGTGTGCCGGAGGGCTGACCGTTCAGGCCAGCCGCGCAGGGACCGTCCAACGTGTCTTTCGCCAGCATTTAACCGGGAAAGGGCACGTCGGGCTGGTCCCTATAGTGGGCAGATGGAAAACCTTCAGAAGCAGGTGCAGCGTTGGAAGATCGTCGCTTTCGCCAGCCTCGCCTTCGGCGGCGGGATGTTCGTGCAGCAGTACGGCAACGCCAGCGCGCAGCGCGGGGTCGCCGCCCAGGTCGTGCGGCTGGATACGAGCAACTGCACCTTCGGCGTGGTGACGGGCAGCTCGCCCCGGCAGGTGCCCAACGGTGCCCTGCTCATGCAGGCCGTGCAGCAGGGGAGCAGCGCGGTCAATACGGCGTGGATTTATAATGTTTGTAGGTAATTTGCTGGGTAGGTGAAGCGGGTGCCAATGCCGGGGAGAATGGATAAAGGACGGTGCGGGTGGTTGGTGTGACCATCCGCACCGTATTCCTGTAATTACCCCACACTAGCTTTCCAAGCATATGATTCTCGATTACTTAGGCACTGTATATAATGATGGACAAAGTGACAGGTGAGAAAGAGGCGTGTTGGACTCTGGTCCTTACTGGCTTTTAATTCCTGCTACTAGTAATTACCGTCAAGCTCTTCTAAGCTGTACGTTGGAAATTCTATAATCACAGCGGGCATATCAAGAACCTTGTTGACTAACTGCTTTAGGTAATTTTGTCCAAGCCGATATACCTCTAAAAGCATGTCTTGAGATATATCGTTGAGCATTTGTCTCCTGACAGGTTTAGGATGCACAAGGCTGTTTCTAATATCTACTATTAGGTCTGGGCCGCTCAAGATTTTGCGCTTAGCTTTGAAATATTTAATGATGTTTTTGTTGTAAGGGGGAACAAGCTCTTGTATCTCCGCCCAGCGTAGCAATTCTGAAATCTTTTCAACTGTGCGCAACTCATCAAAATTTTTGTCAGACATACTCTCAAACGCCAGATTGTTTTCTTTTAACGTCCAGGCAAACCGTTCAAATGCCGCTTGTTGTTGGACAATGGCTCCTTGTACTCCACCGGCTAAAGTGTTACTTTCTACATACCAATGAATGATCATTTTTAATGCATCGTGCCAATTAAAATCTACCCACTTTTTCCAGAATGTTGGGAACGAAAGTTGTAAATTAACAGAAGTTTTTGTTGTTGAGTATTCTGGGATGATTTGCCAGAAGTCAATCTTCCCTCCCTGTATCCCACGAAAGATTATAGAGTTTCGACATTGAACCCTATGGGTAAGCAAACTGAAACCCAAGAGCCTCTGTGAAATGAAAGGAAATAGGTTAAGAACTCGCCCAACTCATGCACAGAATCTTCATAAGAAACATGATAGATCGAGAGTCTTTCAACAAATAACACATGAGTTGATGCGTAACCATTGGTGTAGTCCAGACTTTTTACAATATCACCCAAATTGTCTACCCGGTGTAGTTCCATACGCCAATCGTCAGAAATTAAAGTCATCCTATCAGACTCGCTAAAACTACCCTCTGGATTGGATTCAATAAAATCTATATTATGTAGATTTATTATGTGAAACATCAATCGACCTAGCTTCATCAACGGTGAGGGAAACAAGAATCCCTGCTGATTTAATTTTCCGAAAAACTCTGTCGTCAACTCTGCATCAGACTCAAAAGAGTAGGTAATTGAGTCAACATGTCCATGAATGATGTGTCCCCAGTCATGTAAATTTATCAGAATATCGTAGTTGCCTTTGTGATGCATAAAAGTGCTTGTGGTGTGAAATCTAATGACTGGGTTGGGGTGCCAGGAACAGGTAATTCTGCACACGCCATCTGCTACTGCTTCTCCAGCCTTAATTTCACATTTCCCGCTGTAAATTTCTATTTCTTGGTTTATACTGGCCTGATGGTAACTCAGAGCTTTAAGTTGATTAAGTATATTCATAGATCACCTTACAGCTTATCCTGAAGCTGAGATGGGCAAGAGGAAGCAGTTACGCTTTACGTATACGGGTCCTCCAGATACCGCCTCAGCACCCCCAGCGGCCCGTAGGTCCCCGCCCGCAACTCCTCCTCTACCTTTCGCGCGTGGGCCCAGGCGGCCTCGGCGAGTTCCGGCGTCACCTGCCCGATCTGCACCGCCTCCTCCAGCTCGTCGGCGTCGATGACGTGCGTCTCGGTCACCCGCCAGCCGGGCTGCCAGTCGGCGATCACGTCGAGGTAGAGGTCGTCGTGCCAGGGCAGACCGTCTTCGCCCAGCCCCTCGCCCGCGTGGATGTCCACGTACAGTTGCTCGGGCCCCCCGGAAGGGTTGAGCATGACGGTCTGCGCATCACCCATGACGCCCTCGCCTCCGCCCGTCGGGTGGACGCGCACCCAGCGGTAGCCCTGATCGAGAATGCGGATGGTGCGTTCCCCGAAAGGCACGTCCTTCGTGCTCACGACCTCGTGGGCGGTGAAGTCCACGATGACGAAGCCGGGGATGTGGGTGACCGTGTGCGTCCCCCGGGCCACGCGCGGCCAGAGGCGGAGGTCGAAGACTTTGCGCTTCACGCCGAACCCACCGCCATCCCTTGCAGGGCGCGCAGCAGCAGTTCGCCCTCGGTCGCCTGCACCCGTGAGCGCAGCGTCTCCACCGTGTCGCCGGGCCGCACGTCCACCCGCGACTGCGCCAGCACCGGCCCCTCGTCGATCCCCGCCGTGACGAGGTGAACGCTCGCCCCCGTCTCGGCTTCCCCCGAGGCGAGCACCGCCGCATGAACCCGGTCCCCGTACATCTCCCGCCCGCCGTGTCTCGGCAGCAGGCTGGGGTGAACGTTCAGCAATCGCCCGGCGTAGGCCCCCAGCACGCGCGGCCCCAGTTCCCGCATGTACCCGCTCAGCACCACCGCATCCGCCCCCGCCCCCCGCAGGAAGCCCAGGATCGCCCCGTCCAGCGCCTCCGGGTCCGGGTGCGTCGCCGTGCTGAGGTGCGCCGTCTGAAGCCCTGCCTCCCGCGCCCACCCCAACGCCGCCGACCCGCTGTTGTTGCTGATCATCGCCACGGGCACGGCGTTCAGCCGCCCGTCCCGGCACGCCCCCACCAGAAACCGCGCCGCGCTGCCGCCGTGGGAGGCGAGGAAGGCGAGGTTCACGGGTGGCGCTCCGCGCCGGGGGTGGGAAGTGGTGAGCGGTGAGTCGGAAAAGAGGGGGCCCGCTCTGCTGGCGCACTCGGCATAACAAAGCCTGTCACCCTGAGCGGAGCGAAGGGTCTCCGGCGTGGAAGGCGAGAGGCTTCGCCGCGCTCAGCATGACAACGTGCTTTTGCTCCATCCACCAACCACTGCCCACTCACCACCAACCTCACTCGCCCAATTCCTGAAGCAGATACGCGCTCGTCAGAATCCCGTTGTGGTAATCCTCCAGCGCGAAGCTCTCGTTGGGCGAGTGGGGCGCGTCCTCGTTCAGGCCGAAATCCACGAGGAGGACGGGAGCGCCGAGCAGACGGCGAAAGTCGGCGACGATGGGGATGGAACCGCCCGTGCGCGCGAAGGCGGCGGGCTTGCCGTACACCCTTTGCAGTGCCCGGTCGGCGGCCTTGATATACGGCGAGTCGAGGTCCACCTTGACGGGCTGGCCGCCGTGCAGGGCCCTCACCTCGACCTTCACCCCCTGCGGCGCGATGGTGGGCACGTATTCCTGGATCAGGCGGGTGATGCGCTCGGGGTCCTGCCCGGGCACGAGGCGCATGGACACCTTGGCACCGGCTTTCGCCGCGATCACCGTCTTGCTGCCCTCGCCCTGGTAGCCGCCCCAGATGCCGTTCACGTCGAGGGTGGGCCGCGCCCACAACCGCTCCAGGGTCGTGTACCCTTCCTCTCCGGGCAGGGCAGGCACGCCGATGGAGGCCGCGAACTCCTCGTCCGAGTGTGGCAGACGGGCCCACATCTCGCGCTCTTCGGGGGTCAGCTCCTCCACCCCGTCGTAGAAACCGGGAATGGTCACGCGCCCGTGGTCGTCCTTGAGCTTCGAGATGATCTCGGCGAGCGCGTTGATGGGGTTGGGCGCCGCCCCGCCGTACGAGCCCGAGTGCAGGTCCCGGCTCGCCCCCTGCACGAGGATTTCCACGTAGCTCAGCCCGCGCAGCCCGTAGGTCACGGTGGGCACGTCGGGGGCGAACCGCGAGCCGTCGGAGATCAGGATCACGTCCGCTTTCAACTCGTCCGCGTGCGCCCCCAGGTAGGCGGCGAGGCTGGGGCTGCCGACCTCCTCCTCGCCTTCGAGCAGGAACTTGACGTTGACGGGCAACTCGCCCTGCGAGAGCAGCAGTTCGGCGCCCCGGACGTGCGCGTACGCCTGCCCCTTGTCGTCGGTGCTGCCGCGCGCGTAGATGCGCCCGCCCCGCACGGTGGGCTCGAACGGGGGCGAGGTCCACTCCTCCACGGGCGCCTCGGGCTGCACGTCGTAGTGGCCGTAGATCAGCACGGTCGGCCTGCCCGGCGCGCCTTGCCGCTCGGCGTACACGACCGGGTGCCCGGCCTTCCCGCCGTGCTCGGTGGCGTCCACCCGCGCCGCGAAGCCCAGGCGCTCCAGCTTGGCGCGCAGAAAGTCGGCGGCCCGGTGCATGTCGCCCGCGTGCGCAGGGTCGGCGCTCACGCTGGGAATCCGCAGCAGCTCGAACAGTTCCCGCTCGGCCTCCTCACGGTTCAGCAGGGCGGCGAGGTCCGTCTGGGATGTGGTCATGCCGGGATGATAGCGGGGGGGTGGGAGGGGGTGCAGGAGGGGGAACAGGGAAGAACGGCGCTGTTAGCTCCTCCCCCCTTGTGGGGGAGGGTGGGAGGGGGGTGAACCGAAGCTACGTCCTAAGGCCAATGAGAAGACAAAGCCATTCTCTTGGCGATGGGCTTGGTCACACGCCCCCTCACCCGTTGCTTCGCAACGCCCTCTCCCACGAGGGGAGAGGGGGCAGAACACCCACATTCTTACCCCGCACAACGTCACCTTTCCCTGCGTTCAAAAACCTTGCGGCGAGTATACTCAAGCAAGGTATGGCCGCCGACTCCAAGCACCGCCCCGTGTACGTGATCTCGGTCGCGGCGGAACTCGTGGACATGCACCCGCAGACCCTGCGGCTGTATGAACGCAAGGGTCTGATTCGTCCCGGGCGCAGCAGCGGCAAGACGCGGCTGTACTCCGAGCGCGACATCGAGCACCTGCGCGAGATTCGCCGCCTCACCCAGGAACTCGGCGTCAACCTCGCCGGGGTCGAGGAGGTCATGCGCCTCCAGCACGAACTCGACGACCTCCAGGGCGAGTTCGAGGCCGAGATCGAACGCATCGAGGACGAGCTGCGCGTTCGGGTTTCCCAGCCCCAGGCCCTGCCCGCCCCGGACGGCAAGACGGACCCCAGGGACCGCCCGGTGTACGTGATCTCCATCGCGGCGGAACTCGTGGACATGCACCCGCAGACGTTGCGGCTGTATGAACGCAAGCAGCTCATCCGCCCGGGCCGGAGCAGCGGCAAGACGCGGCTGTATTCCGAGCGCGACATCGAGCACCTGCGCGAGATTCGCCGCCTCACCCAGGAACTCGGCGTCAACCTCGCCGGGGTCGAGGAGATCATGCGCCTGCGCCACCAGCTCGACGCCTCGCGCTCGCACATGGAGGGCAACGTGCGCCGCCTCCAGCAGGACATCACCGAGCGCATGACGACGTGGCGGACGCTCCCGGCCCCCGAGCAGGCCGGGGAGCTTTCGGCCCGGGCAGAGGCGAACTCTTCCGAAGAACCGGAGGAGCGCGAACGGGCGGCGGGTCGGCGCGGGCGCGCTCGTGCGAACTGACCGGGCCGAGGTCGCGCTCGTGCGCCGGGGCGGGGATGGCGGCTGTGACCTCCCCGGCGGCGCGGTGAACGTGGGCGGGGCGACCCGCGTCTCTGTCGAAGCCCCGCGCGCCCGGCCGGGGGAGACGGTGTGAGCCACCCCACCGACCTGTGGGTGGTCGGTGACGTTCACGGCGAGCACGACAAGGTGCGAACCCTCTTGCGGGGGGCCGGTCTGATCGGTGCGGACGGCGCCTGGACGGGCGGGGAGGCCCACCTCGCCTTCCTGGGCGACTACCTCGACCGGGGGCCGGACGGCCTCGGCGTCGTGGGGCTGGTCCGCAGGCTGGAGGAAGAGGCGCCGCGCTCGGGCGGCCGCGTGACGGCCCTCCTCGGCAACCACGAGGTGATGTTCCTCGCCGCCGAGCACTTCCGCCGGGCCGACCCGGGGGACCGCTTCGGCTTTCGGAGCTACTGGGAGGCGAACGGCGGTCAGGTGCGGGACGCCGAGGGCCTCCAGCCCGACGACCTCGCCTGGATCGCCGCGCGGCCCGCCCTCGCCCGCCTGGGGCGCTGGCTGCTCCTGCACGCCGACAGCCCGGTGTACCTGCACCTGGGGGGCAGCGTGGAGGCCGTGAACGCCCGCGTCGCCGCCCTGCTGGCGAGCCCCAGCCCCGCGGTCTGGGGCGGCCTCGCCAACGCCTTTGCCGACCGCCTCGCGTTCGTGGGGCCGGGTGGAGAGGGCGTGGCGCGCAGGCTGCTGGACACCTACGGCGGCGACCGCCTCGCCCACGGGCACACGCCCGTCTCCGTGCTCCTCGACGAGGACGGGCCGGACGCGGGGCTCCCACTGCCCTATGCCGGGGGCCGGTGCGTGGCGCTCGACAGCGGCATGGCGTACCGGGGGGACGCGGGCTTCATCGCCCGGCTGGATGGCCGGGGCGTGGCCGAGGTCGTGGTCCTCCCGCCGGATTGAGCTCAGGAAAAGGGGTGGACCGCCCCGCCCGGTCCACCCCCTGCGCTCAGATGTGCTCGCTCAGGACTTGCGCTGGAGGTCGTCCTTGACCTCGGCCACGAGCTTCTCGCCGCCGCGCTGCATCTCGCCCCCCGCCGCGCGAACGGACGCGCCCGGCGACTGGCCCTGCATCACGTCGGAGGCGGCGGACTTCACGGCGTCGCCCGCTCGGGCGAGGTTGCCCTCGGGGCCGGGGTTCACCCGCTTGATCAGGCCGTCGACCTGCTCTTTCACCGTGGGATTGGTGCGGTACAGGGCGTACCCGCCGCCCACGAGAAGCACCAGCCCCCACGGAAAGCCGCCGCCCGAGGACTTCTGCTTTCTCAGCGCGGCGGTGAGCGTGCCGACCTCGCCCTGGAGGCTCTGGAGCTCCTTTTGTTGCTTGGTCAGCGCGGCGGCCATTTCGGCGTGCTGCTTCATCACGGCCTTGGAGACCTGCTCTTCCAGCTCGTGGCGGGCTTTCTGGGCGGCCTGTTTGAGGTCGGTCGTGGTGCGCGTGGCGGTGGTCATGTCGCTTCCCTCCTAGGAATTGAGCTGTGGACGCCTGCGGTGGCCCCCTCGTGCGCTGGGGCCACCCTGGTCTCGTGAAGTCTGAGGGGCCGGTCCCCGAGGTTCTTGCGACCGAGATAAAGAATTTTCCACAAATTCGGGTGCATGAAGGCTTCCTCAACGTCCGGCGGCGGTGAGGACGGGCTCCCGGCGCACGCGGCGGCGCGCGAGCGTGCCCGGGGCGGGAGGGTTACACTCGGGCACGTGAAGACGCACAAGGTCGAGGTCGGGGACGTGACGCGGGAGCTGCCGGTCGTGGCGGTGGCGCCGGGGGTGAGCGTGGCCCTGTTCAACATGCTGGGGGATACCGAAGTGACGGAGGCCGCCGGGCGCGCACTCGCCGCCCGCCTGCCCGCCGATGTGGACGTGCTCGTGACGCCCGAGGTCAAGGCCCTGTCCCTGGCGCACGTGATCAGCCGCGAGAGCGGCAAGCCCTACATCGTGATTCGCAAGACGCAAAAGCCCTATATGGTGGACCCCATCGCCCGCGAGGTCGTGAGCATCACCACGGGGAGGCCCCAACTTCTCGTGCTCGACGGTTTCGACGTGGACAAGATCAGGGGCAAAAAGGTCGCCATCGTGGACGACGTGGTGTCCAGCGGCGGCACCCTGCACTCCCTGCGGCAGATCATCGAGGAGGTCGGCGGCGAGGTCGCGGCGGTCGTCGCCGTCTTCACGGAAGGGCAGGAACGCCCCGAGGTCACGGCGCTGGGGCACCTGCCGCTGTTTTCTTGAGCGCGGAAGGAAGGGACGAGATGACCCAGCCCCACACCCCCACCCCGGCCCTGCGCGTCACGGTCGGCAGTGTCACGCGCGAGCTGCCCACCGTCCGGGTCGGCAGCGTCGGGCGGGTGCCCCTGGTGGAATTCATCGGGGACAGCGAGTTCACCAAGGCCGCCGCCGCGGCGATGCTGCCCCTGATCCCGCCGGGCACCGAGGTGTTGCTCACGGTGGTCACGAACGCGCTGCCGCTCGCCCACGAACTCAGTGACCGCTCGGGGCTGCCCTACGTCGCCGTGCGCAAGAAACGCCGCACCTACATGCAAGACCCCCTGATTCAGAACGTGCCCAGCATGACCCTCGGCGTCTCGGAGACCCTCTGGCTCGACGGGCCGCACGCCGCGCGGCTGAGGGGCAGGCGCGTCGCCGTCGTGCAGGACGTGATCGCCAGCGGGGGCACGGCGCAGGCCCTGGCCCGGCTCGTCGAGCGCGCGGGCGGCACCCTGAGCGGTTACGTCGCCGCCTTCAAGCAGGGGGACACGACCCTGCCCGTCGCGTACCTTCAGGAGCTGCCGACGAGCCTGTGAGGCGCGGCGAACCTTAAAGGGACGCTCAGGCCGCTCCCCGGGAAGCGCTGCTAGCGTGGCAGGACAGAGGAGGCAAGTCCCATGACCCAGAGCGACGACCAGCAGCTCCAGAACGCCCCCGCCGACCCGTCCGTGAAGACCGAAGACGAGGTCAGCAACGTGGACCTCCAGTTCATGGGCCGCACGGACGAGCGCCGCGACGCCCTCAAGGACGCCCGCGCCGAGGCCCGCATCGCCGACGAGTTCGAGGACCGGGGCCTCGACAAGCAGGACGTGGCCTCCAGCGGCAGCATGATCACCAGCGACCCCGCGAGCACCATGCCCGGCGACGAGACCTCGGAAGACACGAGTCAAGGCTGAGTCCCTCTGGAAGAGGGGGCCAGCGGAGTGAGTTCCCGCTGACCCCCTCCCCCCTACTTGCCCACGCAGAAGTTCCGGAATACGGCGTCCACCACGTCCTCGCCCACGTCGCGCCCGGTGAGGTCGGCCAGCGCCCGCAACGCCTCCTCCAGCTCGTACCCGGCCAGCTCGTCGGGGAGGAGGCGGGCCGCCCGGACATGCCCCAGCGCCCGCCGCGCCGCGTCCGCCTGCCGCTCGGTGGTGAGCCACGCCTCGCCCCGCGCCGCGTCCCCGATCAGCGCCGCGTGGATGGCGTCCCGCAACTCGGGCAGGCCCTGTCCGGTGACCGCACTCACGGCCAGCGTGCTGGGGTCGGTCCAGACGGCGGGGAGGTCGCTCTTCGTCCGCACGCGCAGCACCCGCGCGCCTTCCGGCAGACCGGCGGGCAGGGCCCCGCGCGGCAGGCTGCCGTCCTCCAGCGCGAGCACGAGGTCGGCGGCCCCGGCCAGGCTCACCGCCTGACGCACTCCGGCGGCCTCCACCACATCCGCCGTTTCACGGATGCCCGCCGTGTCCACCAGCGTGACGGGCACCCCGGCGAGGGAGAGCTGCGCCTCCAGGTAGTCGCGCGTGGTGCCCGGAATCGGCGTGACGATGGACCGCTCGTAGCCCAGCAGCGCGTTGAGGAGGCTGCTCTTGCCCGCGTTGGGAGGGCCGATCAGGGCCAGCCGCGCCCCCCGCGTGGCGACCTGCCCGGCCCGCGCCGTCCCCACCAATGCCTCCAGTTCCGCCTCCGCTGCCCGGAGGGGAGCGTCCCGGTCCTCCTCGGGCACCCCCTCCTCCGGGTAGTCGAGGAGGGCCTGGATCGCCGCCAGCGTGCGCGTGACGTGAGCGGCCACCCCCTCCACCCGCTGCCCGAGTGCTCCCGCGAGGCCGAGGGAGGCCTGCCGCCGCGCCGTGTCCGTCCCCGCGTTCACGAGGCCCAGCACCGCCTCCGCCTGCGCGAGGTCGAGCCTGCCCGCGAGGTACGCCCGCTGGGTGAACTCCCCGGGCCGGGCCGGACGCGCCCCGAGTTCGAGGACACGCGCCAGGACCCGCCCCAGCACCGCCGGGCTGCCGTGCGTCTGGAATTCCGCCACGTCCTCGCCCGTGTAGCTGCGCGGGGCGCGGAAGACGAGACACAGCCCCTCGTCGAGCACCTCGCCGTCGTCGGCCACGAGTTGCCCGAAGAGGAACTGCCCACCCCTCGTCGCGCTGGGCCTGCGCCGTCCCCAGAACACGCCGTCCGCAAGGGTCAGCGCCCCCGGCCCGCTCACCCGCACGATGCCCACGCCCGCGCTGCCGGGAGCGGTGGCGATGGCGGCGATGGTGTCGGATAAGCCGAGGCGCGTCACGGGGGGCAGGGTAGCAGGGGAGGGTGGGAGCATTCGGGCCAGAGTCCCAAAGTGCGTTCTTGTATAAGCTACTGAGGATGGATTTGGGCTACAGCTACGAGGGCTTGAGCGAACAGCAGAAACATACGTGTCGTGTATGTGGCTGGATCGAACCTTATATGCCTTATGGGGAAGATGGTTTTAGCTGGGGATTCGACTACTGTGACTGCTGTGGTGTGGAACACGGATACCAGGACATTGAACCGGAAAGCACTCGGCAGTACAGAGCCCAGTGGCTGTTGGCCGGTGCATCTTGGAACGACCCAAAGTCCACTCCTCCGCCCCGCAATTGGAGTGTCCATAAGCAGCTCGAAAATGTTCCTCCACCGTTCAGGTGAGTCGGTGTGTTGACGTGAAGAGGCGCCACCTCGCATCGAGGAAGGGCGCCTCTGAACTTTCCAACGTCCCTATCGTGTTTGCGAGCCGACGCTATCCCCCCTTCTTCCACTTCCCCTTGCTGCGGTTGCCCGGCTTGTTGCCCACTGGCGCCGTCCGCGTCCTGATTCTCTCGTCGTCGTAGCGCAGCATGACGGCGAGGCGGGCGCGGGAGATGAGGTGGTGCGGGTGCTTGGGCACGAAGGCCGTCACCACGTCGAGGTGCCCGCCCTGGCCGTGCTCGACGACGACGTGCAGGGGCAATGCCACCCCGTGCGACTCGAAGAAGCCGCACACCAGCCAGCGGCGGTCTTCCGGGTACACGGCGCGCACCCGCCCGGCGACGAGGACGTGCACGATGTCCTGTTCGAGAAAGCCCTCGGCGCGGGCGTGGCCGATAGCGTGGGGGCAGAGGTGGTAGTTGCCGTCGTACACGGCGTCACGCAGCCGGGCGTGGGCGCGGGTCAGCGTATGATCGGTGGTGTCGATGCCCGCGAGGTCGGCCTCACGCTGAGGCCCCACCGGCTTGGCGCGCAGGTGTTCGGGCTTCGCGGGCGGCGGCGTGGGCGCGCGGCGGGCCTCCTTCTCGGCGCGGGCGAGCTGCGCGCGCAGGGCGAGCAGGTCCGTGCCGGTCTTCGCCTGGCGGCGCGGGCTGGTGGGGCTGGACGCGGGTGCTCTGGGAGCAGATGCTTTCGTCACGGCGGGCCTCCCGTCTCGGCCACCTCCCCGTGGTTCTCTCCTGTTCAGGGGGCGGGTGTCCTTGCGGGAAGAGGCCGCCTCCTGAAAAGAAAAGACCCCTCAAACACGGCTTCGTGCTCAAAGGGAGGGAGGCAGCGTACCCTGTTCAGGGCATAGGGCAAATATAGCACGTCTCCTTAAGGGCGCGAGTGACGGGCCGGGCAGACGGGGGATGACGCGGGTCCATACGCTGACGGTGTTCGTTTCCGGTGGTGACCGCCCCGAAGCCGCGTTCTCCAGGAGGTGTCCTCCCATGATCCGCCCGATGCAAGCGACCGACGCCCCCGACGTGCTCGCCCTGCTGTCCTGGATGGACGACGCGCCCGAGCGCGAGGTGTTCGCTCCCGATGCCCGCGACGCCGCTGCCCTCCACGACGAGTGCGAGGACCGCGTTTGCCTGGTGGCCGAGGGGGTGGACGGCGCCGTGCAGGCCTACTGCGGGCTCGCTCCCTTCCGCGACGGGCTGGTGCTGGAGGGGCCGCTGGGCACCGGGGAGCTGCACACGCTTCTGCGGCGGGCGGTCGAGCGGGCCGACGGCCTGCCCGTCTACGCCTTCAGCGCCCGCGACAACCTCGCCGTGCGGGAGGCGCTGGAGGACGCGGGTTTCACGGCCATGCACGCCACCGACTTCTACACGGGCCGCGCCGAACACCTCGCCCGCGCGGCCCGCGTGCCCGCCGAGTACACCACCGAGACGGCCCTCTCCCCGCGGGAGTACCGCTCGCTGTTCCGCACCGCCGAGGACGGCTGGTCGGGGCGGCTCGACTGGACGGACGCCGAGTTGCGCTCGCACTTCGCGCGGGACGACGTGCGGCTCGTCGCGTTGAGGCAGGGCGGGCGGGCGGTGGGTTTTGCCGAACTCGAACTCAACGCCGAGGCCACCCGCGCCGACCTGACCTACGTGGCCGTCCACCCCGCCGACCGGGGGCAGGGGCTGGGGCGTGTCCTGCTGGGGCTCGCCGCCGCCGAGGCCGCCGCGCACCCCGAGGTCCGCACCCTGCGCGCCCGCGCCCACGACCACGCCCGCCCCGCCCGCGCCCTGTACGCCCGCGCGGGCCTGACCCACTGCCGCTCGGTGGTGACCTACCTGCGCGACGACACCGAGGGAGAACCGTAGGGAGGTGGTGGGCCGGGCGCTTGGGTGGGTGGCGCTGTGGCTCGTGGCAAGGTGGGCGGCACAATCCCTGCGCCGTCCCCGCGCTAGCCTCCCCGGCATGGGGAAACGTGACCGCCACGCCGTCCGCACCGCCTACGTCACGCTGCGCGACCTGCCCGGCTCGCGGGTGATGTTCTGGGTGGTGGACGAGTGCCCGTACTGCGGCGCGCGCCACTTCCACCCCGCCGGGAACCTCCGCACCGCCGACCCCAGCGAACGCCTCGGCGAGCAGCCCGCGATGTGCGACCCTGGCCGGACCTACGAGCTGCTGTTGCCCCCGCGCCCCCGCAAGAAAAGCGGCAAGCAGGAGCGCCGCAAGGAAAGGCGCGAGGGCAAGCGGGACGGGCTGGACGACGAGTATTAGGACCGGCGAAGGGAAGCGGGCGCAGAGGTGAAATCCTGCGCCCGCTCTCCTCTCGTGTCCGTTCTCAATGCTGGTGCCCGCCCATCTCCATGCCGTCCATCCCCCCGCCGTCGCCCGCCGGGGCCGGGAGAGGTTGCGCGCCCCGGTCGGCGAGAAGCTGGGTCATGAGCCTGATCTCGCCTCCCTGCGCCGCCTGAACCTGCCGGGCGAGGGCCTGCACCTCGGGCCGGACGCCGTTTTCCAGAGCGGGTTCGACCATCTCCAGGGCTCCCCGGTGGTGGCGAATCATCAGTTGCAGGAAGGTTTTTTCTGCCTGCGAGACGGGCTGGGTGTCGAGGCTGCCGAGTTCGGCGGGCGTCGCCATGCCCATCATCCGGGCGTGCTCCGCCGTCATGCCCTGGCCGCCCCAGGGCAGGCCCCACAGCGTCAGCCAGCCGCGCATCTGCCCAATCTGCTCCTGCTGGGAGAGCATGATGTCGAGGGCGAGCGCCCGGATCGTGCGGTCCTCGCTGCGGTCGCGGATGCGCGTCGCCATGTCCACCGCCTGCGAGTGGTGCTGGATCATCTCGCGCACGAAGCGGACCTCGGTGCTGCCCTCCCGCGGGGTGGCGAGCCGGGAGCCGAGCGTCAGCACGCCGACGAGCGCGAGGACGGCGAGCACGAGCAGGGCGAGGAGGCCGGAGCGGAGCTTCATGCGGCGAGTATAGGAAGGGGAGATGAGGCGCCGCGTCCCGGCCCGGTGTCTCCTGGCCCACGTTCAGGGCAACCGCAGAAGCCACTTCTGGATGGGCTCGCCCCGGTAAACCCCCTGTAAGCAGCTCTACGAGTCAGTCAGCTTCGCTCAAGGGGAGCCAGAGACAACATTCGCGCTATAGAGGGCAGGTTTTTGCCTCCCTTTCAGGGGAGGTGGCCCGGAGGGTCGGACTCGCAGAGCTGCACCGCAGACTGGTCCAGCTCCACAGAAGAGGGGTCAAACGAGGCTGAACAACCTTGGCGCTCACTCCGCCCCCACGTTCCACGCTCCACAATCCACCTCCCCCCGTCCTCTACACTGGCTTGTGATGAGCTTCCCGGAAATCACAGTCATCGGCGCGGGGCTGGCGGGGTCGCAGGCGGCGCTCGCAGCGGCCGGAACAGGAGTGCGGGTACGCCTCCATGAGATGCGCCCCGTCAAGATGACGCCCGCCCACCGTTCGGGGAACTTCGCGGAGCTGGTGTGCTCCAACTCCCTGGGCGGCGAGGGCGAGATGCAGGCCAAGGGGCTCCTCCAGGCCGAACTCCGCAGTGTGGGCGGCGAGATCGTCCTCTCGGCGGACGCCTCCCGCCTCCCCGCCGGGAATGCCCTCGCCGTCGAGCGCGAGGAGTTCAGCGCCCGCGTCACCCGCGCCGTCCGCGAACATCCCCTCATCGAGGTCGTGGAGGGCGAGGTCGAGCGGGTGCCGGAGGGCATCGCCGTGGTCGCCTCCGGGCCGCTGACCTCCGACGCGCTCGCTGCGGACCTCGCCCGAGTCACGGGGAGCGAGCGGCTGAGCTTCTACGACGCCGCCGCCCCTGTGATCGCCTTCGAGAGCATCGACATGCGCAGGGCATGGCGGGCCGGGCGCTACGACCAGAGCGCCGACTACATCAACTGCCCCTTCACCAAGGAGGAGTACCTGCGCTTCTTCGGGGCGCTGGAGCAGGCCCGCTCTCATACCCCCCACGACTGGGAGAAGCTCGAATTTTTCGAGGGCTGTATGCCCATCGAGGAGATCGCCCGCCGCGGCGTGGACACGCCCCGTTTCGGCCCGATGTCGCCCAAGGGCCTCGACGACCCCCGCACCGGGCGCTGGCCCTACGCCGTCGCCCAACTGCGCCAGGAGGACCGCGAGGGGCGGCTGTGGTCCCTCGTCGGCTTCCAGACCGGCCTGAAGTGGGGCGACCAGAAGGCGGTGGTGCAGCTCATTCCGGGCCTGGAGAACGCCGAGGTCGTCCGCTACGGGGTGATGCACCGCAACACGTACCTCAACGCGCCGGAGGTGCTGGACTCGACCCTGGGGCTCCGCGCCGACCCCACCAAGTTCGTCGCGGGCGTGCTGGCGGGCACCGAGGGGTATCTGGAATCGGCGGCGACGGGCTGGCTGGCGGGGTTGAACGCGGCGCGGCTCGCCCTGGGTCATTCACCCCTGACTCCTCCCGCCGAGTCCATGCTGGGCGGCCTGGTGCGCTACCTCGCCTCCGCCAACCCCAGGGGCTTCCAGCCCATGAACGTGAACTGGGCGCTCGTGCCCGAGATTCCCGTTCCCGAGGGACGCCGCAAGCTCGGCAAGCGCGAGAAACGCCCGGTGATGTTCCGCCGCGGCCTGGACGCCTTCATGGGCTGGGCGGGGGGGGAGGCCGCCTTGACCGTCACGCTGCCCCCGGTGTCCCAGCCCGCCCCCGAGGCGGAGGAGAAGGCCGCGCCCGTCTTGAGGTAGTGGGGGAGGTGGGGGTCACCGCAGGCCTCCTCCAGACGACCCGCCCCCGCTTTCCGGCCCCTTCCGGGGCGCGGCGCTAGACTCGTCCTTGATGGAGATCGGGGCGACCGTCACCGAGCGTTACGTGCTGCGCGCCCTGCTGGGGGAAGGCGGCAGCGCGAAGGTGTACCGCGCCCTGGACACCCACCTCGACCGCGAGGTGGCCGTCAAGGTCTTGCACCCCCACACCAACGACGCCGAGCGGGCGCGCTTCCTGCGGGAGGTGCGGACCCTCGCGCGGCTGACCCACCCCGGCGTGGTGCCCGTCCTCGACCTCGGCGAGATGCGGGAGCCGAGCGGGGCGGAGCGGGTTTTTTTCACCATGCCGCTCCTTTCGGGCGGGCCGATCACGGCGCTCGGGCCGCTGGAGGACGCGCCCGGACCGCTGGCGCACTTCCTGACCGCCGCCGCCTTCGCCTCGCGGGCGCTGGCCCACATCCACGGCCACGGGATCGTCCACCGCGACCTGACGCCCGGCAACGTGCTCCTCGACGACGCCCGGCTGCCGCGCATCATGGACTTCGGGCTGGTGGCCCTCAGCGACCACACCCGGCACCTCACCCGCTCGGGGGTGACGCTGGGCACGCCCGCCTACATGGCCCCCGAGCAGGCGCGCGGGGTGGGGGTCGGCCCCCGCAGCGACCTCTACGCCCTCGGCGCCGTGCTGTACCGGGTCGCCTGCGGCTCGCCGCCCTTCGTCGGCGACAGCGACCAAAGCGTGCTCTACCAGCACGTCTACGAGCCGCCGCCCGATCCGCGCGACCTCAACCCCGCCGTCCCCGATGCGGTGGCCCGCGTGCTGCTCGCCCTCCTCGCCAAGAGGCCGGAAGACCGCCCGGGGAGCGGCGAGGCGGTCACGCACCTGTGGGCCCTGGCCCGGCGGGACGTGTGGACCCGGCACGCGCGCGGGCAGTACCGGGGAGGCCGCGCCCGCACCGGCGAACACCCCGACGGCCCGGCCCGGGTGGAGGGACTGTGCGAGGCCTGGAGCGTGGCCCTGCCCGGCGAGGTGACCTGGCCCGCCGCCGTGGTGGGGGAGGGGGACCTCGTGGCGGTGGGGACGCGGGGGGGGCAGCTCGTCCTGACCCACGCCTCCGGGCGCCCCTACGCGACCTACGCGGCGCGCGACGAGGTGACGGCCCCGGCGACCTTCACGGGCGGGGCGGTGCTGTACGGCGGGTGGGACGGGACCCTGCGGCGGGTGCGGCTCTGGGACGGGGCGGAGGGCTGGCTCCACCAGGCGCGGGCCGAGTTCACCGGGGCACCGACCCTCTGGGGCGAGCGGGTCCTCGCCACCAGCCGCGACGGGCACCTCCACGCCCTGCACGCGCGAAGCGGCGAACTCGCCTGGGCCTACCGGGCGGCGGGGCCGGTGGCCGCCTCTCCCGTCGTGTGGGCGGGGGCGGCCCTCTTGTGCGACGAGAACGGCTGGCTGCACGCCCTCGACGCGCGGGAGGGCACGCCGCTGTGGAAGGTGGAGGTCGGCACGGTGCACGCCACGCCCGCCCTCGCGCCGACCGGACCGGGGTCAGCCACCCTGGTCATTCCCACCTGGCCCGGCGAGGTCCACGCCCTGAGCCTGAGTGCGGCCTCGGGGCGCGCGGCCCTCGTCCAGCCCGAGCCGACCCTCTGGACCTACGACGTGGAGGACGAAATCTGGGCCGCCCCGGCGGTGACCGGGGACCTCGCTGTCGTGGCCGGGTGGGGGGGTACGGTGCGGGCCCTGCGGCTTTCCGACGGCGAGGACGTGTGGACCTTCGCGCTGGAGGGCCGCGTGACCGCCAGCCCGGTGGTGAGTGCCGGGCTCGTCTTCCTCGCCTCCGAGGAGGGCGAACTCGTCGCGCTGGACGTGCGCAGCGGAAAGGTGCGCTGGCGCCACCAGGAGCGCGAGGGGGTGCAGGCCACGCCGCTCGCCGCCGGCGGGACGCTGTACGTGGCCTTTATGAACGGCACGCTGCGGGCCTACCGCGAAGGGCCGGAGGACAACGGCACCGGGACCTGAGGCGCCGCCGGGAAAAGGCCCCCTGACGTTTGTCTCAGGTCGCGGGGGTAGACTCCTGACAGGACGCCGCTTTCCACGCTCCGTCCACGTCACGGAGGACCCAAGATGCCCAATATCGGACCCGGTGAATTGCTCGTCATTCTCCTCATCGCGCTGCTCGTCTTCGGGCCGCGCAAATTGCCCGAACTCGGCAAGAGCCTCGGCGCGGGCATCCGCGAGTTCCGCCGGGGCACCCAGGGCCTCAAGGAAGAGCTGGAGGGCAGCTTCCGCGAGACGCCTGCCGCCCAGCCCGCCCCCGTGCGGACCGTGGTGGCGAGCGCCGCGCCCCAGCCCGTGCAGGCCGTCACCCCCCAGGCCGTGACGCCCGCTCCGAACAAGCCACAGGAGGGCTGACCTCCCGCTCGCCCCGCCGCCCCTGCCCACCGGGGGCGGTGTTCGCGTTGCGGTCTACCCCCATCATGGGGGGTCGAAAAGACGCTCCAGGGCGCGAGGTTGCCTGCTGAAGGGGGGCGCCCTTCGCTAGACTGCCCCCGTGAGCTTGGACGAGATGGCGACGACCCGGGGCGGCGGGGCCCGCAGGACGCGGCGTGTGGCGGGCCGGTTCCCGCGGGGGGGTTGATGCTCGCCCGCGCCCGCAGCGTCGCCTTGATCGGCGTGGACGCCGTGCCCGTCGAGGTCGAGGTGGACGTCAGCCCGGGCCTCCCCGCCTTCACCGTGGTCGGGCTTCCTGACCAGGCGGTCAGTGAGGCGCGCGAGCGGGTGCGGGCCGCCGTTCGCAATGCGGGCCTGCCCTTTCCGGCGGCGCGCATCACGGTCAATCTGGCGCCCGCCGACCTGCGGAAGGAGGGGCCGCTGTACGACCTGCCCATCGCGCTCGGGCTGCTCGCCGCGCAGGAACTGTTGCCCGCCTCCGCGCTCGCGGGCGTGGTGAGCGCCGGGGAACTCGCCCTCGACGGGTCGCTGCGGTCCATCGCCGGGGCGGTGAACCTCGCCCTGCTCGCCGCGCAGGAACACCTGCCCGCCCTGCTGCCCGCGGGCAACGCCTCCGAGGCGGCCCTGATCGACGGGGTGCAGGTATACGGGGCGCGGACCCTGGAGGACGCGGTGCGGCACCTCACCGGCCAGACCCTCCTCACCGAGGCCCCCCCGCCCGAGCCCGCGGCGGGGGCGGACGCCCTCCTCGACCTCGCCGACCTCAAAGGGCAGACGGCGGCGAAGCGCGCGCTGGAGATCGCCGTCGCGGGCGGGCACAACCTGCTCCTCGTGGGCTCGCCGGGAAGCGGCAAGACCATGCTCGCCCGCCGCGCTCCCGGCCTTACCCCGCCCCTCACGCGTGCCGAGGCGCTGGAGGTTACCCGCATCCACTCCGCCGCCGGGCTCCTCGCCGCCCGGGGAGGGCTCGTCGGTCAGGCGCCCTACCGCTCCCCCCACCACACCGTCTCCGATGCCGGGCTGATCGGGGGCGGGGGGGTGCCCAAGCCCGGCGAGGTCTCTCTCGCGCATAGAGGCGTCCTCTTCCTCGACGAATTCCCCGAATTCTCCCGCAAGGCGCTCGAAACGCTCCGCCAGCCCCTCGAAGACGGGCACGTCACGATCAGCCGCGCCCGCGCCACCGTGAGCTATCCCGCCCGCTTCCAACTGATCGCGGCCATGAACCCGTGCCCCTGCGGCCATCACGGTGACCCCGAGAAGGCCTGCAAGTGCACGCCGGTCGAGCGCACCCGCTATGCCGGGCGCCTCAGCGGGCCGCTTCTCGACCGCATCGACCTCACGGTGAAGGTGCCGCGCCTGACGGTGGACGAGCTGAGCCGCGCCCCGGAGACGGAGAACAGCGCTCAGGTTCGCGCCCGGGTGGCCCGCGCCCGCGAGGCGATGCTCGCCCGGCAGGGGGGCCGCAACAGCGACCTCGGCGGGCAGGCCCTGCGGCGTCACGCGGCGTTGCGCCCCGGTCCCGACGCCTTCCTGCGCGCCGCCGCCCGGCAGCTCAACCTGACCGGGCGGGGCTTTGACCGGGTTGTGCGCGTCGCCCGGACCGTGGCCGACCTCGCGGGCAGCGCCGACATCAGCGAGGCGCACCTCGCCGAGGCCGTCACGTACCGGCCGCGTGAGCTGGCCTGAAGCGCTCCGCCGCCCGGCCCCTTCCCAGGTGCGGCCGCTATGGGCACGAGAAGTTCGTCGACGGCCTGTGCAGCGCCCTCGCCAGGTAGGACCCGAGCCAGGACGAGACCGGGGCCGACCCGATCAGACGCGACGGGTCGGCCCCGGCATGGGTGCGGGTGTCGAACTAGGGGATCCCCCCGCCGGTGTCACGTTCATCGGGGAGGGTGCCGTCCGGGGTGATGTCGGGGTCGAGGACGGCGGGCACGGCGGTGGTGTTCGCGTTGGCGATGGCGGGCAGGGCGATCTGGTCGTTGTCCCAGAGTTCGCCGGTCGTCGGTGGGGGGTTTTCCAGATTGCCCCCCTCCTGCTCGACCTCCTCGACGCTGCGGCCCAGGGGCGTGTCGCCGTACCGGTTCTCACTGTCGGTCATGGCCTCTCCTCCCTCATCGCGCCGGGCACGGCGCCTGGCGTCAAGCCGTGCCCTCGCTGCTGTCGCGGTTCTCGCGGGCCGTGCCGTCGTCGGCCCCACCCGTATTCGCGTCCGTGACCCGGTCCACGTCCAAGACGCCGGGGATGACGGCGCTGCCCGCCGGACCGCTCAGCACGGGAGCCGCCGGGACTCCGGCGAGCATGTCGTCGTCGCGGACCTGTTCGCCGGGAACGGGGGAATTCATCCGGTTGCCCGCGTCCCCCTCGACTTCCTCGACACTGCGGCCCAGGGGGGCGTCACCGTAGCGGTTGTCGTCGTTCGTCATGGTCCAGTGTGTGGGGGTGGGCTGGCCGGGCGCGTGAGTCGCGGCTTGCGGACGCCTTTATGCCGGGCCCCGAGGAGGTGGGTGCGGGCGCGGCGGCTCACCCGCTATGCTGCCTCCCAAGGTGAGGAGAGCTGAGCCATGAATGACCGCGTACAGTCGGCCCTGAAGGTGCTGGGCATCGGCGTGCCGCCCGTCGCGACGCTGGAACGCGAGGGCGCGTTTTTCGCCCTGCTGGAAGACACGTTGATCTACCAGGACGCGGGCGGCACCCGCCGGGTCACCCTGCGCGACCTGACCCGCATCCACAGCGACGAGGAAGGCCTCCTGAGGGTCGAGACCCCCGCCGGAACGGCCCTCACCGCCAGCCTGCTCGGCTACGACCCCGCCCGCGTCCAGGCCTTTTTCTCCCGGGTGCGCGACGCCACCGCCCGCGCCAAACACCTGCCGACCACGCCCCTGCCGGGTCCGAGCGGGCAGAAGACCTTCGGTCCCTCGTCCGCGCCCTCCACACCGCCCCAGGGTCAGGCCCCCACCCCCGTCACCCCTCCCCGCGAGCAGGCCCCCCCCAGGGCCAGCCCGGACGCCGGGAAGGGGCCGGAGCCCGGGAAAGACCCCGGGCGGGGCGACCCGGCCCCCCCCCGCGAGCGTTCCGCGCCGCCCGCCGTCCCCCGCGCGACCCAGTGGAAACCGCCCGGCCACAACGACCTCGGCGGCGAGACGGTGCGCGTGATCGGCCCGTCCACCCAGGTGCCGCCCGCGCCCTCCCCCTCCCCGGCCCCGCCCGAGGGGACTCCGACGCAGGCCCCGACGACCTCCTCCCCCATCGTCGTGACGCCCACCCCGCCGGGCGCAGCTTCCGTCACGGGGCTGCCGGAGGTCACGCCGTCCGCCCCGTCTCCGGCGGTGACCCGCACCCGACGGGCCCCGGCGCGCGGTGGGCCCGGTGGTCTGGACGCGCGGGCGGAGGCCGTGCAGGGCTGGGTGGGGCGGCTGCGCCTCCTCGCGGCGGTGCTGGGGCTCGCGGCCCTGGGGCTGGCCGTCTTCCAGTTCGCCGAGGGGCCGCGCCTCTCGGGCCTGTGGACCCTGATTGTCGGGGGGGTGGGGGCCCTGGCCCTGCTCGCCTTCGCGGAGGTCACCGATCTCGTCGTGGCCCTCGCCCGGGCGGTGGCGGGCGAGCGGGGCGCCGGGGTGGCGGACGCGGGCGAGGCTGCCCCGGCCGACGGGTCCCCGTGAGGCCCCGGTGACCCGGCCGCCCGACCCGTTGACCGGCCCGCTGGCTGGGGCCCGCGCCCTCGTCGCCGGGGCCGTCGCCATCCCCTCCCTCTCCGGGGAGGAGGCGGGGGTCGCGGCCTACCTGAGGGCCTGGATGGCCGCGCGCGGCTTCGAGGCCCACGTGGACGGGGCGGGCAACGCCGTGGGCGAGCGGGGCTGGGGGCCCCTCACCGTCATGCTGCTCGGGCATATCGACACGGTGCCGGGGGACATCCCGGTGCGGGTGGAGGAGGACACCCTCCACGGGCGCGGCAGCGTGGACGCCAAGGGGAGCTTGTGCGCCTTTGTGGCGGCGGTGGCCGCCCTGCCGGAAGAAGCCCTCGCCGGGGCCCGCTTCGTGTGCGTCGGCGCGACCGAGGAGGAGGCGCCGAGCAGCCGGGGCGCCCGCCACGTCCTGGGCCGCTACCGCCCCGACCTCGTACTGATCGGCGAGCCGAGCGGCTGGACGGGCCTGACGCTGGGGTACAAGGGGCGGCTGGTGGTCCGCGTGCGGGTGCGCAAGGCCAACTTCCACACGGCGGGCGAGGGCACGAGCGCCGCCGACGACCTCGCCGAGGGCTGGTTCCGGGTGCGGGCCTGGGCCGCCGGGGAGGGGGGAGAGGGGGTCTTCGACACGGTGCAGGCCACCCTTCAGGACCTCTGGACGCGCACCGACGGGCTGGCCCAGCTCGCGGGGGGCACCTTCGGCCTGCGCCTGCCGCCCCGGCTCTCCCCCGAGGCCGCCGAGGAGGCCGTTCGCGGGGTGCTGGCGGACCTGCCCGACCCGGCGGGGGTGGAGGTCACCTGCACCGGGCACGAACGCGCCGTGCGTCACCCCCGGGACAACGCGCTGACCCGCGCGCTGCGGGTCGCCATCCGCGCGCAGGGCGGAACGCCCGTCTTCAAGGTCAAGACCGGCACGAGCGACATGAACGTGGTGGCGCGCGAGTGGCCGGTCCCCACCGTGGCCTACGGCCCGGGGGACAGCGCCCTCGACCACACCCCGCACGAGCACCTCGACCTGCGGGAGTACGACCGGGCGGTCGCGGTGCTGACCCAGGCGCTGACCCGGCTCGCGGCGGGAGGGGCCTCGCCCACCGCCGCCCCGGCTGCGCCCTGAGGGGCGTGCTTTAAGGGACGCGCGGGCCGTTCACATGCAGGGGCCTCCCGCCCCACGGCAGAGTCCGGTGGGGGGAGGGGAGGGCAGGCCCTGCGGCTTTTTCTCCGGCTCCTTCCCAAGGCGCCCGGCGGGCTCTCCTCGCCGGGCGTGACCGGCCCTCCAGCCGCCCCCCGGAGACCCATGGACCCCGTGACCATCCTGCTCATCCTCTTCGCCGCCGCGCTCGTGCTGTTTGCCACCGAGTGGCTGCCCGTGGACGTGACGGCCCTGCTGCTGCTCGGCTCGCTGCTCGTCCTCGGGCTACTGACGCCCCGGGAGGCGTTCGCGGGCTTCGGCAGCGACACCGTGATCACCCTCGCGGGACTTTTCACCCTGACGCGGGTGCTCCTGCGCGCCGGGGTCATCGAGTGGGTGGGGGTGACCCTCAGCCGCCGCGCCCGGAACGCGGGCGGGATGATCCGGGGGATGCTGGGCGCGGTGGCGGGCGTGAGCGCGTTCACGAGCAACACCGCCACGACCGCCGTCTTCCTGCCGGTGATGACGGGGCTCGCCCGCCGGGCGGGGGTCGCGCCGAGCCGGGTGCTGATGCCCCTGGCCTTCGCCAGCATCCTGGGGGGCACGGTCACCGTGATCGGCACGAGCACCAACCTCGTCGTCTCGGGGGCGCTTCCCGCCACGGGGCTCAGGCCGCTGGGTTTTTTCGAGCTCGCGTGGGTCGGCGTGCCCGTCGCCCTCTTCGGGCTGCTGTACCTCTTTTTCGTGGCGCCGCGGCTGCTTCCCGCCCAGGAGGCCGAGCTCGAAGAGTCCCTGCGCGCCTACCTCGCCGACCTGACGGTGGCGCCCGGCAGCCTCCTCACCGGGCAGACCCTGCGAGAGACGGGCCTGGGCCGTGACCACGGCCTGACCGTCGTGGCCGTGCGCCGCGGGGGCGAGACCCACTACGCGCCCGGCCCCGACTTCCGCATCGAGGAGGGCGACACCCTCGCCGTGGAGGGCCCGCCCCACCGCATCCTGAGCGGCAAGGGGACCCTGGGGGTGTTCAGCAAGAGCGAGCAACGCCTTCAGGTCGAGGGGGCCGTGCCCGTGCGGCTCGTGGAAGCGGTCGTGATGCCCGGCAGTCCCCTCACCGGGCGCACCCTGCGCGAGTCGCGCTTCCGGGAGCGCTACGGCCTGTCCGTGCTCGCCCTGCACCGCCGCGCCCGCACCATCGAACGCCTCGCCCGGGTGCGCGTGGGGGTCGGGGACGTGCTGATGATCCAGGGCCCCGCCGAACGGGTGGCGGCGCTCGGCGACCACCTCACGGTTCTCGGCGACCTGACCGAGGCGCAGCGTGACCCCCGCAAGGCCCCGCTCGCCCTGCTGCTCTTCGGCGGGGCCGTCGTCGGGGGCGGCCTGGGCCTGCTGCCGCTGAGCGTGGCGGTCCTGCTCGCGGTGGCCCTCGCCTTCGCGCTGCGGCTCGTGACCCCCGAGGAGGCGTACCGGGCCATCGAGTGGCCCGTCCTCGTCCTCGTCGCCTGCATGCTCGCCTTCGGCACCGCCTTCGAGGACACCGGGGCCGCGCGGGTGCTGACGGGCGCGATCTCCGGCGTCCTCGAACCCCTGGGTCCCTACGGCCTGCTCGCCGCCCTCTTCGGGGTGACGGTCGCCCTCACCCAGCCCATGAGCAACCAGGCCGCCGCCCTCGTGATGCTCCCCCTCGCCATCGGCACGGCGCAGGCCCTGGGCTACGACCCGCGCCCCTTTGTCATCGGCATCACCGTCGCCGCGAGCAACTCCTTCATCACCCCCCTCGAACCCTCCTGCATGCTCGTCTACGGCCCCGGCCGCTACCGCTTCATCGACTTCGTGCGCGTCGGCCTGGGCCTGACGGCCGTGAGCTTCGTGGTGGCGATGCTGGTAATTCCGCGGGTGTGGCCGTTTTGAGGGGAGCTTTCAGCTCTCAGCGGTCAGCCCTCAGCGAAACCCTCCCGTCCTGCTGAGGGCTGACCGCTAACGGCTGAAAGCTAGATAAACAGCGGCGCGTCCGGGTCGTCCGGCAGGGGGCGGTCCTTGCGGGCGAGCAGGGCGGCGGTCGTGCCGATGCCGATGGCGGCACCCACGGCGATGATCACCAGCGCCCAGGTCAGCACCAGTTGGTGGCGGTCCACACTCATGCGCGCAGCATAACAGCCGGGCCTCGCCCGGGCCCGCGCTCAGTCGGCGGGAAGACCGGGGGTGCTCGCGGCGGGGGCAGACGGCGTGACGCGCCGGGGCAGCCGCGTCCACAAGACGAGCAGCGCCACCGCGCCCAGGGCGGCGAGGGTCACCAGCCCCCAGCGGGGACCCAGCGGGCCCTCGCGGCCGATCAGGGTGCTGGCGAGCAGGGCGCCGGGCGGGCCCATCCCCACCAGGACAAAGGAATACAGGCTCATCACCCGGCCGCGCAGGTGGTCGGGAATGGTGAGCTGCACGGTGCTGTTCGCGCTGACGAGCAAGGAGAGCATCCCGAAGCCGCAGACCGCGAGGACGGGCGTGGCGAGGGCAGGCCCCGGCGTGAAGGCGAGGGCCGCCGCCGCCGCGAGCAGGATCACGGCGCCGACCCGCAGGTTGCGCGCCGGGTTGGGCTTGCTCGCCTGCCACAGCGCCCCCGCCATCGCCCCCACCCCGAACGCGGCGCTGAGGGTCCCGAAGGCCGCCTCCCGCGCCCCGAAGACCACCCGCGCGTAGTAGGGGATGATCACGTTGAAGTTGATGACGGTGAGGCTCAGCAGCCCCACGAGCAGCATCACGTTCCGCACGGCGGGGGTGGCCCGGACATACCGCAGCCCCTCGCGCACGTCCTCGGCCACGCTGCCGTGCCCGCCGAACTCGCGGTCGGGGAAGGGCAGGGTGGCGAGGACGAACAGCACCGCGAAAAAGGACCCCACGTTGAGGTAGAAGGGCAGAGCCAGCCGCGAGAGCCGCTCGGGGTCGCCGCCCGCGAGCAGGGTCACCCCCAGCGCGGCGACCACCCCGAAGAGGGCCTGCCCCACCGTGCGCGAGACGTTGAACGACAGGCTGTTCAGGGCCACCGCGTTCGGCACGTCGCCCCGGGGCACGAAGTCCACCACCATGCTCTGCCGGGCGGGCATGTCGAAGGCGTTCGCCGTGCCGCTCACGAAGGCGAGCAGCATCACCAGCCCCAGCGAGACGACGCCGAGGTGGGTCGTGACCGCCAGCGCCGTTGCCGTCGAGAGCAGCACGAGCTGGGTGACGATCAAGACCCGCCGCCTCGGCACCCGGTCGATCACCGCCCCCGCGAAGAGCGACAGAAGCAGGCTAGGCAGGAACTGGGCAACCGTCACGTACCCCAGCGCCGCGCTGCTGCCCCCCGAGAGTTCGAGCACGAGGTACTGCTGCGCGGTCGCCTGCATCCACGACCCCACCAGCGAGAGCAGTTGCGAGAACCAGTAGCGGCGGTAATGGGAGTGACGCAGCGCGCGGAACGTCCGGTCACGCCACGCGGAGACACGCGCGAACACCCGTCAAGAATAGGGGGGGCAGGCCCGCCGAGTCGGGGCCATTCCCCCCATGATGAAAACGCCAACGGGGGATGAGAGGTTTGATGACCCCTCCCTAAAGGGCATTCAGGCGGAAAGGCGAAAGAGGGGCGTGCGGAGCTTCTCTCAGGCTCGCTTCCCCGTGAAGAAGCCCTCTTCCTTCGTAAGGGAGGTCACGCGGGGGAGAGGGGACGGGTCCACTGCCCTCCGGCAGGAGAGTTCGGCAAGGGGGGCAGGGGAAAGCGCCGGGCCCTCCCTGCACGAAAAGTCGAAAACCCCACAGCGACGCCCTCGGCAGGGGTTGGCAGGGCGAGGACGGGCATGTTACGGTGCCGATGTTTCAATTCCTTTGGGGCACCTCTCATGCGGAGCGTTCCCCCTCCGGATGCCGTGCCGACTGGCGCCGCATGACTGTCCTTCGCGCCCTGCGAGCCCACTGCATGACGTTCTTTTCCCGGTTCCTGTTGCCGCTGGCCCTCCTGACCCTCGCCTCCGCCGCGGGGGCCTCGCTCACGAGCGCGGGGCCCGGACCGCTGCCGCCCGCCGCCTCCGTTCCGGAGGAAGTGCCGCTCACCGTGACCGTGCAGCCGGGGGACACGGCCTTCCGGCTGGCCCGCGCCCACGGCCTGAGCGTTGAGGCGCTCCTCGCCCTGAACGGTCTGACCGGCCCCGAGCTGCGGGTGGGACAGGTGCTGCGCGTGCGGGAGGTCCCGCCATACACCGTGCAGCCGGGAGAGACGCTGTATTCCCTCGCCCGCCGCTTCGGCGTGAGCGTGGACGCCCTGCTCGCGGCGAACACCCTCCCCGAAGGCAGCGTGCTGCGGGCCGGTCAGGTGCTGCTCGTGCCCGCGCCGAACCCTGTCGCGCCGGTCGTCGCGGTGGTGCCGACGCCCGTGCCCGCCTCTGCTCTCCCGGTCACGGTCGTCCCCGTGGCCCCGGCACCCGACGCGCCCGCCCCCGAGCCGCTTCCCGGAGCCGCCGTGACGCCGCCCCTTCCCGGGACCGCCTCCCCGGGTTTTGCCCTGCCGAGTGAATGGCGCGGCGCGGCCCTGGCGCTCCTGGGGGTGCCCTACGTTTACGGGGGCGCATCCCCCGCCGGGCTCGATTGCAGCGGGCTGGTGCTTCAGGTCTTCGCGCCGCTCGGGCTGAATCTGCCCCGCCGCAGCGCCGACCAGGCGCAGGTCGGGCAGCCCGTCGCGCCCGGGGAACTGCAACCCGGTGATCTCGTCTTCTTCGACACCGAGGGGGGAGGCGCCGTGACCCACGTCGGCATCTATCTCGGTGACGACGAGTTCGTGAACGCCAACTCGTACCGGGGTCAGGTCGTCGTGGACCACCTGCTCTCCGACCGCTACTGGGCCCCGCGCCTGCTCGGCGCCCGGCGCGTGTTGCCCCCGGCCACGTACGCCTCGGGTCGCTAGCGCAGGGTCCTCAGTCCCGGGAGCGGGGCGGCGTGCCTGCGGCCCCGCCTACCCTTCCTCGTCCCCGGGGTCGTCGTCGAGGAGGGCGCGGTACTCGTCGAGGTGTTCGCCCTCGCCGAGTTCGCGGGCGATCTTCTCGATGGCGAGGCGGACGACCTCGCTCTTGCTGATCAGTCGCTCGGGGCTCGACAGCTCATACGCCGTGCGGGTGAGCAGGGCGTCTTGCTCCTCGCTGATCACCACCTGCAAGCGTTTGCGTTCCTTTTTGGGCATCCCCTCTCCCTCTGGCGCCCTCTGGTGGCGGCTTGGTCTCCCGGGCAGCGTAGCACGCAGCATGAGTACCCTCAACATAGGCCTCATCGCACTCGGATGAGTACGTGTCCCCCGTTCCTCACCCGCGCCACATCGCCGGGGCGTGGGGCAGACGTATGGTTCTGCGTAGACGTACCGTGAGCAACATGTGTAAGATGCACTCTGCCCAGGCGGAGTGCGCCCGGGTTCACGCCATGCTCGACCCTCCCGCGCCGCGCGCGACTGAAAGGACCGCCATGCACCTGACCCCGCTGCACATTCAAGGAGGCCGGACCCTTTCCGGCGACGTCGCCATTCAGCCCAGCAAGAACGCGGCGCTGCCGATCATCGTGGCGAGCCTCCTGAGCAGCGAACCCGTCACCCTGCACGGCATTCCCCGCCTCAGCGACGTGTACACCATCCTCGACCTCGCGCACCATATTGGCGCCCGGCACGCCTGGGTGGGGCCGCACAGCCTGACCCTGCACACGCCCGAGATCGTCAGCACCGTCGCGCCCTACGGCCTCGTCTCCAAGATGCGCGCGAGCTTCATCATCCTGGGCGCGATTCTGGCGCGGGCCGGGGAGGCGACCGTGAGTATGCCGGGGGGCTGCGCGTGGGGACCGCGCCCGGTCGATCAGCATGTCAAGGCGCTGCGGGCCCTGGGCGCCGAGATCAGCGAGGATGGGGGCAATTTCGCGGCGGTGCGGCGCGGCAGCCTCAGCGGCACCTTCTTATTCGAGCTGCTGACCGTGGGCGGCACGCACAACGCCATCCTGGCCTCGGTCCTGGGCGACGGCGTGGTGACCCTGGAAAACGCCAGCATCGACACCGATGTGGTGGACCTGATCAATTTCCTGAACAGCCTTGGCGCGCGGATCGAGGGGGCGGGCACGAACACGCTGACCATCCACGGCGTTCCGGCGTTGCGCGGCGGCGAGTACACGGTGATTCCCGACCGCATCGAGGCGGGCACCTTCATGATCGCCGCCGCCGCCACCCGCAGCCGCCTGACGCTGACGAATGTGCGCCCCGACCACCTGCGCGCGGTCAGCGCCAAGCTCGCCGAGATGGGCGTGGACATCCTCGAAGGCCAGGACCGCCTGATCGTGGACGCCCGTGACCGCGAATTGCGGCCCGTCAACATCACCACCCAGAGCTTCCCCGGTTTCCCCACCGACGTGCAGCCGCAGATGAGTGCCCTGCTCGCCACCGTCCCCGGCACGAGCGTGGTGCAGGACCCGGTGTACCCCGACCGCCTGACCCACGTGGCCGAGCTGCACCGCATGGGCGCGAACATCACCGTCAGCGGCTACACGCAGGTCATCCAGGGAGGCAAGCTGCACGCCGCGCCCGTCAAGGCCGCCGACCTGCGCGCCGGGGCCGCCCTCTTCATCGCCGCGCTCACCACTGAGGGCGAGACGGTGATCGACGGGGTGCAGTACCTCAACCGGGGCTACGAGCGGCTGGCCGAGCGGCTGCGCTCCATCGGCGCGAACGCCTGGCAACCCCAGCCCGTGCTGGCGAACGCGATGGACTGAGGGAAGGGATGAGGGGACGCGCCCGCTTCCGGGGGATGGAGGTGGGCGCGTTCTGTTGAGGGGCGGGTCAGGCTGGCTTGAGTTGAAATTTCGTCGGTGAGTGATGAGGGGAAGTCATCGGGCTGTTTGCTGAGATGCCTTGCCCGTTCACCCCCTCTGCTCCGCAGCTCTACGAGTCCCAATTTCCCTCTCAAGGGGGAGGAGCTAAAAGGAAAGGCTCAGCGCCAGGCTGCTCCTCACACCTCCCCGCCCCACCCCTGCCCGTGCTCGGCCCAGGCCGCCTCGATCCGCTCCAGCACCTCGGCGGGAAGCGGTCCCTTCTCCACGGCGGCGGCGTTCCGCTCCAAGTTCTCCACCCGCGCCGTGCCGACAATCGCGCTGCTCACCCCCGGGGCGAAGGCGGAGAAGCGCAGGGTGAACTCGTTCCAGTCCAGGTCGCCGGGGTCGAGCCGCAGCGTCCGCAACCGTTCCCAGTACACCTCGGCGTATTGGCCCACCGGGCGCCCTGTGAACTGCCAGGCGGCGTTGGCGATGGGGCGCTTGGCGATCAACCCCAGGCCGCGGGCCGCCGCGCCGGGCAGGACGTGGTGGAGGCTCCACTGGTCGGTGACGTTCACGCTCGTCTGGAGGCTGCCGAAGCGGCCCGACTCCGCCGCCCACGCCAGCGCCTCGTTCTCGCCGCTGTAGGCCGCCACGCGGATGAGTCCCGCCTCCCGCGCCCGGTCGAGTTCGGCAAGCAGGTCGTCGCGGCGCAGGGTATCCAGTGGGCACGAGTGGAGGTGGAAGATGTCGAGGCGGTCGGTTCGCATCCGCCGCAAGGCGCGCTCGATGCCCCGGCGGATGTTCTCGGGCGTCCAGTCCTGGGTGCCCTCCACGCCGTACCCGCCCTTTGTGCTCAGGATGAACTCGTCCCGGCGGTGGGCGAGAAAACGCCCGATCCTCTCCTCGCTCAGCCCGTAGCCGCGCGCCGTGTCGATCAGGGTGATGCCGAGGTCGAGGGCGCGGTGGAGCAGCCGCTCCGCCTCCGCTTCCGGCAGCGTCTCCGCGCCCACCTGCCCGGCGCCGAGGCCGAGGACGCCGACCCTGAACCCCGTATTGCCAAACTCCCGCTGCTGCATGAGGCGTACCATACCGCCATGACTGGCCCCGCGCCGACCTTCTGGGAGATGAGCGAGGGGGAGTACCTGCGGACGGAGCCGGACAGTGCGGAGAGCTGGACCGACCGCGAATTGTCGGTCAATGGAGAGATCGTCGTCCCCGGCCTCAACACCACCCTCACCCTTGACGACATCTACGCGGGCGTGTTCGGCCGCTAGGCCAACTCTGCCCGCGCCTCCTGCTCCTTCCTGAACTGGAGTTCGTAGAGCCCCCGGTACAGCCCGCCCGCCGCCATCAGCTCCGCGTGGGTGCCGTCCGCCACGACCTGCCCCGCGTCCATGACGAGGATGCGGTCGGCGTTCCGGATGGTGCTCAGGCGGTGTGCGATCACGAAGGTGGTCCGGCCCCGCATCAGCCGTTCGAGGGCCGACTGCACCAGCGCCTCGGACTCGTTGTCCAGCGCACTCGTCGCCTCGTCGAGGATCAGGATGCGGGGGTCCTTGAGCAGCGCGCGGGCGATGGCGACCCGCTGGCGCTGCCCGCCGGAGAGCTTCACGCCCCGCTCGCCGACCACCGTGGCGTACCCGTCCGGGAAGGCGGCGATGAAGTCGTGCGCGTTCGCGGCGCGGGCGGCGGCCTCGACCTCCGCCGGCGTGGCGTCCGGGCGCCCGTAGCGGATGTTCTCCTCGACCGAGCCCGAGAAGAGCAGCGTCTCCTGCGGCACGAGGCCCACCTGGGCGCGCAGCCCCTCCAGCGCGTACTCGCGCACGTCCCGCCCGTCCACCCGCAGCTCGCCCGCCGTCACGTCCCAGAAGCGCGGAATCAGGCTCACCAGCGTCGTCTTGCCCGCCCCGCTCGGGCCGACCAGGGCCACGACCTGACCGGCGGGCACGTCGAAACTCACGTCCTGCAAGACGGGCGCGTCGCCGTACCGGAAGCCCACCCGGTCGAAGGTCACCCGGCCCTGCGCGCGGGCGAGGGGAAGGGGAGAGGCGGGCTCGGGGAGGTCGCTGCGCTCGTCGAGCAGCTCGAAGATGCGGCCCGAGGCCCCGAGCGCCTCCTGGAACTGATTGAAGATGCCCGTCAGGGCGGCGACCGTCCCTCCCACCTGAAGGGCGTAGATCAGGAAGGTGACGAGGTTGCCCGGCGTCAGGTCACCCGCCATGACCTGTCGCCCGCCGAACCACAGCAGCGCGGCGAGGGACCCGAAGGTGAGGAAGCTCATCGTGCCGCCCATCAGCGCCTGAAGACGGGCGCGTTTGAGCGCGGCGCGGAAGCTGGCGAGGACGCCCCGGCCGTAGCGCCCCCGCTCCACGTCCTCCGCCGTGAAGCTCTGCACCACCCGTACCCCGCTGATCGCCTCCTCGGCACTCGCGTTCGCCCCGGCCACCGCGTCCTGTACCTCACGGCTGACCCGCCGGATGCGCCGCCCGATGAAGACCGCCGTCCCGATCACGAGCGGGATGACGGCGAGGGTAAAGAGACTCAGGCGCGGACTCGTCGTGACGAGCAGGATGACGGCCCCCACGAGGCTGACCGTCTGGGCGGCGAGCTGCGCCAGCGCCGTGCTCGTCACCGTCTGCACCGTGCCCACATCGGCGGTGAGGCGGCTGGTGAGGTCGCCCGTCTTGTGGTCGGCGAAAAAGCGCGGCGAGAGCGTGAGGAGGTGACTGAACAGGACCTGTCGCAAGTCCGCCACCACCCCCGCGCCGACCCGGGCGAGCAGATACGACTGCGCCGCCGCGAAGAGGGAAGAGAGGGCAAAGATGCCGAGGAGGGCGAGGACCGTCCGGTCGAGCGGCCCGGTGACCGTGCTGCCCACCCGCAGGAAGGAGGCGTCGATCAGGCGCCCGAACAGCAGCGGAAAGACGAGGTTCAGACCGCTGGACACCAGGGTCGCCAGCACCCCCACGACGAAGAGGCCCCGGTAGGGCCGCGCGAAGGCCAGCAGCCGCGCGAGTTGCCGGGGGTCGTGTTTCACGCGGGGCGCGTCCGGGTCGCGGGCCGCCGAGGACATGCGGGAGGGACGGGAGAGCATGGGGGTAGGGTACGCCCGGCGTGGGGAGAAGAATTGCGCCCGAAGGGCCTTTGACCGTCGGGGGACGGGGCCGTCACAACAAGAAAACAGCAACTCCGTAAGGAGCGCGCGTCACTGGGGATCGAGGCTTGTGCAGCCCGCGCGAAGGTGTCACCACTCCCCCCGACGAACACGAAGTTCATCGGGAGAATTTTTATTCATGACACCACCCGCTTGCCGCGGATACTTTTCAATGGTGAAGCGGAACGCCGAACTAACGACCCGCCCAGGCGGTCACGCGGCACTCTGCACAACCGCGTGGACTTGAAGCCCACGATCCTCGCCGAGCACCGGCTGGAGATCAGTCAGCGACCAGCCGCGCAACTGCTCAAGCGTTGATCCAGCGCGGGCATGCAATGCCTACGCTCTGAAGCTCTGAGAGCAGGCTAGCCCCGAGTTCCCGAAGCCGCTGGCTTCCAGTTCGCCCACAACGATTCGTCAGACCGGAGAGAAGAGTCTCGAGGTGGTGGGCTACAGCTATGACCCACAGGTCTGGAACCTGCTCGAAGCTCTCGACCGCCAGGGCTGGGTGGACGAGGACAGGACCTTCCAGTGGACCAAATGGATGAACACCGAGGAGGCCATGAGCCTGATGTACGATTCCGCTGCTCGTGCTCGGGCCACACCTCAGCAATTTGCCAAACTCCTGACTGTCTTCGCCCGGCAGGAACGCTTCATTGATGAGGCGATGCTGAACTTTTGGAAGCCGGTGAGGTATGCCACGCGCACCGGGCCGAACACGCAGATCAGGTCGAGGTGCGCGTCTTGCAACGCTGCGGCAAGTTGGCAGCGTCTGGTGGCATGTTCGTCCCGCGTGATCTCCAGCCGCTCAAAGGGGCTCACGAGGTCTGCCCCTGCGTCTCGGGCTGGGGTTGCAGGATCAGCTCGGTGGCGGCGCGCCCCGCCGTGCCCTTGACGTACCCCGCGAGTTCCGGCAGGCGTTCTTTCATGACCCGACCGCTGGGTCCGGCGATGCCGATGGCGGCGATGACCTTCCCGGCGCCGTTGAGGATCGGGGCGGAGAGGCAGCGTACGCCGATCTCGCGCTCCTCGTCGTCCTCGGCGTAGCCCTGTTCGCGCACCCGTTGCAGCGCCTCCTCCAGTTGCCCGGGGTCGGTGATGGTGTGCGGCGTGCGGGGCCGCAGGCCGGTCTTGCGCAGGATGTCCTCCACCCGGGCGGGCGGCAGGTCGGCGAGGAACAGCTTGCCGACGTCGCTGCAATACAGCGGCGTGACCGAGCCCGGCGTGGTGAACATCCGCACCATGCTCAGCGGTTCGAGCTGGCTGAGGTACATGGCGCTCGTGCCGTACAACTCGGCGAGGTGGGCGGTCTCGCCCGTCAGGTCCACGAGTTCTTGCAGGTATGGGCGGACGCGGCGGACGAGGTCGTAGCGCAGGTACAGCGAGCGGCTGATCTCCACGATCTCCGGGCCGATGTCGTAGCGTTTGCTGCCCGCGTCCTGGTGGATGTAGCCCTTGGCGGTCAGCGTCTGGAGGATGCGGTGGATGGTGCTGGGCGCCAGGCCCATCGCCTGGGAGAGTTCGGCGATCCCGAGAGGCCGCCCCGCGTCCACGATGGTGTTGATCAGGTCGAGCGCCCGCTCGACGCTTTGCACGTTTTCGCTCATGGATAGCTCGCGTTCACGCCTGGAACATCAGCAGGCTTCGCGGGGAGTGCATCTCGCCGTACAGCGTCTGGATGAACGCTGGGCGCTCCTCGTCGGTCACCCGCTCGCGGACGGTGCGGACGGCCTCGTCGCCGTGCCAGTACGAGGCGATGAAGGGTCCCCGGAAGCTGTAGCTGGCGAAGCGGATGCGCCCGTCGATCCACGCGCGCTGCCCGAAGCTGTGGCGTTCGAGGTAGTCGCGGACGCGCGCCTCCTCCCAGCCGTCCCCCATCTGATACCACGCGGCACTCGTCGCGGCGGCGCTTCTCAGGCGGCGCAGGGCCATATGCACCGCGTCCCCCGCGTCCTCCACCCAGTCGATCAGGTGGATGCCCTGGTCGCCGATCCCCTCCTGAACGCAGCCGGTGACCGCGTTCGTGGTGCACAGCAGCACGTCGGCGGTGCTCTCCCCGCTCGCGGCGGCGTCCCGGGTGTAGAGGAGCTGGGTGGAGTGGCCGGGGAAGACCTCGTGGCACACCAGGTGCTTGAGGGCCGAGCGCGTGAAGTTCAGGTCCACGTTCAGGTCCATCTGCCCGACGTTGAAGTTGCAGCGGGCCGTGAAGGGCACCCCGCGCACGGCGTTGAGCGCCATGTGGTAGTCCCCGGTGGGGTAGATCATGGCGTCGGTGCGGCGCTGGGCCTCGCGCATCAGGTCGAGGAAGGTGGCTTCCAGGTCGCCGGGAGGTAGGGCGCCGTCGGCCTCGAAGCGGTGGACACGTTCGGCGAGCGCGCCGTGGCGGTACCCCGCCTGTTCCAGCAGGGCTTCGAGTTCGGCGAGCATGACCTGCATGGCGTCGTCGCCGACGGGTTCAGCGGGCACGCCCACGAGGTGTTCGAGCTTCTCCTTGAAGCTGAGTTCCTCGCCCTCGAACAGCCGCGAGGCGGTCCGTAGCGAGCGCAGCATGTCGGTCAGAAAAACCTTGCGCGCCCCGGTGGGGTAACCCCGGACGATCTCGTTCAGCGCGGCCAGTTCGGCGTGGACCTCGTTCCAGTCCGTGTAGTTCGGAGCGGGCACGAGGTCGTCGCCGAGGTAGATCGGGACGAGCCCCTCGCTGTCGAGCACGCCGTGCCCGCGTGAGAGGCGGCGCTCCAGCCGGTCCATTCCGACCGTCAGGGCAGTCAAGCGGCGGCCCACCTCATGGTCCTGAGCGGTCACATCCTCGTTGGACATAGAAACCTCCACCGCCAGCCTACCCGAAGATTCCGCAGAGTGGAACATAACTAGGACGGGAGCATTCCGGAGAGCGGAATGTCGTATGACCCGCCTCCTTGACTTTCCTTAACGGTACTCCGTACACTCGCCTTGCATCACAGGAATCTGCGGTATCAGAAGGATGTTCGACCCCCAACCTTCCCGAGGAGGATTTGGTATGGACTCGACCCGGCAGGCCAAGTATTCCGCGATCCGAAACGCCGCCCGCTTCCTCTCCGCCTCCGCCATTCTGCTAGGTGGAATGGCGCTCGCCCAGCAGCGGGGCGGAACCCTCACTGTCGGCCTGGGGTACGACATCGACACCCTCAACGTGTACTCCACCGGTTTTCTGGGAGACGTGCAGGCGGCGGTGGTCGAGGGGCTGGTCGCGCCGAACCAGCGGGCCCAGTACGTTCCCGTGCTCGCCACGCAGGTGCCGACGACGAGAAACGGCGGCATCAAGCTCAGCCCGGACGGCAAGCGCATGACGGTCACGTACAAGCTGCGCCCCAACGTCAAATGGTCCGACGGACAGCCCTTCACCTCTGCCGACGTGCGCTTCACTTGGGAGGCGGTCAAGAACCCCAAGTTCATCGCGGAGTCCAAGGACGGCACCGAGGACATCGAGAGCATCGCCACGCCCGATCCCCTCACGGTGGTCGTGAACTACAAGCGGGTGGCGCCGGACTTCGCCAGCACGCTCTTCACCTTCGGCATCCTGCCCAAGCACACCCTGGAGGGCAAGGACCTCAACACCGACCCCTACAACGAGAAGCCGCTGGGGACCGGACCCTTCCGGGTGAAGGAGTTCCGCCGGGGCCAGTACGTGGTGCTGGAGCGCAACCCGTTCTATTGGCGCAAGGACGCGAAGGGCGTGCAACTGCCGTACCTCGACGGTATGATCTTCAAGATCATCCCCGACAGCAACACCCTGGTGACGCAGCTCCGCTCCGGCGAGGTGCAGATGGCCTACGGGGTGCCGTATTCCCAGGTCCAGCAACTCGACAGCGTGCCGGGCCTGAAGGTCATCAAGAACAACGTGCTGTCGTGGCAGCACCTCGACTTCAACATGAAGAACGTGGCCGCCTTCAAGGACCCGAACGTCCGCAAGGCCATCGCCTACGGAATCAACAAGACCGCCCTCAGCCGGGCGCTCGGCGGCTATCCGACGCCCATCAACACGGTCGTCGTGCCGGTCTTCTCCTATACCAATCCCAACGTGCCCCGCTACGACTACAACCCCGCGCGGGCGCAGCAACTCCTCGACGCGGCGGGCTGGAAACCCGGCCCGGACGGTATCCGCGTCAAGGACGGCCAGCGGCTCAGCTTCAAGGTCATGGCGCAGGCGGGCCGCGCCACCGACGAGGACGCCCAGCAGGTCATCATCGCGTCCCTCAAGGGCATCGGCGTCGAGCTGCAACCCGACAACAAGTCGGGCGTGGCCTTCCGCGACGCACGCTACAAGGGCAACTACGACCTGTTCTACGGCGGCTGGATCACCTCCGCCGATCCCACCTACAGCGTCTTTTTCGGCTCCAAGGGCGTCAACAACGGCCAGGGGTACAGCAGCGCCAAGATCGACGCCACCCTCGCCCGGGCGGAGAGCACCCTCGACCCCGAGGACCGCACCGCCGCGCTCCGGCAGTTCCAGGTGGAGTTGATGAACGACCTGCCCAGCATCCCGATCACCAGCAACCCCTCGATGATCGTGGTGACCGACAAGCTCGGCGGCTTCGTGCCCAACCCGACCAACATGACGAACTTCGTGAACACGAGCGGGTGGTTCCTCAACAAATAGGGCAGGGGGCGGGGGAGACTGCCGCCCCGCGTCTCGGGTGACCTGTGAACGTGACCTACCTGCTCAAACGCCTGATCGGGGCGGTCCCGCTGCTCCTCGGCGTGTCCCTGATCCTGTTCGGGGTGCTGCACCTCGCGCCGGGCGGGCCGCTCGACGTGTACGCGGACAATCCCTCGGTCAGCCCCGAGGCGCTCGCTCAGATGCGCACCGCCTTCGGCCTCGACCAGCCGCTGCCCGTGCAGTACGTGTCGTGGGTGACGGCGTTCTTCCAGGGCGAGTGGGGCTTCTCGATCCGCACCGCGCGGCCCGTCGTGCAGGAGATCGGCGAGCGGGTGGGGCCGACCCTGCTGCTGGGGGGCACCAGCTTCGTGGTGTCGCTCTTGATCGCCATTCCGCTGGGGGTGCTCAGCGCCGTGCGCAAGTACAGCGCCGTGGACTACGGCATCACCTTCCTGTCCTTTCTGGGCGTGAGCATGCCGGTGTTCTGGCTGGCGCTGATGCTGCAACTGGTGTTCGCGGTGCAGTGGCGAATTCTCCCTTCGGCGGGGATGCAGACCATCGGGAGCGACTCGCTCCTCGACATCGCGCGGCACCTGATCCTCCCGGCGGGCATCCTGGCCTTCGCGTCGGTCGCGGGCTGGAGCCGCTACATGCGGTCGAGCATGGTGGACGTGCTGGCCCAGGACTACGTGCGGACGGCCAAGGCCAAGGGCGTCCCGGAGCGCAGCGTCGTGTACCGCCACGCCCTGCGCAACGGACTGATCCCGATCATCACCGTGGTGGCGCTGGATTTCGCCACCATCCTCTCCGGCGCCGTCATCACCGAGACGATCTTCGCGTGGCCGGGCATGGGGCGGCTCTTTATCGAGAGCATGAACGGGCGCGACTACCCGGTGCTGATGGCCCTGATGATGGTCGGGTCCTTCGCCCTGATCGTCAGCAACCTCGTCGCGGATCTCGCGTACGGTGCCGCCGACCCCAGGATTCGCTATGAGTGACGCGGCCCGCCGCCCTGCCCGCCCCGCGCCCAGGGAACGCGCGCCCGACACGCCCTGGAGCCTCTTCGTGCGGCGCTTCAGGCGCCACCGCCTCGCCGTGATCGGGCTGGTCATCCTGCTCGTGCTGGGGACGCTGGCCCTGCTCGCGCCCGTCATCGCGCCGTACGGGTTCGACACGCAGGACCTGAACATCATCGGCACGCCCCAGCCGCCCAGCGCCGAACACCTCATGGGCACCGACCAACTGGGACGGGACGCCCTGACCCGCGTGTTGTACGGCGCCCGCGTGTCGCTCGCGGTGGGCCTGATGAGCGCCCTGCTGGCGTCCCTCGTGGGCACGTTAGTGGGCGCGCTCGCCGGGTATTACCGGGGCTGGCTCGACACCTTCCTGATGCGACTGACCGACGTGGTGCTGTGCATCCCGCTGTTGCCGCTGGTGATCCTGCTGTCGGGGATGCTGCGCCCCAGCGTGCCGCTGCTCGTGGGCATCATCGGCGCGTTGGGCTGGATGGGCACGGCCCGGCTGGTACGCGGGCAGTTCCTGAGCCTGCGCGAGCGCGAGTTCGTGGAGGCGAGCCGGGCGCTGGGCGGCAGCAACAACCGCATCATGTTCCGGCACATCCTGCCCAACGCCATCGGGCCGATCATCGTCGCCACGACCCTCGCGGTGGGCAGCGGCATCATGCTCGAAAGCGCCCTGTCGTTCCTGGGGCTCGGCGTCCAGCCGCCCACCCCCACCTGGGGCAACCTGCTCAACTACGCGAGCCAGTGGCTCCAGGTCGCGCCGTGGCTCGCCCTCTTCCCCGGCCTGTTCATCCTGGTCACGGTGCTCGCCGTGAACTTCCTGGGAGACGGGCTGCGCGACGCCCTCGACCCCCGCTCGTAACTCCAAGGAGACCTCATGCGTTTCACCATCATCGGCGCCGGGGCCATCGGCGGCCTCGCGGGCGCGTGGATGACCCAGGCCGGACACGACGTAACTCTTGTGGACCGCTGGGCCGAGCATATCGACGCCATCAAGGAGCGCGGCCTCCACATCGACGGGGTGCGCGGGGAGCACCACGTTCAGGTCAAGGCCCTGCACCCCCACGAGCTGCAAGGACCGCTCGAAGCCGTCCTGATCGCCACCAAGTCGCAGCACACCCTGGACGCCCTGGAAAGCGTGCTGCCGCACTTCGGTCCGGAGACCTTCGTCGTGTCGTACCAGAACGGCTTCAACGAGCCCGACATCATCGCGCGACTCGAACGGGCCGGGCTGGGCGGGGCGGAGCGCGTGGTCGGCAGCATCCCCAACTACGGCGGTGCCCTCGTCGATCCCGGGTACATCGAATTCGTGCACGAGGGGCCCATCCAGCTCGGGGAGATGACCGGGGAGAGCACCGAACGCTTAGAGACGCTCGCCGCGTGTTTGAGCGCCCTCACAGAAGTGCAACTCAGCGACAACATCTGGGGGCAAATCTGGGCCAAGGAGGTCTACAGCGCGCAGGTGGTATTCAGCGCCCTGGTGGACGCGCCCGTGACCGAGACGCTGGGGGTGGAACGGTACGCGCGGGTAGCGGGAGCCGTCGTCCGGGAGGCGCTGGAGATCGCCGAGGCGAACGGCATCACCGTGGAGGCCTTTGACTTCTTCGACCCCGCCAATTACAAGCCCCGCACGCCCGAGGACACGGGGAGGCTCCTCGCCAATATCCACCACGCGATCTGGCTGCTCAAGAAGGACCAGAAGCCGAGCGCGCACCAGTTCAAGAAGAAGGGCTCGGGCATCTGGTGGGACATCGTGTACCGGAACCGCCCGTCCGAGGTGCGCGCTTCGAACGGCAAGCTGATCTCCTTCGGCGAGCGCGCCGGGGCCGACACACGCCTGAACGCGAGGCTCTGCGAGATGATCTACGAGATCGAGGACGGGCGGCGGCAACTCGGCTACCACAACTACGACGAGCTGGAGGCGTACGTGCAGCGCCTCGGAAAGGCCCTGCCATGACCCCCACGGACAGAGAGCGGCTGGGCGTCGGCGTGATCGGCGCGCACGCCTGGGCGGAGTCCGCGCACCTGCCCGGCTACCACGCCTATGACCGCGCCCGGCTGGTCGCCATTTGCGACACCGTGCCCGAACGCGCCGAACGCCTCGCCGAGAAGTTCGGGGCCGAGTGCGTCTACACCGACCACCGCGAGCTGCTGTGCGACCCCGACGTGCAGATGGTGGATGTCTGCACGCCGACCGACACGCACCTCCCGCTCAGCCTCGACGCGATCCGGGCAGGGAGACATGTCCTGTCCGAAAAGCCCCTCGCGCACGATGCCCGCGACGCCTTCATAGCGGCCCACGAGGCAGAGCGTGCCGGAGTCCGCACCAAACTCGGCGTCACGTTCCGCTACTCGCCCGCCATCCGGCAGGTTCACCGCTGGATTCAGGATGGGACCCTCGGCGAAATCTTCCACGTTCACGGGCTGGAGCAGAACTCGCAATTTCTCAACCCGCACTACCCGCTGCGCCAAGTTCCACACGGCGCTGACTTCTCCGAGCTGATCCCGTCCTCGGTGGTGGGGTACGGCTCGCACCTGCTCGACCTCGTGCGCTGGTGCGCCGGGGAGTACAAGAGCGTGATCGGCAGCATGAGGAACTTCGTGCCCGAACGCGAGGTGCGCGGGTACGAGGGGTTGCAGCGCATCAACGTCGAGGACGGCACCGTGGCCCTCGCCGAGTTCGAGAGCGGCGCGCACGGCATCCTGCAAACCTCGTACATCGCCGTGGGCAACTACCCTGGCGTGGAATTGCGGGTCTACGGCTCGAAGGGCGCGGCGGTCGCGCGGCTGGTGGAGGAGAACGGCATCGCTGAGACGCTGCGCTTTGCCACCCCCGACGCGGTGGAGTTCCGCGAGGTCACCCTGCCGGAGAGCGCCTATCCGCCCGGCACCACGCTGCACACTCCCTGGCCCGAGTTGTATTACCGCAACCTCGTGCGGCATTTCGTGGACGAGATTCTGGACGGTACGCCCCCCGAGTGCACCTTCTACGACGGGGCGAAGAGCCAGGAGGTCGTGAACGCCATCGTGCAGTCCCATCACGAGCGGCGCTGGGTGGACCTGCCCCTGATCGACGCTGAGGTTCTCGCGTGAGCGATGCCGCCAGCCTGGCGCAGGAGTACCTACGGGTACATGCCCACTTCCACCCTGTCGATGCGACCTTCATGGGGCTGCGCGGCCACGACCACCAACTGCCCCCCGCCGGGCCGGACAGCGTGGGGGTGGAACTCGACGCGCTCGCCACGTTGCGGGCGGGGCTGAGCAAGGCGACTATTGCCACCGGAAGCGGCGACCGTATCGACGCGCGGTTGCTGGACGCGCAACTCACCGTCCGGGCGGCAGAACTGCACCGGGCCCCACCCCAGCACAACCCCGCTTGGTACACGGGCGAGGCGGCCTTTGGGGTGATCTCGTTGCTGCTTCCAGGCGGCCCCGAGGACTCCCAGGAGGCGCGCGACGCGCTGCGGGTGAGGCTGGAGACTGTACCCGGCTTTCTCGCACAGGCCCGCACCCATCTCCAGGGGCGAACCGTGCCGCGCGACTGGGCCGAGCGTGCGCGACGTGAGGCGAGGGCGACCGCGCTTCTGCTTGAAGACGGCCTGCCGCGCCATCCGCTGTGGCAGGACGACCTCCACCACCCCGCCGCGCGGGCGGCCCGTGCCCTGCGTGCCTACGCGGAAGACCTCGACCGGCTGCCCCTCGCGGACGATGTAGCCTGCGGTGAGGCCCACCTCGACCTGCTGATGCGTGTCGGACACGGTCTGCCCTTCGGACCGCGTGAAGCTCTAGAGCGCGCCACGGTCGCCTTCGACCGCCTCACCCGCGAACTGGAGGGGGACGCCGCCCGGCTCGACCTCAGCCGCTCCTGGCAGGAACAACTAGCCGCCCTTGAACAAGTGTCACCCGACCTCAACGGTGTGCGGGACGCTTACCGGGCTTGGCACGAACGCGCCATGAGCGCCGCCGAGGGCCTGGTCACGCCTGCCCGCGAGTACGACCTCGACTTCCGCGCCGCGCCTGACTGGGCTGTGGGGACGGGTGACCTCTACTTCCTGTTCTACCGCTCCCCGGCCCCTTTCCGACCCGGCCACGGCAGCGTGTACTGGGTCTTTCCGCCTGGCGACGACGTTGCTGCGTACTTGCGGGCGCAGAACACCAGCGCCATCAAACTCATCCATGCCGTTCACCACGGCAGCATCGGGCACCACACCCACAACGCCCGCGCCCGTGAGGCGGAGAGCGTCCTCGCGCGCGTGGCAGGCACCGACTGCGCGAGCGGGATTGCGCTGCTGAGCGGGGGCACGGCGGTGGAGGGCTGGGCCTGCTATGCCGAAGACCTGCTGCTCGAAGCGGACGGCTTCTACACCCCCGCCGAGGCGCTGCTGCTCAAGAGCTACGAGCGGCGCAACGCGTCGTCGTGCATCGCGGACATCAAGCTGCACCTGGGCGAGTGGAGCCTGGAGGATATGCGCACCTTCTACCGCGAGCGTGTGAACTTCGCCCCGGCGCGGGTCTGGAGCGAGACGACCCGCAACTCCATGTTCCCCGCCACTCGCCTGATGTACTGGCTCGGCACGGAGGCGATCAAGGCGCTGCGGGCCGAACTTTCGCTGCCCCCCCGTGCCTTCCACGACACCCTGCTCTCGTATGGTCACGCGCCCGTGGCGTGGATCGCCGAGGAGATGCGCGCCGTACGCGCCCAGGAGACCGCATGACCCTGACCCAGGACCGCAAGCTGGAGCTGCGCGACCGCTTCCTGCGCGTGGACACCGCCAACGTCGCCGACATTCTGGACGAGATGGGCTACCCCGACTGCGGCCTTGCGAGCAGCTTCTGGCCGATCCGCGAGCGCCTTGAAAAGATGGGTGGCTGGACGTACACGATTCGCGGGCAGATGACCCCTTACCCGGGCACGGGCGACCCGAAGAAGATGCAGGCGGTGAGCGGCCTCACCCCCGGCCACCTCAGCGTCTGGAGCGGCGGCGGGGCCGAGGGCGTGTGCTTCTTCGGCGAGCTGATCGCGCGCGGGATGCAGTACCGGGGCTGCGTCGGCGCCCTGGTGGACGGCGGCATCCGCGACATCGAGTGGCTCGCCCGCATGAACTTCCCGGTCTATGCCCGCTACCGCACACCCGTCCAGTCCATCGGGCGCTGGGAGGTGAACGCCTGGCAGGTGGACGTGTACCTGCCAGGCGCGACGACTGCCCGGGTGCGGGTCAGGCCCGACGACTTCATCCTCGCCGACTTCGACGGGGCGGTGCTGATCCCCCAGGAGATTGCGGAGGAGGTCCTAACGCGCGCCGAGGCCCTCACCGAGAAGGAGCGGCACATCCGCGAGGACCTGGAGAGCGGCATGAGCCTCCCCGACGTTCTGGGCAAGTACGGGCACGTGTGACGTATGGACCTCGGCCTGACAGACCAACCGGCCATCGTGACCGCCGCGAGCGCCGGACTCGGGTACGCGACCGCCCTCGCCCTCGCCCGCGAGGGGGCGCGCGTTGCCCTCTGCTCCCGCGACTTGGAACGCGCAGGGAAGGCCGCCGAGCGCATTGAGCAGGAGACGGGAACGACCGTGCGCGCCTACGCGGCGGATGTTGCCAATGCTGACAGCCTACGCGGTTTCATCGACCGGGCCGCCGAGGACCTGGGCGGCCTGCGCGTGCTGGTGTGCAACGCGGGCGGCCCTCCTCCTGGGGGCTTCACCAGCCTGACCGAGGCGCACTGGGAGAAGGCCTTCCAACTCACGCTGATGAGCGTTGTTCGCAGCGTCCACGCCGCCCTGCCGTACTTCCGGGCGGGTGGCGGGGGGCGCGTCCTCGCCATCGTGAGCAGCAGCGTGAAACGCCCGCTGGACAACCTCACCCTGTCCAACGCCTACCGTCCCGCCGTGCAGGGGTTGTGCAAGTCGCTGAGCATCGAACTCGCGCCGAACAACGTGCAGGTCAACTGCCTCGCGCCGGGCCGCATCCTCACCGAGCGCATCCAGCAGCTCGACGAGGCCGCCGCCGCGAGACGCGGGATCACCTGGCAGGAGGTCCGCGCCCGTTCCGAGGGGGAGATTCCCATGCGCCGCCTCGGCACCCCCGACGAGTTCGGGCGGGTCGCGGCGTTCCTGTGCTCTGAGGCGGCCACCTACATCAACGGCAGCACCCTGCTCGTGGACGGCGGCGCCGTCACGTCGCTCTAACCGGAGGGCCCATGTCCCTGTACGACCCCGAACGCCACGCGGAGCTGCTCGCCGACTACTGCATCGGCGTCAAGCCCGGCGACCGCGTGTACGTAGGTGCCAGCACCCTCGCCCTCCCGCTGGTGGAGGCCTTGCACCGCGTGTTGCTCAGGCGCGGCGCCCGGCCCGTAGTCCGCCTGAGCTACCCCGAGCAGGACGAGAATGTCCAGCGTTACGCCAGCGACGAGGTGCTGGGCAGCGTGCATCCCGCCGAGGTGGAGGACGCGCGGGCCCTCGATGCGTCCATCCGTATCCTCACGCCCACCCCGCCCGACACTGGCCTCGACCCCGAGCGGGCCGCCCGGCACCGCGCCTCGCTCGCGCCGCTCGCCATGAGCCGCCTGCACCCCCGCTGGAACCTCACCCTGTACCCCACCCCCTTCGGCGCCCAGGCGGCGGGCCTGACCCTGGCCGAGTATGAGGACTTCGTGGCCCGCGCGATGTTCCTGGGCGCGCCCGACCCCGTGGCGAAATGGGGGGAGGTGCGCGCCTTCCAGACCGGACTGATCGAGCGCCTGGCGCGGGCCGACGACGTGCACCTCCTGAGCGAGGACACCGACCTCCACCTGAGCGTGAGGGGCCGCTCGTGGAGCAACAGCGACGCGAGGCGCAACATGCCGTCCGGCGAGGTGTTCACCGCCCCGCTCGAAACCAGCGCGAACGGCCATATTCACTTCGACCTACCCACCCTGTACGGCGGCCAGCCGGTGCGCGGCATCCGTCTCACCTTCCGCGACGGTGAGGTTGTCGAGGCCACCGCGCAGGAGGGCGAGGAGGTGCTGCGGGCCGCCCTGCGCACCGACGACGGCGCGCGTTTCCTGGGCGAATTGGGCATTGGCACCAACGAGGGCATCCAGCGGCCCAGCATGAATATCCTGTTCGACGAGAAGATCGGTGGCACCGTTCACCTCGCCGTGGGACAGGCCTACCCGGAAAACGGCGGCACGAACACCAGCGCCGTCCACTGGGACATGATCCTCGACCTGCGCAAGGGAGGGCGCGTGCGGCTGGACGGGGAGGACTTCCAGGTGGACGGCCGCTTCGTCGGAGACACCGCGCCGTAAGAGGCCCCCTAGGCTCCTGCTGAAAGCCCCGCCCGCCGGTGGACCCCTACTCCACCACGTCGATGCCCGCCTCCCGCACCCGCGCCTTCACGTCGCGCACGCCCTCGCCCGTCACGCGCATCACGAAGCGGCGGCGGGGCTGCCCCTCGCCCCCCCCCTGGCCCGAGGTGGCGACGCTGATGATGTTGCTCGGCAGCACGGCCCCCGCCGCGCGGGCGAGGCTGCCGGGCGTGTCGGGCATCTCCAGGGTCAGGCGCGTGCCCCCCTCGCGCAGGCCCAGGATGTCGGTCAGCGCGCGCAGCACGTCCGTGATCGTGAGGATGCCCCGCAGCTCCCCGGCGCTGTCCAGCACGGGCAGGCCGCCCACCCCGTACTCCTGCATCCGCAGCGCGGCGTCTTCGAGGGACTCGTCCTCCTGCGCGGTGATCACCGGCCGGGCCATCATCTCGGCCACGGTGAGTTTGCTCAGGAGGTAGTTGAGTTCCCAGACGCTCAGGGTGGTCGCCTGGCTGGGCACGGCGTCCTTGAGGTCCTTGCGGGTCGTGATGCCCACCAAACGCCCCTCGTCCATCACGGGCAGGCGGCGAAAGCCCCGTTCCTTGAGCTGCCGCAGGGCCTCCATCACCGTCGTGTCGGGCCTGACCGTGAGGGGGCCGGGGGTCATCCAGTCGCGTACGAGCATGCTGCAACCTTACCTTCCCGGACCCCCCTCCCGGCCTGACGGCCCGCTGATGCGATATGTGAGGAGACTGTGAAGAGATTCATTCGGCTCAGAATGGACCGTGCTAGCTTGCCCGCCATGAAGATCAACGCCACATCTCTCGCTCCCCTTGCCATCGTGGCCGCATTCGGCCTGGGCACCCTCGCCCCGCACGCCCAGACCACGCCGCAGAAGCTCGGCTTCGTGGACGTTCAGCGCATGCTCTCCGCCCACCCCGCCGACAAGGACCTCCAGGCGATTCAGCAGAAGGCCAACGCCGAACTCGAGGGGTTGCAAAAGCAGATTCAGGCCATCGACGCCAAGGGAGCCGGGGCGACTGCCGCCGAGAAGCAAAACCGCACCACCCTCGTCTCGACGATCCAGGCCAAGGCCAAGGCCTACGACGACCAGATGAAGCCCAAGATGCAGACTGTCGAGAAGGCCGTGGACACCGCCGTCAACGCGGTGGCGAAGGCCAACGGGTACAGCATCGTGATGGACCGGGGCGTGGCCGCCCGCAGCGGGCTGGTGGTCTACGCCGACAACGCCACCGACCTCACCGACGCGGCCCTCAAGGCCCTCAAGCCCTGAGGACGGCCGCCCGGGGCCCCCGCCTGAGCGCGGGGGTTTCTGGTTGGAGCCCCCGCCCTCCCCCGCCGAGAGGAGCCCGATCCTGATGAAACCCGCCCTCCTGATCCTGCCCCTGGCCTTGATCGCCACCGTGCCGCACGCCGCGCAGACCCGTGCCCGCGTCGGCATCGTGGACGTGCAGCAGGTCGTCGCCGCCCTGCCCGGCAGCGCCGCGTACCTCAGCCTCACCAAGCGGGTGGACGCCGACATCCAGCGCAAGCAGGCGAGTCTCCAGGGGCTCGTCGCCAAGGCGAACAGTTCGCGCAGCCCGGCCGACATTCAGGCCGCCCAGCGGGCCCAGCGCGACTTCCTGAGCACCCAGCAAAGCCACCAGCAGCGCCTGAACACTGAGTTCAAGCCCCTGGCGGGCCGGATCAACACGACTGTGGCGAACGTCGCCAAGGCGAGCGGCTTCACCGTGGTCCTCGACCGCCGCGTCGCCGCCCAGTCGAACCTCGTCGTCTTCGCCAACACGGCGACGACCGACCTCACGCCCGCCGTGCTCAGGGCCATCAAGAAGTAGGCCCCAACCCCCCGGCAGGCCCCCGTCTCCGCACGCCCGGAGCGGGGGCCTGTTACGCTGCCGCCCATGACGGACGACGACAGGGACGGGCCGGGGGAAGGGGAGACGCACGGGTCGGCGCGCCAGGCGATCTTCGGGGCGCAGGAGGAGCGCATCCTCGCGCGGCTGGCGGCCCTCGACCCGGACCTGATGAGCTACGTGCGCGACTTCGCCTACGACACGGTGTACGAGCGGCCCGGCCTGGACCTGAAGACCAAGGAGCTGATCGCCTGCGCCCTGCTCGTCAGCTTGGGCAGCCCGACCGAACTGCGGACGCACCTGCGCGGCGCCCTGCGGGCCGGGGCCACCGAGCGCGAGGTGCGTGAGGCCCTGCTGCTGTGCGCCCCCTACCTGGGTTTTCCGCGCGTGGTGGCGGCCTTTTCGCAACTTCAGGCGCTGCTGGAGGCGGGGCGGTGAAAAACCCCCACCCGCGAGGGGTGAGGGTTCAGGTGGCGAGGCTCAGAAATTGGTCTTGATGCCGATGCGGGCCTTGAAGACGGTGCCGGGGCGGACGAAGCGGTTGCTGATGTCGTTGTAGCCCGCCTCGCCCGTCTGGAAGGTATCCGAGCCGGTGCTGATGGCAGACCTGAAGAACTGGTCCACGCCCAGGTCGCCCACCAGGCTGAGGTTTCCGGCCAGCGCGTAGCTCACCATCACGCCCGCGCCGATGCCGAAGGCGTTGCTGGAGTAGGTCGTGCTGCCGGAGGCCCCGTAATCCTCGGTCGAGCGGAAGAGGCCGTAGCGCCCACCCGCGTACAGGGTCGCGCCGACGCCAGGGGTCAGCTCGCCCACGCTGTAGGTGCCGTCCACACCGAAGACCGTGTGGCTGCCGTACTCCGTGGCGCCGTTCGCCTTGTAGCTGGCAAAGGTGCCCACCCCCAGGTCGCTGTTGTCGTTGATCGCGTCGTTGGGGCGCGAGTAGCTTGCCCCCGCCTTGATCCCGAAGGGACCCGCGAGGTTGGGCGCGTGGACGAAGACCTCGCCGCTCAGGCCGCCAGCGTACCCGCCGGTGAGCCCGAGTTCGAGACCGCTGCCCGTGCTGAAACCGGCCCCTAAGGTTTGCGCGCCCGCCGTGGCGAGCCCGGCGCTGATCGTGAGTGCAAGAAGCTTGTTCATCTCGCCCGTAGCCTGAGCGCCTAAGATGAGCGGGCGCCCTCATGTGTTTCGTGGCGACTTTATGAACCGGACAGACGGGCGTCAGGTCGGGGGAACCCGGTGGGGGTGTGCGGATGGTCGCCTGCCGCCTCCGGACGGGCCGTCCGGGCACGGGGAACATGGGGGGCGCTGCCAGGGGAGCGACCTTGGCGCCTGCCCGCGCCGCCTGCTAAACTTACACCCGGTTCAATTCTTGACGCTGCCGGAGCGGGCCAGGCCGACAAGGCGGCAGCTCCGGATTCACTCCTGCGGAGGCCCCATGAAGATTCTCACTTTGGTCAGGCAAGTGCCCGACGCGGAGGCCCGCGTCAAAATCAATGCCGGAAGCGTCGATCTGGAGGGCACGACCCTCGTGATCGACGGCATGGACGAGTACGGCGTGGAAGAAGCCCTGCGGCTGCGCGAGGGCGGCGGGGGCGTGGAGGAGATCGTGGCGCTCGCCGTCGGACCCAAGCGGGTGGAGGACGCCCTGCGGACGGCCCTGGCGATGGGCGTGGACCGTGCCATCCACATCGAAACGGGCGAGTTGCTCGACCCCATCGCTCTGAGCCGGATCGTCGCGCAGGTGGCGCAGGCGGAGGGGGCGGGATTGATCCTCGTCGGCGGGCAGGAGGCCGACTGGGACAGCCAGGCGCTTGGGGCCGCGACCGCCGAACGGCTCGGGTGGCCGCAGCTCACCTGGACGAACGAGCTGCAACTGGAGGGCGACCGTCTCACGGGCCGTCACGACGTGGACGACGGCAACGAGAGCTTCCGCGCCTCCCTCCCCGCCGTCGTGACCACCCAGCAGGGCCTCAACGAGCCGCGTTACCCGACCCTGCCCAACATCATGAAGGCCAAGCGCAAGGAACTCCGCAAGGACGACCTCGCCACCTACGGCGTGCAGCCGACCGTGCGGGTGGTGAACGCCGAGATTCAAACCCGCGCCCGCCTGAACCGCATGATCGACGGCAAGGACCCGCAGGCCGCCGCCGAACAGCTCCTCGACCTCCTGCGGAACGAAGCGAAGGTCCTGGCCTGACGCTTCGGGGACGGTCCCTCCGCTTCTTACGAGAGAACACCGTGTCTCTCCACCCCTGGAAGGTGCTGACATGATCCTGATCGTCGCCGAATACGCGGGCGGCAAGCTCGCCAAGTCCACGCTTGAAATGGTCACCGCCGCCCGGGAGTCGGGCCGCGAGGGACCCGTCACCGTCCTCGTCCTCGGGCAGGGGACCGCGGAGATCGCCAACGCCGCCGCCGCCGTGGCCGATCAGGTGCTGGTGGCCGACCTTCCCGCGCTCGCCACCTACAACGCCGAGTTGTGGGCCGCCGCCGCCGCGCAGATCGCGCAGGAGGGGGAAGCACATACCGTCATCATCGGCGGCAGCCGCTCGGGCCGGGAGTACGCGCCCCGCGTCGCCGTGAAGCTCGACGCGCCCTACCTGGAAGACGCGATCCACCTGGCGAGCACGGGCACGGCCCTCCAGGCGCAGCGGTACACCTACCTCGCCCGGGTGACGGAGACCGTCGAGGCCGAGGGTCCGGTCGTCGTCGTGAGCGTCAAGCCCGGTGCGTTTGCCCCCGCCGCCCCGCTGGCCGCCGCCGGAGAGCAGTACGACGTGGAACTCGACCTCCCCGCCGCGCGGGTCGAGGTGACGGGCCGCAGCGTCGAGAAGACGAGCCGCGTGGCGCTCACCGAGGCGGACGTGATCGTGACGGGCGGGCGCGGGGTGGGCAACCCCGAGAACTTCAGCCTGTACGTGGAGGGGCTGGCCGACCGCCTGGGCGCGGGCGTGGGGGCCACCCGTGCCGTCGTGGACGCGGGCTGGCGCCCCTACGCCGAGCAGGTCGGGCAGACGGGCAAGACGGTACAGCCCAAGGCCTACGTCGCGCTGGGGGTCAGCGGCGCCGTGCAGCACCTCAGCGGCATGGGCAAGAGCAGGTACATCGTCGCCATCAACAAGGACGCCGAGGCGCCCATCTTCAAGGTCGCCGACTACGGCATCGTCGGGGACGTGAACCAGATCGTTCCTGCCCTGATCGAGGCCGCCCGGAAGTAGGTTCCGCGTCCGCCGGACCGCCTGCCCCCGTGGGTGGGCGGTTTTTCATGTTCCCTCAGCCTCTTTCTCATGTAGGATGTGCACGTCATCTCAACCCAACGTGGGGGCGGCTCGGGCGGGACGTTCCGGCGCCGGACCCGCGTCCCCCAGGAGACGCGCATGAAGCTTACCCCGTTTGCTGCCGTTGCCCTCGCCCTGACCCTCGCCGCCTGCGGGCAGACACCGGGCGCCTCCACTCCCCCCACCGCGCAGGGCACCCTGACGGCGAGCTACGCCTCCCGTCCCGAGTTGCAGGATGTGGAGAGCCAGGCGATCCTCGCGCGGTACGGGAACGATCCCGGCCTGCTCGCCGCGTTGCAGGAGGCGTACGGGGAGCGGCCCGCCACCTTCGAGCGCCCGCAGGCGCCGCTGATCTCCGGCCTCGACCTCGCGGGCGACCGCCTCGCGTACGTCAAGCGGATCGCGTGGGGCACGGTGCCCGCCTACAACGCGGAGTACGCCAATCAGGCGGGCGTGAACAGCGTCTACCCCGGCCTCGACTGGACGCGCGACGGGTGCAGCGCCCCCGACGGCCTGGGCCTGGGTTACCGCGAGGACTTCCGCCCCACCTGCAACGTCCACGACTTCGGCTACCGCAACCTCAAGGTGTACGAGCGCACCTCCGCCAACCGCCTCGCCACCGACGACGCCTTTTACGCCAACATGAAGACGGTCTGCGCGGCGAAGAGCTGGTATACCCGCCCCGCGTGCTACAGCGCCGCGTACGCCTATTACCAGGGCGTGCGGGTGGGGGGCGGCGCCAGCTTCTGACCTCCCGGGGTGGGTGAGAGGCGGGGCCCACGCTTCTCTCCTGACTCACGGTCTTCCCCCCTCCCGCCTGCTAAGCTCCCCGCCGTATGACGGGTGAGCGCGTTCTGTGTGCGATGTCGGGCGGGGTCGATTCCAGCGTCTCGGCGGCGCTCCTGAGGGACGCGGGCTATCAGGTCGTCGGGGCGATGATGCGCTTCTGGCCGGACGACAAGCGGGCCTCGACCTTCGATACCTGCTGCTCGCCGGACGCCGCCTACGAGGCGCGGCGGGTGGCCGAGCAGGTCGGGGTGCCCTTCTACCTCCTCGACTACCGCGAGCAGTTCCAGCGGCACATCGTGGGCCCCTTCATCGAGGAGTACGCGCGGGGCCGCACGCCCAATCCCTGCGTGAACTGCAACACGCGGGTCAAGTTCGACGAGCTGGTGAGGAAGGCGAAGCTGCTGGGCTGCCGCTACGTGGCGACCGGGCATTACGTCAAGCGGGTGGAGACGGCGGGGGGCGAGGTCCAGTTCCACCGGGGCGACGATCCCCGCAAGGACCAGACCTATTTCCTGTGGGGCACGCCGCGTGACGCCCTGCCCTTCATCCTCTTCCCGGTGGGTGAGCTGGAAAAGCCGCGCGTACGTGAGATCGCCGAGGAACGCGGCCTGCTGACCGCCCGCAAGCCGGAAAGCCAGAACATCTGCTTCGTGCCCGGCAAGGTGCAGGACTACGTGGCCGAGCAGTTGCCGCAGAGCCAGGGGTTCATCCGCGAGATCGGGACCGGCGAGGTCGTCGGCGAGCACCTGGGCACCCAGTTCTACACGCTGGGGCAGAAAAAGGGCCTGGGCCTGTACCGGTCGCACCGCGTCCGCCACGTCGTCCACCTCGACCCGGGGACCAACACCGTCTGGGTGGGCGACTACGAGGACTGTTTGTGGAACGGGCTGCGGGCGGAAGGGACGAACTACCTCCTCGACCTCGCCGAGTTGCCGCGCGAGGTGGAGGTGCAGGTGCGCTACCGGACGAAGCCCGTGCGGGCGACCGTCGTCCACGCCGACGAGCAGGGCTTCGAGCTGCGGTTCGAGGAGCCCCAGTTCGCCGTCGCGCCGGGCCAGAGCGCGGTGCTGTACGCCGGGACGCGGCTGCTGGGCGGAGGCCTGATCGCGGACCACGCGCGGGCGTTGCCGGTGGCGGCGGACGGGCAGCGGGTCGCCGTCCCATCTTGAAGCCCTGAACCTCGACCGCCCGTGCGACAGGCCCAAGCACGGGCGGTCCTGTTTTCAGGGCCTGGGCGACCGAACCTCAGTACGCCTGCCCCGCCTCCACCCGCCCCTCCGGCTCGCGCCCGGCCGCCATCTCCGAGAGAAAAGCCCGGGTGTACTCCGCCCCCCGCGCGACGAGATCGGCGGTCGTGCTGGCGATGTGCGGCGTGATGATGACGTTTTCCTGCGCCCACAGGGGGTGCCCCTCCGGCAGCGGCTCGGGGTCGGTCACGTCGAGGACCGCGCCGCCGAGGTGGCCCGAGTTCAGCCCGTCGAGCAGGGCGCCCGTGTCGATCAGGTTGCCGCGTCCCTGGTTGCTGATCCACGCGCCGGGCTTGAGGCGGGCCAGCACCTCCGCGTTCACGAGGCCCTTCGTCTCCGGGGTGCTCGGCAGGAGGAGGACCACCCAGTCGGCCTCCGAGAGCGCCGCGTCACGCTCGGCCTCGGGGGTGCGCGAGCGAATGCCGGTCACACGGGCCCCGAACGGGGTCAGCAACTCCTCCAGCAGCCTGCCGATGTGCCCGTAGCCCCAGATCACCACCCTCTTCCCGTCCAGTGTTCCGAGGTCCATCGTCGTCGCCCAGCGCCCCTCCCGCCCCGCGTCACGGAAGCGGTGCAGGGCCCGGGCGGCGGCCAGCATTCCGGCGGCGGTGTGGACGGCGACGGCGCGGTCGTGCAGGCGGTGGGCGTTGTAGAGGGTAACCCCCGGCGGCAGATCACCCGCCACATGCTCGATGCCCGCCGTGAGGGTCAGGACCCAGCGCAACCCGGGCCGACCCAGCAACTCGCGGCGCAGCTCGGGGGAGGCGAACCACAGCACCAGCCCCTCGGCGTTCTCGGGCGGAGCCTGCTCGCGGGAGTAGAAGCTCAGTTCCGTGTTCTCCACCCGCACCTCGCGGAACTCGGGTCGGTCAGGCACCAGCACGCGCATCCAGCCACTCTCCTCTCGTGATCTCCATGTGAACGTCGGTGCGGGTCGGCGTGGACGTGCGCCCCACCTCGCGGAAGCCACACGCCACAAAGGCCCGCTGGGCGCGGCGGTTGTGGCCGAAGGTGGTCAGGCGCACGCGCGCGAGCGGCACGGGTCTCGCCCGCCCCTGCTGCCCCACGTCCTGATCCCCGGCAAAGGCCCAGGCGAGAAGCGCCATGACCGCCTCGCGCCCGTAGCCCTGGCCCCACAGCGCCCGCACGCCGATCATCACCCCCAGGGTGGCGAGGGTCGGGGGGGTGGGCGGCGGGGGGCGCAGGTCGTACAATTCCGCGCTGCCGATCAATTCGCCACGTTCACCCAGGACGCCGAAGCCCGCGCGCTCGCCCGTGGCCTCCTCCTCCAGCATGACCCGGCGAAAGAGCCACTCGGGGAGCCGGATGGGCCTCGCGTCGTTCCAGTCGGCGAGTTCGCGGTCGCGGAAGAAGCGGTAGAGGGTGCTCCACTCGGCGGGGCTGAACTCGGGCACCGGTTTGAGGGTGACGCGGCCCCACCCGATGCCCGTGTCCTCCGCCCCCATGCGCGTCAGTCTACCCTCCCCGTTCCCACCGGAGCCGTCCCGAGGGTCCCCAGCGCCCGCGTCACGTCCCGGGTCAGCCGCTCGAGGTGAAAGGCGTCCCCCTCGGCCCGCTCGACCGCGCCCCCCTCCCCCACGACGAGCAGCGCGAGCGGACGCCCCCCCGCGTGCCGCACGAAAACGCCGGGATGTCCGGCGAGGGCGGTCCGGTCCCCCGCCGTGAGCACACTCCAGGCGGGGTCCCCGTCGGTCAGGCCGAGGTGGGCGGTGGGGAGCTTCCGCGCGGCGAGTTCGCCCTCCAGCCAGTCGAGCGCGTCGGGTCGTCCTCCCAGGAGCCCCTGCTCGACGTGGGGCCGGGCGAGGTTGTACCGGATGGGCCGCCCGTCGCGCCGCCGCACGTCGCCGCCCGACGCGCGCACGAGGGCGTGTCCGGCCGCGATGTCCCACTCCGAGCGCGGGCTCATCGTAAAGGTCACGTCCGCCTCGCCCGCCGCGATCCGCGCGAGTTTCAGGGCGATGGAGCCGCTCGGCGCCATCCCGGGCAGGTCGTGGCGGTGCAGCTCGCGCCGGAACTCGGTGTCCGACACGCTCACCACGTAGTCGCTCCGGCTGCTGAAGCCCGCGGCCTGGCCGTTGTTCGTCACGCCGCCGCCCACGACCCCCGCGAAGAGTTCGTCGGTGGCGGGCGCGTACACCACGCCGAGCACAGGCTCCCCCTCCACCGCGAGGCCGATGCTGACGGCGAAGTCGGGGCTGCCCGTCGTGAACTCTTTGGTGCCGTCGATGGGGTCCACGATCCACACGCGCCCCAGGCCGAGCCGCGCGGGGCTGTCGGCGGCCTCCTCACTGAGCAGGCCGTCTTCCGCAAAGGCGGCGCGCAGGCCGCGCAGGATCAACTCCGAAGCCTCGCGGTCGGCGGCGGTCACCGGGTCGTCGGCACCCGTCTTGTGCTCAACGGTGAGCCCCCGGCGCAGGTGCGCGCGCAGCAGCTCCCCGGCCTCCAGGGCGAGACGGGTGGCGACGTGGAGTTCGGCGGACAGAGGGCCACTCATGAGCCGAGGATAGAGCCCTGCGCACCCGGCAGTCGGGCCCCATCCGCCTCGGCGCGCCTGGGCCTGCCCCACTGCCTGCCCACCGGAGGTTGGAGGGCCCTCATGGGGCGGCAGAATTGTAGAGGATGAAGATTTTTTGAGCAGCGTGAGCCCATGATCAACGGCTGCTCACGACGCGCGGTCGGTAGCCTAAGTCATTCCAACAAAGGAGGAACGATGTTGAAACAAGCTACTCTTGCCGGTGTTCTGGTCCTTGGACTTGGATTGGTGGCCTGCGGGCCGAGTCAGACCAAGGTTGATCCCCCGCCCAGCGGCACCGGCACCTACCCCTACAACCCCGCCCCGAGTGCGGAGGAGTCCACCGATACGCGCGTGCCCTACCTGGGCGACTGGGCCTGGGTGGCGAAGCTGCCCGACGGCTCCGAGCGCCTGGGAGTCGTCAGCATCAAGGACCGCGGAGCACCGACGGACCGGGCCAAAAACGGCGGAGTCGGCCTGGGGTACCTCTGCCGCGACGACATCTGTGCCGTTCAGTACGACGCGAGCTACGGGGTCATCAACACCTACACCGGGAACGGCACGGCCCAGCTCGGCGCCGTGTACGTCGATCAGAACAGCACCACCAAGCCGCCGACGAATCGGCTCGCCATCATCGATAGCGACTCCAAGGTGAGCTTGAACGCCCAGAACAACCCTGTGATCGCCGGGCCGGGGACGTGGGTGGAGGTCACCGGGCAGCCCGGGCAGACGGTCAGGGCAGCCTTCGTGCAGATGGACAGTACGCCGGGCGACGACATTTTCGGTGTGCCCCGGACCGCCGCCTTCGCGCAGGCCCGCGAGGCAGCGGCGGCGGTCACCGTCCAACAGGTCAGCCCCCAGTCGCTCCTTCGTCTGCCGACGGTGGTGCCTACCCAGAGGTGAGGCCGGGCCGGGCCGCCGTGAACATCCGTTGATCATGGCCGGTCGGGCTTACTCTGGGCCATCCCAACCCAGGAGGAAACAACGTGAAACAAATGCTTGTCGCAGGTGCCCTGATCCTCGGTCTCGTGGCTTGCGGTGGAAATAAAGTGGGTGGTGGCGGCGGGAGCACCACCTACCCCTATAACCCCGACGCCTCGGCCACGGAGTCGACCGACACGCGCACCCCGTACCGCGGTGACTGGGTTTGGACAGCCAAGCTGCCCGACGGCTCCTACACGTCGGGGGTGTTGGTCATCTCCGAGCGCGGGCAGTCGGCAGCGGCGGCCAAGAACGGCGGGGCGGGTCAGAACGCCCCCTGTGCAGACGCGGGTTGCACCAGCATCAACGTCAATGCCTTCGATTTCGGCCTGATCTATTCGCAGGTCGCCAGCTCCGGGCCCCAACTGGTGGCCCTCCTGGGTGACCCTGCCAGCGAGGCCAACCGGGTGGAGATGATCGACACCGACGGCAAGGTCTCGACCAACGCGCAGGGGCGTGCCGTGCTTTCCGGCGCCGGGAAGGCGGGCACGCAGGCCGCCCGGGTCGCCTTCGTGCAGATCAATTCCGACGCGAACGTGGGAGGCCGGATCGACGCCGTGGTGACCCCCGAGCTCCTCGCCGAGGTGAAGGCCGCCGCCGATGCGGTCGCGGCCCAGAGCCTTCAGGCCCTCCCGTCGAGCCTCGACGGCAAGTCCATGTTGAAGTAAGCCCCAGACCCGGCGGCGGCACCTCTGCGACCCAGGGGGCCGCCGCTGCGTTTGGGTGTGATCTCCGCCCTCAGCCTCCCCCGCGCCCCCCGGTCTGACGAACGGGCGGGGGCAGGACCGGGGACCCGTCCCGGGTCGCGTCCGCCGCCGTCCCCTCCAGCCGCAGCAGGGCGGGGGAGAGGAAGCCCGCCAGGCTCGCCAGCGCCGAGAGCACCCCAGCGGCCACGAACAGCCCGCGCACGCCGAGCCACTCCCCCAGCGGGCCCGCCAGCGCCAGCCCGACCGGCCCGGCCAGCCCCATGACGGTGGAGAGCAGCGACAGCGCGCGGCCCTGGAGCTGGTTCGGGATCACGGTCTGGAGGACGGTGGTCATGGGCGCGTTGCCGTAGCTGAAGGTCACGCCGCTCACCACCCACCACACGACCGCGAGCCAGAAGGCATTCCCCGGCGCCAGGGCGGTGAGGGCCACCGCGAGGCACGACAGCGCGAAGGCCACCAGAACGGTCGCCACCCGCCGCCGGGGAGCGAGCAGGGTCACGGCGAGCCCGCCCGCGATCATCCCGACGCCCGAGAGGCCCTCCATCAGGGCGACCTGCCCCGCGCCGCCCCCGAAGTGTTCCTTGACGAGCAGCGGGGTCAGCGTGAAGGTCGGCATGATCACCAGCACGACGGCCGCCATCACCCCGTAGAGCTGCCGCAGCCCGGGGTGACGCCACACCAGCCGCACGCCTTCCCGGAACTCGGCCCAGACGCCCGCCCGTTCCCCGCGCGGGAGGCGCCGCTGCGGCACCCGGAAGACCAGCAGGGGGAGGATGCCGATCAAAGCCGTCGCCACGTCGATCCCCAGCGCCGCGCCCAGCGGCAGCACACTGATGGCGAGGGCGCCGAGCGGCGCGGCGGCCACCGTCATGACCCCCATCAGGGTCTGGTTCAGGCCCGCCGCCCGGGGCAGGAAATTCGCCGGAACGAGCATCGCCGTGCTCGCCGCCGCCGCCGGGCCCTGGAAGGCCTGCATCGACGAGCGCACGAACATCATCGTGTAGACGTGCCACAGCTCGACCCGCCCCGTGGCGAAAAGGGCGATCAACACGAGCATGCACAGCGCACTCACCGTGTCCGCCGCGATCATCAGGAGGCGGCGGCTGGAGCGGTCGGCGAAGGTGCCCCCCAGCGGCCCCAGGAGCGCCTGCGGGAGCAGCGCCGCCATCCCGGCCGTCGCCAGCGCTCCCACGCTACCCGTCGTGTCGGTGATCCACCACAGCAGCACGAACTGGGTCATCGCCGAGCCCGTCAGGCTGAGGGCCTGCCCGGTGAAGATTGCCCAGAACCGCCGCTGCCAGCCGGGGCCGGGGTCGAGGTGTCCGGACGGGGCGGGGGAGGGCGCCGTGCTCACGTCCGCGTCCATGCCAGCAACTCCTCTCGCAGCGCCGCCCGCCGCCCCGTGTCCAGGTCCGGCAGCCCCGTCAGCGGCCCCAGGCACAGCGCGTCGCAGGCGAGGCGAACCGCGTGGGCGCGCGCCGGGGGCAGGCCGTCCGCCTCCGCCCCGGTCAGTACGAAGGCCTGGGCCTCCCGCAGCCGCTTGATCAGCTCCGGGTGTCCGGCCAGCGGCGCGAGCGCGGCGATCAATGCGTCCTCCCCGGCGGCGGGCGTGAGGCTCACCTCGATGTACGCGCGCAGCCACGCCCCCGGCCTCTTCCCTGAGAGGGCGACCTCACGCGCCCGCGCCGCCTCGACGCGGGCCCGGAACCGCTCGGTCAGTTCCAGCGCCAGCGCCGACAGCAGGGCCTCCCGGCCGGGGTAGTGATGCAAGAGCCCCCCCTTGCTCACCCCCGCCTCGCGCGCCACCGCGTCCAGGGAGAGCGCCGCCCCCTGCGTCTGGAGCACCCTTCCCGCTGCCTCCAGCAGCGCCGCGCGGGTCAGTTCGGGATTGCGGGTCCGGGTCATGATGCCAGCATACCGTCTGGACGGTCGGTAAGGGTGAGCACGGAAAGGGGACGAGGGAGGTCCCGTCCCCCCTACCTGTCGGCGTGTTACTGGTCCTCGTCCGTGCCGGGCAGGGGCCGGGTGCGGGGAGGGCCGCCGTCGATGCCGCCCGAGCCGCCCACGCGGGGGCCCTTGGTCTCGCCGCCCGCGTCCTGGCTGGGGTCGGCGAGGCGGGTGGTGCCCTCCGCGTTGTCGGCGGTGATCACGCTGAAGTCGGAAAAGCTCGCGGGCGTGCCGTCGTCGAAGCTGGGCTCGTCGTTGACGTTGCCGGGAGCGAAATCGACCCCGTAGGCCACCGCGTTGTCGAGCATCTCGCTGCGCAGGGCAGGGTCGATGCCGTCGTCGTAGGCGACCCCCGCCCCCGCGAGCGCGTCGTCGCCGCCGCTGTCGCGCTTGCCGCCCGTGACGTCGCCCGAGCGCGGAAAGTCCTCCTCGGTCTCGGTCACGTCCCGGATCAGCTCGGCGTTCGACTGGGTGTCCTGGTTCGCCGGGTCGTCGTCCTCCGGCAGCGAGAAGTCCATCGTCTCCGCGCCCGTCACGCTGGCGCCGCCCACCGGGCGCAGCTCGGCGTCGGTCGGCTCGCGGTCGTCCCGGTCGAGGTCCTCGCCGGTCACGGTGGCGTCGTCGTCCAGCCGGGCATTCAGCTCGGGGTCGATGTCGGTGGTGGGGTCGCGGTCGGTGGGGTCGGTCATGAGCTTCCTCCTCGAAAAGGCGCCCGGTGCCGGGGCCGTGTCGCCACGAATTAGAGCGGACGGCCAAGTCCCCGCCGATGAGGACTCCTGCAACGTTCGTTGGCCCACGCCCGGTCTCGGGGAGGGGTGGCCTTGCCGCCCCGCTTTGTAAAGCGACCTTGGTCAATTTCTTCCCTGGGGTTGTCCCTGCGGCGGGTCAGATTGGACCGGCAGTGGCGGTCGGCGGCGCCCCCGCTCCGGGTGCAATCCGGCAGGGGCCGCGCTCCGTCTCTCTTCCCGGCCACGGGGAGGGCCACCCACAGGAGGGACATATGGCAGAACAGATTCCCATGACGGCGGAGGGGTACCGGCGCCTGGAAGAGACGTTGCAAAAGGAACGCGAGCGCCGAGAGGCCGCCACCGAGACCATCGCGGCCCTGCGTGACGACACCGGCGACATCGAGGACCGCAACCTGGAGGCGTCCCAGATCGATCTCCCCAGCATGGACGCCCGCATCTTCGAGCTCGAAGACGTGCTCGCGCGCGCGGTGATCGTCGAGACGCTTCCCGGAGAGGAGGGCAAGGTCGGTATCGGCTCGGTCGCCGTGTTGCGCGACGAGGACCAGGGCCGGGAGATGCAGGTCCAGCTCGTGAGCGCGGTCGAGGTGACGGCCCTCACGGAAGGCGTGACCCAGGTCAGCGAGGACAGCCCGGTCGGCAAGGCCCTGCTGGGACGGCAGGTCGGCGAGGCCTTCGAGGTGGAGGTCGGGGAGCGGCACGTGCGCTACACCGTGAAGAGCGTCGGTGCGGGTTGAGGGCCGGGGGAGCCCAGACCCCCCGGCCCTGCCTAGCCGCCCGCGTTGACCTGTCGACGGTGCCCCCGCTACACTTGCCGGCATGACCGCGGCCCACGCGAACGCTGTGCTGGCGAACAACGTGAAGGACGATCCCCGCTAGGGGACGCCCTCGCCGCCGCGCCGCGCCCCCGACTTCCCCACGGAGTCGGGGCCTTTTTTTGAAGCACAGCTTGTTGAAGCGCCGCCCGATCCATCCCGTCCAAAGGAGCCCGACCGTGACCACCGAACCTGCCGTCCACCTCCAGCGCACCCTCACCCGCGAGCTGCCCGGGCATGAGGGCCAGACCGTCCGGCTGCAAGGCTTCCTGCACGCCCGCCGCGACCTGGGGGGCGTGCAGTTTCTGGTCCTGCGCGACCGGAGCGGCGTGGCCCAGTGCGTCGGCAGCGGCCTGAGCCTGCCCCTCCCCGAGAGCAGCATCGAGGTCGTGGGCAAGGTGAAGGCCCACCCCAAGGCCCCCGGCGGCTTCGAGGTCCAGGTCGAGAGCCTGCGCGTCCTGACCGCCGCGGTCGAGCCCCCGCCCGTCGAGATTCCCAAGATGGAGTGGAACGTCAACCCGGAGACGATGCTCGACTACCGGGTCGTCACCGTGCGGGGGCTCAAGGAGCGCGCGGCCCTCAAGGTTCAGGCCGAACTCGTGGCGGCCTTCCGCGACCACCTGACCGCGGAGGGCTTCACCGAGATCAGCACGCCCAAGATCGTCTCGGCGGGGGCGGAGGGCGGGGCGAACCTCTTTCCCATCGACTACTTCGGGCACCCGGCGTACCTCGCCCAGAGCCCGCAGCTCTACAAGCAGATCATGGTGGGCGTCTTCGAGCGCGTCTTCGAGGTCGCGCCCGTCTACCGCGCCGAGGAGCACGCGACGAGCCGCCACCTCAACGAGTACCTCAGCCTGGATGTGGAGATGGGCTTCATCGAGTCCGAGGAGGACGTGATGGACCTCGAAACCCGCCTCCTCGGGGCGATCATGACCCGGCTGAGGGAACGCGCCCAGGCTGAGTTCCAGCTTCTCGGCGCGACCATTCCCGACGTGCCCGCCCGCATTCCCCGCATCACCCTGATGGACGCGCGCAAGCTCGTCACCGAAAAGTACGGCCACCCGGTCGGCGGCAAGGACCTCGACCCGGAGGCCGAGCGCCTGCTGAGCCAGCACTACGCGGAGGAAGAGGGCACCGACTTCGTGTTCGTGACGAAGTACCCGCGCGCCGCCCGGCCCTTCTACGCCCACCCCGAGTTGAACGCGGACGGCACGGTCAACCCGGAGATCACACGCGGCTTCGACCTGCTCTTCCGCGGCATCGAGATCACCTCGGGCGGGCAGCGCATCCACGACCACGCGATGCTGATGGACTCCATCGCGTCCTATAAACTCAACCCCGAATCTCTGACGGGCTACACCGAGGTCTTCAAATACGGGATGCCCCCCCACGGCGGCTTTGCCATCGGGGCCGAGCGGCTGACGGCGAAGCTGCTGGGCATCGCCAACGTGCGCTATGCCCGCGCCTTCCCGCGCGACCGGCACCGGCTGACGCCCTGAGGGCGCTGCTAGAGCATTTGACACACCACCGGGTGTCATGCTGAGCGAAGCGAGGCATCCCGTCTTCCCGGGAATGGACCCTTCGCCTCGCTCAGGCTGACAACTGTTCTTTTGTCAAACGCGCTAGAGGTCGAGGGGTCCAGGCAAATCATCTTCCTGGACCCCTCGACTTTCTGGCTCCTCGACCCTTAGCCGTTTCCCTCCAAGTCGAGCTTCACGTCCTTGCCGGGGGGCGTCTTGCCGCCGCTGGCGAGCGTCCGGGCGAACGCCACGACCTTGCCGATGCCGCTGGCCGGGCCGTCCCAGTATTCGGCCCGCTGCGGCGTGACCTTGATCAGGGTCAGGTTGGGGTCGTCCACGCCATCGGGGAAAAAGGCCTTGAGGGGCGGCTTCCACAGATCGCGCATCTTTTCCCGGTCGTCCACCTGCTCGGCGGTGCCCGACACATCGACCCACAGGTTCTTGTCGGGGTTGTTGTAGCCCAGGTGGACCTGCCGGTTGGCCTGAATGTCGGTGACCTTGTGGCTGTCGCGGTAGGTGAAAAACCACAGGTCACCGTCGAACTCGGCCTCCTGGGTCGCCATCGGGCGCCCGTGCAGGCTGCCGTCCTGCGAGACGGTCGTGAACGTGGCGAAGCGCACCCCCCTGATCTTCTCGGCGAGCAGTTGGGCGGCCTCCTGCGGGTCGGTCACGTGCTGCGGCTCGGTCATGTCGCCTCCTTTCCGGGCAGTGTAGGCGGGAGGGAACAGGCGTACTTTGAGCGGAGGTTAGGCCTCTCGTGCCCGTCCTCTCACGCGCGCCACTTCCCCCCGGCCCTCTGCCATCATCCCCGCATGGAACAGTTCGCGCAGTTCAAGGTGGGCGCCCAGCGCGTCTACGGCATGGTCCACGTCCCCGAAGGCGAGCGGCCCGCGCCGGGGTGGCCTGCCGCCGTCATCCTGCACGGCTTCACCGGCAACCGGGGCGGCGACCACCGCCTGCTGCCCCTGCTCTCGCGCTTTCTCGCGGCCCGGGGCGTGGCGTCCCTGCGCTTCGACTTCCGGGGCAGCGGAGAGTCCGAGGGCGAATTCAACGAGATGACCGTTGCCCGCGAGGTCGAGGACGTGGAGGCGGCCTTCGACTACGTGCGCGGCCTGCCCCTGCTCGACCCCGAGCGGGTGATGCTGCTGGGCTTCTCGATGGGCGGTCTCGTCGCGGCCCTCGCCGCCGAGCGGGTGCGGCCCCACCGCCTCGCCCTGTGGGCCCCCGCCCTGCCCGAGCTGTGGCTGCCCCTCCTGCGCGGCGGCTACGCCCCGCCCGTGATCCTCGACTACGGCGGCTGGCCCGTCGGGCGCGAGTTTCTGCTGGAGATGCCGCGCCTGCGTCCCCTGGAGGCGGCTACCCGCTGGGGCGGCGTGGCCCGCGTCTTCCACGGCGACGCCGACCAGGTGTGCCCCCCCGCCTTCGGGGTCCGCTATGCCCAGGCCCTCGGCTGCGATGCGGTGGCTATCCCCGGCGCCAATCACACCTTCGACTCGCTGGAGGCGGTGGAGATGCTGTACCGGGAGACGGCGCGGTTCCTGACGGGGGGGTAGGGGTGTTCGAATTTCACGGATGGTTCGCGCTTCGGGATTCAACCTCTGAGATAGACGATCAAAAGATGTGGGGCATCGTGGCGCGCCTCCGGGAACGTATCCGGAGATTGGGCTGGGAGTCCTCCGCCTCCGCAGAAGTCCGGCCCATGAACGGGACGTACTTTCTGTTCGTCCACGGCAACCTCAACCGCAGGGGGTCCTACGGTCCAGAGTTAGATGACCTGCTCGTCTCCGTGGCGTCAGAGGCGCCCGGCTCCTATGGCGTGATGGACTGGCGCGACTCGGAACGAGGCAACGATGATTTCACCATCAAGGTGATGGCACGAGGACGACTCATAGATCACCCTGATCCTTTTCTCTCGCCTGTCATCTCCACCGTCGAGGACGCCTGGGAACCCGGTATGGAATGACGGCGGGTTCCCTCCTTCGGCGCCCTACCGTCAAAAACGAGGTCGGGCCTCAACGCCGCGTGTCCAAATCCGTCCCGAACTGCCCATTCATGAACACAGCCAGTTCCCGGGCAAAACGCTCGTGCGCGAAGCTGCTTGGATGCACGCCGTCGAGGCTGAACGACCGCCCGAAGGGGGAGGACGCGGTGGGGATCAGGGGAGGTTTCGGCAGCGTGTCGAGCACCCGCGTCACGTCGAAGACGGGGACCCTGCGGGCGGCGGCGATCTCGCGGATGGCGGCGTTGTAGCCCTCCACAATGCGTTGCGACTGCGCGTACTCGGCGCCGGTCAGCGCCTCGGGGGAAGTGCAGGAGAGGGGGTTTTCCCGGCTGGCCCGCGCCACGATGACGCTGCCGAAGGACACGTCCTGCCCCCGGCAACTGTCGTCCACCAGCCCGGCGAGTCGAAGCCGCTGCACCGAGATCAGTGCGGGCACCCGCGTCACGTCCGGTACCGTCATCAAGACGAGGTAACGGGCGCCCCCCGCCAGCAGCCGGTTCACCAACGCCGTGTAGTCGGCGCGGAAGCTCTCCAGTGGCGTGGACTGGTCGGGCCGTCCGCGCAGGGTGGGCAGGAGCACGTCGTTGTTGCCGATCCACACGGTGACGAAGAGGGGACGGCGGGCCAGCGCCGCTTCGAGCTGGGTGGTGCCGGGGCCCAGGATGGCCCGGTAGAGGTCGGCGTCGTAGAGTTGCGGGTCGGGGTCGGTCACCCGCGTGTCGGTGCTGCGCAGAACGTCACCCACCTTCGCGCCGGGCACGGCCACCACCGGGGACACGACGCCGGGCTGGCGCAACGCGCAGTTCCTCTGCCCCGTCACGCCCACCGGGGGGGGACAGCCCGGGTCCCGCACCTCGGGCATGGGGACGTTCAGTCCCGCCCGCTCGCCCAGCAGCCGGGGGTAGGCCGCCCGCTGCGACGCCGCCGTCAGCCCGCCCGACTGGAACCCGGCGGTGATGCTGTCACCCACCGCCACGTAGCGGGTAAAGGGCACGGCGTCCGGGCGCGGGGTGTGGGCCGTCTGCCTCGGGGCGCAGGCCGCGAGCGCGAGCAGGGCGAGGAGCAGGAGTCGTTTCATGGCACCACCTTGGTCGGGAGGAGGGAAGTCGGCCTGACGGTTTCCGGGTCTTCTCGCAGAGGTTACCCTTCCCCGGCGCCCTCCGACTGCACGGAGGAGACCCCTCCTACGGCCAAGGGCGCGGGAGTGCCACGTCCCACGCCCTTCGCCCTCTGCCCCTCGCTCTACAGCGCCAGGTACGCCTCCCGCACCTTCGGGTCCGCCAGCAGCGCCGCCCCCGTTCCCGTATTCACCACCTGCCCGTTTTCAAGGACATAGGCGCGGCCAGCGAGCTTGAGACTCAGGCCGACGTTCTGTTCGACGAGCAGGACGCTCACGCCCTCCTGGTTGACGGCCTTCAGCGCTTCGAAGACCGTCTGGGTCATCAGCGGCGAGAGACCCAGGGAGGGCTCGTCCACCACCAGGACGCTCGGGCGGGCCATCAGCGCGCAGGGTATGGGCCGTCTGCCTCGGAGCACAGGCGGCAAGTGCGAGCAGGGCGAGGGGCAGGGGGTCACTTCGTGGCACAACCCTGGAGGAGGAAGGGCTGACCTTCTGGCGGGGCTCAGGGGGTGAGTCGCGGAAGTTCGGCTTTACTGGAAGACCGAGACCTTCCCCCTACGTTCCTTCTCCCGAGAGCGACACGGTTGCGTACGCCTTGTCCGGCTAGGCCTGGAAACCCGTGGATACCGGGTTCTCCGAGAGCCGCCGCGCCACGTTCATCGCCCGGTGCACCGCACCGTCGGAGTTGATGTAGAGCCATTCACCGAAACGGCCTACGCAATGCACGTCGTGGGCGGCGTAGTGGTCAAGGATGGTCCGGCGCGCGTCTGCCCAGGCGTGGTCGTACACCGGGTACGCCAGGGGGAGGGTGACCACCGAGCTGGCGGTCGGCCGCTCTCCGGCGCCGATCACGTTCATGCGGGTCAACGAGTCCAGCACCCGCTCAAACAGGCCCTCACGGTCCACCGGCTTGTGGGCCGAAAACGACACTTCCGCCTGGACGGAAAAGCCCGGGGCCCCGCCAGGCCGGGGGGTGGAATTGGCGTTGAACACGAGCTTGTGGAAAGGGTCGCGGGGGTCGGCGGAGTACAGCCGCTGCATCTCGGTCATGGCAGGACGGCCGAATACCAGATTCACCAGGTGCAGCGAGTTGTGCCGCAGCCGATCCGCCGCCTCTTGGACCTTGGGTGGAACCTGCCGCGTCGATCTCACAAGTGCCGTGAGCGGGATGGTGGAGACGAGCCCCTCGTACTCGTATGTCCGGCCCTGGTCGGTGTGCACGCGGCGTGCCTCCAGGTCGAGTTCCAGCGCCGCCTCGTGACGGAGGTTGGGCCTGACGGCCTCGACCAGGGGCGTAAAGAAGCCCTCGAAGCCGCCCCGCAACGGGTAGCTGACCTGGGCGTTGTCGAAGGACGTGAAGTCCCGGCGCCGCAGGGCCCCGTCGAGCACTTCGGCAAAGTCCGGGCGGACGATCCGTTGTCCCGTCCACTCCGGGTAGATGTCGTCGAGGGGATGGGCCCAGACCTTCTCGTTGTAAGGCACCATGAAGTGCCGCGCGATGCCTGACCCGAAGGTCGCCCCGATCCAGCTCAGCAGGTTGGTCGCCTCGCCCGGCTCGCCCTGCCGCGCCGCCTCATGCAGACCCAGCAGGCAGTCGTGCACGATCTCGTGCGGGAGGCCGTGCAGGTTGGCCTGAAACGGATAGGGGACGACCGCGCCGTGCGAGTGCACCCAGGCGGAGCGTGGCTGGGTGTAAACGGCCCCATCCAGCAGGTTCCACAGTAATTCGCGCACAGGCTCGTGCCTCGTAAAAAAAGCGTGCCCCCCCAAATCGAAGGTCAGGCCCCCCAGCTCGAACGAACGGCACAGCCCGCCGGGTGTCTCATTTTTCTCCAGCACGACATACTCGCGCTCCAGATGATACGCCGCACTCAGACCTGCCGGTCCTGCCCCCAAAATCACAATCATAGGTTTCCCTTCCGCTGCCGCCGACTGGTCAGACTTCCGACCAGGCCGAGCAATCAAATAGCCGACGACCTCCCCCTCACCCCTGTCATGAGGTGTGTTCGGCTTCCCGTCCCGGCTGGTCTTGTTGACTCTACAGCAAATTGCTTCGTTAAGTTCTTCACACTATGGGGGTCAGTGAGGCTCGCTGGTATCCCTTGACGACTCTGGCCGAAATGAGTGGGAATACGGCGAGCCCCCTCCTTCGAGGTCGTGTGCTGAAGGACAGGAGAAGGGCGCGGGTGTCATGTCCCACGCCCTCTCCCACGGCCGCTCATTCCGAACTCGCCCGACAGCCCCCGGGGCTTGACAGGTCTCTCACAGCGCCAGGTACGCCTCCCGCACCTTCGGGTCCGCCAGCAGCGCCGCCCCCGTTCCCGTGTTCACCACCTGCCCGTTTTCAAGCACATAGGCGCGGCCAGCGAGCTTGAGGCTCAGGCCGACGTTCTGTTCGACGAGTAGGACGCTCACGCCCTCCTGGTTGACGGCCTTCAGCGCCTCGAAGACCGTCTGGGTCATCAGCGGCGAGAGACCCAGGGAGGGCTCGTCCACCACCAGGACGCTCGGGCGGGCCATCAGCGCGCGGCCCACCGCGACCATCTGCTGCTCGCCGCCAGATAGGGTGCCCGCCAGTTGCCCCTGCCGTTCGCGCAACCGGGGAAAGAGGGTGTAGACGTGCTCCAGCGTCTGCGGCTGTGCGGCCCGCGCCTCGGCACGCATCGCCGCCCCGAGTTCGAGGTTCTCGCGCACGGTCATCAGCGGGAAGAGTTCGCGGCCCTCGGGCACGTGCCCCAGCCCCAGACCGACGATGCCGCTCGGCGTGGCGCGGGTGATGTCCTGCCCGCCGAGGAGGATGCGCCCGCCCGTGGGCCTCACCACCCCGCTCACCGCGCGCAGGGTGGTCGTCTTGCCTGCCCCGTTCGCCCCGATCACGGCGACGAACTCGCCGGGTTCGACCCGCAGGCTCACCCCCCACAGCACCTGCACCTTGCCGTACCCGGCCGTCAGGTTCTCGATGACGAGTTCCTGGCCCTGGGTCCGCGGAGTTGTCGAATTCGCCTGGGTCGCCGTCATGCGTGCAGTCCCTCCTCGGTGCCCAGGTAGGCGGCGACCACCTGCGGATTCGCCGTCACCTCGCGGTAGGTGCCCTCCGCCAGCACCTGCCCCTGGTCCATCACGACCACCCGGTCGGCGAGGTCGCGCACCACGGGCATGATGTGTTCGATGAAGAGGACGCTGACCCCGCTGTCGCGCACGCTCCGAACGAGGGCGACGGCCTCCTGCGCCTCGGCGGGGCGGAGTCCGGCCATCACCTCGTCGAGCAGCAGGACGCGGGGCTGGGTGGCGAGGGCGCGGGCCACCTCCAGCCGCTTGTCCTGAAGTAGGGTGAGTTCGTGCGCCGCCTTGTCCGCGTGCGCGGCGAGCCCGGTGCGTTCCAGCAGGTCGTAAGCCCGCTCGCGCGCCCCCGGCAGCGTCGTCCCCCGCTTGCCGAACAGCGCCCCGACCGTCACGTTCTCGTGGACCGTCATCTCGGGAAAGGGCCGCACGATCTGGAAGGCGCGGCCCAGCCCCGCGTGGCAGCGCGCCTCCATGCTCTCCTGCGTCACGTCCCGCCCGAGCAGGTGCAGCCGCCCCGAGGAGGGCCGGTACACGCCCGAGAGCAGGTTGAGCAGCGTCGTCTTGCCCGCCCCGTTCGGCCCGATCACCGCCAAAATCTCGCCCACGTACTGGCTGAAGCTGACGTTCTGCACGGCCAGAAGGCCCCCGAACCGCTTGCTCAGCCCCTCGGCCCGCAACACGACTTCCTTCTGGCTGACCGCTGACGGCTGAAAGCTGACCGCTGTCACAACTCCCCCCCCCGCTTCCCCTTCCTGAACAGCCCCATCAACCCGCGCGGCAGCCACAGGATCGAGAGCATCAGCACCAGCCCGTACACGACGAGGTAGCCATTCTTGATGTAGTTGTGCAGGATTTCCTCGGCCACCCGCAGCACCGTCGCCCCCAGGATCGGCCCGAGGGTGGTGTAGAGCCCGCCGAAGATGCTCGTCGTGAGCGGCGCGATGGAGTTGGCGAGGCTGAAGGTCTCCAGGGGGTTGATGAAAAAGGTCTTCCCGGCGAAGAGCACCCCGCCCAGCGCCGCCAGGAACGAGGAGATGAAAAAGGCGAGCAGCTTGTACCGCACGATGCTGACGCCAAGGACCCGCGCCGTCTCCTCCCCCTGCCGGATCGCGGCGAAGGCGTGGTGCAGCCGGGTGAAGCGCACCGCGAGGCTCACCAGGGCGGTAAGGAGCAGGACGGCGAGGGCCAGGAAGTACTGCGCCCGCGCATTCCCACCCAGCAGCGCCGGGACGAGCAGCCCGTTCGCGCCGCCCGCCACCGACTCGGGCAGGTTCTGGATGACCGTCCGCACGACCTCCGTGAAGGCGAGCGTGGCGATGGCGAAGTACATCCCGCTCAGGCGCATCGTCACCGCGCCCAGGATCAAGCTGACCAGCCCGGCGATCAGGGCCGCGAGGGGCATCGCCAGGAACCAGGGCACGGCCTTGCTCAGCAGCGCGAAGCCGTACGCCCCCAGCCCGTAGAAGGCGGCGTGCGCGAGGCTGACCTGACCGCTGCGTGCCAGGATGTCCCACGACAGCGCCAGGACGCCCGCCACGACGGTAAAAAAGGCGATCTGAAGCAGGTACTCCGCCCGCGCCCCCAGCGGCAGGAAGGGGAAGGCGAGCGCGAGCAGAAAGAAGAGGGCCAGCGGCACGAACGCCCGCCCGGTGAAGTCGGGTCGGCGGCTGACCGTCCGGGTGGCCTCGATCACGCGGCTCACCTGGCCCCCCGGAACGAGCGGAAGACCAGCGTGGCGAAGATCAGCAGGAAGAACACCGCGTCGCTCCACCCGCCGCCGCCCGGCACGTAGGTCTGCACCAGCGCCTCGGACACGCCGAGGACCACCGAAGCCCACAGCACGCCCGTCAGGTTGCCCAGCCCCGCCATGACGATAATCGCAAAGGCCTTGAGGGCGAACACCAGCCCCACCGTCGGCGAGGCGAAGAGCAGCACGGCGACGAGGACGCCCGCCACCGCCGCCAGCCCGCACGACACCCCGAAGGCGATGAGATACACCCGGTCCACGTTGATCCCGATGAGCTGCGAGCCCCGGCGATTCTGCGCCACCGCCCGCATCTGCCGCCCCAGGGTCGTGCGGTACAGCACCGCGTACAGCCCGGCCAGGATCGCCACCGCGAACCCGAACGCGATGAGCTTGGGCCCGCCGACGCTGAGTTCCCCGAGGCTGATCGAACTGCCCTGGTACGTCGTGGTGACCGTGCGCGTGTTGCCGCCCAGTAGCATCAGCGCGAGGTTTTGTAGCAAGATGCCCAGCCCGAAGGTCAGAAGCATCTGGTTGAGTTCGGGGGCCAGCAGCACGTGCCGGATGCTCACCCGGTAGGTCAGCGCCCCGACCGCGAAGACCGAGGCGGCGGCCAGCGGCAGCGAGAGCAGGGGATCGACACCCAGGTAGGTGCTCAGGCCCCAGGCGAGGAAAGCGCCGATCATCAGGAACTCGCCGTGCGCGAAGTTCACGATCCCGACCACGCCGACCGCCAGCGCCAGCCCCGACGCGACGAGCGCGTAGATGCCGCTTTGCAGCAGGCCGTTGAGGAGGGTCTGGAAAAACAGGTCCATAGGGAAGGCTCCGTTGAAGTGACGAGCCGCCTCGCGGGGGGAGACGGCTCGGGGGGCGGTCAGCTCTCAGCTTTCAGCGATCAGCAAAAACTTAGGGGGCGGAGGCGTGGGCCTTCTCGGGCTGATGGCTGACGGCTGACCGCTGAGGGTTTACTTGTTCCACACCATCGGCTTCTGCGCGAACTTGATGGGATAGACCGGCACGCGGCCCTCCCCCTGGAACTGGAAGTGCAGCCAGTTTCCGGCCTTGAAGCCCTGGTACTGGGTTTTGTTGCTCTTCGAGAAAGTCAGCGGGCCGAAGGGCGTGGGCGTGTTCGTCCCCGCGAGGGCGGCGGCCACCTTGTCCTTGTCGGTGCCCCCCGCCTGATTGATCGCGGCGGCGAGCGTCTTGAGGTTCACGTAGGCGAGGGGCGCGAAGTATTCCTCGGTCACGTTGCCGAACTTCTTGCGGTAGGCGGCGACGAACTTGCGGCTCTCGGCCTGCGGGCTGGAGGGAAGCCACAGGCTCAGGCCCGCGATGTTGTCGGCAAGCTGGTTTTTCTCGAAGCCCACCGGCCACGAGGGCGGCGTGCCGTAGACCAGCCCGACTTGCAGGTTCTGCTGCTTGATCTCGGTGGCGAGCGGCAGGGCGTCGGTGTCGTAGCCCACCCAGTAGAAGATGTCCGGCCTGGCGGCCTTCGCCTTGCTGATCAGCGGCCCGAAGTTGCCGCTGCCCGTCTTGAACTTCTCGGTCATCACGACGTTGAAGCCCGCCTTCTTGAAGGCCGCCACCGTGTCGCCTATCCCCGCGCTGCCGAAGGGACCGTCCTCGTAGGCGATGGCGATGTTGCGCGCCTTTTTCTGGGTCTTGAGGGTGTTGAAGTACCCCAGGATCGCCTCGAAGTTGTAGTACGACCAGGGGTGGTAGTGGAAGAAGTACCGGTGGTCGGCGAAGGCGTCCTCGACGGGCACCGCCGCCGCGCCGATCCAGGCCATAAAGGTGTTGTACTGCTTGGCCGGGCCGCTGATGGCGATGCTCGTGGCGCTGCTCACGCCGCCCGCCATGAAGTCCACCCTGTCCACGGTCACGAGCTTGACGAACTCGGGCACGGCCTTGGCGGGGGAGGAGCCGTCGTCGGCGAACTCCAGCTCCAGGGGCTTGCCGAGCACGCCGCCCGCTTTGTTGATCTCGTCCAGCGCCAGGAGGTAGCCGTTCCTGGCCGCCTGACCGGAGACGCTGCTCGCTCCCGAGAGGGGAAGCAGCACGCCCACCTTCACCGCGCCCGCGCTGGAGAGCGCGAGCAAAACGCCCGTCAGAAGCATCTTTTTCATGTTCGCCTCGGAGTGTAGGGGAGAGACATTACTCGTCTGTTACACCCCGGGCCCACCCTGCCCTGTGACCGCCCCGTAACGCCCCCCTCCTACCCTCTTCGGTAATGCGACAAGACGAAGAGGGCCAGGCGGGCGGGGCACCGCCGGGGGCGTTCACGCTGGAGGTGACGGCTCCGCTCGGCGGCGAGCGCGTGCCCGTGCGGCTGGGCGTGCAGACCTGGGGACGGCTGGGTGCGGCGCGCGACAACGCCGTCTTGGTGTGCCACTACTACACGGGCACGTCCCAGGCGGCGGGCGTGGACGCGGACGGGGTGCCCGGCTGGTGGGACTCCCTGATCGGACCGGGCCGCGCGGTGGACACCGACCGCTTTTTTGTGGTGGCGATGAACACCCTGTCCAACGTGCAGGTCCACGACCCCCGGGTGGTGACCACCGGGCCGGATACCGCGCACCCGGAGGGAGGCCCGTGGGCGGAGCGTTTCCCCGCCTGGACCTTCGCCGACCTCCACGCCCTGCAACTCGCGCTGCTGCGGCACCTGGGCGCCCAGAGGTGGCACGCCGTCGTCGGCCCCAGCTTCGGGGGAATGCAGGCCCTCCAGTGGGCGGCCCGGTCGCCGGACCTCGCCCCGCGGGTGGCCGCCGTCGGCACCAGCCCGTGCGCGGGGCCGGTGCTGCGCGGGGCCTTCGGGCCGCTGCTGCGCGACGTGGCCGCCCCCGGGGGGCTTACCGGGGCGCTGCGGCTGATCTCGCTCTTCGGGCTGGGGGCGGAGGCGCTGGAGCGCACCTTCCGGGAGGCCGACTTCGAGGCGTACCTGAGAACGCGGGCGGGCACGGCGAGCCTCGCGCACATCCTCGACATCGCGCGGGTGGTGGAGACGCATGACCTGAACGAGGTGGCGCCGCGCCCCGACCTCTTCGCCCGCTGGCGGAACGCGGGGTTGCGGCTCCTGACGGTGAACATCCGGGGCGACCTGTTCTTCCCCTCGGCCGAGATGCGGACCTTCGCCGAGGCGAGTCGGGCGGCGGGCGTGCCCCACACCCACCTGGAGTTCGACTCGGCGCACGGGCACCTGGGCTGCGTGGCGGACACGGCGCCCTTCGCGCCCCTGCTGCGCGGCCTGCTGGAAGACACCCTGCCCCTCGTGCCGCTCCCGCCCGAGCCCCTCGGCACCGGGGACGTGCCCCATGCCTGAACGGGTCCTCGTCGCCCTGCACGGCAATTTCGCGTCGGCGGCATGGTGGGACGATCTCGTCGCCCACCCCCCGGCGGGCTGGCGCGTCCTCGCCCCCGACCTGCCGGGGTTCGCCGGGACCGGGCATGAGGGAGAGGTCAGTATCGGGGCGTACGCGGACTGGCTCGGCACCTGGCTGCGGGATCAGGGCGTCACCCGGCCCGTGCTGCTGGGGCACAGCCTGGGCGGGGCGGTCGCGCTGGAGTTCGCCGCCCGCGATCCGGGAGCCCTCTCCGGCCTGATCCTCGCCGCGAGCGCGCCCCTCTCCGGGCTTGTCACGCCCGAGGAGAATTACCCGGTGCTCGACCTCCTGCGGACGAACGCGGCCCTGCGCGAGGTCAGCCTGGGTGCGCTCTTTCCCTCCGCCCGGCCCGCCAACTTCGCGCGGCTGGTCGAGGACGGCGGGCGGATGGCGGGCACGCACTACGCCGGGAACGCCCGCGCCCTCGCGGCCTGGAGCGTGGACCCCGCGCGGCTCGGCGGGCTGTCCGTCCTCGTGATCGGCGGGGACCTCGACACCCTCGTCACCCCCGAGATGGTGCGGGCGCTGGCGGCGGCGCTGGGCCGGGAGGCGATTATCCTGGGCGGGCGCGGGCACGGCTTCCCGCAGGAGGACCCGGGGGCCTTCCGCGCCCACCTGGAGGACTTTCTGAAAACGTTGCCGGTCGGCGGCTCTACAGTGGAGGCTCGATGAACAAGGTGTACGAGAACGCCGCGCAGGCGTTGCAGGACGTGGTGAGAGACGGCCAGACGGTCGCCGTGGGCGGCTTCGGGCTATGTGGCATCCCCGAAGGGCTCATCCTCGCCCTGCGCGACAGCGGCGCGAAGGACCTCACCGCCGTCAGCAACAACGCGGGCGTGGACGACTTCGGGCTGGGCCTGCTTCTCCAGACCCGCCAGATCCGGAAGATGATCTCCTCCTACGTCGGCGAGAACAAGGAGTTCGAGCGCCAGTACCTCAGCGGTGAGCTGGAACTCGAATTCACCCCGCAGGGCACCCTCGCCGAGCGGATGCGCGCGGGCGGCGCCGGGATTCCCGGCTTCTACACGAAGACGGGCGTGGGAACCCTCGTCGCCGAGGGCAAGGAGCACAAGGAGTTCGACGGCGAGACGTACATCCTGGAGCGGGGCATCGTCGCCGACCTCGCGCTCGTCAAGGCGTGGAAGGCTGACCGGGCGGGCAACCTCGTCTACCGCAAGACGGCGCGCAACTTCAACCCGATGGCGGCCACCTGCGGGAAAGTCACCGTCGCCGAGGTCGAGGAGATCGTGGAAGTCGGCGAACTCGACCCGGACGAGATTGATACCCCCGGCATCTTCGTGCAGCGGGTGGTGTTGAACGCCACGCCCGAGAAGCGCATCGAGCAGCGGACGGTGAGGAAGGTCGAGGCCCCGGCGACACCCGCCGCGACGGGAGAGGAGGTCTGACATGCCCTGGACGAGAGACGAGATGGCCCGCCGCGCCGCGCAGGAGTTGCAAGACGGCTACTACGTGAACCTGGGCATCGGCCTGCCGACGCTGGTCGCCAACCACATCCCGGAAGGGGTGAGCGTGTGGCTCCAGTCCGAGAACGGCCTGCTGGGCATCGGCCCCTTCCCCACCGAGGACGAGGTGGACCCCGACCTGATCAACGCGGGCAAGCAGACGGTGACGGCGCTGCCGGGGGCGAGCTTTTTCTCCAGCGCCGACAGCTTCGCGATGATCCGGGGCGGGCACGTTAACCTCGCCATCCTGGGGGCGATGCAGGTCAGTGAAACGGGCGACCTGGCGAACTGGATGATCCCTGGCAAGATGGTCAAGGGCATGGGCGGGGCGATGGACCTCGTGGCGGGCGTGCAGCGCGTCGTGGTGCTGATGGAGCACGTGGCAAAGGGCGACGCGCACAAGATTCTGCGTGAATGCACCCTGCCGCTGACGGGCAAAGGCGTGGTGGACCGCATCATCACCGACCTCGGCGTGCTGGATGTCACCGCCGATGGGCTGAGGCTGGTCGAACTCGCCCCCGGCGTGACGTTGGGCGAACTGCACGCGAAGACGGGGGCGGAGATTCGGGAGTAGGAGAGGGGGCGGGCCGGGCGCATCTGCGGGGGCGTCCGGCTGTTCCGTTGCCTATCCTGCCCGGGATGAGCCGTGCCCCCCTGCTGACCCTCCTCGCCCTCCCGCTGGGTTACCTGCTGGGATGGCTGCTGTTCGGGCTGCCGGGGTGGGCCGTGGCTGTCGCCGTGCTGGGCGCGGCCCTCGCGCTGGCCGCCGGAGTGGGCGGGGGCCGGGGGCTGGGGGGCTTCGTGCGATTGCTGGCGCTGCTGCTACTCGCCGCCGGGATGCTGTGGCTGCTGGGAGGTGGGCTGCTTCTGGCCGGGATGGTCCTATAACCCGTTGCCTCTCGGTGTGGGCGGGCTGCTCGTGGTGCTGGTGGTGGGTCTAGTCGCCTTTCTTCTGCTCGGTGGGTTGACGCGGCGGCTGGCGAAGACGCCCGGCTCCCCGCTGCGGGCCAGTCCTGCCGCTCCCTTTCTGCTGGGCGCGGGGGTCCTGCTGTTCGCCTTCTTTCCCGCCGTGCGGGTGGACTGCCGGGGACTCCAGGCAGATTCCTTTCTGAGCCACGGCAGCGGCTTTTCCGGCCCCTCTGCCACCCAGAGCTTCTGGGCCAGAACGCCCGGGCTGATTCCCGACCGGGCCGAGTTGCCGGACGACTTCGTGGTGGACGGCGTGAGCGCCAGCGTCACCCGCTGCTTTCAGGACGGGCGGGGGAGACCGCGCCCCCTGGGCTTCCGCGCCAGCGAGCCGCTGCTGGTGGTGCATCTGACCGAACGGGTGCGGCCCGGGATGCGGGCCTCCGCCGCCGTCTTCACGCCGGGCGAACACCGCAAGCTGACTCCCTGGCTTCCCGCCGGGCCGCCCTACGGCCAGACGCGCACGCATAGACCGTACTTCTGGCCCGGCTGGGTCGTCTTTCCCGAAGCGCCCGCCTTGCCGCCGAGGTTGGAAAGGGCGCTGGAGCGTTGACTTACGCCCATGTCGCGTCTGCTCCGCCGCGTTTTCGCCCCGCTGTCGGGCCTCGGGATGGTGGCCTGCCTGTTCGGGGCGCTGTTCATGGGATTCGGTGCAGATTCACCCTTTCCCGAGGAGGTGGCGACAGTTTTTCTCGTCCTGAGTGGGTTCGGCGTGCTCGCGTTCGGTGTCGCCCTGTGGTGGCTGAACGGGCAGCTCGGCCGGGCCGCGCGGGTGGAGGGGAGGCTACCGCCCAGCCGCTGAGGCTGCCCGCACCCGCGCCTGCACCGTCCCGTCCGGCTTGAGCGTCACGCCCGCCACCAGCCCCGTCGGCCCGCCGCCCGGCACGTCCAGCGTGAAGTCGCGCAGCACGAGCGCGGCGATGATCGCGGCCTCCATCAGGGCGAGGTGGTTGCCGATGCACATCCGCGCGCCCGCCCCGAAGGGCATGAAAGCCTCCGGCGTGCGCCCCCCGCCCAGCCACCGCTGGGGCCGGAAGGCGTCGGGCTGATCCCAGTACCGCGCGTTCCGTTGCAGCAGGAAGATGTTGACGCTGACGTTGGTCCCCTCGGGCAGGGGGACGCCCGCCACCGTGACGGGTTCGGTGGCCTGACGGGGGACGAGCCACGCGGGCGGGTACAGCCGCAGCGTTTCCTGGATGCAGGCGTTGAGCAGGGGAAGGTTCCGCGCGTCGCCCGCCGTCGGTGTCCGGTCCCCCAGGACCTCCCGCACCTCGGCCTGCACCCGCCCGCGGACCCCCGGGTGGCGGGACAACTCCAGAAACAGGAAGGTCAGCAGCGTGGCGGTGGTCTCGTGCCCGGCCAGGAAGAGGGTCATCACCTCGTCGCGCAGCTCGGCGTCGCTCAGGCCGCCCCCTCCCTCCTCATCCCGCGCGGCGAGCAGCATTCCCAGCAGATCGCCTCCCTCCGAGCCCGAGGCCCGACGCTCGCGGATGATGCGGTGAACGATCCCGTCGAGGGCCCGCGCCGCCGCCCGCTCGCGCCAGAGGGAGGGGGTGGGAAGTTCCCAGTCCACCACCGACCGCACCCGGTTCGTCGTGCGGGTCAGCAGGGGGGGCAGCTCGCGCTCGACCACCCGCAGGTCGCGCTCCTCTAGCGCCGCCCCGAACAGCACCGCCGCCACCGCCCGCAGGGTGACGTGCAGCATCTCGGAGGCCACGTCCACCTCGTCCCCCGACTGCGAGGCCGCCTCCAGACGGGCGAGCAGGGGCCGGGTCGCCTGCGCGATCTCCGTTGCCATCCCCTCCAGCGCCGCGTGGTGGAAGGCGGGCTGCATCAGGCGGCGGTGCGAGCGCCAGACCTCGCCCTCGGCGGTCAGCAGCCCGTTTCCCAGGAAGTCCTGCATCTTCTGGATGCCGCGTCCCTTGCGGAAGCTGCCCGCCCGAGTCACGAGGACCTCGCGCGCCGCTCCCGGTTGCGCCACCACGAGCACGTCGCGCGGGCCGAAGCGCAGGCGGAACACGTCCCCGTAGGCGGCGCGGCTGTGGCGCAAGAACCCCAGCGCGTCGCGCCGCAGCTCGGGGAGGTTGCCCAGCACGCCGTGTCCGCGTGGGCCGTCCGGCCAGCCGGTGACCTGTGTCATGGCGGCATTATGGTGCCTGCGGCGCGGGCCGACGGCAAGGGCGAGCCTGGGGCGGCGGGGGCTATCCCAGGCTCGCGGAGCGGTCGGTGGCCGTCCTCCCAGCCTACGAGCGCACGGCCTCGCGCGGGGCTTCCAGGCCCAGCAGCATCTCCTCGCTGAGGGTCTTCTCGCGGGCGACGGCGTAGATCATCAGGCCGTAGAACACCTTGGCGCAGATGTCGGCGACCGAGTGCCCGACCTGCCCGAGCGCGAAGGCGGGCGCCCCCGTGAGGCCCAGCAGCGGGAGGGCGTACACCAGGGGGTGCAGGCTCCACGAGGCGACCAGCAAGACGCGCAGCCGGGTGAACAGCTCGCGCACGCGCGGGGTCTCGAAGCTCAGCACGCCGCGCAGCTCGCTCCACAGCACGAACAGGATGTACGCGAAGGGCACGCACGACGCCGCGCCCCACAGGGCCCGCAGGCCGAGGTTCTCGCGCTGCACCTCGCCGACGTACCCCAGCCCGATCATCACGACGGCCGCGACGGCGAGCCGCGCCACCAGGCTGGCACTCTTGCGCCGCCCGATGTCGAGCACCAGCATCAGCGCGGCCAGGATCAGGGGCACCGTGCCCAGCCAGTCGGCGTAGCGGAAGGCGTCGGCGAAGGGCTGGCCGGTGGGGACGTACGCGCCGCCCTGAAGGGCGTAGGCCGCCTTCCAGCCGCCCAGGAGCTGCCAGTAGTGGTAGCACGCCATCCCGACGGCGGCCGCCATCAGGCTCAGCGCGAGGCGGTAGGCGCTCGCCACCTGCGAGCGCAGCAGGACGAACAGCAGCGCCGCGCCGCCCATCAGGGCGGTGGTGAGGTTCAGGGCGTTGAGGATCAGCAGGTGCTGACCCGGGGTCAGGGGCATCAAGTCGTTCATTCGCTCTCCGGGCGCGGGGCGCCGTGGGTGAGGCCGTGGGTGAGGGGAGCGGAGTGGTCTTGCCGCGGGGCACCCGCGACGCGCCGCAGATGCCCGGCCAGCACCCGCCGCAGCTCGCCGGGCTCGGTGGTGGCGTGCTGGTCGCGCACCAGGGCGAGCAGCCTCGGGGCCCGTTCGTCGAGTTCCTCATGCAGCTCGCGCTCGAACGCCTGCCACAACTCCTCGGCCGTCACAGAGGGGGGAGGCGGGGCGTCCTCCACGGGCAGGGCGGGCGGGGCGGGGCGCTCGTCGGCGTACAGCAGTGCGGGCAGCTCGCGCGGGGTCCAGGCGATCACCGTCTTGCGGTACCCCGCCGTGCTGTCGGGCAGGGGAGCCTGGAGAGGCGCGCCGCCGCGCAGATGCCAGATGTGGTGGTGCGTCGCCCCGCGTTCCAGCAGCACCACGCCCTCGAAGCCCCGAACGGTGAGGTCCGACAGCAGCGCGGGCTCGTGCGCGGGAAGCGGCTGGGCCAGCGCCACGGCCCGCCCGTCCACCGAGGCCAGGGCGAGCGCAGCCTGCTCGGCCCCCAGCGTGAAGGCGTGGACCGTGGCGTGCCGCGCGGCGCGCAGCAGGGTCTCCGCCGCCTCCACAGGCGGGAAAGTGCCGTACACGGCGTGCACCAGGCGGCCGTGGTGCAGCAGCAGCCACCCCCGGGCGCCCCCGGGCAGGTCCAGCTCAAACAGCCCCGTGAACCCCGCCGCCCGCCGCTGGGCAAAGGTGGTGCCGAAGGTCGAACTGGGCAGGTACTCTCCCGCTGTCCGGCGACGGGTCAGCAGCCGAAGGACGTGCGCGACGGGTGAGGACACCTCCGCCGTCATGGGCGTCCCCCCCGCGCCGTGCGGTCAAGGTGCTGCCGTCCTGTGCCGCCCGCCGCCCCAGGGGAACGGCCACGGCGGCGCCACGTCCAACGCCCGTCCATCCCTCGCGGTCGGGGACGGGTCTTTCCAGGTGCGCTCGTCATACCTCTCTTGTAGAAGGGTGGTCATCACAAGAACCTTTTCCCGCCGACCTCAAGAGTGTTCGCGCCCACAAAAGCTCGGGGAGGTCCGGCCTGGCGTTCTCAGGATGAGGAGCCAGGCTCGCCCTGCGTGTGGGCGACGGTTCCCTGCCGACGCCCTCAGGCTGGGGACCCCGCCGCGCCCGTTCCCCGCTCCTCGGGAAGGCGCCCGGTGAGCGGCCCGCACGGTGGGTGTCCTCCACCCCTCCCACAACTAACGAACGCTTGTTAGACTGCTCGCACAGATGACCTCCTCCGATCCCCCCGTTCAGGTTCCCGTCGCCTCCGCGTGGACGGACGCCCTCGCCCGCCTCGCCGCCGACCAGGCCCGGGTGCGCGCGGGTGGAGGTCCCCGGGCTCAGCAACGCCAGCACGAGAAGAGCCGCCTGACCGCCCGCGAGCGCATCGCCCGGCTGGTGGACGAGGGCACCGTGTTCGACGAGCTGATGACCTTCGCCGGGTGGGGCATGTACGAGGAGGTGGGCGGCTGCCCGAGCGGCGGCACCGTGACGGGCATCGGCCGGATTCAAGGCCGCCCGTGGATGATCGTCGCCAACGACGCGACGGTGAAGGCGGGGGCGTTCTTTCCCATCACCGCCAAAAAGGTCATTCGCGCGCAGACCATCGCCCTCGAAAACCACCTTCCCGTCGTGTACCTCGTGGACTCGGCGGGCGTGTACCTGCCCATGCAGGACGAAATTTTCCCCGACCAGGACGACTTCGGGCGCGTCTTCTACCTCAACGCGCGGATGAGCGCGAGGGGCGTCCCCCAGATCGCTGCGATCATGGGCAACTGCGTGGCGGGGGGTGCCTACCTCCCCGTCATGTGCGACACCCTGATCATGACCGAGGGCTCGGGCCTGTACCTCGCCGGTCCCGCGCTCGTGAAGGCGGCCATCGGGCAGGTCGTGGACTCCGAGGAGCTGGGCGGCGCGGCCATGCACGCCGGGATCGCCGGAACGGTGGACTACCGCGAGCCGGACGACGACGCGGCCCTCGCGCGGGTGCGCTCGCTCGCCGACCTGTACGCCCGGGGAGAGGTCGCCCTGTGGGCCAGGCGCCGGGCCGAGGTGCGGGCCGCCCCCGAGCGCGACCTCACCGGACTCGTCGGCTTCGACGGTTCCAAGACCTACGACGTGCGCGACCTCATCACGGCCCTCACGGACGGCGGTGAGTTCCACGAGTTCAAGGCCGAGTACGGTGAGACCATCGTGTGCGGCTTCGCGCGGGTGGGCGGCTACCCGGTGGGCTTCGTGGCGAACCAGCGCATGGTGATCAAGAAGAAGCTCAAGAGCGGCGGCGAGCCGGGCCTGCGCACCCGCATCGAGGTCGGCGGCGTGATCTACGGCGACTCCGCCGACAAGGCCGCGCGCTTCATCCTCGACGCGAACCAGGCGGGCGTGCCGCTGGTGTTCCTCTCCGACGTGACCGGCTTCCTGGTGGGCCGCGACAGTGAACAGGAGGGCATCATCCGCCGGGGCGCGAAGCTCGTGAACGCGGTGAGCAACAGCGTCGTCCCCAAGATCACCGTGATCACGGGCGGCTCGTTCGGCGCCGGGAACTACGCGATGAACGGCAAGGCGTACTCGCCCCGCTTCCTCTTCGCGTGGCCCAGCGCCAAGTACGCCGTGATGAGCGGCAACGCGGCGGCCAAGACGCTCCTCGACATCCAGCTCGCCGCCCTGAAAAGAGGCGGCCATGAGCCCGACGACGAGGAGTTGCAGGCCCTCTACCACGAGGTCAAGGCCAAGTACGACACCGAACTCGACCCCCGCTACGCCGCCGCCCGGTTGTGGGTGGACGAGATCATCCCACCCAACGACACCCGTGAGCGCCTGATCCGTGCTCTGGAAGCCTGCGCGCAGAACCCGGTGCAAGAAGAGTTCAAAGTGGGCGTGTTTCAGGTGTAGGCGCCGTTCTCCCTCCCTCCTCGTGGGGGAGGGCCGGGGAGGGGGGGCGTGTGACCACCTCCACCGCCGACGAGATGTCCTGTCTCACCCTCCAGCCGCGCCGCAGGTCGCTTATGTCCCCCCTCCCAGCCTCCCCCACCAGGGGGGAGGAGCAAAAAAGCCCCTCGTTCTCCTTCCCGGAGGTTTCACCCATGACCAGCACCCTCGACCGCCCCGCCAACCCCAACGTCTCGCCCCTGAACGACGACCAGCGCACCATCGTCTCGGCCCTGAGGAGCTTCCTGAAGGACCGGGTGGAGCCCGGGGCCGCCGAGCGCGACCAGACGGGCGAGTTCCCCTTCGAGATCGTCCGTGACCTGGGCGAGATGGGCATCATGGGCGCGCAGACGCCCGAGGAGTACGGCGGCTCGGGGCTGGACACGGCCACCTTCGCCATGATCATCGAGGAGATCGCGGCGGTGGACGGCTCGCTGTGCCTCACCGTCGCCTCGCACAACTCGCTGTGCCAGGGCCACATCCTGATCGCGGGGACGGACACGCAGAAGCGGAAGTTCATTCCAGACCTCGCCTCCGCGAAGAAGCTCGGCGCGTGGGGCCTGACCGAACCCGCCAGCGGCTCCGACAGCGGCGGCCTCCAGACGCGGGCGGTGGAGCAGCCGGACGGCTCGTGGATTCTGAACGGCTCCAAGAACTTCATCACCCAGGGCAGCGTGGGGGGGACCTACGTGATCCTGGCGCGTACCGACGCCGCGCGGCCCGGCAAGGGCAAGAACGATGGCATCAGCGCCTTCGTCTTCAACCGCGACGAGGTGACGGGCTTTTCCATCGGGCGCAAGGAGGACAAGCTCGGCCTGCGGAGCAGCGACACGGCGCAACTGATCTTCGAGGACATCCACCTCCCCGCTGACGCGCTGCTGGGTGAGCGCGGGAACGCCTTCAAGGACGTGATGCGGGTGCTCGACGGCGGGCGGGTCGGCATCGCCGCGATGGGGCTGGGGCTGGGCCGCGCCGCCTTCGAGTTCGCCGCGCGCTACACGCTGGGGCGCGAGCAGTTCGGCAAGGCCATCGCCCACAACCAGGCCATCGCCTTCCGGCTGGCCGACATGGACACCCAGCTTGAGGCCGCCCGGCTGCTGATCCGCAAGGCCGCCGACCTCAAGGACGCGGGGCAAAACTTCACGACGGCGGTCGCCCGCGCCAAGCTGTACGCCACCACGGTCGGCGTCCACGCCTGCGACGAGGCGATCCAGATGCTCGGCGGCTACGGCTACATCAAGGAGTACCCGGTGGAGCGCTACTGGCGGGACAACCGCCTGACCCGCATCGGGGAAGGGACGGACGAGGTGCAGCGGCTGGTGATCAGCCGGGACGTGATGAAGCGCTTCGCCGACTGAGGCTTGGAGGAGGGGCGGGCGGCGTGATGGACGCCGCCTGTCTCTTTTCTTTGGATGGTCACTCGGTCGGTTAGGACTCCGCCTCAAGTCCCTGGAACGCCCGCCGCGCCTCCATGATCGCCTCGCGGTGCTCCTCGGCCCACACCCAGACCCCGCAGAAGGCGGCGCTCAGGCTGCGGCCCATGTCGGTCAGCTCGTACTCCACCCGTGGTGGGATGACCGGAAACACGGTGCGAACCACCAAGCCGTCCGCTTCCATCTGCCGCACCGTCTTGGTCAGCATCTTCTGGCTGATGCCCCCGACCAGCTCGCCCAGGCGGGTGAAGCGCAGCCGCCCGTGTTCCTCCAGGGCCTCCAGAACAAGCATCGTCCACTTGTCGGCGACCCGCCCGATAATCTCGCGCACGAGCGCGTCCAGCTCGGGGTCGGTCTGCCGAGGAGGGGCCGTGCCTTCCCGCGTCAAGCTCCTCATCGCCTCACTCTCCTTCGGGTAAGTATAGAACTTTTGGGTGCCTACTTCCCTTTGGTAAGTGTGGGGCCTATCCTCCGAATCAGGAGGAAGACCATGCAGATGAACGGCAACACCATCCTGATCACTGGCGGGGGCTCGGGCATAGGCCGCGCGCTCGCCGAGGCCTTTCACGCCCGCGGCAATCAGGTCGTCATCGCGGGGCGCCGTCAGGGCGTACTCGATGAGGTGACGGCCGCGAATCCGGGAATGAAATCCGCCGTCCTCGACATCGAGGACCCGGAGGCGATTCGCGGCTTTGCTCAGCGGCTCCAGGCCGAGTACCCGGCTCTGAACGTGGTCATCCACAACGCGGGCATCATGCGCGCCGAGTCGGTGCGGAGCGGGGCCCTGGAAGACGCCGAGGCGACCGTGGCGACAAACCTGCTCGGCCCGATTCGCCTCACGGCGGCGTTGCTGCCCCTGTTGACGAGCCAGCCACGCGCGGCGATCCTCACGGTGTCGTCCGGCCTGGCGTTCCTGCCCCTGGCCGCGACTCCGACCTACAGCGCGACGAAGGCAGCCATCCACTCCTACACCCAGTCGCTGCGCCACCAGCTCCGGGATACGTCGGTGCAGGTCATTGAACTTGTCCCGCCCTACGTGCAGACGGAGTTGATGGGTCCGGGGCAGGCCAGCGACCCGGGCGCCATGCCGCTGGGGGAGTTCATCGAAGAGGTCATGGACCTCCTGGAGACCTCGCCGAACGCGGCTGAGATTCTGGTCGAGCGGGTGAAGCCGTTGCGGTTTGCTGAGGTGGACGGCAATTACGACGCCGTTTTCGGCCAGATGAACGCCTCGGCTCACTGAGGGCGAACGCGGCAACGCCCGGCCATCAATACTGCTCCACCCGCTCCGCCAGCAGCCCGAAAAACCCGTCCGCGTCCACCTCCGTCATCACCTCGGCGTTGGGCGCCCGGCCCGTCACGCCCCACACGTCCGCCACCGTTCGCCCCCGGCTGGGGCCGCCCGTCAGGTCGATCTCGACGTGCATGGGGCGCGTCCTGAACAGCTCGGGACGCAGCAGCCACGCCACCGTCAGCGGGTCGTGGAGGGCGCCGCCGTCCCAGCCGTAACGCTCACGGTGGTGTTCGGCAAAGAATTCGAGCAGCACGGCCACGAACTCGCCGACCTCGGTGCCCAGCTCCCGGAAGGCCGCCACCCGCGCCGGGTGGGCGATGGCCTGGTGTGAGGCGTTCAGGCCGATCATGGTGAGGGGCACGCCGGAGGTGAAGACGATGTGGGCGGCCTCCGGGTCGGCCAGGGCGTTGAATTCGGCGGCGGGCGTCCAGTTCCCCACGTCGGTCGAGCCGCCCATCCAGACGATCTGCCGGATCAGGGGCGCGATGTCCGGCGCGAGGCGCAGGGCCAGGGCGACATTCGTCAGCGGGCCGGTCGGCACCAGGGTCACGTCACCGGGCCGCTCACGAACGGCGCGGATGATGAACTGGGCGGCGTGCCCCGGTGCCACGTCCCGGCTCGGGGTGGGCAGGTGGGGGCCGCCCAGCCCACTCTCCCCGTGCACGAGTTCGGCGCTGATGGCCTCGGCGACGAGGGGACGGTCGGCGCCCCGGTACACCGGCACGTCCGCGCGGGCGAGTTCGCGCACGACGAGCGTGTTGCGGGTGGTGCGGGGAAGAGAGACGTTGCCGAAGACGGTGGTCAGCCCCAGCACGCGCAGCTCCGGGCTCGTCAGCGCGAGGAGGATGTTCACGGCGTCGTCGTGGCCGGGGTCACCGTCGAGGATGACGTTCAGGGGCATGGCGGGCATTGTGTCACCCCCCATTGTCCCCGGACCTTTGTCCCGGACTGTGGGCCCGAGGGTGAAGCCAACGTAAGATTGGGCGCATCTGCCCCATGTTCGCGTCCCTACACTGTCTCCATGAAGGGCCTGCGTGAATTCATCGACTGGCTCCGGGAGACCCTCCAGGGCTCGCCCCAACCCCAGCCGGTGCCCATTCCCGTCCGCGTCCGCGAACGGCGCTGACGGGCCTCGCCTGCCGAGCTCACTCTCCCGCTCACCTCCGGGTGGGTGTTTTTTTGGCTCCCGGTTGGTGACACAGGGCCGCCGCCCGCGTCTGCGCCCGCGCTATGCTGGCCCGCGTGCCCGGCCCGTCCGAACCCGTCTCCGAACACGGCATGGAGGAACTGCGCCCCCTCATCGCCGACCGACCGGCGGGGGAGCGCGAGCGCGTCGAGCGGGCCTACGAGTTTGCGCGGGACGCCCACGCGGGCGTGAGGCGCAAGAGCGGCGAGCCGTACATCACCCACCCCGTCGCCGTCGCCGTGATCCTGGCGGGGCTCGGCATGGACACCGACAGCCTCCTCGCCGGGCTCCTCCACGACACGGTGGAGGACGTGGAGGGCGTGACCTTCGAGGAGATCGAGCGCCGCTTCGGGCCGGACGTGCGCCGGATCGTGGAGGGCGAGACCAAGGTCAGCAAGCTCTCCAAGCAGGGGAGCCAGGCCGCCCAGGTCAGCGACGCGGGCCGCGACGTGCAGGCCGAGAATCTGCGCCAGATGCTGATCGCCATGACGGGCGACATCCGCATCATCGTGGTCAAGCTCGCCGACCGGCTGCACAACATGCGGACCCTCGGCAGCATGAAGCCGGAAAAGCAGGTGCGGATCGCCCGCGAGACGATGGAGATCTTCGCGCCGCTCGCGCACCGCCTCGGCATCGGGCAGATCAAGTGGGAGCTCGAAGACCTCAGCTTCCAGTACCTCCAGCCCGACGCCTACGAGTACCTCCAGACCCGGCTGCGCACCCGCCAGGACGAGCGCCAGGCCCTGATCGAGCAGGCGGTGGGGCAACTGCGCGAGGCGCTCGAAGACGACCTCGAACTTCCCGAGTGGGTCAGCGACATCGACATCGCGGGGCGCAGCAAGCACCTCTGGAGCATCCACAACAAGATGCAGAAGGAGGGCAAGGCGCTGGAGCAGATCTTCGACCTCCTCGCCATCCGGGTGATCCTGACGCCGCGCGAACTCACCGTCCCCCCCGGCACCGACGAGAAACGCCGCGAGCGGGCCGAGGAGACGCGCGAGAAACGCATCTGCTACCACACCGTCTCCATCGTGCACTCGATGTGGACGCCGCTGCCGGGCCGCTTCAAGGACTACATCGCGGTCCCGAAGCCCAACGGCTACCAGAGCCTGCACACCACCGTGATCAGCCAGAGCGGGCAGCCCATCGAGGTGCAGATTCGCAGCCTGCGGATGCACGAGATCGCGGAGTACGGGGTCGCGGCGCACTGGATGTACAAGCAGGGGAGCACGCTCGCCCAGCGCGACCGCGAGAACTGGATCGCCCAACTGCGCGAACTCCAGAACGAGATCAACGACGCTTCCGACTACCTCGACGCGGTGAAGACCGACATCCTCTCCCAGCGGGTGCGGGTCTTCACGCCCAAGGGCCTGGCGATCTCATTGCCGGCGGGCAGCACGCCGGTGGACTTCGCCTACCACATTCACACCCGGATCGGCGAGACGACCGTGGGGGCGCGGGTGAACGGGAGCATCGTGCCTCTGAGCCACAAACTCGGCAACGGCGACATGGTGGAGATCGTGACGAGCAAGAACGGCCACCCCAGCAAGGACTGGCTGAACTTCACAGTCACGAGGAGCGCCCGCGCCAAGATCAGGCACCACTTCCGCCAGCAGGAACGCGCCGAGGCGCTGCAACACGGCCATGACCTGCTGGAGCGGTACCTGCGCAAGCGCCAGCTCCCGGTGCGCCAGCTTATGCGGACCAAGCTGCTGGAGGACGTGACGAGCCGTCTGGTGGGCACCCGCAATCCGGACGACCTGTACCTCGCGCTGCACGCGGGGAAACTCACGCCGGGGGCGGTGGGGCGTGTCCTGGCGCCCAGCCTCGCGCAGGAGCAGGCGGCCACCGAGCGGCGCGGGCCCCCCCCGCCGAAAGCCGCCGAGCCGGGCGGCGTGTACGTCGAGGGCTTTTCGACCACCACCAAGCTCGCGCAGTGCTGCAATCCGATCCGGGGCGATCAGATTATGGGCTACCTGACGCGCGGGCGCGGCGTCAGCGTCCACCGCATCGACTGCCCCAACATGATCCGGCTGCTCAAGGACGAGCCCGAACGCTGCATCGCCGCGAGCTGGGACGCGGGCACGCCGGGCAGCACCATCGTGGACCTCGACGTGGTGGCCTCCGACCGCGCCGGGCTCCTCGCCGACGTGCTGGGCGTGCTGGCGAATGAAAAGCGCAGCCCCATGAAGATCGAGGCGGGCGTCAGCGCCGACAGCACCGCCCACATCCACCTGCGGCTCGCGGTGGACGGAAACGCCGACCTGGAGGCCGTGCGCGAGGCGATCATGCGGGTGCCGGGGGTCAGGGACATCCTGCGGGCGGGCAAGGGAAACGGGCGGGCCAGGAACGGGGCGAGCGCGTAGGGGGCCGCCCCCTCCCGTTTCCCAACGAAGGCCCCACAGAAGGGGAGTGCTAGGCTCGGCCCATGAGGACCGCCGCCGTGCTGGGCGCCACCCTGGCGCTCTCTTCTGCCGCCTTCGCGCAGGACGTGCTCACCCTGAACCCGAAGCCGGGTGTGACGCTGAACTACGTCTCCACGGTGGAGAGCCGCACCGAACTCGTGGACGTGCGGCTGGAACCCGCGCCGGGCCGGGCGGTCTCGGCGCAAGTGCGGCAGAGCTTCGAACAGGCGCGGGCTCAGCTCAGGCAGCAGTTGGGGGCGGCGGGGACCCAGCGGGTGAACGTCACCCAGTCGCTGCGGGTGCTGCCGCGCCTGAACGACGGCAGCGTGGTCGTGCGGTCTACGCAGAGCCTCCCCTTGCCCGACGGCACGACCCAGCGCCTCGTCTTTCGACAGATCACGGTGCCCGGCGGCAGGACGCGGGTGGCGCTGGACGAGGTGAGCGGGACTCCCCAGCTCCGCGCCGTGTTCGAAAAGGTGTTGCAGTCTCAACAGACGCAGGACCTCGCCGGTCAGGGCATCCAGAACCTCTACGGGCAACCGCTGACGGTCGGGCGGGCGCGGACACAGCGCCTCAAGCTCGACTTCGCGCAGCTTCTCGGCTCGTTGAGCGGCCTGCTGCCGCAGGGGGCCAGGTTGGGGGTGGCGGGCAGCGTGACGCTCGAAAATACGACGACCTACCGGGGACGTGATGCGGAGGGCAACTTCACCTTCGACGTGACAACGCGGCTGGCCCAGCCCGGCACCGTGCGCTCCACCGTGGAGGGGCAGTCGTTCGAGCTGGCAATGAACCGCCTGAGCGTCACGGGCCGCAGCACCTACCGCCCCGACGGCTTGCAGGCGGGCACCAACGCCACCACCGAGCAGGCGTTGCGCCTGACCCTGCCCTTCGAGGAGGGCGCCCGCCTCGCCCTGACGCTACGGGTGACGCAGAAGGTGAACGCGACTGCACGCTAAGGGGACCCCCGGTGGGGGAGGGGCCGTTCCCACACCCTTTCCTTCGCCGTCCCTCACGCTCGCCCTCTAGCCTTCGCGCATGACCCGCCGTGTCCTCTCCCTGTGCGCCGCCCTCCTCGCCGTCCACGCGGGCGCGCAGACCCTCGTGCCCCTCGACTCGCGCCCGGCGACGCGGGTGCTGCCCGCATTGATCGCGGAGGTGGGAGGCCGCAGCGTGCAGGTGCCGGGGGCCGACCTCCTCGGGAGCGCGGGGCGGGGAGCGGACCCGGCGGCCCTGACGGCGTGGCTCGGCGCCCAGCCCCAGGGCGAGCCGCTGATCGTCGCGCTCGACGCCTTCGCCTACGGCGGCCTGGTGCAATCGCGCACGAGCCCGCTGAGTGCCGAGGAGGCCCTCGCCCGCCTCGAACCCGTGCGGGCGTGGGGCGTGCGGACGGGCCAGCCCATCTACGCCTTCATCACCCTGCCGCGCGAGCCCGACGCGACGAACCGGGAGCGCAACCTCGCGGTCGTGCGGCAGATGGTCGAGTGGGCGCGGCAGGGCGTGTTCAGGGAACTGCACGTGACCTGGGACGACGCCCTGCCCGGCAGCCCCTCCCCCGCCGAGGGCGCGGCCATCGCCCAGGACGCCCCGGAAGGCGTCCTCGTCTACCCCGGCGCCGACGAGGTGCTCGCCATGCTGGCCGCGCGCGCCCTCGCGCCCACCGAGAAGACCGTCCGCGTCGAGTACAGCGACCCGGCGAAGGCACAGCAGGTCATCCGCTACGAGGGCATCCCCCTCACCCGGAGCGCGGAGAACCACGCGCGGGCGAGCAGCTTCCGGGTCGTGACCGAGGGACCCGCCGACCTCACCCTCTACGTGTACAACGGCGGGGACCCGCGCCGGGCCGCCGTGCGGGTGAGCTCCCTTCTGCGGCGCGGTCCGGTCGCCGTGGCGGACGTGGCGCAGGTCAACCTGGGCAATACGCGGTTGTGGTCGGACCTCGCCACCCTGCGCCAGCACGCGAACCTGCGTTCCCTGGCCGCGTGGGGCACGCCGGGCAACAACCTCGGCACGGCCCTCGCCCACGCCCGCCTCGCGCTGGAGGGGGCCGATCCCGTCCGGCAAGACGCCCTGCTCGCCCGCGAGTTCGCCAACGACGTGATCTACAGCGCCGAGGTGCGCGCGCAGTTGCGCAAGGCGGTCCCCGAGGCGGAATTGAACACGCCCGCCGGGCAGGCCAAGCTCCTCGAACTCGCCCGGGACTACTTCCCGCTGCGGGTGGGCCTGACCTACACCCTGGACGACGCGACCCTGCCTTGGGGGCGCTCCTTCGAGTGGGATTTCGACCTGAAGCCGCGTTGACGGGGGAGAGGGACGGCTGTCGACCGTGCCTCCTGCCCATCGGCGGCCCACCCCTGGCGTTCGGCTCGTCGGCGCCCGCCACGCTCCGGGGGCGATGATGCGGCCCTTCTTCCCCGCGCTGGTGCTGTTCCTGAGCGTGGGGCTCGGGTTCTGGTCCTTCGCCGGGTCGTCCTTCGGGACGGGGGTGGCGGTGACCGGGGCGCTCGGCGCGGGGCTGCTGGGGCTGGCCGTGTTCGGGCGGGCGCGTCGGGGACCGCTGTGGCGGGGGATGGCGGCGCTCGTGGGGGCGCAGTTCGTGTATCTCGCCCTGTGGATCGCCGGGGGATTGCTGTGGGCGGGGCCGCCGCGCAGCCTGCCGCACTTCGCAGCGCCCCTTCGACTCCAGTGGCAAGAGCTTCAGGGCCGCTGGACGGGGGAGAAGGGGGAAGTCTACGAGGTCCGGGGGACGAGTCTGTGCCCGTTGAGGCCAGTCGAATTGCGGTCACTGCCGAGCGAGCACCCGTCTCCCGATCCCTGCCTGCGCCTGATGTCGGAAGGCGGGCGCCTCGCCCTGCTGGTGGACGACCTCGCGCTCTCCCTGCGTGCCTACCGCCTCTGGGGTCGGGAATATCTCGACGCGGGGCTGTTCGACCTGAGGTTCTCGCGCCCGGTGCCGGAACGCTGACCCCTACTCGACCCGGGGGGACAGCTCCGCCGTCGGCCTCTTCTCCACGCTGAGCAGCAGCGCCGCCCCGATGACGATGGCCGCCCCGACGAGCGCGGTGGGGGAGAGGCGCTCACCGAAGAGCACGGCGGCCAGTCCGGCGGCGACGACCGGCTCCAGGCTGGCGATCACGCTCGCGCGGGTGGCGGGAAGGTGCTTCAGCCCCGCGCTGTACGCGAGGTAGGCGAGGTACGTGCTGAAGACGGCGATGGCCCAGAGGGAACCCCACGCGCCGGACGTCTTGGCGCCGAAGCTCACGAAGGGGAGCAGGCACAGCGCCCCGACCGGCAGGGCGACCGCGAGGAGGGCGGGGGGCGAGGCGCGCCCGAAAAACGCCTTGCCGTACAGGTAGTACAGGCTGTAGGTGAAGCCCGCGACCAGCCCCCACCCCAGCGCCGCGCCCGTGACGTTCACGCCCTGACCCCCGCCGAGGCTGATGAGGGCGATGCCGCCCAGCGTTCCGGCGACCGCCGCCACCTCCCGCACGCCCAGCCGCTCACGCAACACCGCCCAGCCGAAGAGCGCCACGAAGGCCGGGGCAGTGTAGAGCAGCACGCTGGCAAGGCTCGCGCCGCCCGATTGCACGGCGAGCTGATAAGACCCGTAAAAGACGCTCACGCCGAGCACCCCGAACCCGGCGGTGACGAGCAGGTCCCGCCCGTGCGGCAGGGGGGCGCGCGTGACGGCGGCGTGAAGGGCGAAGAGCCCGCCCGCGAGCACCGCCCGCCAGAAGGCGACCTCCAGCGGGGAAACACCCGCGGCCTGCGCGTTCTTGCCGAAGATGCCCAGCAGGCCCCACAGCACCGCCGCGACCAGGATCAGGAGGGGCGCGGGGACCCTCACGGGCGGCGCCAGACGGCCACGGTGGCGACCACCACGGTCAGGAGGCCGAGGCCGCCCAGCCCCAGGAGCAGCAGGGTGCGCCGGTCCCGTGTCGCCCCGACGGGCGCGAGCGTGCCCTGGGTGAAGGGCGCCGGGTCCCCCGACGGCAGCAGCACGTCCACCGGTACAGGGGCGCCGGGGCGGCCCGCTTGCAATGAGGTGGGGCCGGGCGAGGTGACGGGCCGCAGCACCCCATCGGGCGTGAGCGGCGAGTACACGCTGCTGGTGACCCAGTAGCCATAGTCACCGGGAGGCACGGCAGCGTCGATGACGAGGCTGGTGCCCTCCACCCGCACGGTCGGTGCCGGGAGCGGGGTGGGCGGGCCTCCACCCTCCGGCACCTTTCGCAGGCTGGCCCCGAAGCCCGTCACGCGCAGGTGATACGCCCAGCCGCCCGTTCCGGTCACGTTCAGGCGCAGGTGGTCGAGGGTCCGCACGCCGCCCACGCCCGTCTTCACGAAGATGTCGGTCACGCCCGCCGAGAAGCCGCTGCGGGCTCCCCAGGGATTTTCGATCCGGCCCAGCGCCACGGTAAAGCGCATCCCCTGGCCCTGGGGCTGGGCCTGGAAGCCGCGCAGGTCGAGGGCGGGCTCGCTCACCGCCGGGCGGGTGGGCAGCACGTAGCCCCCGTCGCCGCGCGCGTCCCCGGCTGGGTCGGGAAAGGACACGAGCGCGGCGGTGAGGAGCGTCAGCACGGGCGCGAGTATACCGTGGTGGTCCTGAAGCTCCTGAAGCGGTGCGGGAGGGCCAGGGCACAAGGGCCGCGCGGGTGGATGGCCTCTCCGGACTGCCGTGTTTGATCGTGTCGCGTTCTATCCGCCAGCCCACCGTCTCGCTGCGCGAGCAGGGCGGGGCCGTGGGCCCGGGGCGTCCACTCGCCTTCAATCAGAGGGCGTCCGGACCGACATTTTGAAGAGCGCGACGGCTCCACCTTCTTCCGCCTTCTCCTTGAGGGTGACTCCAAGAGCCGCGAGGCAGACGGGGACAGCCCCGCAGGAGAGGGCCGGGGTGAGGGGGCGTGTGACCACCTCCGCTGCCCTCCCCCCTGAGGTGCAGGGCTGCTGGCCGAGGGTGGGTGAAGCGCTCACCCACGTTCCTCACCGCCCGGTCCCCGACAGGCGTCCGAAGGCCGTGGGGCCAGGCCGGGCGCGGGCAGCCTTCCTCCTCAGGCCGCCCGCGCCCGCGAGATCAGCGCCAGCAGGGCCTGGGCCAGCGCCGCCGGGTCGTGGCGGGCGGTGGGGCCGGGCTGGAGGAGGGGGGCGGTTCGCACCCGGCCCCGCAGGTCGCGGCTGGCACCCGCGAGGTCGAGCACCTGGGCACCCTCGGCGGCATAGCGTTCACGCACGCCCTCGGGAATGGGGGCGCTGTTCATGAGGACCCAGGTGGGCGCGCGGCCCAGGTGGGCGGTGATGGCGAGCACGTGGTCTTCCAGGGTGAGCCCCGTCGTCTCGCCGGGTTCGCTCATCAGGCTGGCGACGTAGACGATGGGCGCGTCCGATTCGCGCACCGCCCGCGCGATGTCCGGCACGAGCAGGGCGGGGATGATCGAGGTGAATAGGCTCCCCGGTCCCAGGACGATCAGCTCCGCCCCCCGCACGGCGCCCAGCACGTCGGGGAGCGCGGGCAGGCCGGGGGGTTCGAGCCGCACGTCGAGAATGCGGGCGGGGCCCACCTGCCCGCTGAGCCGACTCTCGCCGCGCACCTCGCGCCCGTCGGAGAGCCGCGCGACGAGGGTGGCGGGCCGGGTCGTGGCGGGGAAGACCTGCCCGCGCACCCGCAGCACCTCGTGGATGTCGCGCATCGCGCCCTGGAGCCCGCCCTGCTCCTCGCTGAGGGTGGCGAGGAGAAGATTGCCGAAGGTGTGTCCCTCCAGCCCCTCCCCGCGCCCGAAACGGTGCAGCAGCAGCCGGGCCAGGACCGGGCTGTCGCTGAGCGCCGCGTAGCAGTCGGTGAGGTCGCCGGGCGCGATCATGTCGAGGGCCTCCCGCAGCCGCCCGCTCGATCCCCCGTCGTCCGCCACGGTGACGACCGCCGTGATGTTGCCGGTGTGAACCTTGAGGCCCATCAGGAGGTTCGAGAGGCCCGTGCCGCCCCCCACCGCCACGATGCGCGGGCCGCGCGCGAGGGTGCGGTGCGAGTAGATCACGTCGAGCGCCGTCTCGGGGGCCGTGCCCGTCGAGCGCAGCATCGAGCGGCTGAGCATCATGATGCTCAGGAGGGCGCCGAGGAGCGCGAGCCCCATCACCGTGATGCCGACCACGTAGAGGGGCAGCACCTCGGGCTTGGTGAGGGCATTGAGCCACAAAATCCAGCGGGTCGCTATGAAGTGCAGCGGCCCCGTCCAGGTGAAGTGGAGGAAGCCCACCGCCCCGATGAGGGTGCACCCCACGAAGAGCAGCAGCCAGCGTTTGACCCCCAGCCCCGGTTCCATCCACATCCGGGCCCGGCGGGTGGCCCGGCGCGCGCCCCCGCCCCGTGTGCCCGCCGACTCGCTCATCCCCCCTCTCCCACGTGCATGTCGCGGTGGTCGGTGACCTGCGCGCCCTGGTCGGCAAGGTCGTGCGCCAGCCGCGCCGCCACCGCCACCGAGCGGTGCTGCCCCCCCGTACAGCCGATGGCGACCGTGTACCCGTGCCGCCCGGACGACCGCGCCCGCTCGGCCGCCGTCCGCACGAAGTCGCGCACCTCGCCGTAAAACTGCTCGGAGGCCGCGTCCTGAAAGACGTATCCCGCCACATCGGGCTCCAGCCCGGTCTTGGGGCTCAACTCGGGCACGTAGTAGGGGTTGGGCAGCGAGCGCACGTCGATCACGAGGTCGGCGTCGCGCGGGGGGGCGTTCTTGAAGCCGAAGCTCATCAGCCGCAGGGTGAAGTCGTGCTCCAGCCGGAAGGTGTGGAGCACCCGCTCGGCGAGCTCCCCCGCCGTCAGGGCCGTCGTGTCGATCACCGTGTCCGCGATGGCGCGCAGAGGCGCGAGGAGGTCGCGCTCGCGGGCAAAATCCACCATCAGGGTCTCGCCCAGGGGGTGCTCGCGGCGGGTGAGGTTGTAGCGGCGCAGCAAGACCTCCGCGTTCGCCTCCAGGAAGAGCACCCGCAGGTCCTCGCGCCGCCGCGCCAGCCGGGCGTAGCTCGACTCCAAGGCTCCCAGGAAGTGCCGGGTCCGGGCGTCGGTGCTGATCGCCACTCGCTCCAGCCCGCTCGCGGTCACGAGGTCGTGCATCGCCACCCACAGCTCGGGCGGGAGGTTGTCGGTGATGAAAAAGCCCGCGTCCTCCAACGTCCTCAGCGCGGTGCTCTTCCCACTTCCCGACAGTCCCGACACGACCACAAACGGCATGGGGCCAGTCTACCCCCGGCGCGGACCTGCGCCGGACGAGGCTGCCCCCCCGTCGAGACAGGACCCGGATGATCGGGGGAGGGGACGGCTGGCCCTCGTGCACCCAGGCGGACCACCGTGGCCTGCATCCTCCGGCACATTTGGAGGCCGCTTCCCAAATCCGACCTTGCAAGTCGGATTTGCATCTGCCACAATCTCGGCGTTTCCGAGAGGTGGTCCAGAGCGACCGGCTCAGGTAGCAAGGAGTTGTGATGCGCAGACGTTTGTTAGGCTCGACCGTTCTGGTCTGCGGTCTGGGTGTGGCGGCAGCGACCGCCTACCCGGCGACCATTGGGCACAGTGCCGGAACCACGACCATCCCGAAAAAGCCCCTCCGCGTGGTGGCCCTCGGACCCCACGCGCTGGATCTGCTCCTGTCCCTCGGGGTGCAGCCTGTCGGTTATGGAGAGGCGTCGACCTACATCAAGACGCCCGCCTTCGGTTCCTCCCTGCGTGACATCAAGTACCTGGGAAGCCGCGTGACCTCCAACCCCATCAATGTCGGAGACCGCTTCAACCCGAACCTGGAGATTCTGGTTTCCCTCAAGCCCGATCTCATCGTCGGCGAGGACTACGCCTCCCAGGTCTACCCCCAACTGAGCCGCATCGCGCCGACCCTTCTCTTCAAGGGGACGGACAGGAACGAATGGCAGAAGACGCTCCCGCTCCTCGCCCGGGCACTCGACCGGGAGCAGGCCTTCTCCAAAGTGCTGAGCAACTACAACAGAGGGGTGCAGCAAACCAGGGCCCAGCTTGCCAGCACCCTGGGGAAGAAGCGGGTCCTGGTCGTCTGGACGGGAGGCGGGGACGCCCGGAACACCTTCACGATCAGCGACAGCAACGACTGGACGGGCGGCCTTCTGAACGACCTCGGGCTGAACGTCATCGACGGGGACAAGAGGGACGCGGTGGTCGGCATTGAGGGGTTGTCCGCCTTGGACCCTGACGCCGTGATCGTGCTGGCCTCGGGGAACAACACCCCGGCGCGGGCACGGGCCGACTGGAATGCAAATCCCCTCACCACTCGGTTGAGGGCGAGCCGGGCGAACCAGGTCTACTTCCTCGACTATCACCTGTTCAGACGCATTCGCGGGCCGATGGCGGCTCAGTTGGTCGAGAGACAGCTTGTGAGGGAAGTCAGGAAGTAGAGCTTCCCGGAAACGTCGTTCAGGGCTCGACGGCAGGGTCACGTGGCGACGCGAGAAGTGGGGACGGTCCATGCGAAGACCGTCCCCGTTTCTTCCCTCGCCGAGGGGTCGCCTGCACCGCGCTCCCTACCCGAAGAAGGTCCCCCACAGCAGGTACAGGTTGAGCGAGATGATGATCCCCGCGAAGGCCCAGCCCAGCCCCGTGACGACGGGCCGACTCACGAGCACGCCCATCACGTCGCGGCGGGCGGTGAAGAGCAGGAGGGGCACCAGGGCGAAGGGCACCCCGAAGCTGAGGATCACCTGCGAGAGCACGAGGGTCCGGGTGGGGTCCAGGCCCGCCAGGATCACCGCGAAGGCGGGCAGCATGGTCAGGGTCCGGCGCAGCCACAGCGGAATGTGAAAGTTGACGAAGCCCTGCATGATGACCTGCCCGGCCATCGTGCCCACGGCGGAACTGCTCAGCCCCGAGGCGAGGAGCGCGACCGCGAACGCGACGGCGGCGGCGGGCCCCAGCAGCGGCGTGAGGGTCTGGTACGCGACGCTGAGGTCGCCCGCGTTCTCCACGTTCTTGCCGTGGAAGGTCGCCGCGCTCACCGCGAGCATGCTCATGTTGATCAGCCCGGCGAAGCCCATTGCCCCGATCACGTCCACCCGGTTCAGGCGCGAGAGCCGCACCTTCTCCTCGTCCGTGCGAGTGGGGACCCGGCCCTGGGTCAAGGCCGAGTGCAGGTAGATCACGTGCGGCATGACGGTCGCGCCGATGATGCCGACCGCCAGGTACACGCTCTCCACCCCCTGGAAGGTGGGGACGAAGCCGCGCAGGGCCTCCACCCCGGGCCGTGCCAGCGCGAACTGCACGAGGTACGCCACGCCGATGATCAGCACGAACGCGCCCACCGCGATCTCCAGCGGGCGGAAGCCCCGGCGCTGGAGGGTGAGCAGCCAGAAGGTGATGACGCCTGTGATCGCCGCCCCCCAGATCAGGGGCAGCCCGGTGAGCAGGTGGATGGCGAGCGCCGCCCCCAGGAACTCGGCGAGGTCGGTCGCCATCGCCACGATCTCGGCCTGCACCCAGTACGCCCACACGACGGGCCTCGGCCAGCGTTCGCGGATCACCTCGGGCAGGTTCTTGCCCGACGCAATCCCCAGCTTCGCGCTGAGGTTCTGGATCAGCATCGCCATCAGGTTCGCCGCCAGGATCACCCACAGCAGCGTGTACCCGAACTGCGCCCCGCCCTGGATGTTGGTGGCGAAGTTCCCGGGGTCCATGTACGCGATGCTGGCGATCACCGCCGGACCCATGAAGGGCAGGACCCGCCCCAGCCCCCGCCGCTGGGCGGGCCGGGTGAGGATCTGGGTGGCCCGCTCGGTCATGCGGGCGTCGAGGCTCCCCGCCGCACCCGGCAGCGGGGCGACCGACTCGGGGGAAGAGGGGGGCGGAACAGACATGGCCGTATTTTAGGCTTGCCTAAAAAAATGTCCAGTCCACTCCCGGTGAGGGTGAACGTTCCCGCAGGGGGTGGGGTCTGGACCTTGGCCCCGTTGCCCTAGCCAATTCCCGCGCCGCCGCCGCCCGCAGGCTTACCCTGGCCGCATGACCGCCTCCCTCCCCGCCCGGCCCTTCGCGGCGCCCGATCCAACGCAGGCGGCTCCCCTGCGCGTCCTGATCTGCGACGAGATGAACCCCGGCCACCTGGAGCACGCCGGGTTCGAGATCGACTACGAGGGCAACCTCCCCCGCGAGGAGACCCTGCGCCGCCTCCCCGACTATGACGCCCTGATCACCCGCAGCCGGACGAAGGTGGACCGCGAGCTGCTGGAGGCGGCGGGCGAACGCCTCAAGGTCATCGGGCGCGGCGGCGTCGGCGTGGACAACATCGACCTGGAGGCGTGCTCCAGGCGGGGCATCCTCGTCCTCAACGCGCCCGAGAGCAACAACGTCTCGGCGGCGGAACTGGCGATCACACACCTGATGGCCGCCGCGCGGGGGCTCACACGCTCGGACCGCCTGACCCGCGCGGGCGAGTGGGACCGCAAGTTCCTGGGCGTCGAACTCAAGGACAAGACGCTCGGCATCGTGGGTCTGGGCCGCATCGGGAGCATCGTCGCCGACCGGGCGCAGGGGCTGAGGCTGAACGTCGTCGCCTTCGACCCCTACGTCCCCGAGAACAAGTTCGAGCGGCTGGGGGTCACGCGGGCCGCCGGTCTCGACGACCTGCTCGCCCAGGTGGACTTCCTGACCGTCCACACGCCGCTGACCGAGGAGACGCAGGGGATGATCGGGGCGCGGGAACTCGCCCTCCTGAGGCCCGGCGCCATCGTCGTGAACGCGGCGCGCGGCGGCATCGTGGAGGAGGGGGCGCTGGTGGAGGCCCTCAAGTCCGGCCACCTCTTCGGGGCGGGGGTGGACGTGTTCGTGGACGAGCCGCCGACCCCCGAGCACGTCTTCCTGGGGGCCCCGAATCTCGGGATCACGGCGCACCTCGGCGCGAATACCCGCGAGGCGCAGGAACGGGTGGGCGCGGAGATCGTGGGACGGGTGCTGGCGGCCCTGCACGGCGACGTGAGCCGCGGCGCGGTGAATGCCCCGGCGCTCGACGCGAAGACGCTGGAGCTGCTCGGCGGCTACCTCGACCTCGGCGAGAAGCTGGGGCGCATCCTCGCGCAACTGCTCCCCGGCGCGTCTGACCTGGAGGTCACCTTCCGGGGCGAGTTTCCGGCCGACCCCGCCCCCGTAGTGACGGCCGCCCTGGTGGGGTACCTCAGCGGCAGCACCGACGAGCGCCCGAACATGATCAACGCCCGCGCGCTGGCGAAGGAACGCGGCCTGAACCTCGCCGTGCGGGAGGAGGGCGACAGCCCCGACTACCAGACCGAGGTGATCGTGAAGGTCGTCAGCGGCACCGGGGGCGAGAAGCGGCGCACCCGCACGGTGGGGGGCACCGTCTTCGGCCGCAGCCCGCGCCTGACCCGCCTGCGAGACTTCCGGGTGGAACTCGCACCCGAGGGCTTCATCCTGATCGCCTCCAACCAGGACCGCCCCGGCGCAGTCGCCAAGCTCTCCAACCTGCTGGGCACCTGGGGGGTGAATATCGCCGGGATGGCCCTCGGGCGCGCGGAGAAGGGCGGGCAGGCCCTCTTCACCCTCACCCTCGACGACGGCCTGACCCCCGAGCAGCTTCAGGCGATCCGCGACCTCGACGTGATCGAGTCGGCCTTCCTGGTGCGGGTGTAGGAGGGAGTGGAGGGGGCGGGCCGTCCGGACGGGGGCCCGCCCCACGCCTTACCATGACGTATGAGCGACCCCGCCCTCCAGGTGATCAGTGTCGAAGACTACCTGCGGACGGAATTGGAGAGTCCGGTCAAGCGGGAGTACGTCAGCGGCTTCGTGTACCCCCTGCACGGTGCGACGCGGGCGCAGGCCGGGACGAGCAAGGCACACGCCCTGATCACCGGCAACATCATGTTCGCGCTCCAGCCTGCCAGTCGCCGTGAAGGGTGCCGCCTTTACGCGGCGGACATGAAGCTCCGTATCCAAGACCGCGGTTCCTTCTCTTCCCCCGATGTCATGGTCGCTTGCGGAGAGGACAACGGCGAGGAGTACGACGAGACGGACCCCTGCCTACTCGTGGAAGTCCTCTCCAAGCGCACCGCCGCCATTGGCCGGCACGCCAGGTACCATGCCTACACGTCCATTCCCAGCTTCCAGATCTAATCGTCTCCCAGAGCGAGCGGCGCATCCTGGCCTATCAGCGGGCGGGCGATGGCTGGCGGCTGACCGAGTACGACGGGCCGGGCCGTATTCCCCTGGTCTGTCCCGACCATGCACTGATACTGGATGAAGTGTACCGGGGGGTCATCGATCCCGCGGGCGCGGCGGCCACCGGGACCGGAATTCCCCCCAAGCCTGAGAGGAACGCCTCACACGCTCAGTTGCACGATCAGCCGCTCCAGCGTCGCTCCGGGGTCCAGGCCCCGTTTCATCGCCACGTCGGCGTCAAGGATGCGGGCGAGGTGGGCGCGCACCTTGTCCTCGCTCAGGCGCCGGGCCACTTCGAGCGCCTTTTTCGCCGGGTAGGGTTTGACCCCGAGCCTCTGGGCGGCGACCGCCTCGCCCACCCGGCCCTCCTCCTGGGTCAGGGCCACGCAGCGCGCGACGAGGCTGTACTGCCACACGACCGCACCGAGCAGCTTGAAAGGATCCTCCCCCGACGCGAGGAGACGGCGAAGCTGCGTGACCGCCTCGCCGGGGCGCCCGGTGGTCGCGGCCCCCAGCAGCGCGAAGGAGTCGCCGGGCGGCTCGCGGCCCACCACCCGCCGCACGAGGTCGGCACCGTGCGGCGGGTCGAGGAGGGTGAGCTTGTTCAGCTCCCCCGCGATGCCCGTCAGGTCGGGGCCGAAAACCTCGGCGAGGGAGAGGGCGGCTTCGCGGTCGAGCTTCAGGCCCAGCCGCTTTCCCCGCTGCGTCACCCACCCCGCCACGTCGCCGGTCTTCTGGGGGGCGGGGGCCGCGTGGTGCTCGCCGCGCGACTCGTAGAGCTTTACCCGGGAGGCGGGCGGGCTCTCGTCGAGGACGGCCACGGTGACGGGCGCGGCGGCGAGGAGGTCGAGCAGCGCCTTGTCGGGCTTGGTCCCCGCGAGGTCCACGACCACGCCGCCGTCCCCGAAGAGGCTGGGGGCCAGGAGGGGGGCCACGGCCTGCGGGGTGACCTCCTCGCCCGCGAGGCGGGGCAGGTCGCGCACGTTCAGGCCGCGGCTCGTCAGCGTGTCGCGCAGCGCCTCCTCGACCAGGAAGCGGTTGCCGCTGAAGGCGACTAGGGGCACGCGGCAGCGGCCTCCAGCGTGTGCTGGATGCCCTCCAGGGCGGCGAGCATCTCCCCGGCGGTGGCGGGCCGCGCCTCCGGGTCACGCTCCAGGGCGGCGCGCAGCATGGGGTGGACCTCGGGGGGGCCGGGCAGGGGCGCGCAGTCCTCGTGGATGCCGACGAGCCAGCCCAGCGCGTCCTCGAAGGGGGGGAAACCCGCCAGGCAGTCGAACAGGAGGACGCCCACCGAGTACAGGTCGCTGCGGGGGTCGCCGCGCACCCCCCGGAACTGCTCGGGCGCCATGAAGTGCGGGGTGCCCATGCGGGTGCCGTCGTGGATGTCGCTGCCCAGCGCCCGCCAGTGGCTCATGCCGAAGTCCACCAGCCGCACCGCGTCGCCGCGCGCCCGCATCTCCAGCAGCAGCACGTTCTCGGGCTTGAGGTCGTGGTGGGTCACCCCGCGCGCGTGCAGGTGCTCGACGGCGCGCAGCAGGCCGCTCGCCACGCACAGCGCCGCCTCCGGGGGAAGGGGGCCTTCTTGCACCACCTCGCGCAGGGTGCGGCCCGGCACGAAGGGGAAGATCAGTTGGCGCGGCGTGCGGGCGAGCGGCGACACGACGAGCGGGTGGTCGAGGCCGGACGCGATCTCGCCCTCGTGGGCAAACCGCAGGGCGGCCTCAGGTTCGGCGGTGAGCAGCGTCTTGACGAACACGGGCTGGCCCCGCCACTCCCCGACCACACTCTGGACGCCGCCGCGTGTGGCGAGGACGCGGCGGCGCTCGATGGGTTGGGCGACACGGAAGTCCTGCACCCGGGTATTTTAAACTCAGTCTTCCTACAGTTCCGTCACACGGTGTCCCTGTGAGGGGAAGCGGGGAGCGGGCCCCCGCCCACCCGGCGTCCAACCCGTGGAGCATCCGCCGATGCCGTGCGTGTTTTTCTCCCGAGAGCGGGCGTGCGGCCCGTCAAACCCGGTCGAGGGCCCCGTGGGGTTCGGGCGGCAGCTCCGCGCGGATGGGATCGCCGGGCCGGACCTCGCCCCCCGCCACGACGACGCCCATGACCCCCGCCTTGCGGACGAGGCGGCCCTGCCCGTCGCGGCCCAGCACGGCGGCGAGCAGGCCGGGCTGAAAGGCGTCGAGCTGGGCACAGGGATTTCGCAGCCCGGTGACCTCCACCACCGCCGCCGCGCCGAGGTGCAGCCGCGTTCCCCGGGGCAGGCCGAGGAGGTCCACCCCGCGCGTGGTGATGTTCTCGCCCATCTGTCCGGCCGACACGGAAAAGCCCCGCGCCCGCAACTCGTCGTGCAATTCCGAGTGGATGAGGTGGACCTGCCGGAGGTTGGGCTGCGTGGGGTCGGCGGCCACCCGCGAGCGGTGCTTCACCGTGGTCCCGAGGTGCGCGTCGCCCTCCACGCCCAGCCCGGCCAGCAGGCGGACGCTCTCCCGGTTCGCCTTGCTGAAAGAATGCGTCGCGCTGACGCTGACGGCGGTGACGGTCGCGGTCATGGGGTCATGGTACGGCCGGTCCGACGAGGGACAGCCCAAGGAAGAGGGGGCAGGCGCCCTTCCCGGCCCCACCCCCTCCCGGTCACCGTTCCCGGCTCAGCTCAGGCGGACGCTGTTGACGAGGTTGCGGACGACGGTCTCGTTGCGGCTGTAGTCGCCCGTGTTGGCGGCGATGGTCACGACCAGGGTGCGGCCCTGCACGCTGGTGATCAGGAATTCGCGCCGCACGTCGTCGCCCTGGCCGGGGGTGGTGAAGACGAACTGCGCCCAGGGGGTGCCGCCCACCTGCACCAGCCCCGCGCGCAGGGTCTTGACGTTGGGCACCTGCGCGCGGATCACGGCGGGGAACTGGGTGACGAGGTCGGAGACCTGTGCGGGCGCGAGGCGGCCTTCGCGCCACTCGAAGGCCACCGTGACCTTGCGGTCCTCGGTCATGAACACGGCGTCCGGGCGGCTCGACGCCGTGGGAAAGGCCTTGGCGATTCCCGCGTCGCTCAGGGTCAGGAGGCGGGCGTTGGGTTCCACCGTGACGGGCACGGTGTGGAGTTTGACGGGCGCGGCCAGGGCGCCGGACAGCAGGGCGGCGGCCGCGAGCGAGAACAGGACCTTCTTCATGGAGTCTCACGTTACCCGCCCACCCCCCCGCCTGCCATGAACCCCGCGTGAGGAGCGTGCGAGTCGCCGTCACGCGGCCGTCAGTCTCGGAAGGACCGGGGAGAGGGGAGAGGAGCGCCCGACCTCTGCCCCCGGCCCCGCTACCATGCGTCCATGACGGATTCGGGGTTGGAGTTTCCCCTGGGCTTCCAGGCGGCGGCGATGAGCGCGGGCATCAAGCCCAGCGGCAGGGCGGACCTGAGTTGCGTGGTCAGCGATGAAGACTGTGCCTGGGCCTTTGCGGGCACCCGCAGCACCACGGCGGCGGCCTGCGTGGGGCGCAACCGCGAGCTGTACCGGGAGGGCAGGCCCGTGCGCGCCCTCCTCGTGAACGCCGGGAACGCCAACGCCGCGACCGGGGCGCGGGGCGTGCGCGACAACGCCGACCTGGCCGAGGCGCTCGGCAGCGTGCTGAACGTGGACGCCGACGCCGTGCTCACGGCCAGCACGGGCATCATCGGCCACCCCCTGCCGATGGACCGGGTGCTCGGCGGCGTGGAGCATCTGCCGGAGGAGCTGGCGGCGGGGGCGGACCCCTTCGCGGCGGCGATCATGACGACCGACACGCGGCCTAAGCTGGCGACGGTGACCCTGAGCACGGGTGCGCGCATCGTCGGCACTGCCAAGGGCAGCGGCATGATCCACCCCGACATGGCGACGATGTTCGCCTTCGCCTTCACGGACGCGCGGGTGGAGGAGGGTGTGCTGCGGGAGGCCTTCCCCGCCGTCGTGGCGCGCACCTTCAACGCGGTAACGGTGGACGGCGACACGAGCACGAACGACATGGCCGTGGTGCTGGCGAACGGGCGGGCGGGAGAGGTGGACGCAGGGGAATTCCTGGCCGCCCTCGAAGGCGTGATGCGGGAGCTGGCCCGGATGATCGCCGCCGACGGGGAGGGGGCGACGAAGCTCCTCACCGTCCGGGTGTCGGGCGCCCGCACGGAGGCCGAGGCGCTGACCGCCGCCCGCACCTGCTGCGTGAGCCCCCTGCTCAAGAGCGCCGTCCACGGCAACGATCCCAACTGGGGCCGGGTGATCATGGCGGTGGGCCGCAGCGGCGCGGCGGTGGACATCGAGCGCATGACGGTCATGGTGCAGGGCCACGCCGTCTTCGCGGGCAAGCCCCTGCCCTACGACGACGCGGCGGTCAGCGCGAGTATGCGGGCCGAGGAGGTCGTCTTCGAGGTGAATCTCGGCGCGGGGCAGGCGTCCGGCGAGGCGTGGGGCTGCGACCTGAGCGCCGAGTACGTGAGCATCAACGCGGACTACACGACCTGAGCCGGGCTCAGCCGCCCCGCGCCTTGAGAAACTGGCCGACCCACGGCACCTGTTCGGAGAGGAGGTGCCCGCCCACGGCGGGAAGGGGTGGAAGCGGAGGTCGATGCCGTCCATGTCCCCTGGTCCCACCCCGAAGAGGCGGGCGAGGACGGGGGGCAGGGGGCGGACCACCCGGCGCTGCTTCCGGGCCCTCCTGTTCCAGTCGGAGAGTTCGGCGGTCAGGTCCACCCGGCCCTGCTCGCGGGGGGTGCGCCCGCCGATGGAGAGGTCCCCGTCGTGGACTTGGGCGAGGTGGATGGTCGTCCGCTCGCCCAGCTTCTCAAGAACAGGAGATTGACCGCCTCGGTGAGCTGCCGGGCCACCTCCGCCTTCCTTGAGCCTTTGCTGAGTCGGCCCCCGGTCCGGGTGGGAGGGGGTAGCGTGAGGCATGACCGCCTCCTCCCTTCCGGCCTCGGCGCTGGCCCGCCCGCTCGATTTCGCCTGGCCGTCGAACCGCTACGTGGTGGCGGGCGCGGCGGTGAGCGTTCTCGTCGCCCGCCTCTCCGGCCGCCCCTGGCCCTCGGCGCTCGGCGCGGGCGCGGCGGGCTTCCTGGGCTGGGCGACGGCGCGCGAACTCGATCCCGACCACCCCGGGACGGCGGGCGCCGCGCTGCCCGTGGCGGCCCTCGCGGCGCTGGCGGGGGGGGTGCCCAACCCCCTCGCGGGCCTGTCCGCCCTGAGCGGCCTGCGGGTGCTCGCGGCGACGGTGGGGCAGGCGCCGGTCCCGCTCGACGTGGCGGCGCTCGCCGGGCAGGCGGGCCTGTCGGCGCTGATGGGGGAGCGGGTCGCCGCTCTCGTGCCGGGAGCCGCCCTCGCCCTGTCGTCCACCCGGGCCGACGCCTTCCGGGGCTCGGGGCGGGACGCCGGGCTCGCGGCCGTGGCCGCCCTGCTGCCGGGGGTGCGGCCGGGGCGGGGCGGGGGCACGCTCGCCGACGTGCTGGCCCTCGCCGCACTGGGTCTGGCGGGCGTGCTGGCGAGACCGGAGGCGGTGGAGACGGGGTGCGACCGCGCCCCCGTGCCGGTCCCCGCCGACCGGGTGCGCCTGACCCGGCTCCTCGCGCTGGGGGCCCTCGGTGCGGGGCTGCTCACGCGGGAGACCCGCTCGCTCACGCCGCTCGCCTCGGCAGCGCTGGCGGTAGGGTTCAGGCGGGTCAGGCCGGGCGCCTGACGGGAGGGGTGACCCGCCCGCCTCACCCACGGGCCGCGTAAGCTGGGGCATGACAGGTCTTGCCAGACAACTCACCCTGCTCGCGGCGACCGTCCTCACGCTGGTGATGAACGACCTCAGCAATGCCCTGCCCCTCTTCGGCAACAGCAACGGGGAGATCAGCGACCGATTGCCGAACGCCTTCACGCCCGCCGGGCTGACCTTCTCAATCTGGGGGGTGATCTTCTTGGGGCTGATCGTCTTCGCCGTCTATCAGGCCCTCCCGGCGGGGCGGGGCCCGCGTCTCGACCGCCTCGCCTGGCCTTTTTTGCTGGCGAATCTGCTCAACGTGGGGTGGCTCCTCGCGTTCCAGAGCCTGAATTTCGGGCTCAGCGTGCTCGTCATGCTCGCCCTGCTCGGCAGCCTGATCTGGCTGTACCTGGAGGTCCGTGACCTCGGGCCACTCGGCGCCGAGCCCCTCACGCTCGCCCTGCCCACCAGCCTCTACCTCGCCTGGGTCAGCGTGGCGACCATCGCCAACGTCACGGCTTTTCTCGTCAGCCGGGGCGTGACGGCGGGACTCGCGGGGCTGAGCGGCCCGGCGTGGTCGGCGCTTCTCGTGGTCATCGCCGCGCTGCTGGGCGTGTTCTTCCTCGCGCGGTTCCGTGACTACGCCTTCGGCGCGGTGCTGCTGTGGTCCTTTTACGGCGTGTACGCCGCACGGCCCGAGGTGACCCCGGTCGTCCTCGCCGTGGCGCTCGCCGCCGCCCTCGTGCTGCTCGGGATCGTGCTCGCGGCCCGGCGGCCCCGGCCCGCGCTGTAGGGCGGGAGGACAAAACCGGAGGGGGAGGTCCGCGGCCTCCCCCTCCGGCTGGAGAACAGTTATTTGGCTGATGCGGGCGCGGGCGCGGCGACTACGGACGGCGTGGTCTGGATGCTCAGGCGGGCGATCTGGGCGTCGAGGTACTTCTGGGCGGCGTCGCGGGCGAGCTGCTCGCGGATGGTGGGCGCGACCTCGGCCAGCGGCGCCAGCCCCGCCCCATTCCGCTTGGTCACGAGCAGGACGTGCCAGCCGTACTCGGTCTGCGCGACCTGGGGCTGGTTCAGGGGGCCGCTGAAAGCCGCCTTGTCAAAGGCCTCCACCGTGTCGCCGGGCGCGACGCAGCCGAGGTCGCCGCCTTCGGCCGCGCTGCCGGGGTCCTGGCTCTTTTCCCGCGCGATCTTGGCGAAGTCGCCGCCGCCCTGCACGTCCTTCAGGATGGTCTGGGCCTCGGCCTGGGTCTTGACCAGGATGTGGCTCACGCACGCCTGGGCCGGGCGCGTGAAAGTCGGCTTGTTCAGGTTGTAGAAGCTGGTGACGAGGGCGTCGCCGAACTTGAGGCGGGTTTTGATGCCGTCGAGGTACGCGGAGACGACCGCCTGCCGCTCCAGGTCGGCGCGCAGTTCGGCCTCGTTGTCGTAGCCCGTCGCCACCAGGGCCTCGGCGAACTCGGCGTCGGAGTCAAACCCGGCGCGGGCGGCGGCGATCTGCTCGTCGATCTGGGCGGGGGTGACCTTGGTGCCCTGGCGGGCGAGCTGGTACACCGCGCGGTCGCGGGCGTACTGCTTCAGGAATTCCCCCCGTGCCTCGGCGAACTCGGGCAGGATGTCGGGCGTGAAGGGCACCCCCTGCGAGTTCAGTACCCGCGCCACCGCCACCCGGAAGGCCCGCTCGTAATCCGCCAGCGTGAATCGCTCGCCCCCCACCACCGCGACGACCGCCTGCGCGTTGGCGGCGGGGGCGGCGGTGGTCCGGGCCGGGGTGGTCTGGGCAGGCGTGGTCTGGGCTGGCGCTGTCTGGGTCGGCGTGGTTTGGGCTGGCGTCGTCCGTGCGGGAGCCGGGGTCGTCTGCGCGGGCGCCGGGGTGGGGGTCTGGGCCAGGGCCGCACCGCCGAGCAGCAGGGCGAGCGTCAGGATGCTTTGTTTCATCCGCCCACTCTAGCGTCCCCCGCCCCCCGGCGCTGAGGCCGGGGGGAAGCCGGGCCGCCCGTGCGTCCCCTGCTACAATCCCCCCCGATGCGCCTGACCCTGGTAGAAACCACCGATGCCCGCGTCTACGACGACGCGGTGCGCTCGCTTCCCCTGACCTCCGCCCTGCAAGGCTGGGGCTACGGGGAGGCGCGGCGGGTGCTCGGTCAGGTGCCCGTGCGGTACCTGATGCAGCACAGCGGGCGGACGGTCGGCGCCGTGCAACTCCTGCGCAAGCGGCTGGTGCCCGGGCTCAGCACCCTCTACGCCCCGCGCGGCCCGGCGCTGGAATCGCTCGACCTCCTGCCCGCCTTCGCCGAGGCGGTGCGGAGGGTGGCCCGGCCTACCGACGCGCTCCTGAAGGTCGAGCCCCCCTCGCCCGTCCCCGCCGACGACTCCGTGCCCGTCCCGGAAACGTTCGGGCCGCTGCGCCGCGCCGAGTCCGAGCAGCCCGAACACACCATCCTCGCCGACCTCACCCGCTCCGAGGACGAGTTGTTTTCCAGCCTGCACTCGATGGCCCGCCGCAACGTCCGCGCCGCCCAGAAGCTCGGCGTGGTCGCGGGCCGTGACGACGACTTCGGGGCCTTCTGGGACATCTTCACGGCGACGAACGAGCGGGCCAAGCTCGGCGCCTTCCCCCGCGCCTACTACGAGACCATGCTGCGTGAGGGGCGCGCGCACGGCGGCGAGGCCTACCTCGTCCTGTCCCGCTACGAGGGAAAGGCGCTTGCCGGGGGCTTTTTCCTGGCGATGGGGACGGGCACGTATTATCTCTTCGGCGGCAGTGTGCGCGACGACCGCACGCACCCGGACGGCACGCCCTACAAGGATGCCAAGGCGCCCGACGCCTTCTACTGGAACGCGATGCTGGACGCCAAGCGGCGGGGCTACACCCTCTTCGACTTCTGGGGCATTCCCCGCAGGCTGGACGAGGACAAGCATTCCTTCGGCGTCTTCAAGATGAAGCTCAAGTTCTCCGAGCACCGCGTCTGGTATCCCGCCTACGACCTGAACCTCAACGTCGCCGCCCCCGCCATCGTGAAGGCGCTGCGCTGGCGCAAGACGCAGAACAATCTCAGGAAGCGGGGGAGTGCGGAGGACGTGTTGTAGTTGTAATCCGCCACTTCCTTTTCCGTTCAGAGCGGATTTTTCAGAACAGATGCTGTTGCTGGACCAAAAGCATGAGCCTACACTGACGTTATGACACTCGGACTCAAGCGGGGGATCGTCGAGCTGCGCCCTTCGTCGGAGAACTATCCCACCTTTTTTGAAGAAGAACGCGCCAGGGTGCAGCAAGCTCTCGGTTTCCTTGTCCTCGATATTCAACATGTGGGAAGCACGAGTGTTCCGGGTCTTGCAGGCAAACCTATCCTTGACCTCGCTGTGGCTGTGCAAAATGCAGCCCAAATGGATGCTTGCGTCCGTTCCCTACAACAACTCGGATATACGTCCTTCGGTGATAGGGAAGGCTGGGGAGAGTATTTCTTCGCTAAGGGTACGGACGACGCACGCACACATTACGTGCATCTCCTGCCTCTCAACCACCGGAAATGGAGTGAATACCTGATTTTTCGTGATGTGTTACGACAGCGCCCTGACCTACGCGACGAGTACCAGCAAATGAAAACGGTGCTTACTCAGCAGCACTCGGGAAGCCGTACAGAGTACACAGCCCGAAAAGGGTTATTTGTGCAGCGCGTTCTTGCCGATTTTGGTTCCCTCCTGCCTCGCTCAAAGTGACCAGTTACCGGGTCGCCTGGACCCGCCGCCCCGGCGCCGTCACCCCCAGCGCCAGCACCGCCGCCGCGCCCGCCAGAACCGCCGCCGCGATCATCGCCGCGCTGTAGCTGCCCAGGGCGTCCCGGCTGACCCCGCCCAGCCACGAGGCCAGCGCCGCGCCGACCTGATGCGAGCAGAAAATCCAGCCGTAGACGGTGCCCACGTTCGCCCGCCCGAAGGTGTCGGCGGTCAGGGCGATGGTGGGCGGCACGGTGGCGATGTAATCCAGACCGAAGAGCACCGCGAAGAGGGTCAGGCTGTAGCCCGGCGGCACGAAGGGCAGCAGCGCGAGGCTGACCCCCCGGAAGGCGTAGTACAGCCCCAGCAAGAAGCGCGGGTCCACCCGGTCGGTGAAGTACCCGCTGGCGAGCGTGCCCACGAAGTTGAAGGCTCCCATCACCGCCAGCATCCCGGCGGCGAAGCCCGGCGTGAGCCCCATGTCCCCGCAGTACGCGATGAAGTGCGTGCCGATGATCCCGTTGCTCGTCGCCCCGCAGACGAAGAAGGTGGCCGCCAGCAGCCAGAAGTCGCGGTGCCGCACGGCCCGTCCCATCACCCGGGGGTCGGGCTGGGGAGCGGCCTGGGTCGGGGCGCCCGCCGTCACCGGGTCGCCGTCCGGCCTCAGCCCCACCTGGGCCGGGCTGTCGCGCAGCAACCACCACACCAGGGGGGTGAGGCCGAGCGCCACCGCCGCGATGATCCAGGTGCCCCCCGTCCAGCCCACCGACTGCGCCCAGCCCGTGAGCAGGGGGATGAACAGCAGTTGCCCCGCGCTCGTCGCCGCGCCGAAGATGCCCGTCACCAGCCCGCGCTGCCTCACGAACCAGCGGGTCGCCACGGTGGCGCCGAGCACACTGCCGACCAGCCCCGTCCCCAGACCGCTCAGAAGCCCCCAGGTCAGGTGCAGCCCCAGGGCCGAGCGCGAGAGGGTCGTCAGGCCGAAGCTCAGCGCGACCAGCCCGAGGCCCACGGTGGCGACCCGGCGCGGCCCGAAGCGGTCCATCAGGCGGCCCGAGAGAGGAGCGGCGAGCCCGAACACCAGGAGCCCCAGGCTGACCGAGAGCGACAGCGTGGAGCGGCTCAGGCCCAGCGACTCCTCCATCGGCAGCAGGAACACGCCGGGCGCGGAGCGGGCCCCCGCCGAGATCAGCAGCGCGAGGACCGTCACCCCCACCACGACCCAGCCGTAAAAGAGCCCCTGCGTGCGTGGACGGGGGGAAGTCGGCTCGCTCATCGCCCGATCATAAACCCTTCGTGAAGATGCGGGGGACGTGCGGTCTAAGCCGGCGGGCCTCCGGTCTGCCTCTCCCCCCGGTTCCTGAGGTGCCGCGCCCCCCACCACAGCGCCACCCCGAGCGCGGCGAGAAGCAGGATGGGCGTCAGGTCCGCCTCTGCCCGCCGGAAGTACGCCAGCGCGGCCTCCCCGGATTTCCACAGGAGGTATTGCCAGATGCCGACGTGCAGCACGGCGCCGACGAGCGCCCAGAGGGTGAAGGGGGCGGCGGGCACCCCGAGCGCGCGGGCGGTCCAGGTGACGGGCGTTCGCAGCGACCCGATGCTGCGGCTGATCACGATCAGGAGCGGCCCGGCGTGGGCGGTCAGGTGCCGGACCCGGGGAGTCTCGACCCGGCTGCGCCAGCGTGCGGGGAGCCGCGCCAGAATCCAGCCCCCCAGCGTGTACCCGGCGAGGCTCCCCAGGAAGTTGCCCAGCGCCCCCCACAGCACCGCCTCCGGGTAGCTCGTCCGCCCCGCGCTGATCAGGGCCGCCTGCGCGAGCATGGGCAGGATGCCCGGAATGAAGGGCACCCCCGCCCCCTCCACGAACATCAGGCCCAGGGTCGCCGCGTTCAGCCACGCCGGGTCGAGCGCGGTGAGCCAGCCGGGGACCTCGGGGTTCACGCCCGCCCCCGCGTGAGGTCGAGGGCCAGCGTGACCCCCTCCTCCGCCTGCCCCGTCCAGGGGGTCCACAGGGCGGTGCGCCGGGCCGCCCAGACCCGGAAGCCGCGTCGCTCGTAGAGGTGCACGGCGGCGGCGTTGCGGCGGGTCGTGGAGAGCTGCACGCCGGGCACCCCCCGCGCCCTCAACTCGCAGAGGTAGGCGTCCAGCAGCGCCCCGCCCGCCCCCAGCCCCCGCGCCGACGCGAGCAGGTTCAGGTGCAGGTGGGCGGGATAGAGGTCGGCGGGCGGATGCGGCACCCCGTAGACGGCCGAACGCAGCAGGTAGCGCAGCGAAGGCACGGCCCCCGGCAACCGCCCCGTCACCAGCCGCCCGAGCAGCCCCGGCCCCTGCGCGGCGAGGGCGCGTGAGTAACGGCGCGGGTCCACGCTCCCCAGGATGTACCCCACGACCTCCCCCCCCCGCTCGGCCACAAAGCCGAGGCCGCCCCCGTCCGGCGTGAGGTACGGCGCGACCCACAGGGCGGCGAACAGGGGGCGCGAGGGGAAAAAGCGCGCCGCACTCTCCCCGAAGTAGGCCGTCTCGTAGGCGACGTGGGCGAGCGTGTCCCGGTCGGCGGGCCTCACGGGGCGCAGGGTGAGGGCGGGGGCGGACATGGCCCAGCCTACGTGTCCGGCGCGTCCGGGCGGGCGCGTGGTAAATTGAACCCAGTCCAGAGATTCCCATTCCGCCGGGGCGAGGGTTCCCGCCCGTCGCCCCGGGCCGCGCCAAGGAGCCCCCATGATCGACTTCACCCTGACCGACGAGCAGAAGCAGCTTCAGCAACTCGCCCGCGACTTCGCCCGCCGCGAGATCATCCCCGTCGCCGCCGAGTACGACCAGAAGGAAGAGCTGCCCTGGCCGGTGGTCGAAAAGGCCTTCGAGGTCGGGCTCCTGAACGCCTCCATCCCCGAGCACGCGGGCGGTCTGGGGCTGGGCATGGTGGACGAGTGCCTGATCGGCGAGGAACTCGCCTACGGCTGCATGGGCATCTATACGGTGATGATGGCCTCCGAACTCGGCATCACGCCCATCCTCGTCGGCGGCACCGAGGAGCAGCAGCGGCGCTTCCTGGGCCCCCTGACCGAGAAACCTTCCTTGGCCGCCTTCGCCCTCTCCGAGCCCAACAACGGCTCGGACGCCGCCGGGATGCATACCACCGCCGTCCTCGACGGGGACGAGTGGGTCATCAACGGCACGAAGATGTGGATCAGCAACGGCGGGGTGGCCGAGATCACCGTCGTCTTCGCCACCACCGACCGCCAGGGGGGGCATAAGGCCACCGTCGCGCTCGTGGTGCCCAAGGACGCGCCCGGCTTCTCGTGGAACAAGATCAAGCACAAGATGGGCCAGCGGGCCTCGCTGACCTCCGAACTCGTCTTCGAGAACGTGCGGGTGCCGAGGGAAAACCAGCTCGGCGGCCTGGGCGACGGCTTCAAGATCGCCATGAAGACGCTTGACAAGACCCGTGTCCCGGTCGCGGCGGGGTCGGTCGGCATCGCCCGGCGGGCCCTCGACGAGAGCGTGAAGTACGCCAAGGAGCGTCAGGCGTTCGGCAAGCCCATCTCCGACTTCCAGGCGATCCAGTTCAAGCTCGCCGAGATGGCGATGGGCGTCGAGACGGGGCGGCTGATGTACCAGAAGGCCGCGTGGCTGGTGGATCAGGGCCTCCCGCACGGCTACGAGTCCGCCATCGCCAAGGCGTACTGCTCGGACATGGCCTTCGACGCGGCGAACGAGTCGATTCAGGTCCACGGCGGGTACGGCTACGTCGGCGAGTACCCGGTCGAGAAGCTGCTGCGCGACGTGAAGCTCAACCAGATCTACGAGGGCACGAACGAGATTCAGCGCGTGGTGATCAGCCGCAACCTCCTCAAGTAAGCGCTTCGACGGGAAAAACAGGGGCAGGCCGAACGGTCTGCCTCCTTCCTTTTCCGGCTTGACTTCCCCCTTGCCTCACCGGATAGTGAGCGCACCCTAAATCCGGCTTCACGGGCGCACCACCTTACCGAAGAGCGATTGCCCAGGAGGAACCCCTATGAAACGAATGGCCTTGACTGTCACCTTCACCCTGCTGGCCGCCGCCCAGGCCCAGAGGGTCGCCACGCCCGTGCCCATCGGCGTCGCCGTCGCCCAGACGAGCAACACGGCGCTCCTCGGGCAGGAGCAGGTGATCGGGGCGCGCTTCGCCGAGAAGTTCCTCAACGCGCGGGGCGGCATAGGCGGCACGCCGATCAAGCTCGTCTTTCAGGACGCGGCGGGCGACGAGAACAGCGCGATCAACGCCTTCCAGAACCTGATCACCAAGGAAAACGTCGTCGGGATCGTGGGGCCCACCCTGTCGCAGCAGGCCTTCGCCGCCGACCCCATCGCCGAGCGGGCCAAAGTCCCCGTGCTCGGCCCGAGCAACACCGCCAAGGGCATCCCGCAGATCGGGCAGTTCATCGCGCGGGTGTCGGCCCCCGTCGCGGTGGTCGCGCCGAACGCGATCAAGCAGGCCCTCAGGCTCGACCCCAAGATCAAGAAGGTCGCCGTCCTGTACGCGCAAAACGACGCCTTCTCGACTTCCGAGACGGGCACCTTCCAGGACACCGCCAAGGCGCAGGGCCTGAACGTCGCCACCGTGCAGAAGTTCCAGACGACCGACACCGACTTCACCACCCAGGTGACGGCGGTCCTGAACGCGGGCGTGGACCTCGTGATCGTCTCGGGTCTCGCGGCGGACGGCGGCAACCTCGTCAAGCAGCTCCGGCAACTGGGCTACAAGGGATCGATCATCGGCGGCAACGGCCTGAACACCTCCAACATCTTCCCGGTCTGCCAGCAGTACTGCGACGGCATCATCATCGCGCAGGCGTACAGCCCGGCCCAGCCCAGCGCGGCCAACCAGGTCTTCGTGAAGGAATACCGCGCCCAGTACAAGAAGGACCCGCCCCAGTTCGCCGCCCAGGCGTACGCGGGCGTGCAGGTCATGGTCGAGGCCCTCAAGGCCATCGACCGCAAGAAGAAGCTGGGCACCTGGAACCTGAACGACCTGCGCGCGGAGCTGAACAAGCAGATTCTCGCCGGGAAGTACAACACGCCCCTGGGAGAGCTGCGTTTCGACAAGGACGGCGAGATCATCCAAAAGGACTTCTACGTCGCCCAGATCAAGATGAAGGACGCGAAGACGGGCTCGTTCGTGTTCCTGAAGTAAGCCGTCAGCGGTCAGCCGTCAGCCGTCAGCAAGAACAGAGCTGATCGCTGACGGCTGAGGGCTGAAAGCCCCCGGAGACCCCATGGAAGCAAGCCAACTCCTCCAGAACCTCCTCAACGGCCTCGCCATCGGCAGCGTGTACGCGATCTTCGCGCTGGGGTACACGCTCGTCTTCTCGATCCTGGGCATCATCAACTTCGCGCACGGGGCGGTGTTCACGCTGGGCGCGTACTTCACCTACACGCTGGTCGTCGGGCAGTTCGAGAACAACGGCTTGCTCAAGGGCGTGAACCTCTTCCCGCAGGGCTCGCCGCTCTCGGGGAACCCGTGGGCTTTCGCGCTCGCCACCCTGGTCGGGGCGGTGATCGCGGGGTTCGTCGCCGTGCTCATCGAGCGGCTGGCGTTCCGGCCCATGCGGGCGAGGGGTGCCGACCCGCTGCTCGCGCTGGTGAGCAGCCTGGGGGTGGCGCTCGTCATCGTGAACCTGATCCAGCTCCTCGTGGGGGCCGAAATCTACAACTTCCCGTCGGACGCCTACGGGGAGGTGCGGCCCGCGCTCAGTTTCCAGATTGGGGACCGTGTGGTCATCGTCCGCACGGTGCAGATCATCATCTTCGCTGTCAGTCTGGCGATGCTGGCGGTGCTGGGCTACGTGATCGGGCGGACGAAGGTGGGCAAGGCGTTGCGGGCGGTGGCGGAGAGTCCCGGCACGGCGAGCCTGCTCGGCATCAGCGTGGACCGCTTCATCCTGATCACGTTCTTCCTGTCGGGCTTCCTCGGGGGGCTGGCGGGGACCCTCGTCGGCACGGCGTTCGGGGTGGCCGGGCCGTACTTCGGGGTGACGTACGGGCTCAAGGGTCTGGCCGTCATCGTGCTCGGCGGGCTGGGGAGCATCCCGGGCGCGGTCGTCGGCGGCCTCGTGATCGGGCTGGCGGAGGCGTTCGTGCCCGCCGACTACAGCGCGTACAAGGACGCGGTGGCCTTCGCGCTCCTCTTCGTCATTCTCCTCGTGCGACCGCAGGGTCTCTTGGGCCGCACGCAGATTCAGAAGGTCTGACATGGGAGATTTTCTCGCCCAGTACGGCTTCCTGATCGTCACGATGGTGCAGGCGGGCCTGCTGGGCCTGAGCCTGTATTTCCCGCTCCAGGCCGGGCAGCTCAGCCTCGCCAGCCCCGGCTTCTACGCGGTGGGGGGGTACGTCGCCGCCATCTTGCTCACCAATCCGGCCTTTGCGGGACTGCGTGAGTCGCTGGGCAACGGGATGTTCCCGCTCACCTGGCTCGCGGCGGCGCTGATCTGCGGGCTGCTCGGCCTTGTCGTGGGCATCCCCGCCCTGCGGCTGCGCGGTATCTACCTCGCCCTGGCGACCATCGCCTTCGTCGAAATCCTGCGCGTGGTGAGCCTGAACCTGGGCGTCACGGGCGGGGCCATCGGCATCTTCGGCATCCCGCAGGCGTTCGGCTTTCAGGACCGCTGGCAGTACATCTTCCTCTTCGGGCCGCTGCTGATCCTCATCCTGCTCTTCGCGTGGCAGCTCGAACGCTCGCGGGTGGGCCGGGCCTTCCGCGCCATCCGCGAGGACGAACTCGCCGCCGACGCGATGGGCGTGCCGCCGACGCGCTACAAGGTCCTCGCCTTCGTGATCGGCGCGGTGCTGGCCGGGATCGTCGGGGCGATGAGTGCCCCCTTCCTGAACACCTGGAACGCCAAGCAGGGTACCTTCGACGCCTCCATCGCCATCCTCGCCTTCGTGCTGATCGGCGGGTCGCGCAACATCTGGGGCCCGGTGGTGGGCGGTGCCCTCCTCACCGCCGTGCCCGAGCTGCTGCGCTTCCTGGCCGACTGGCGGCTGGTCATCAACGGGCTGGTTCTGGTCGTGGCGAGCCTGTACCTGCCGCAGGGCATCGTGGGGGCTCTGCAAGGCGTACGGCGCCCACCGCCTCCCCGCCGCCCGCCTTCCGTCCCCGTCGTGGTGGAGGCGAAGGGAGGCACGCCTTGACCGCCACGCTGACCGAACGAAAGACCGTGCTGGAGGCGCGCGGCCTGACCCGGCGCTTCGGCGGCCTCGTCGCGGTGAACGACGTGAGTTTCGACGTGGCCGAGGGCGAAATCTTCGGTCTGATCGGCCCCAACGGGGCGGGGAAGACGACCCTCTTCAACCTGATGACAGGCCTGACGCCGCCGAGCGCGGGCACGCTCACCTACCGGGGACAGCGGGTGACCGGCCTCGCCCCGCACCGCATCGCCGCCTTGGGGATGAGCCGCACCTTCCAGAACATCCGGCTCTTCCGGGCCCTCACCGCGCTGGAAAACGTAAAGATCGCCCAGCATGTCCGCACGAACGCGGGGCTGTGGGCGGGCGTCTTCGGCACGGCCCGATCCGAGGAGGCACGGGTGGAGGAACGGGCCTGGGCCCTCCTCGACCTCGTGGGCCTCGCCGACCGGGCGGGGGAGCGGGCGGGGAACTTCAGCTACGGGGACCAGCGCCGCCTGGAGATCGCCCGCGCCCTCGCCACCGAGCCGCGCGTGCTGCTCCTCGACGAACCGGCGGCGGGCATGAATACCAGCGAGAAGGGCGGGTTGACCGCCTTCATCCGGCAGGTGCGCGACCGCTTCGACCTCACCGTCCTCGTGATCGAGCACCACGTTCCCCTGGTGATGAACCTCTGCGACCGGGTGGCGGTGCTCAACTTCGGGCAACTGATCGCCATCGGCGATCCGGCGGCGGTGCAGCGCGACCCGAGGGTGATCGAGGCGTACCTGGGGGGCGAGTGATGGCGCTGCTGCAAATCGAGAACTTGAGCGTGAATTACGGCGGCGTCCAGGCGGTGCGCGGCCTGAGCCTGCATGTCGATGAGGGCGAGGTCGTCACCCTGATCGGCGCGAACGGGGCGGGGAAGACGACCACCCTGCGCGCCGTGTCCCGCCTTGTGCGCCCGCGCGAGGGCCGCATTCTGTTCGAGGGCCGCGACATCACCCGCCTGCCCCCCGACGAGGCGGTGCGGCTGGGCATCGCGCAGAGCCCGGAAGGAAGGCAGGTCCTCGCCCGGCAGAGCGTGGAGGACAACCTGGAGCTGGGGGCCTACACGCGGCGGAACGCGGCGGAGGTGAGGGCGGACATACGGCAGATGTACGAGCGGTTTCCCCGGCTGGGCGAGCGGCGGGGCCAACTCGCCGGGACGCTCTCGGGCGGCGAACAGCAGATGCTCGCCATCGCCCGCGCGCTGATGAGCCGCCCCCGCCTGCTCCTCCTCGACGAGCCCTCGCTGGGACTGGCGCCCCTGATCGTCCGCGAAATCTTCGCCATCATCCGCAGCCTGAACGAGTCAGGGACGACCATCCTCCTCGTCGAGCAGAACGCGCGGCTGGCGATGGGGCAGAGTCACCGGACCTATGTGCTCGACGCCGGGCAACTCACCTTGCAGGGGGACAGCTCGCAGCTCGTGAACGACGAGCGGGTGCTGCACGCCTACCTGGGGGGATAGGTCGTGGAGGACGAGGGGAGAGGCGCCGTCCTGTGCCGCTTCCCTCCCTCCTGCTCAGCGCGTGCCGAAGTCCTGCACCCAGTAGGTGCCCTCACGGCTGCCGGGGCGGTCCACGTAGCCGACGCCGAGTTCCCTGAAATTCGGGTCCATCAGCGTCTTGCAGTGGCTTTCACTGGCTAACCAGGCTGCCATGACGTGCTCACCGTCGTACCCGGCGGCGATGTTCTCGCCCACGAATCGCCAGCCCGTGTATCCGGCGGCCTCGGCGCGGTCCTCGACCTCCTGTCCTTCGGGGCTCTGGTGATCGAAATACCCACGGGTCGCCATGTCGTCGGCGTGGGCGCGGGCCGCCTTTGCCAGAGAGCCGTTCCAGGTGACGGGTGTGGTCGCGGCGAAACGCCGGGCGCCGCACATCTGGGGCTGGGCGCGGACCTCATTCACCTGCTGGAGGATCAGGGCCTCCTCGGGGCTCTGGGTCGGATGACCGGCGTCGCTGGTCCCGGAGGTGCCGGGCGTGCCCGTTCCGCCACAGGCCGTGAGGGTGAGGGAAGCGAGGAGCAGGAGGATCAGGGGAGTACGCATGGGAGGTCCTTTCGCCGTCCCGGAGGAGAGAAGGCGGCCTTGGAATGGCCCAGCCTAGAAGGCCTGCCCTTGCGTCCCCGTCACAGGCGAGGTTCCTAAAGCCCGGCCCTGAGCGCGGCCACTGGAAAGCCCCTCGTCAACGGAAGAAGGCGGCCACCCATGCGCCGCCTCCCCGGGCTCAGCCCTGCGTTTCCTTCGGAATGTCCACGTCGAACAGCGCCTGCACGAACTCGCGGCTGTCGAAGGGTTGCAAGTCGTCCTTGCCCTCGCCCACCCCGATGAACTTGATGGGCACCCCCAGTTCCCGCACGATGGGGATCAGGATGCCGCCCTTGGCCGTGCCGTCGAGCTTGGTGACGATCACGCCGGTCAAGGGCGTCGCCTCGTGGAACTTCTTGGCCTGCTGGAGGCCGTTCTGGCCGGTCACGGCGTCGAGGACCAGCCACACCTCGGCGGGCTCGCCGGGGTCGGCCTTGTCGATCACGCGCCGGACCTTTTTCAGCTCCTCCATCAGGTTGTGCTTGGTATGAAGCCGCCCCGCCGTGTCCACAAAGAGGAGGTCCACGCCCCGCGCCACCCGCGCGCTCGCCGCGTCGAAGGCCACGGCGGCGGGGTCGCCCCCCTCGGGGCCCTGGACGACGGGCACGCCCAGCCGCTCGCCCCACACGCCGAGCTGTGCGCCCGCCGCCGCGCGGAAGGTGTCCCCGGCGGCGAACATCACGCCCCGGCCCCGGCTGCGGTAGTACTGGCCGAGCTTGGCGATGGTGGTCGTCTTGCCCACCCCGTTCACGCCGATCACCATGACGACGTGCCCCGCCGGATCGACGGTGGCGCGCCGGGCGCTCGGCGCGAAGCCGAACTTGCGGAACTGCGCCCGTTTCGCGTCGGGCTCCAGTTGCAGGGTCAGGGCCTCCATCAGGGCCTCTTGCAGATTCGGCTTGTCGCTCGCACGCACGTCGGCGATGATCTCCTCGGTGGCGGCGCGGCCCACGTCGGCGGCGATCAGGGCGTATTCGAGGTCCTCGATGGAGTCGAGGCGGTTCGTGAACGAGTCACGGAGGTCCTGGCCGATGAACCCGGCCGTGTCACTGATCTGCTTGCGGGTCTTGCTCAGCCCGTCCCGCAGGCGTTCTAGCCAACTCATACCCCCACCATAGCGCCCGCGGGGACTTCGGCGGGCGCACGGGGTCGCAAAGCGGGGCCACTCAGCCGCCCGGGGTGCCCGCCCGCGCCTCCCGCAGCAGTTGCACCTTGAGATTGCTCAGGCGCCCCCGACCCAGCACGCCCTTGAGCAGCACGCGCTCCCCCAGCGCCAGCACGGGCACGTCGTGGCCGTACCAGGCCTCCAGCTCCGCGTTCCCGCTCACGTCCACGGGCGTGTAACGGTAGGCGAGGGCCTGGAGTCCCGCCTCCGCCTGCTCGCACAGGTGGCAGCCCGCCCGGGTGTAGAGGGTGAGGGTGGGAAGGTCACTCATGGGGGGAGTCTAGGGCGTGCAGGCCAAAGGGTGCTGCGGTTCTAAAGTGCGTGATGACATGCACCTGTACAGCCTTTTGGATTACCAACCCAACCAAGATTCAAATGCAGGACTCTCGTACCTGGGGAGAATTTACCTAGAAGACCACGTGGCCTGCAGAGCATTTTTTGAAATCGCCCAGCGTGAGGGTTGCGATCTTCATCCGTTCGAGGATGTCCGCCTAACTTCAGGACAAGTGCGGCAGTTGGTCGCCATTTTTCGAAGAATGGAGGGGGAAGCCGCTCCTGAGTCTGATGCATGGCAACGAATCATGAAGGTCCTGACTTTAGCCATAGAGGCAAAAACAGGCGTTCTGAGTTTCTGCGATTGAGGGCTCTGGCACCAAAGGTGGTGGCTCCGGGTGTTCGCCTCTTTCCCTTGGCCTACGTGTCCTAAGCCGGAACCGGCGTGGGCCGGGGCAGCAGCGTCAACGCCTGCACAGGCGCGTACATGTCGTGGGAGGCGAGGAGGTCTCCGGCGGCGCTGTAGGCTCGCAGCACCTGACCGCCCCGGCGCACGGCGAACACCTGTCCCTCGGAGCCGATCTGAAGCAGCCACGGCGCCCCCTCCGGCTCCCCGACAAGCGGTTCGAGGGCGAAGGACGCGCCGGGCTTGCCGCCGGGCTCGATGCGGCGCACCCGGCGGGCCACCCCGTCCACGATATACACGGCGCCGGAGCCGTCCACGCCCAGGCCCTCCAGCTCACGCAGGGCGTCACTCTCCCGGTCGAGGCGGAAGGCGTAGCGGCTGAGGTACTCGCCCTGTGGGGAAAATCTCTGCACCTCGCGGTTGCCGTGGTCGAGGACGTACACCTCCCCGTTCGGCGCGGCGGCGATGGCGCGCGGGCCCTCGAAACGGCCCAGGCCCCGCCCGCGCCCGCCGAATCTCCGCACGAAACGTCCGTGCGTGTCGTAGACGACGACATGGTGCGCCTCCGCGTCGAGGACGTAGACGTGCCCCCGCGCCACGGCGAGGCCGACGGGTTGCAGGAGCTCGCCCTCGCCCAGCCCGTAGGGGCCGAAAGAGGAAACCTCGCGGCCGTCGGGGGCGAAGCGGCGGATCAGGGTGCCCGCCTTGCCCTGGCGGAAGTCGAGCAGGGCGGCGTAGAGGAAACCCTCCGGGTCGGCGGCCAGGGCGTTCGGCGCCCCCGGCAGTCCCCCCTCGCCCCCCGTGTCGCGCAGGCTCAGGCGCAGCCGACCTCCCAGGTCGAGGAGCCGCAGAGTGCCGCGCTTTTCCACCACGCCCAGGGCCAGGGCCAGGGGGTCGGTGAAGGTCTCGTCCTCCAGCACCCCGGCGCCCAAGCGGGCGATCACCTCGTCGAGGGTGGGGCGGGCGTCGGGGTCTTTTTCGATCATGTGCAAGATCAGGTCGGCGAGCTTGCCGGGCACCTCCAGCCGCACCTGCTTGGGCGGCTTGGGCGTCTCGAACACCTGCTGGTGCACCACCGCCTCGTAACTGCCCTTGAAGGCGGGTTGCCCGGTCGCCATCTCGTAGGCGAGCAGCCCCAGCGAGTACACGTCGCTGCGGGCGTCCACCCGGTTGCCCTTGGCCTGCTCGGGGGCCATGTACACCGGCGTCCCCACCCGCGTGCCCGTCATGGTGAGCCGCGTGAGCACCTTGCCGACCGCGATGCCGAAGTCCATCAGCTTGACGCCGCCCTCGCGCAGCTTGCCCTCCACGAAGGCGTGCCTGAGCACCATCACGTTCGCGGGCTTGATGTCGCGGTGGACCACATTATGCCCGTGGATGTGCCGCAGCGCGTCGGCGAGGGCGCATAGGACCTGGGTGCATTCCGCGAAACTCAGCGGGCGGCGGTCGAGCAACGCCTCCAGGCTCTCGCCGTCGAGGAACTCCATGGCGATGTAGTGCTCGGGGGCCTCCATCCGGTAGTCGTACACCCGCACGACGCCGGGGTGGCTGAATCTCTTGAGCACCTCGGCCTCGCGGTAAAAGCGTTTGACGAAGCGCGCGTCGGCGAGGTACTTCTCCTGCGGCACCTTGAGGGCCACGACCCGACCGTCGAGCCGCCGCCGGGCCCGGTACACGCTGCCCATGCCGCCGATGCCCACCCGGTCGAGCACCTCGTAGTCCTGAAAGTTCAGGTCGGGCACGGTGGGGAGCGGGCGGGGCGGGGGGGACGCCGTGCGCCTGACCCCGGTGGGAAAGAGGGTGCGCGGGCCGCCCGGCAGGCGCAGGCCCCCCCCCGGCACGGCCACCCGGCCCAGCCGGAAGGCGGCGCTCCCCGCCACGACCGCCGCGGCGACGAGGACCCCCTGTGCCCGGCCGAGCCCGCCCCCGCCGAGGGCCAGCGAACCCAGGAGCGTCGCCAGCCCGAGCGCGAGGGCGGCCACGGCGAGGCTGAGGGTGCGCTCGCCCGAACGAATACAGATCAGGAGGCCCACCACGAAGAGGGCGCCGAGCAGCAGCACGTTCACGGGCGGTCCCCGCAGGGAGGTGGGCAGGCGGCGGGAGGAACGCGCATGGCTACCTTCCTTTATACCGGACCCCCCTGTCTGGACGCTTACAGACTCCCTCGGCGGGGGGGAAGGGGGGCGTGAGCGGGCCGGGCCCCTTCCTATACTGACCCGGTGACCTCCTGGGCGTACTGGGCCGAACTCGTCGAGTTGTACGAATACCGGGTCGCCGACGTTCTGGCGGGCCGGGTGCCGCGCGGGGGCCGACGAGCCCTCTCCGAACTGCGCGACCTCCTCCTCGGGGCCGGGCTGGAGCCCGCCCTCCAGCGCCGCCTGCTGGAGAGTGACCGGCGGTACCGGACCAGACGGGGCGAGGACGGGCCCGCCGCAGTTCGGCCAGAAGGGCGACCCGGTGGACCCCCCGCCCCTGCCTGGTCCGCGCCCGCCGCCGGGGACTCGCCCGAGACCCGCGCGTGGGAGGAACTGCGGCGCCTCGCGTGGCACGCGGACCTGCGCGTGCGGGCGGCCGGGCGGACCCGCCCCCTGTGGGGCGAGCCCGGGCGCCTGGGCCTGCGGGTGCTGTACGCGGCCCTGGAAAACGCTGAGCGCGCCGCGCGGGGGGTGGCCGAGCCGCTGGTGGTTCCCGCCGAGCACGACCCCCTGGTGTCCCTGCACGACCCCGAGGTGGCGCGGGGGCTTGCCGGGGCCCTCGCCGACGCGCTCCTGACCCCGGCGGGGCGGGCACGGGTGCAGGCCGCCCTCTGGGCCGTTCACGACGCCCCCTTTCCCCGGCATCCCGACGAGGACCTGCTCGCGGCGCGCATCGAGGCCGCCGAACGCGAGCCCCTGGCCCCCGGGGCGCGGGCGGCCCTTGCCCAGGCGCTGCGGGCGGCGCACCCGGCCGTGCGTGACCCGCGCGAGCGCCCCGCCATCCGCGCGGCGGCCCGGGGACTGCTGACCCTGCTCGCCGAGCTGCTGGAAGACGCCCCGGCCCCGGCCCTCGGGGCGTTGCCCGCCCGCAGCGTCTTGTACGCCGCCCACGCGGCCGCCGCGCTCCCCGCCCCCGACGACCGGGCGGACGACCTCGCCGTTCACCTCGCGGGCGGGCGTGAGGCACGCTGGCGGGGCCTGCACCTGCGCTGGCAGCCGGTCGGTCCGCACTGGCAGTTCCAGGCCGGGGGAGAACTCGCCCTGCTGCAACCCCACCTGCCCCCCACCGAGCGGGCCTGGACGCTGCCGACCCCCCAGGGTCCCCTGAGCGTGTCCCTGAGCGGCGATTACGCCTTGCTGCGCTTGGGCACCGGGGACGGCGTGGACCCCGGCCACCTCGCGGCGCGGGCGCGGGCGGTGGCGCGGCTGCTCGACCCGGGGGGGCAGCACGCGAACTTGCGGCTCGCCCGGGCGGCGGCGCAACACCTGCGGGGGGGGCAGGTGGACGCCGCCACCCTCGGTCCCCGCAGCGCGGAGCGGTACGCGGGCGCCTCCCAGGAGACCCTGCTCACCCTGGCCCGGAAGGGGGTAGACGCCCTGATCTCGCGCCTGGCCCGGCTCACGCCCGTCGAGGCGGAGGCCGCGCTGCGAGACTGCGCCGCCGCCCTCGGCCTGTCCGCGCAGCGCGCCCTCGCCCTGCACGACGTTCTCCACGCGGCGACCTTCACGCCCGAGCCGCTGCCCGCGCCGTCCTCCGCCCCCAGCCTGGACGTGCCGGGGAGCGGCGCCTTCGTCAGCGTCCGCCTGGGGAAGAGCCCGGTCACGCTCCAGGTTCGCAACCGGGGCCTGAGCGTCTCCCGGGACGCGGGTGGGAGCGCGGTCGCCGCCCTGCCCGGACAGCCTGCCCTGCCCCTGCACGACCTGCTCGTCCTGCCCCTGCCGGGGGCACAGGTGCTCCTCGTCCGGCAGGGGTCGTGGGTGGCCGCCGCCGTGGAGCCGCTGGGTACTCCCGGCGAAGCCGTGCCCTGAAGGCCTCTCCTTGTGCCAGGGGGAGGGGAGGGCACCTGCCCCCGGCCCTTCCCCTTACCCTACCGGCATGGCGACCCTGTACCTGATTTTGCTCACCCTGCACAACCTCACGCGGTGGCTCGTCCTGATCGCGGGCGTCTGGGCCCTGTTCGTCAGCGTGCGCGGGGTGGGGGGCGCGCGGGCCTTCACCCCCGCCGACCGCCGCCCGGTCGCCCTCTTCGCGGGGAGCGTGCACCTTCAGGTCGTGCTCGGGTTGCTCCTCTTCGGGCTCCTGGGGGCCACGGCGGGCCGTGCCTTCTCGGACGCCCCGCGCGCCAGCTTCCAGTGGGAGCACCTCGGCCTGGGACTCGTCGCCGCCGTCTTCGCTACCCTCGCCAGCGCCCTGAGCAAACGGGCCCAGAGCAACCAGGCCAAGTTCCGCGTTGCCGCCCTGTGGTCGGGGCTCGCGCTCGTGGTGATTCTGGCGGGCATTCCGTGGTGGCGGCCCCTGGTGCGGCTGTTCGCGTAGAGAGCGGTCAGCCGTCAGCTTTCAGCCATCAGCGAAGAAACGACGCCCCGGCTTGTGCTGGGGCGTCCCTTTTGCTGACCGCTGACGGCTGAAAGCTTACCCCTACCTTCCCGGCTCGATGATCACCTTCCCGGTCGTCTTGCGGTCAAGAAGGTCTTGAAAGGCGCGGGCGCTCTCGGCGAGCGGGTAGGTCGGCCCCACCTGCGGGGTGACGCGGCCACTCCCCACCAGCGACGTGAGGGCCTGCGCGGCTCCCCGGGTCGCCTCCCGGTCGCCCATCAGGGAGGTCAGCCACAGCCCCGTGACGGTGAGGTTGCGCTTCATCAGCTCGACCGGGCGCATGTTCGCCTGCTCGCGGCTCGCGTTCCCGATCACGATGATGCGGCCCCGGTTCGCCGCCATGTCGAGGCTTTCCTGAAAGCGTGTGCCGCCCACGACCTCCAGGATCAGCGGCACGCCCTGGCCGCCCGCCGCCTCGCGCACCTTCTGCACCCGCTCCGGGTCGTCCTGAAGCAGCGTCACGTCGGCGCCCAGGTCGCGGGCGATCCCCAGCTTCTCCTCCGTACTCGCCATCGCCACGACGTTCATGCCCAGCGCCTTCGCCAGTTGGATGCTCGCCGTGCCCAGCGCCCCCGCCGCCGCCTGCACGAGGACCCACTCGCCCTCCTGCCCGTGCCCCAGCGTCTTCAGGCCGTGGTAGGCGGTGAAGTACGAGACCGGGAAAGCGGCGGCGTGCGCGGCGGTGAAATGCTCCGGCACCGGGATCAGCGCGGCGGCAGGGGAGACGGCGTACTCGGCCAGGCCCCCGCGTCCCCCCAGGCTGGCGACTTTCTGGCCGACCTGCACGCCCGTTACGCCCTCCCCCAGCGCGTCCACAGTTCCCGCGAACTCCATGCCCGGCGTGTACGGCACCCGCGTGCGGGTCAGGTATTCCCCGGCCACCGCCAGCACGTCCGCGAAGTTGATGCCGACGGCCTCCACCTTCAGCCGCACCTCTCCGGGGCCGGGCTCGGGGAGGTGTACCTCCCGTATCTCCAGCACGTCGGGGGGCCCCAGTTGCTCGACGACGATGGCGCGCATGGTGCCTTGCTCACTTTGAGTCATGGAGAGAGGATACTCGCGTTGTTCCTGTCAGGGTGAACGTCAACGTTCAACATGAACGCGGGCGTATTTGACCCGTCCCCCTGACCCGTGAAAAGCTGGGGCCCTCACCCAAGGAGGACCGCTATGAGCATCGTCGATCAGGCCCGTCAGGGGGACGTTCTCGTCCTGACCATCAACAACCCGCCCGTCAACGCCTTTTCGCCCGGCGTGCCCGAGGGCCTCCACGCGGGCCTCGACGCCGCGCTGGCCGAGGAGGGCGTGCGCGCGGTCGTCATCATCGGCGGTGGGCGCACCTTCATCGCGGGGGCGGACATCAAAACGTTTGACATGCCCCGCGAGCAGGCCCCCGACCTGCGCGGCTTCATCTCCCGGCTCGACAGCTTCGAGAAGCCGACCGTCGCCGCCATCCACGGCACGGCCCTCGGCGGTGGGCTGGAAGTGGCCCTCGCCTGCAACTACCGGGTAGCCGTCAAGGAAGCCCAGATGGGTCTGCCCGAGGTCAAACTCGGCGTCCTGCCTGGTGCGGGCGGCACCCAGCGTCTGCCCCGCGTCGTCGGCGTCCAGAAGGCGCTGGAGATGATGCTCTCGGGCAACCCGATCAAGGCGACCGAGGCGAAGGAACTCGGGCTGGTGGACGAGATCGTGGAAGGGGACCTGCTGGCGGGGGCCGTCGCTTTCGCCGAGGCTCATGCCAACATCCGCCCCCTCCCCCGGGTCAGCGAGCGCACCGTGACGGACGCCAGCCCCGAGGTGTTCGCCGCCGCGCGCGAGGGCATCAAGAAGACGCACCGCGGCCAGCTCTCGCCGGGCTACATCGTGGACCTCGCCGAGATGGCGGCCACCCAGCCCTTCGCGGTGGGTTGGGACGCCGAGGCCCGCCTCTTCATGGACGCCAAGGACAGCCCCCAGTCGCGCGGCCTGCGCCACATCTTCTTCGCCGAGCGGGAGAGCGCCAAGATTCCCGGCCTGAGCAAGGACACGCCCACCACTGACATCAAGAAGGCGGGCATCATCGGCGCGGGCACGATGGGCGGCGGCATCGCCATGAACTTCCTGAACGTGGGCATCCCCGTCACCATCGTGGAGACCTCGCAGGAAGCCCTCGACCGGGGCCTCTCGGTCATCCGCCGCAACTACGAGAACTCGGCGAAGAAGGGCCGCATGACGATGGAGGACGTGGAGAAGCGTATGGGCCTCCTGACGCCTTCGCTCGACATGCAGGACCTGGGGGACGCCGACATCATCATCGAGGCCGTGTTCGAGAACATGGACGTGAAGAAGGACATCTTCACCAGGCTCGACGCTCTTGCCAAGCCCGGCGCCATCCTCGCCACGAACACCAGCACTCTCGACGTGAACGAGATCGCCAGCGTGACGAAGCGGCCCGAGAGCGTTATCGGCCTGCACTTCTTCAGCCCGGCGAACGTGATGCGGCTCCTCGAAATCGTGCGGGCGGACAAGACGAGCGATTCCGTCCTCGCCACCAGCATGGCCCTCGCCAAACGGATCAAGAAGGTGGGCGTCGTGGTCGGCGTGTGCGACGGCTTCGTGGGCAACCGCATGATCCACCGCTACGGCGACGAGGCGCGCAAACTCGTGGAGGAAGGCGCCCGCCCCGAGGACGCCGACGCCGCCATGCACGCCCTCGGCCTGCCGATGGGTCCTTTCGAGATGAGCGACATGGCCGGCCTGGATGTGGGCTACCTCATCCGCCAGCACCAGGCGAAAGTGCGCGGCGAACCCAAACCCGACGGCTGGCTCGACCGCATTGTGGAGACCGGGCGCAAGGGCCAGAAGACGGGCGGCGGCATCTACGACTACGACGAGAACCGCAGGCCAAAGCCGAACGCCGAGATGCAGCGGCTCATCGAGGACTACCGCGCCGAGAAGAGCCTGACACCGCGCGAGATCAACCAGGAGGAGGCCACCAAACGCCTCGTCTACAGCCTTGTCAACGAGGGCGCCCAGATTCTCGACGAGGGCATCGCCGGGCGCGCGGGTGACATCGACGTGATCTACATCTACGGCTACGGCTTCCCCGCCTACCGCGGCGGCCCTATGCAGTACGCCGACGAGATGGGCTTGGGGAACGTGGTCGCCGACCTGGAGCAGTACGGCCAGACGCCCGCGCCGCTGCTGAGGAGGCTGGCGGACGAGGGCCAGACGTTCGCGGGGTACGACCGGGAGAGGGCGGGCGCCTGACCGCATGACTGTCCAGGTGCGCCTGCTGGGTGAGGGGGAGGCGGAGGTCTTGCGAAACGTCGCCCCCGGCGTCTTCGACTACGACCTCCGGCCCGACTCGCTGGCCGCCTTCTTCTCGGACGCCCGGCACCACCTGGCCGTCGCGCTGGACGGTGAAACTGTGGTGGGCATGGCTGGTGGCTTCCACTACGTCCATCCTGACAAGCCGCCTGAATTGTTCATCAACGAGGTCGGGGTGGCGGGCCCTTACCAGGGACAGGGCCTGGGCCGACGGATGCTGGACGCCCTGCTCGCGCACGCTCGGACGCTGGGCTGTGTGGCTGCCTGGGTCCTCACCGAGGAGGACAACCACGCCGCGCGCCGCCTGTACTCCTCCGCCGGGGGTGATGAGCAGCCGGGCGTGGTGATGAGCCTCTTCGAGCTTTAGAGGAGTCGTGCACAAGAAAGGGCCAGGCCAATGAGCGAGAGGTTCGAAGTAGAGGTCTTTCACAGGACCTCCGGTACTTGGATATTTCAACGGCCTGATAGGGGATACCCCAGCGTTTCCATCCAGGGAGACAGCTTGGCTCTTCTACTTAGTCGCATTCAGTCGGCGATCAAGCAACTTGAATCCGGTCAGTGGGATGAGGAGGGCGAGTACGACCTTGAGTTTGTGCGAGATACGCTCTTAGGTCTGTGGTCCATTTACCAGCAGAACGGTTTACAAGATGGAATCCAGAAGACTCAGGACCAAGCGAAAAAGGAGTAATTAAATGCGTGAAGCCGTCATCGTTTCCACCGCCCGCACCCCCATCGGCAGGGCCTACCGGGGGGCCTTCAACGCCACCCCCTCGCCGACCCTCGCCTCCTACGCCATCCGCGCCGCCGTCGAGCGGGCCGGGGTCGAGGCCGCCGAGATCGAAGACTGCGTGATGGGCGCCGCCATGCAGCAGGGCGTCCAGACCACGATTGGCCGCAACGCCGCGCTGCGCTCGGGTCTCGGCGTGGGCGTGGCGGGCATGTCCATCGACCGGCAGTGCGCCTCCGGCCTGATGTCCATTGCCACCGCCGCCAAGCAGGTCATCGTGGACCGCATGGACGTGTGCGTGGCGGGCGGCGTGGAGTCGATCTCGCTCGTGCAGACGCCGGAGATGCGCGTGGGCCCCGACCCCGAACTCCTGTCCATGCACAACGGCGTCTACATGCCGATGATCGACACCGCCGAGGTCGTCGGCCAGCGGTACTCCATCAGCCGTGAGCGGTGCGACGAGTACGCCCTGCGCTCCCAACAACGCACCGCGAAAGCCCAGGCCGAGGGCAAGTTCGACGACGAGATCATCCCCGTGACCGCGCGGATGGGGGTCCAGAACAAGGAGACGGGCGAGATCACCATGAAGGAAGTGACCCTCACCAAGGACGAGGGCAACCGCCCCGACACCACGATGGAGGGCCTGCGTTCGCTCAAGGCCGTGCGCGGCGAGGGCAACCAGATCACGGCGGGCAACGCCTCGCAGCTCTCCGACGGCGCATCCGCCTGCGTGGTGATGGAGGCGGAACTGGCGCGTTCGCGCGGCCTGCAACCGCTCGGGCGCTACATGGGCATGGCGGTCGCGGGCACCGAGCCCGACGAGATGGGCATCGGTCCCGTGTACGCGGTGCCCAAGCTCCTCAAGCGCTTCGACCTGACGGTGGATGACATCGACCTGTGGGAGCTGAATGAAGCCTTCGCCGTCCAGGTTCTCTACTGCCAGGACAAGCTCGGCATCCCGGACGACAAGCTCAACGTCAACGGCGGCGCCATCTCGGTCGGCCACCCCTACGGCATGAGCGGCGCCCGCCTCGTCGGCCACGCTCTGATCGAGGGACGGCGGCGGGGCGCCAAGTACGTCGTCGCCACTATGTGTGTCGGCGGCGGCATGGGGGCGGCAGGGCTGTTCGAGGTGATGTAGGGATAGGGATGAGTAATGAGGGGCGCGGGGCGGTGATGACCGTCTCGCGCCTTCATCTTTTCGCTCCTCCCCTTGAGGGGGGAGGCTGGGAGGGGGTGAACGGGCACGCCATCCCAAGGCCAGTAGGAAGGGAAGGCATCTTCTTAGCGGTGAGAGGACTTGCCTTCCCCCTCACCCCGACCCTCTCCCACGAGGGGAGAGGGAGAAAACCCTGCATCTCACTGTAGTTCAACGTTGAACGATCTACACTGACCCCATGACCAACTCCCCCCTCATCCCCCACGGGCTGCACCACGTCACCGCCGTGACGGCGAACGCGCAGGCGAACCTCGACTTCTACACGGGTGTGCTGGGCCTGCGGCTCGTCAAGAAGACGGTCAATCAGGACGACGTGACGGCCTACCACCTCTTCTTCGCGGACGGGGTGGGGAGTCCGGGGAGCGACCTGACCTTCTTCGAGTGGCCCGTGCCGCCCGAGGTACCGGGCAACAACTCGATCACGCGCACGGGGCTGCGGGTGCCCGAGGGGAGCTTGGGTTGGTGGACCGAGCATCTGCGAGGACAGGGCCTGACCGTTACGCCCGTCACCCGCGCGAATCGCCCCCACCTAGACTTTGCCGACCCGGAGGGCCAGCGCCTCAGCCTTGTGGAAGGAGGGCCGGAAGGGGTGGCGTGGGAGGGCAGTCTCGTCCCCGCCGAGCACCAGATTCTCGGCCTCGGGCCCGTCGAACTGACCCTGCCCGGCCTCTTTCCCACTGAGCGGGTGTTGACTCGCGCCTATGGTCTGCACGCGGCGGGCACCTATCCCGACCCCGAGAAGCCCGACCGGACAGTCCACGTTTACGCGATGGGGGAGGGCGGGCCGCACACCGAACTCCACCTGCGCCTCGACTCCTCTCTGCCTGCGGCGCGGTCCGGTGCGGGCGGCGTCCACCACCTCGCCCTGCGGGTGCGGGACGAGGATTACCACGCCTGGAGCGAGCGGCTCAGCGGCCTGGGCCTGCGGACGAGCGGCGAGGTGGACCGCCACTGGTTCCACTCGGTCTACTACCGCGAGCCGCAGGGCATCCTGATCGAACTAGCGACCGACGGCCCGGGCTTCGCGGTGGACGAGGACCCGGCCCACCTCGGGGAATCGCTGGTGCTCGCGCCCTTCCTGGAGCCGAGGCGGAAGCAGATCGAGGCGGGGTTGACGCCGCTGAAGGCTAGTCGGAACTGAAGGGGAAGGGGCGAGGCCGCCGAAGTGGTTGCCTCGCCCCCTGTTGGCCTCCCGCTTACGCCAGCACGGCCTCTGCCTTGGCGACGGGCAGCTCGAAGGCTTCGGCCACGCCCCCATAGGTGATCTGGCCCCGGTAGGTGTTCAGGCCGCGCCGCAACGCCGGGTTACGGCTCAGCGCCTCCACGCCCTGATCGGCGAGGAGCAGCGCGTAGGGCAACGTCTGGTTGGTGAGCGCGAAGGTGCTCGTGCGCGGCACGGCGCCCGGCATGTTCGCCACGCCGTAGTGGATCACGCCGTCCACGAGGTAGGTCGGGTCGTCGTGGGTGGTGGGGTGGATCGTCTCCACGCAGCCGCCCTGGTCCACCGCCACGTCCACGATGACGCTGCCCTCCTGCATCAGGGGCAGCATGTCGCGCGTGACGAGGTGCGGGGCCTTGGCGCCGGGGATCAGCACGCCGCCGATCAGGAGGTCCGCCTCCGGCAGCAGGGCGCGGATGTTCGCCTCGCTGCTCATCATGGTGGTGAGCTTGCCGAAGAACACGTCGTCGAGGTAGGTCAGGCGGCGGTGCGACACGTCGAGGACCGTGACCTTCGCGCCCAGCCCCATCGCCATCTTCGCCGCGTTCGTTCCCACCACGCCGCCGCCCAGGATGACCACATGGCCCGCCTGCACGCCCGGAACCCCGCCCAGCAGCACCCCGCGCCCGCCGACCGGCTTCTGGAGGTGGTACGCACCCGCCTGCACGCTCAGCCGCCCGGCGACCTCGCTCATGGGCATCAGCAGGGGGAGGCTGCCGTCCTCGAGCTGCACCGTCTCGTAGGCGATGGCGGTCGTGCCCGAGGTCAGGAGCGCCTCGGTGAGCGGGCGGTCGGCGGCGAGGTGCAGGTACGTGAAGAGCAGGAGGTCGTCCCGTAGATAGCCGTACTCGGCCTCGACGGGCTCCTTGACCTTCACGACCATCTCGGCCCCCCAGGCGTCCGCCGCCGTGCCGATCTGGGCGCCCGCCCCCTCGTACTCGCCGTCCGTGATGGCGCTGCCCGCGCCCGCCCCGCGCTCGACGGTGACCGTGTGCCCGCGCCGCACCAGGGTCGCCACCCCGCCCGGCGTGAGGGCCACCCGGTTTTCCTTGACCTTGATTTCCTTGGGAAGTCCGATTCGCATGTCCTTGCCTCCACACGCCGCGCGGAAAGAGGTGCCCCGCCGACGGATTCTCTGTTGCCTTGGCGCAATGGTAGCAGGAGCATCGGCACTTGCGATTGCTTCCTTCCCAGCTCTGGGGTGCATATCCGCAACGTCGTTGCGTGAAAGGGCTAAACTGCTGGCATTTATGTCACGGCCCGAACTCGACGCCATCGACCGCCGCATCCTGACCATCCTCCAGCGCGACGCCCGCATCCCGAACACCGAACTCGCCGACGAGATCGGCCTGACGCCCGCGCCCACGCTGCGCCGGGTGCGGCGGCTGGAGGAGGAGGGGGTGGTCAGCCGCTACGTGGCCCTGCTCGACCCCAAACTCGTCGGGAGGGACCTGATGGTGCTCGTGCGGGTGACGCTCGACAAGCAGACGAAGCAGGGTTTCGAGACCTTCGCCGAGCACATGCGCGCCCGCCCCGAGGTGCTGGAGTGCTACCTGTGCCTGGGCGACACCGACTACCTGCTCAAGGTGTGTGTGCCCGACCTCGACGCCTACCAGACCTTCCTGGTGGACGTGCTGGCCGCGACCCCCGGCGTGCGGAACACGGCGAGCACGATTGTGGTCAAGCAGGAGAAGTACACGACGAGCCTGGCGGTGGAGGAGGGATGATGGAGCGTTCCCAGCCCGCTTGAAGGGAGATGCTGATGAGGGGCTGGAGACAGGCGGTGTGCGTGACCCTGACGGGCCTGCTGTTCGCGGGTGGTCCCCAGCTTGCGGGCAGTGAGGGGCAATAGCTGGCGGAGGGCTACGAGAAGCTCAACGCCCGGGCCTCCATCCGCGAGCGCCCCGATGGTCACAGCTTTCCTTCATCTCCAAGGGCGAGTTGGGGGAGGCGACCATCTTGGCTTACCTGCGGAAGAGGCTTGAAAAAGACGACGAGGTGTTGAAGGTGATGACGGCGGCGGGCGCCGACCCGGCGGAGATCGGGCGCCTGGAGGCCCATAAAGCGTCGGTCCAGCGGACCCTCGACCTGATCATCTCGGCGGGGCGCCGGTGGAGAAGGCCCCGTCACCAGCTAGGCTAAGCCTCATGCGTTCCCTCACCCTGTCCGCCCTGCTGCTCGCCTCCGCCGCCCTCGCGCAGACCTCCACCCCGGCCACGGCGCCTGCCCGCCCCGCCGCCGCGCCCACCTTCATCCCGGTGCCGCCCCTCAGCGCCCAGCCGGTCCGTTCCTTCAAGGAGCCGGGCTGGGTGGTCGATCCCGCGAAGACCTACCGGGCTGTCCTGAGGACGGGCAAGGGGGACGTGACCGTCGAGCTGTACGCCCGGCAGGCGCCCAAGGCGGTCAACAACTTCGTGTTCCTGGCGCTGAACCACTTCTACGACGGGACACGCTTTCACCGGGTGATCGACGGCTTCATGGCGCAGGGGGGCGATCCGCTCAGCGCGGACCTCTCCCAGCGGGGGAAGTGGGGGACGGGGGGGCCCGGCTACGATTTCTTCGTGGAACTCGACCAGGGGCTGAACTTCAACTCGGCGGGGGTTCTCGGCATGGCCCGCTCGCAGAGTCCCTTCTCGCAGGGGAGCCAGTTTTTCGTCACGCTCGCGCCTGCCGACTTCCTGAGCGGCGAATACACCGTGTTCGGCAGGGTGGTGGCGGGTCAGGACGTGCTGGCGAGGCTCACGCGGACGGCGACGAGCGGGCAGGGCGGGGAGACGCCGGTCGCGGGCGCCCAGCCCGACACCCTCCAGAGCGTGCAGATTCTCGTCTCGCGGTGAGGTCGGCGGGGTGGAAACCGGGGGTCCCGGCGGCCCCGCCCGTTCCTCCTCTACACTCCCCCCATGCCCCGACTCCCCCGCCTGATCCTGCCCCTCGCCGCCCTGGGAGCCGCCGTCTGGTACGTGCGCGGGGTGCGCCGTTACCGCGATCCCATCCGCATCCCGCCGCAGGACGCGGGCGCGGTCCTCAGCCCCGCCGACGGGCTGGTGTGTTTCGTCCGGCGCATCGAGAACGGGGAGGTGCGGGTGGAGACGCTGGCCGCCCCGCTGGGCGCGCGTGACCTGACCGGCGCGGACGTGCGCGAGGGCTGGCTCGTCGGGCTCCATGTCGGGCCCCTCGACGTGCATTTCGCCTATGTCCCGGTGAGCGGCACGGCCACGGGAGTCGAGCACCTCGGGAGCCGCCTGAACGCGCCCCTGGGAAGCCCCGGCCTCCTGCTGGGCCTCCCCGCCGACCTGCTCGGCACGCGCGGCGCGGTGGAGAACGAGCGCCACACCACGACCCTGACCGCCGCGAACGGCGACGTGAGCGTGACCTTCGTGGCGGGGGCGGGCGGCCTGAACGCGACGACCTACCTCCGGCGGGGCGACGAGGCCCGCGCCGGGCACAAGCTCGCCTTCCTGGGGGAGGGGGGCCTCGTCCTGCTGACGCTGCCCGCCGGTGCCACCCCGCAGGTCAGCGTGGGCGACCGGGTGACGGGGGCGGAGACGGTGCTCGCGCGGCTCTGAGCCTCAGCGGGTCAGCGCCACCACCAGGGTCACGACGAGGGCGGCGAGCCCCATGCCGATGCTGCTCGCGGCCCCGGTCTGCTCCCCCTCCTCGCGGGCGCGGGCGGTGCCGATCCCGTGCGCGACGCTGCCGATGGCAACCCCCCGAGCGAGGGGATGACGCACGCCCAGCCGCGTCAGGGCGGGGGGGAGGACCAGGGCGCCCAGCAGTCCCGACAGCACGGCCAGCGTCGCCGCGAGGGCCGGGGGCGCCCCGGTGAGGTGGGCGAGTTGCAGGGCGACGGGGCTTGTCGCCGGGGCCGTCGACAGCGACCGCTGCGCCTCCACGCTCAGGCCGAGGAGGCGGGGCAGCAGCGTGTCGGCCCCCACCCCGACGAGCGTGCCCGCCGCGCCCCCCAGCGCCAGCGCCCGCCACTCCCGCACCAGCAGTGCCCGCAGCCGGTAGAGCGGCACCGCGAGCGCCACCACCGCCGGACCCAGCAGGAAGGAGACGGGCCGCACCTGCGCCTGGTAGGTGGAGTACGCCGTGCCCGACACCAGCAGCACCGCCGCCACGACCACCGTGGCGATCAGGGTGGGGTTGACGAGGGCACTCCGCGTCCTGACCTGCGCCACCACGCCCAGCGCGAAGGCGAGGAGGGTGAGGGCGACCCAGATCACAGGGGCCCCCCGGTCGTCGAGAGCGGACGGCTGACGGCGGATGGCTGAAAGCTCCCCCTCACCCCCGCACCAGCCGCCCCGCCACCAGCCCCGCCGCCCCCGCCCCCAGCAGCAACCCGGCGAGCATCACGAGCAGCCACAGCGCCCACGCCGCCCCCGCCGACAGGTACTCGACCACGCCCACGGTGGCGGGCACGAACAGCAGCCCCAGGGTGCCGAGCAGGCCGTCGGCGGCGTCCTCGATCCAGTGGAGCCGCACCACCCCCAGGGACAGGGCCGCCCACAGCAGCACCATGCCGACCACCGACCCCGGCAGCGGCAGCCGCAGGGCGGAGACGAGGGCGGTGCCCAGCGCCGCGAAGGCCACGAGCACGCCCAGCCCCAGCACGAAGCGCACGGGAGCGGGGAGCGTCCGGGTGACGGACGTGTTCACCCCTGCGCGGCCAACCGGGCGAGCATCCCCCGCACGACCTGTTTGGCGTGCCGGGCGACGAGGGGCATGAAGGTGCGGTAGTCCACCCTCGCGCCCTTGTCGGCGGTGTCGCTGACCGAGCGGATGACCACGAAGGGCACGCCCGCCTTGGCGCACACCTGGGCGACGGCGGCCCCCTCCATCTCCGCGCAGGCCGCCCCGAAGAGCTCGTGCAGCCGCCCCGCTCCCTCGCGCGAGGCGACGAACTGGTCACCGCTCGCCACCCGGCCCTCCAGAACGCGCACGCCCTCCACCTCGCCCGCCGCCGCCAGCGCGACCGCCCGCAGCCGCTCGTCGGCGGGCCAGGCGGGGGGCTCGCCGGGCATGGTGCCGACCTCGTAGCCCAGCGCAGTCACGTCCACGTCGTGCTGCACGAGGTCGGTGCTCACCACGATGTCGCCCACCCGCAAGCCCGGCAAGACGCCGCCCGCCACGCCCGTGAAGATGACCCGCGAGGCACCCGCCGCGAGCAGGTGCGTGGTCGTCATCGCGGCGTTCACCTTGCCGATCCCGCCGCGGGTCAGGAGCACGGGCACCCCCTCCAGCACGCCCCGGTGCAGGGTCACGCCGGGCCGTTCCAGGTCCTCACGCTCCCGCAGGTCCGCGAGCAGCAATTCGATCTCCTCGTCCATCGCCCCAATAATTGCCAGCATCGCGGCCCAGTGTACGGCGCCCATGACCTGAGTCATGGCGGGCGGGCCGGGCGGGCGGGCAACATACCCCCATGACCCACGTGATCGTCAGCTCCTGCATCGGCGTCAAGGACCAGGCCTGCACCGAGGTGTGCCCGGTCGAATGCATCTATGACGGCGGCGACCAGTACCTCATCCACCCCGACGAGTGCATCGACTGCGGTGCGTGCGTCCCCGCCTGCCCCGTCAGCGCCATCTTCCCCGAGGAGGACGTGCCCGCGGGCGAGACCGAGTTCATCGTCAAGAACAGGGCGTTCTTTGGGCTATGACGGTCCTCGCCGCCCTCAACGTGCTGCTCGTCGGCGTGTGGGTGGGGATGTACCTCTTCACCACCTTCGTCGTGAGCCCCGCCTTCAAGGAGCTGTTCCCCGATGAGACGACCCGGGGCGCCCACCGCCGCGTCGTGGGTCGCCACTACGCCCGGGTGAACGGCCCGCTGACGGGGTTGCTGCTGCTCGTCGTGCTCGCGCTCGGCCTGACCGGGGGCTTCACCGCGCCCCTGCTCCTCGAACTCGCGGTGCTGGTCCTGATCGGCGCCCTCGTGACCCTGCACGTCCGGCGGGCGGGAAGGGCGGGAGCGGCCCCGGCCCCCTGGATCACCCACCTCACCCTCACGGCCAGCGTCCTGCTGTGCGGGCTGGCCGTCCTCGCGCACCCATGAGCTCGCCCTCCGCCCGGCTCGGCGACGAGCGGCTGCGGCGGTTGCTGTGGGTCTTCTACGCGCGGGTGACGCGGGACGAGCTCCTGGGTCCTGTCTTCACCCGTCGGATGGGCCCCTTTCCGCGCGGAGGGTGGTCCGTCCACCTCGCGCGGCTGGAGGGGTTCTGGCGGGCAGTTCTCGGCGGGCCGAGCGCCTACCGGGGGCAACCCGGCCCGGCGCACGCGGCCCTGGGCATCGACGCGGCGCACTTCGACCGCTGGCTGGAGTTGTGGGGCGAACCCTTGCGCGACGAGGTGGACCCACCCGGGGCGGAGGCGCTGCTTGCCCTCGCCGGGCGGATGCGGGTGAGCCTGGAGAGGCACGCGCGGGGGAGCGTGTGAACCGCGCCCAGCCCCCGCAGGTTCTCGCGGCGACACCGGGGGGCCGCAGCCTCCTCTTTCACCTGAACGAAGGGGAGGGCATCCCCCGCCACGCGCACCCGGGAGCGCGGGTGGTGATCGCCGTTCTGAGCGGCACGCTGCACGTCACGACCGGCGAGGGCACCCGGACCCTCCACGGGGCCGAGGTCGTCACCCACGACGGGGACCGGCCCCTCGCCCTGGCGGCCGCCGGGCCGGGCACGCGGGTGCTCGTCACGCTGCTCGGCGGGGCGTAGGAGTAGGGAGGGGTCTTGACCTCCTTCCCAGCCCACGGCGTGGCAGCATCTGGGGACGTGACCTCCCAGGCCAAACGACTGCTCGCCCAGGCGCCCATCTTCCGGGGAGCCGACCCCGCCGACCTGGGGCCGCTGGCGGCTCTGGCGTCCTTCCGGTCCTTCACGCGCGGCGAGCACCTCTTTCGGGCGGGGGACGCGGCGGACACGATGTACGTGGTGAGTTCGGGCAGCGTCCGCGTCTACCGGCTGGCGCGGGGGGGCACCCGCGAGCTGACCCTGCACGTCGAGGGGCCGCGGCAGGTCGTGGCGGGGGTGGCGGCCTTCGAGGCGCAGGCGCGGTACCCGGCGAGCGCGGTGGCCCTCACCGCCCCGACCGAGGTGCTGGCCCTGCCCGCGGCGGCGGTGCGCGAGCGCGTCTGCGGCACGCCCGCCCTCGCCGGGGCGGTGATCGCCTACCTCGCTCGGCGGCAGGCCGAACTCCTCGCGCGGGTCGAGCAACTCGTGTTCAGCGAACTCGGCGAACGCCTCGCCGCCTACCTACTGGAGCACGCGGGGGAGCCCCACGCCCTGCCCACCAACAGCGAACTCGCCGCCCTGCTCGGCACGGTGCCCGAACTCGTCAGCCGCAAGCTGGGGGAGTTCTACCGCCTGAACCTGATTCACCTGGAGCGGCGCACGGTGCGCGTGGTGGACGCCGCCGAACTCGCCCGAATCGCGGGAGGACAGGGGGCCTAGCCTGAGTCGGCGTATCCTCCCCCCATGACCGACGCGCAGCCCAGCGAACTCCTGCCCGACGCTTCCGTCGCCGACCCCTACGGCGGCCTCGACGCCGCGACGCTCCGGCACGTGGACAGCCTGAAGTGGACCGTCCACGACGAGGGCGTCATTCCCCTCTGGGTCGCCGACATGGACTACCCGGTCGCGCCCCCCATCGTCGCCGCCCTGCGAGACCGCCTGACGCGCGGGCTGGGTTACCACCAGCTTATGGGCGATTCCACCCTGAACGGGCAGTTGCGGGGGCACCTCGCCACCCAGGGGCTGACCGACCTTCCCGGGGAGGGCATCGCCTTCCTGCCGGGCGTGGTGCCGGGCATCTACGCAGCCGTCAAGGCGCTGACCGAGCCGGGTGAGCCCGTCGTCACCATGACGCCCGTGTACCATCCCTTCCACCTCAGCATCACGGACCAGGGGCGAAGGGTGGCCGCCGCGCCGCTGCGGGAGGGGGGGGCGCGCTGGGAGATCGACTGGGAGGCGCTGGAACAGGCGACCGAGGGCAGCAGGCTGCTCCTGCTCTGCCACCCCCACAATCCCACCGGGCGGGTGTGGGACGCCCAGGAACTCACCCGCTTGCGCGACCTCGTGCTGGCCCGCGACCTGTGGGTGATGTCGGACGAGCTGCACGCCGACCTGCGGTACACGGGCCCGGCGTTCGAGTCCTTCGCCGCCGACCCGCGCGTGCGGGCGAGGACGATCACCCTCACCGGCCCCTGCAAGGCGTACAACACGGCGGGCCTGGGCATCGGGGCGATGGTGAGCCACGACCCCGAGCTGGTGAAGCGGGTCAAAGCTGCCGCCGGGGGCCTGATGGGCCACCCCAGCGCCCTGAGCGTGACGATGTGGCAGGCGGCCCTGCGGGGAGGCGGCCCCTGGCTCGCGGACACCGTGGCCTACCTGCGGGGGAACCGCGACGTGCTCCAGGCGTTCGTCGAGGCGCGGCTCCCCTGGGTGCGCTCCTTCCCCGTCGAGGCGACCTACCTCGCGTGGCTCGACCTGCGGGCGCACCCGCGCGCCGGGGAGATTCAGAAGTTCCTGCTGGAAGAGGCCAGGATCGCCGTCCACGACGGCCCCGTCTTCGCGCCGGAAGAACTCAAGCCCCAGTACCAGGGCTTCATCCGCGTCAACTTCGCCACCAGCCGCGCGCTCTTGATCGAGGCGCTGGAGCGGATGGCGGAGGCGCTGGGCAAGGAGACGGTGACGCCCGCTTGAGCCTGCGTCACCGAGAAAACGGCCTGCGTCCGTCGCGGATCTAAAGTCGGGAATTGTCACCCTGAGCGGAGCGAAGGGTCCCCGGAAGCGTTGAGGAGATGCTTCGCTGGGCTCAGCGTGACAACATTCCTCGTCAGACGCCCTGGCTTCCCGCCTCCATCGCCGTCAACTCCCGCAGCCGCCCGATCAGGGGCCGCAGCCGCTCGCGCCGCAGCTTGAGGGCCGCGCGGTTCACGACGAGGCGGGCGCTGGAGTGGAACAGCACCTCGACCTCCTCCAGGTTGTTCGCGCTCAGGGTGCTGCCCGTCTGCACGAGGTCCACCACGGCGTCGGCGAGGCCCGTCAGCGCGGCGAGTTCGATGTTGCCGCTGAGCTTGACAACCTCGGCGGGGAGGCCGCGCGAGGCGAGGTACAGGCGGGCCGAGCGGGGGTACTTCGTGGCGACGCGACCGATGGGCCCCGACGCCCCCACCTCGCGGATCAGGGACAGGCGGCACCCGGCGAAGCGCAGGTCCACGGGTTCGTACACCGCCCGCCCCGACTCGACGAGCACGTCCTTCCCGACGATGCCCGCGTCCGCCACGCCGAGGTCCACGTACACGGGCACGTCCTGGTTGCGGAGTTCGAGCACGGTCACGCCGGGAAACTCGTGCCGCAACGCGCGGGACCGCTCGGGCAAGGAGAGGGGCAGCCCGGCGCGGGAGAGCAGACTCACGGCCTCCTCCAGAATCCGGCCCTTGGGCAGCGCGAGGGTGAGGTGGTCGGGGCCGCGCTGGATGGTCGGAGTCAAGCGGGCTCCTCCTCGCTGATCGTCTCCCCCTGTGCCCAGCGGCGAATACCTCGACGCACGCAATACGCGAGGAGTTCCTCACGGTCGTCCGTCCAGGCGAGTTCGGCCACGAGTCCGGCGGCGCGGGCCGTCTCCGCCCCGGCGGGGTCGAGGGCCAGCACGACCTCGGGCTCGGGGGGGAGCGCCGCCGCCGCCACCTCCGTCAACCGCTCCAGACCGATGGCGAAGCCCGCCCCCGGCACCCCGGAGAGGTCGTAGCGCCCGCCGCCCAGCACCGGCTGGTTGAGCTCCACAGCGTAGGCGCGGAAGGTGATCCCGGTGTAGTACCCGTAACGGCGGCTGGCCCCCAGGTCGAAGAGCAGCCCCGGCCCGCACAGCGCGGCGACCGCCTCTAAATGCCCGACGGCCGCCCGTGCCCTTTCCCCTCGCGCCAGCCCCGCCGCCTGCTCCAGAACCTCAGGCCCGCCGTACAGGTCGGTCAGCAGGTGCAGGGTGCGCGTCACCTCCGCCCCCAGGCCGTGCCGCCGGGCGAGGAGGTCCACGTCCGCCCCGCTCTTGCGGTCGATGGCCCCGTGCAGGGCATCGCGCGCCTCGCCGTGCAGCCCCGCGTCCTCCAGCACGGCGTCCACGAAGCCGGGGTAGCCGACCTCCATCACCGCCCGCACGCCGACCGTCTCCAGCGCCCGCGCGCCCAGCCCCAGCAGCTCCGCGTCGGCCTGCGGGGTCTCCACGCCGACGAGTTCCACGCCGACTTGGTAGAACTCGCGCAGCCTGCCCAGCTCGCTCGTCAGGGTGCGCAGCCACAGCCGCCCGCCGTACTGGAGGCGCAGGGGAAAGGGCCCCTGCGGGAAGCGGGCGCGCACGAGCCGACCGATGGCCGTGGTGTATTCGCTGCGCAGGGCCAGCACCTCGCCGCTCGCGTCGATCAGTTTGAAGGCGCGGGCATTTTGCGGGTGCGCCTCCGAGGCGAATTCCAGCGCGGGCACCTCCACTCCCTGATACCCCCAGGCGGAGAAGACGCTCATCAGCCGCGAGCGCAGATGCTCCCGCCACGCCCACTCGGGCGGCAGGACATCGCGGGTGCCCTCGGGGATGGCACGGCTGACGGCGGGGGGGCGGGGGGGCGCGCTCACGGGGGGCATTAAAGCACCGGGGCGGGGGGAAAGCGATCAGCCGTCAGCCATCAGCGATCAGCTCTCAGCGTGATGCTGTCGCCTCGGCTCTCGCTGCTGACGGCTGAGGGCTGACGGCTGACAGCTATACTTGCCCCCATGCGCCGCGCCCGCCTGCTGCTCCTCCCGCTCGCCGCGCTGCTGGGGGCGTGCAACCGGACTGCCGACACCTTCCAGCCGCGCATCGTGATCACCAGCCCCGAGGGGGGCGGGGTCAGCCAGGCGCGCAACTTCGTGGTCAAGGGCTACGTGCTCGACGACCACGGCGTCAAGGACCTGACGGTGGAGGGCCGCCCCGTCCCCCTCCAGGGAGGCACGCCGAAGCTCGCCAACTTCGTCTTCCAGACGCAGATTCAGGGCTCGCGCGGCGAGTACACGATCCGGGCGCGCGACGCGGCGGGCAACGAGAGCACCCTGCGCCTCCCCGTCAGCGTGGACGGCACGAATCCGGTCATCAAGGTCACCCGCTTCGAGCGCGAGCGCAACGTGATCCGCGTGACCGGCGTCGCCACCGACGACACCCGGGTCGCCCAGATTCTCGTGGACGGCAACCGCCTCAACGTCACGCCGGGTGCCCGGGTGGACTTCTACGCCGAGACGACCGGCATCTACGCCGACATCGAGGTCCGCGACGCGGCGGGGAACGTCACCAGGCTGCGCGCCCGGCAGTAGGGAGCCCCGGGGTCCGACCTCCAGCACAGTCCCGCCTCCACCCCGGGGCTAGCCTGGGCCGTGCCCCGCGTTCCCGCTCCCCCGCCCGGGTCCTCCCTCACGCTGACCGCGACCGCCCCGCCTCCCAGGGTCCGCGCCCCCCGCCCCACCCCCGGCCAGGAGGCGCCGCCGCCCCCCCACCTCCCCGAGATCGCGCGGCGGCTGGCGGAAACGTACCTGCCGACCCCACCCCGCCCCAGGCTCAGTCCCGAACCCCTGGACGGCCTGATCGAAACGATCCTCAGCCAGCAGAACGTCGGCGCGATCACCCGGCGGCAGTTCGGGGCGCTCAAGCTCGCCTACCCGAGTTGGGAGGCGGCGCTGGCGGACGGCCCGGACGGCATCGAGGCCGTCCTCCGCGCGGCGGGCGGCGGTCTGGCGAGGATCAAGGCCGACTACATCTGGAACGTCCTGCACCGGCTGGAGGAGACGCGCGGCGCCCTGAGCCTGCGGGAGACCCGCGACCTCGGCGACGCGGAGGCCCGCGCCCTGCTGGAATCGCTGCCCGGGGTGGGACCCAAGACGGCGAGCTGTGTGCTGCTGTTCGATCTGGCAAGACCCGCGATGCCGGTGGATACGCACATCGACCGCATCGCCAAGCGGCTCGACCTCACCCCGTCCCGCTGGAGCGCCGTCAAGGTGGAGCGCTGGTTCGACGAGGTGCTCCCGCGCGACTGGACGGCCCGCTACACCTTCCACGTCGCCACCATCCGCCACGGTCGCCAGACCTGCAAGGCGGGGCGGCCCCGCTGCGAGACGTGCGTTCTGCGCGACCTGTGCCCGTCTGCGGCGATCTTCCTGGGCGGACGTGAGGCTTGAGGCGCTGCTCGGAGCCTTGCAGGCCTTGTTCGGCCCACGCCTCGGTTTCGGCGCGGTGAAGGAGGGCGACCGGGAGATCGTCCTCCTCTGGGACGGCCAGGTGGACAGCGTGGTCGGGCTTGCGGAGGGCGGGCCGGAGAACGTGGCCTGGCAACTGCTGAGCACCGCGCAAGATCTCTGGCTCCGGGGCCTCGGCGAGGAGGGAACGCATCCGGGTGTGTGGGCCACCGCCTCGCCTGAGGTGAGCCGAGACGGCCTGGAATGGGTCCTCGCTCTGCGTGGCCCGGGGGGCGAGGTCGCCTCGGCGCGCGTTCCGCCGGTGGAGGGGTGATAGTGCGGGCCGATGAAAAAGCGCCCCCCGGATGAGGGGGGGCGCGGCTCGGCGGGGGTGAGGCTCAGCCCGCGTCCGGGTGCCTCTGCGTCTCGTGCAGGGCGACCGGCTTGCCCTTGCGGGCGCGCAGGTTGAGCAGCTCGACCATGATGGCGAAGCCCATCGCGAAGTACGTGTACCCCTTGGGAATCTTGAACCCGAAGCCGTCGGCGATCAGGTTGACGCCGATCAGGAGGAGGAAGGCCAGGGCCAGCATCTTGACGGTGGGGTGTGCCTGCACGAACTCGCCGATGGGCCGCGCGGCGACGAGCATGATGAGCACCGTCACGACGACGGCGCTCACCATCACGCCGATGTCGTCGGCCATGCCGACCGCCGTGATCACCGAGTCGAGGCTGAACACGATATCGAGCACCATGATCTGCGCGATGATGCCCGCGAAGTTCGCCGCCCCCACGCCCCCCAGGGTGGGCTCGTGTGCGCCGGGCCCTTCGAGCTGCTCGTGCATCTCCTTGACGGCCTTGTAGAGCAAGAAGAGTCCGCCGAAAATCAGGATCAGGTCGCGGCCCGAAAAGCCCCTTCCGAAAATCTCGAACAGGTCGTTTTGCAACCGGTAGATCCAGGCAATCGAGAACAGCAGCGCGAGCCGCATCAGCATCGCGGCGAGCAGGCCGATGGTGCGTGCCCGCTGGCGCTGTTCGGGCGGCAGTTTGCCTGCCAGAATGCTGATAAAGATCACGTTGTCGATGCCGAGCACGACTTCGAGCAGCAGCAGCGTGCCGAAGGCAAGCCAGGCCTCGGGCTGGGTGACCCAGCCGAACAGGGTTTCCATCAGGGTGTCTCCAAAGGGACGAGCGGGAGAGGAGCGTGGGCGACGGGGGCCGCACGCGGGCGAAGAGGGGCACGGGGAAACGGGCGCACCGCGAAGGCGCGATACAGGCCATGCTCCGGGAGAAGTTGTGCACCGTTCCCAAGTGGATGATGAAGGACCTTCATCATCGCCCGGGCCTCTTACCGCGCCGCGGCCCCGTCGAGGTACACGCCCAGCAGTGCCCGCGCCGTGCCCTGGGGGTCGGCGGGGGGCGCCCCCGTGACCAGGGGGTAGAGCAGCGCGAGCAGCGCCCGCGTCAGCACGGCGGGGGGCAGGTCGGCGCGCAGCTCTCCGCGCGCGGCGGCCCCCTCGATCAGGCGGGTCAGGCCGCCCATCCACACCCGGCGGTACTCGCCCTCGAAGGCGGCGCGGCGCTCGGGCGAGACGTGCCGCAGTTCTCCCGCGAGTTGCAGGCCCAGCCGCTGCTCGGGGGCCGAGGCCAGCAGGTCGCCCACGAGCACCTCCAGTTGCCTGCGGATGCCGGGCTGGCCCTCCGCGTGGGTCACCAGCCGCGCGAGGCCCGCCAGCGTGCCGTTCAGCATCGCCAGGAAGAGGGCCTCCTTGTCCGCGTAGTGGTGGTAGAGCGCGGGCTTGGTCACGCCCACCGCCGCCGCCACCTCCCGCATGCTCACCCCGTGATAACCGCTGGCGACAAAGAGCCGTGCCGCCTCGGTCAGGATGCGGGCGCGGGTCGTGTCGGGCGTGGGGGAGAGGGGCAAAGAGGGCGGCAGGGTCACGGGGGCATGATAGCCCAGGTGGGGCAAAGGTCCCGGGAGGAAGGACCGTCTGGACCCCCCGGGACAGGAGGAGCTGTGACCCCATCCGGGGCTGTTGCGCGGCGGCCGCACTCAGGCGGTTCGCCTGCCCAGGGCCCCCCGTTCGCGGGTCAGGTGGTCATCGTGAAGTGGGTGGGCAGGGGCGTCCTGCTGCTGCCCTCCTCGCGCGGGGGGACAAGGCGAGTTCCGGACGTGCTGGCAGCGGGAACGGCCGGGGCTGGAAACGCCGACCGGACGTGATCCGCCCGCCCGGAAACGTGAGGTTCGGGCGGGTCGGGGAGCTGAGGACCGAGACCCGGTAGGACGGCCACGTGGTGCCGCCCGGTCAAACCTCCGCCGCCCACACCTCCTGCGGCGTCTCCCGGCGGCGGATCAGCCGCCACTCGCCCCCCTCCCACAGCGCCTCGGCGGGCCTGGGCCGGGTGAGGTAGGTGCCGCTCATCGCCGCCCCGTAGGCCCCTGCGTCCCCGACGGCGAGGAGGTCGCCGGGGTGCGGCAGGGGCAGCGTCACGTCCCGCGCGAGCAGGTCGCCGCTCTCGCAGGCAGGTCCGGCCACATCCCAGGTCTCCTCCGCGCCGCCGTCCCAGAGGGGCGTGAGCGGGTGAACCGCCCCGTACAGCATGGGCCGCAGCAGCTCGGTCATGCCCGCGTCGGTGAGGAGGAAATTGCGCCCGGTGCGCTTCGTGCCCACCACCCGGGTGAGCAGCGTGCCCGCCCGCGCGACGAGGTAACGGCCCGGCTCGACCCACACCTCCGCCCCGAACGCGCCCGCGGCCTCCCGCGCCTCGCGGGCGATGCCGGGCAGGTCGGCGCCGAGCCCCCAGCCGCCGCCCACGTCGAGCACCTCCAGCTCGCCCGTGTGCGCCCGCAACCCGGCGAGGCGGGCGAAGGCGGCCCCAAAGTCCGTAGCAAGACGGATCGCGCTGCCGATGTGGACGTGCAGCCCCAGGGCCGTGTGTCCGGCCTCCCGCAGCGCCCGCAGCACCCCGGGAGCCTGCTCCGGCGTCACCCCGAACTTGCTCCCCGCCGCCCCCGTGGCGAGGTGGTCGTGCGTGCTGACGCTGAGGGCCGGATTCACCCGCACCAGGGCCCGCGAGCCGGGGGGCAGGAGCCGGGCCTCCTCCTCGCGGTCCACGATGAAGGTGGCCCCGAGCCGCGCGCCCGCCTCGTATTCCTCGCGCGACTTGGCGGGTCCGTTCACGAGGATGCTCCCGCCCTCCGCGCCGACGTGCTCGGCCCGCGCGATCTCCCCGGCGCTCACGCACTCGAAGCCCACCCCCGCCGCGCGCAGCCGGGCAATCAGGGTGAGGTTGGGATTCGCCTTCAGCGCGTAGAAGACCCGCGCTTCCCCGAACGCCGCGCGCACCCGGGCGAGGGCCGCGTCCAGCTCCGCCGCGTCGTACACGTACAGGGGCGTGCCGAAGCGCTCGGCGGCGGCGTGAAATTCGGCGCGGGGGAGGGAGGGGGAGGCGGTCACGCGGGACAGTGTAAGGGGGCTCAGCCCAGCTCCAGCACCGTGGGGTGCGCCAGCCCCACCGCCCTCGCCGCCCGCCACGCCCCCCGCGTGTCCCCTCCCTCCACGCAGCTCATAAAGGCCCCGTCGCGGGCCAGGGTGGTCAGGACCCAGAAGTCGCCCCACGCCTCCAGGCCCCACTCGGCGCGCATGGCTTTCGCCGCCGCCGCCCAGATCGGCTCCGACAGATGTTCGAGGGGCGCGATGAAGTGCAGCTCGCCGTCGGTGCCGGGCGTGCGGGCGACCTCGCGGCGGTACGTTTCCCGCTCGCGGCGGGTCATCTGCTCCAAGGCCCCGGCCTCGCAGTAGCGGGCGGGCAGGGCGCTGAAGGTGTCGCGGCAGCGGGTGGGCCGCACGTCGTAGCGTGAGCAGCCGCCCGTCCCCCGGTCGAGCAGGGGGCAAAAGCCCACCTCCCGGCGGTGGCGCTCGACGTACACGTCGTCGTCCGGCGCGGTGCGGGCGTTCCCGATCACCCGGCGGGCGTGGGCCTCCACCCGCGCGGCCTCCTCCTGCGTGAGGGCCTGCGCGGTCACGAGCGCCTCGGCGAGGCTGACCCGGACCGGCATGTTGCAGCACGCGAAGCACCCCGCCCCGCAGGAGACCCGCCCGCCGCGTTCCTGGTACCCCGCCGTCCAGGCCCGAGCACGCCGGGTATAGGCGTCGTAGCCGCGCCGCACGGCGTCCGTCACCCGTGCCGAACGGGCCGGGGAGGGGGCGGGCCTGAAGTCTCCGGGGGGGGTGGGGGGACGCAGCATCGGGGGCCAGGGTAGCGCGGGTATACTCGCCGCAACGTGTTCCGACGCCCCCCTCGCCCGCAGACCGCGCCCGAACCCGACCCCCGCCCGGCGGTGGCCGCCGAGAGCCCCTCCCCCGCCCGGACCCCCGACGCGGCCCGCGTGCTGGCCGACCTGCTCGCCCGCCCGACCGCCGAGGGCATCCTGGAGGGGGCGCTCGCCCACGGGGCGGGCCTGCTCGGCGGCGGGATGCAGGGGTACGGGGTCTTGCGCCGGGGCGAAGACCGGGTGGCGGCGGTGCTCGGCTATCCCAAGACGCTCGTCGGCGCCGTGTTGAGCGGTCCCTGGACCGGCCCCCGCCCCCGGATGCTCGCGGGGGGGAGCCGTGATCTCTACGCGCAGAATCCGCCCGAGGTGCACGCCCGGCTCGACGAGTGCGGGCTGAAGGACGCGGCGTGGACACTCGTCGTGCCGCTGGCGGACCGGGGGCGCAACCTGGGCGCGCTCGTCTTCGACGGCCGGGCGGCGGGGGAGGTCGCGCCCGCCGCACAGGAGGCCGCGGCGCGCTGGGCGGGGGCCGTCGCGCCGCTGCTGAGTCTCGTGGGATCGCGCGACGACTGGCGGCAGGCGTCCCGGCAGCTCACGGTCGCCCTCGTCGAGGCGGTCGAGAGCCGCGAGTTCGACTCGCTGGGGCACGCGCAGGCGGTGGCGGAGACGGCCCTGCGCCTCGGGCGGGCGGTGGGGCTGGCGGGGCGCGAGCTGGAAGAACTCTGGTTCGCCGCCACCCTGCACGACCTCGGCAAGATCAACGGCGAGGCCGGGCACGCGCAGGTCGGCGCGAACTTCCTGCACGGGGTCCCCCAGCTCGCCGAGTCGCAAAAGGCCATCCGCCACCACCACGAGCGCTGGGACGGCGGCGGGGAGCCGGGCGGCCTGAGCGGCGAGGACATCCCGCTCTACGCCCGCATCCTCGCCGTGGCGAACGCCTCGGTCCGCCTGGGCGACCCCGAACGCCTCAAGGCCCAGGCGGGGGTCACCCTCGACCCGCGCCTGGTGACCGTGCTCGAAGGGCTGCCGCAATAGGCCTTTTTCCGCACGCCGGGGGGAATGGCCCGCGTGCTCTTTGCGCGGTGACGTTCGCCGTCCGGGCCGGGGCCGTCTCCCGGCGCCTGCGCCCCTTTCGTCGTCCACGCCCACGGGCCCCGCTATGATGCGCGGGTGACCTCCGGCGGCCCGACCTCCCTCCGTTTCCCCGTGCTGGAGGCCCGCTACGGCCCCCTCACCCCGATGGACCAGGGGATGCAAAGCCGCGTGTACAGCACCCCGGACGGGCGGGTCGTGGTCAAGGTCTACCGCAACCAGCAGGGAGAACACCGCCTGGAGGCCGAGAACATGCGCCGCGCCGCCCTCGGCGACTGGGTTCTGGGCGCCGTGGAGGCCGACGGGGTGGAGGCCCTGATCATGCGCCGTTTTCCGGGGCACCCCCTCACCGTCGCGGACGTGCCCCGCGCCCTGCCCCGGCTGCGCGAAATTCTGGGTGCCCTCCACCGCGAACGGGGAGAGGCTGTGGACCTCAGCCGCCTGCGCGAACGCCTCAAGCGCTTTCGCCGCGCCCTGGCCGCCTATCCCCTCGACGATCTCTTCGACGCCGTGGAGGAGCCGCTGGAGCGCGGGCTGCTCGACCAGCCCTCGGCGTTTTGCCACCTCGACCTGTGGCAGGACAACATCCTGATCGCGCCGGAGGGGGAGGTCATCGTGATCGACTGGACGAAGGCCGCGTGGGACGACCCCCTGCGCGACATCGCCCTTCTCAAGACGGGCACCCTCGACCTGCTCTCGCCCGACGCGAGCCTGGACGCGGCCCTGACCTTCCTGCCCGACCGGGAGGCGGCGACGGTGACGCGGCTGCGGGCCTACCTCGCGCACACCTACCTGCACGACCTGTACTGGTTCCTGATGAACGAACCCTATGAGTTCGACGGCCAGCGTGGGCCCAAGCTCTCGCGCGCCCGGCACGTCCTCGCGCGGTTGCCGGGCTGACGCCCACCGGGCGGGTATGGTGGGGCCATGCTCACGGTCGTGACCCACCCCCTGATTCAGCACAAGCTCTCCCTGATGCGCAGCGTCGAGACGGGGGTCAAGGAGTTCCGCGAACTCGCCGCCGAGGTCTCCATGCTCCTCGCCTACGAGGCGATGCGCGACCTGGAGCTGAGCCCCACCCATCTCATGACCCCCCTGCAAGAGGGCGATTTCCCCATGCTCAGCGGCAAGAAGCTCGCCCTCGTCGCCATCTTGCGCGCGGGGCTGGTGATGACGGACGGCATCCTCAGCCTGGTGCCCGCCGCGCGGGTCGGGCATATCGGGCTGTACCGCGATCCCCTCACCCTGAGGCCCGTCGCGTACTACAACAAGCTCCCCGCAGATATCGCCGAGCGCCGGGTCTTCCTGACCGACCCCATGCTCGCCACGGGGGGCAGCGCGAGCGCCGCCATCCAGTTCCTCAAGGACGCGGGCGCCCAGTCCATCGGGCTGATGTGCATCCTCGCCGCGCCGGAAGGGGTGGCCGTCATCGAGGCCGAACACCCCGACGTGGAGATCGTGGTCGCCGCCGTGGACGAGCGGCTCAACGACCACGGCTACATCGTGCCGGGGCTGGGGGACGCGGGGGACCGGATTTACGGGACGAAGTAGAAGGCTTTTGTCATCACCCAGAGAGCCTCTTGGCGTTCTTCAGTTCTGCTGCTTACACTCCCCGCCATGTCCTCCCCTGCGCGCCGACGTGCCCTGACGCTCCAAGCGCGGCGGCGGGCTCTCGACCTCCTCAACTGCACTCCTGCGGCACGGGTGATTGGGGTGCAAGACGTTTTTGTACTTCCACCCCTCCTGCAAGCCCACTGGGAGGCGTTCATACGCATCGAAAAGCCTTTGGGCGAAGCCTTGCCCAGGTCGCACGACAGTCGGACTCGGACTCGCTGGATTGCGGAGCCGCTGGAACATCGTCAATTCCCGCTCCGCCTGACGCTCGTCCTGTTCCCGACAGCCATTTACCTCGACATGTACGACGTGGTGTGGCTTCAGCAGCTCGACACCCACCTCAAACCCTTTGACGTTGTGCTGATCGAGGGTGAGCAGAACATGCTGGCTTTCAGCGATGACGAGGACGCGCTGAGACGGCTTGTCGTCTGCGACGGTCAAGTGCTCTGACGCTTACACCGAGAAGTGCAAGGGTTCTGGTAGGGGGCGAGTGGGCACACTGGCCTGACGCTGAACGGACGAGGTTATCCCAGCCCCATCCCCTTCCCACTTTCGGCCGTCGCCTCCCCTCACCTCTTGCCTTTAGACTCCGGTCAGCTTATGGACTCCCTGAAGGCGCTCGCGGCGCAATTCGGTATCGCGGACCTGTTCGGGCGCGGTTTTCTCAGCGTGCTCCTCACCTTCCTGACGGCGTGGGTCTTCACCTGGCGCTTCATCCCGGGGGTGCGCGCCTTCGCCCTCGAGGTCGGGTGGGCCGACCAGCCCAACGCGCGGCGGCTGAACAAGGAACCGCTCCCCAACGCGGGCGGGCTCGCCATCTTCGCGGGCTTCCTGCTGGGCGTGGTCGTCGCCTGGGCGCTGCGGCCCATCGTGATCGAGCAGGTCAACATTCAGGTGCTTGCCATCCTGCTCGGCGGCGCGGTGCTCGTCCTGGTGGGCTTCATCGACGACCAGTACGGGCTCTCGCCCGCCTTCCGGCTCGGCGTGCAGGCGCTCGCGGCGCTCCTCCTGATCGTGAACGGGTTGCGGATCGACCTGAACGCGATTCCCTTCCTGCCCACCCTGCCCGCCGCCCTGAACGACCCGCTGAGTTTCCTCGTCACGCTGTTGTGGATTGTGGGCCTGACCAACGCCGTGAACCTGATGGACGGGGTGGACGGGGTGGTGGGGGGTGTGGGCTTTGTCGTGAGCATGGTGCTGCTCGCCACGGCGGCGCAGTTCGCGGACCGGGCGGCGGCGGTCGTGCTGCTCGCCGGGCTGGCAGGGGCGGCGCTGGGGTACTTGCGGCACAACTTCAACCCCAGCCGGATCATCATGGGAGACGCGGGGGCGTACCTCTTCGGCTACACGCTGGCCGCCGTCAGCCTGCTCGGCACCCTCAAGGTGAGCGCCGGGGCCAGCCTGCTCGTGCCGCTGCTGGTGCTCGCATTGCCCCTCTTCGACACCACCCAGGTCGTGATCGGGCGGCTGGCGCGGGGCATCCGCAACCCGCTCGGCCACCCCGACAAGACGCACATCCACCACCGTGTCCTCGCCCGCACGGCCAGCGCGCGGCGCACGGCGGTCATCCTCTGGGGGGTGGCCCTCGCGTGCGGGGTGCTGGGGATGCTCGCCCAGGGGGTGCGGTTCCCGGTGATCCTGGCGACGGTCCTGGTGATCCTGGTGTGCCTGTGGTTCGTCACCTACCGCCGGGTGCGCGCCCACGGGGAGGAGGTGGCGGGCGTGCCCTCCTCTCCCGGAAGCGGCTGATAACGTGACGCCGATGACCGAGTTGCCTTCCGAATCCGCCTCCCCCACGACTGACCGACGCATCGTCCTCGCCTTCGGCACCCGGCCCGAGGCGACCAAGATGGCCCCGGTGTACGCCGCCCTCGCGCGCCAGCCCGGCCTCACGCCGCTGATCCTCTCCACCGGGCAGCAGCGCACCATGCTCGACGAGGCCCTCGCCGTCTTCGGCCTGACCCCCGACGAGGACCTGAACGTCATGACCGACCGCCAGACCCTCGCGGGGCTCACCGGGCGGATCGTGCCCCAGGCGGGCCGCAAGCTGCGCGAGATGGGCGCGGACATGGTGCTCGTCCACGGGGACACCACCACCTCCTTCTGCGTCAGCCTGAGCGCCTTTTACGAGGGCATTCCGGTCGGGCACGTCGAGGCGGGGCTGCGGTCGGGAAGCATGGCCGAACCCTTTCCGGAGGAGGCCAACCGCCGCCTGACCGGGGTGCTGTCCACCCTGGATTTCGCGCCCACCCCCGGCAGCCGCGCCAACCTGTTGCGGGAAGGCAAGGACCCCGGCGGCGTCTTCGTGACCGGGCAGACCGCCGTGGACGCCGTGCGCGAGGTGGCGGGCCGGGTGCCCCTGCGCCCTGAATGGCGGGAGCGGCTGGAGGCGGGGGGGCGGCTGGTGACCGTGACGATGCACCGCCGCGAGAATCTGCCCGTCATGGCGGAGATGGCACAGGCATTGGCGGACGTGGCCCGGATGTACCCCGACTGCCACTTCGTCTACCCGGTCCACCTGAACCCGGCGGTGCAAGAGGCGGTGCGTCCGGCGCTGGAAAGATTGCCCAACTTCGAGCTGGTAGGGCCCCTCGATTACGCGAACATGGCGCCCCTGATGGCGGCCTCGGCGCTGCTGGTGACCGACTCGGGCGGCTTGCAGGAGGAGGGGGCGGCGCTCGGCGTGCCCGTGGCGGTGCTGCGGAACGTCACCGAGCGACCCGAGGGGCTGGAGGCGGGGGTGCTGCGGCTGGCCGGAAATGACCCGGACTCCATCCGCGAGGTGATCGGCGGGCTGCTGGGGGACGAGGCCGAGCTCGCGTGGATGCGCTCGGCGCGCAATCCCTACGGGGACGGGCAGGCGTCGGGGCGCGTCGCGCAGGCGGTGGCGTGGCACTTCGGGTTGAGCGGAAAACCGGAAGACTGGCAGTAGAGGCGGGAACCGGGGTGTCGGCTCCCTCCACCGTATCCTCTTCCCACGTGACCCAGACCGAGCCTCCCCGTCGCCTCGCCGTCGTCCTCAACCCCACCGCCGGGCGGGGCCTCGCCGGGCGCGAATGGCCCCGGCTGGAGGCCGAACTGCGCCGCCGCGAACTGTCCTACGACCTGATCACGGAGGCGAGCGGCGCGGCGGCCCTGGAGCGGGTTTGCGCCCTTCCTCCCGACGTGGCAGTTCTGGCGGTTGGGGGAGACGGCACGGTGACAGCCCTGCTCCCCGCCGTGGTGGACGCGGTGGGGCAGGGGGGAGGCCGGCCCCTCGGTCTGGTGCCGCTGGGCACCGGCAACGATTTTGCGGGGATGCTCGGCCTGAAACCGGGGGACTTCGCCGGGGCGCTCGGCCGCCTCGCCGCCCCGCCGCGCCGGGTGGATGCGCTGCGGGTCCGCGTTGTGGAGGGGGACCTCGCGGGCACGTCCCGCCTGCTGCTCAACGGGCTGGGAATGGGTCTCGACGCCCAGGTCGCCGCGCTCCTGCGCCTCGCCCCCGCCCGCCTCTCGGGTTTCGGGCGTTACGCCTGGGCCGCCCTCACGGCGCTGCGTGACCTGACCCTGACCCCCGTGACCGTGGAGGTGGACGGCCGCGCCCTGTACAGCGGGCCGAGCTGCCTCGCCGCCGTGATGAACGGCACGCGCTACGGGGCCGGATTCCGGATCAGCCCGCTTTCCGACCCCGCCGACGGCCTCCTCGACGCCGTGGCGAGCGGCCCGGTGGACCGTCTCCAGGTCCTCGGCCTGATGGCGCGGGTGTTGCGGGGCCGTCACCTCGGGCACCCCCGGGTCCACCACGCCGCCGGGCGCCGCGCGGCCGTCACCTGGGCGCGGCCCACCCACCTTCACCTCGACGGCGACCTCGCCGGGCGGGTGACGCGGGTGGAGGTGGAGGTGCTGGCGGGGGCGGTCACGCTGCTGGGGGGAGCGGTCAGCCCTCAGCCGTCAGCGGTCAGTCCAAAGCGAGATGCCCCGGCCTGAGCCGAGGCGTCTTGTGCTGAAAGCTGACGGCTGAGGGCCCCTACTGCAACGAGGCTAGCCGCGCCTTCGCGTCTTCCAGGTCGCGCTTTTCCCAGAAGGTGTTGGCGGGGAGGCTCACGGCCTTCTGGAGCTGGGCGGCGGCCCCGGCGCGGTTTTTCTGGAGCAGGAGGGCGTTGGCGTACTCGATGCGGTGGACGGCCACGTCGGGTTCGAGGGCGATGGCCTTCTCGAAGTTGGGGGTGATCTGGTTTCGGCTGGCGCCCGTCGCCTGGGTCGCCACGAAGCCCTTGCTCACGAGGTTGGCGTTCCACAGCCCCAGCGCGACGTAGGCGCCCGCCATGTTGGGGTTGAGCCGCAGGGCCTGGTCGAGGTTCTTCTTCATGTCGCCCGCCAGCCCCAGGCTCTTGAGAATCCCGCTGTACTGGGCCAGCCTCCCCTGCGCGCGGGCCAGCTCGAAATAGGCGTCCGCGTTGTTCCTGTCGAGCGCGATGGCCTGCCGGGCGTACCCCTGGGCCCGCTCGAAGAGGGCCTTTTTCTGGTTGTCGGGGCTCAGGCCCGCCCCGGCGGTCGTGGCCTCGGCGGCGAGGGCGAACCCGGCCGCCGTGTTCAGGGCGGCGGCGACGCTGGCGGCCTCCTGCCACTTGCCCTCGTCGAGGAGGGCCTGGGCGGCCTGCTGGCTCTGGGCCCCCGCCGCCACGGCAGCGCTGAGAGCCAGGGTGACGAGAGCCGAACGGAAACGGGCTGGACGCATGGATTCCTCCTGGGATGGGGATGGGAAGTGTGAAAACTGGACCGAGTATACACAGGGCCCCGGCGTGACGCTGACGGCGCCGTCAGGCCCGCGCCCGCCTGGGTCCGGGCGGAGGGGGCGGGGGTGCTACCCTCGGCATACCTTGAACGTGTCCGCGTCCGGCCTCGACTGGAGGGGGGTCCTCGCCGACCTGCGCGCCCACCTGCTCCCGGTGGAGGGGGAGGCGGGGCGGGAGGTGCGTGGCAGCCTGCGCTGGCTGGAGGCCGAGATGCGCTCGCGCGGGGCGAACGGGTCGAGTGTCCGCAACATCGTGTACCGCGACGTGGGCACCCCGGCGGACAAGGCCGCCCTGCGCGCCATCCTCGAAGGGCTCGCGCGGGAGGCCGGGCGGCCCCTCGGCCCCGTCCAGGCCCCGCCTCCCCCCCTCCCCGACGAGCTGGAGCTGCTCGGCCGGGCCAAGAAGCGCGCGTACAAGCAATTTCTGGCGGGCGTCCGGGCGGGCCGCGCCCCCCGGTTGATCGTGACCGGCCGGGCCGGGGCGGGCAAGACGATCCTGCTCGACCACCTGGAGCGGGCGCTGCGGGGGCTGGAGGCGGGCCCGGTCGTCCGGCTCAACCTGCGGGGCGACGTGACGGCAGGGGGGCCTCTCCCGCTTCCCCCGTCGGGCACGTCCTTCTCGGCGCGGGCGCAGGCGCAGTCGGACGCGGCCCGGGCCGTGCTGCCCCCCCCGCCCGGCGTGCTCCTCGCGCGGGTGACGGCAGACCTCTCGTTCGCGGGAGAACCGCCCCGGGGCCTGGGCGGCTCCCCCCTGTCCCCCGCCGCCTGGGCCGCCGAACACCTGCTGCGCCGCGCGCCCCCCGGCGTGGCGGTGCTCCTCGCGCTGGAGGACGCCGCCGGGCTGCCGGACGGGACGGCAGAGGTGATCGAGCTGCGCCCCCCCACCCCCGCCGAGGCCCGCGCGTACCTGATGGCCCGGCTGGGCATTCCCCGCGAGCGGGCCGAGGGGCTCGTGCGCGAAACGGGGCGGCACCTCGACCGGCTGGCCCTGCTGGCGGGGCCGGGAACGGGGGAGACGGCCCCCGACCGCCTCCTCGCCGACCCGGACGTGCGGCGGCTGGCGGCGGCCCTCGCGGCGCTGGAGGTCGGGGCGGGGGAGACTGTGCCCGGCTCAGTCCTCTCTGCTGCGCTCGGCGTGGCCGTCGCCGCCGTGCCCCCGCACGCCCGCGCCCTGATGGGGGAGGGGGAGGCGGGCTGGGCGCCCCTCTCCCCGCTGCGGGCCGCCCTGGGGCACGTCCCGGCGCGGGAGGTGGAGGAGGCTCGCCGCCGTGTGGCGGACGCTTCCCCGGTCCCGGACCTCGCCCGCTTCCGGCTCACGGCCCTCGCCGCGCTGGGGGACTGGGCCACGCTCGCCGGGCACCTCGCCGCCGCGCCCGACGACGCCCGGCACCTGCCGCCGCTGTGGCCGCGGGTGCGGGCGGAGGCGCGGGGGGAGACCCGTGAGACGCTCGCCCGGGCGGTCGCCGCCCACCACGCCGGGCGCGGCGAGTACGACGAGCCGCACGCGCGCGACGCCCTCTTCACCCTGCTGGAGTCCCCGAACCCCGCCGTCCGGGGCTGGGCGCGGGCCAAGCTCGCCGAGAGCAGCGTGGACGCCGGGAACTTCGGGGCGGCGACCGCGCAGCTCGCCCACCCCGACCTGGAGGGCGTGCTGGCGGACGCCCCCGACCCCTGGACCACCGCCGCCGGGGCCGACGCCCTGCTCGTGCGGGCGGCCCTGGCCCGCTGGCGCGGCGACTTGGAGGCGGCCACCCGGGCGGTCAGCGACCCCCGCACCGCGCACGGCGGGGCCCGCGCCCACCTCTGGCGGGGCCTGATCGCCAAGGACGCGGGGAGGTGGGATGAGGCGCTCCGCCACCTCCACCTCGTGCCGGGGACGAGCCCGCTCCTCTCCGCCCGCGCCCGCTATCAGGAGGGCGACCTGCGGCTGCGCCTCGGCCAGCCCGCCGCCGCCCTGGAGGCCCTACAAGGCGCCGCCGCCCGCCTGGAGGCCGCCGGGGGCACCCCCGAGGAACGCGCCCGCGCGCTCGCCCGCGCCGGAACCGCCCTGCGCCGCCTGGGCCACCCGGGGGAGGGCTGGGCCCGGTTGCAAGAGGCCCTCGCCCTCCTGCCGAACGGGAGCGGGGGAGGAGGGCGGGGCGACGCGGTGCTGCGTGCCCGCCTCCTGAGCGAGGGGGTGCCCGTCCTGCTCGCCCTGGGACGGCCCGACGCGGCCCTGGCGGACGCCGCCCGCGCGCTCTCGCTGCTCGCCCGCCCCGGCCCCCGCCGCCCCGAGGCCGAGTACCGCCTGCGCCGCACCGCCTACCGGGTCGCGCTCGCCTACCTCACCCGGGGGGTGGGCCTGCCCTATCTCCAGCCCTTCGCCGGGCCGCGCCGCGACCACCCCGACCTCGCCCACGCCCGGGCGCTTCTCGACGCGGGGCTCGCCGGGGCCGACGGCACGAGCGACCGCGAGCAGGTCCTCACCTTCGACATGCGCCTGAGCCGCGCCCTCGCCGACCCCGACCCGCGCGCCGCGCTGGAACACGCCGACCGGGCGCTCGCCATGACCGACCACCCCTACGCCGAGGCCCAGGCCCGCGCCATCCGCGCCGAGGCCCTGCTGCGTGGCGGGCAGAACGAGGCCGCCCTCGCCGAGATCAACCGCGCCCACGCCCTCGTGCGCCGGGTGCAGCTCGGCCTGCCCGGCACCCACGCGCCCGACCCCGGCCTGACCGCCCAGCTCCTCGCGCTGGAAGCCCGCGCCACGGTCCTGGACGGGGAGAAGACCCTGGCCTGGCTGCGCGACGCCCTGCGTGACCCCGCCCTCGCCCCCTTCCGGCCCGGGGTGTGGCGGGAGGCGGGCCGGGCCCTGGAACACGGGCACCCGCGCCCGGGGGCCGTATTGCGCGCCCTGCATCCCGGCTGGGAGCCCGGCTACCTGCGGGTGCGCGACGCGCTCGCCTTGCTCGAAACCGGGCCGGAAGGTTAATCCACGGCCCCCGTTCCTGTGTCCCGGAGCGGGTATGCTGGGGCGCGATGAGCACTCCCTACGCCCACGGCGGAGGCCGCGCCGCCGTGAGACTGCTTCAGGGTTACGTCTGGCACCCGGCGGACGCCGACGTGGACCTGGAACACTACCTGCCCCACGAACTCGATGAGGCCCACGTCCTGTGGGATCAGGTCACGCCGCCCTTCGCTTTCTTCGAGAACGGCCAGCCCACGGCCGGGCAGACCTTCTACCAGTTCACGGTCCTGCGCGTGTACGACGACAAGCCCGGCGGTGACGCCCTGCACAGCGACGCCGAGACGGCGAGCCAGGCCCTCGGCCCGCTGCTGGACGCCACCCCCGAGGGCGTGGGCTGGCAGCTCTGGGAGGACCTGCGCGAGCTATGACCCCCGCGAGCGCCGCGTGATCGACTGGCTCGACCTGCGGGTGGAGGGTGACCCCCACCCCCGCCGTTTCGACGGCCCCGCCAGCCTGCGGACGTACCTGGAGCGGGTGGAACGCCTGCCGGACGCGGCGATGAGCCTCCTGCTCGACCGCGGCGAGGTCGGCCCGCCCCACGCCCGGCGGAGCTACCGGGTGGAGCCGCTCCGGCGGTGAGCGGGGCTGCGCCCGTACAGGAGTACGTCACCCTGCCGCAGAGCCCCGACCCGGCGACCCTCGCCGCCCTGCTCGCCACGCCGGGCGGCGCGAGGCTGAGTGCCCGAACCGGGACGGACACGGCGGGCCGCTCCCGCGTGGTCCTGACCGTCGAGCACGCCGACCCCGAGGTGGTGGCCGGGACCCGGCAGCGGCTGTTGCGGGCCTGCCGGGAACGTGGGGTGCGGGCCTTCGTGGTGTGAGGGGCGTAGGTGCGGAGGGAGTTCTACCGAGGCCCTGGATTGATCCGCGTGACGGAAGACGTTCTTGGTTCCTCCCTATCGCGACGGTTGGTGTGGAACGGGCAGCACGCCAGCCGGATCGGGGGTAGTTGCTCCCGCTCCCCCTGCGGGTGACTCGTAGAGCTGCGCAGCAGAGGGTCGGGGAGAGGGGTGACGAGCGCAGCTCATCCTGCTGTCAGACGAAAAAAATCTTGCAAGCCCGTCTCTCAACTCACATCAGGCGTCCTGAGTGAGCACGCCGGGTGGGCGTGAACTGGCACCGCGTCAGAGGCCCATCCGAACCTCCGCCCCCCTCTCAATCCCCCGCCCCGCCCTGCGCTAGCCTGCCTTCCATGTTGGACCGTCCCCGCCGCCTGCGCCGCACCGCTGGCCTGCGCGCCCTGACCCGCGAGGTCACCTTGACGCCGCAGCACTTCATCCACCCCATCTTCGTCCACGAGGCCGAGACCGAGGACCCCATCGCCACCATGCCCGGCGTGAGCCGTCACAGCGTGCGGGGCGCGGTCGAGCAGGCCAGAGCCGCCCATGCCCTCGGCATCCCCGCCGTGATCCTCTTCGGCATCCCCGACCACAAGGACCCCGGGGGGAGCCAGGCCTACGCCGAGGGCGGCGTGATCCAGCGCGCCGCGACCGCCATCAAGGCCGCCCTGCCCGACGTGACCGTCGTCGCCGACACCTGTCTGTGCGAGTACACCGACCACGGGCACTGTGGGCCGCTGTGTCAGACGGGGGACGGCGAGTGGACCGTGGACAACGACGCCGCGCTCGACCTCCTCGCCAAGACGGCGGTGTCCCAGGCGCGGGCGGGCGCCGACGTGGTGGCCCCCAGCGCGATGATGGACGGTCAGGTCGGCGCGATCCGGACGGCCCTCGATGAGGCGGGCTTCTCCCACGTGCCCGTCATGGCCTACGCGGTCAAGTACGCCTCGGCCTACTACGGCCCCTTCCGCGACGCGGCGGGGAGCACCCCCAGCGTCGGCAACCGGGCGTCGTACCAGATGGACCCGGCGGGCGGCGAGCGCGAGGCGCTGCGGGAGGCGAGGCTCGACGCCGAGCAGGGGGCGGACTTCCTGATGGTCAAGCCCGCGCTGGCCTACCTCGACATGGTGCGGTTGCTGCGCGACACCTTCGACCTGCCCCTCGTCGCCTACAACGTGAGCGGCGAGTACGCCCTGATCAAGGCCGCCGCGGGGCTCGGGTACATGGACGAGCGCCGCACCGTGCTCGAAACCCTGACCGGGATGCGCCGCGCCGGGGCCGACGCGATCATCACCTACCACGCCCTCGACGCCGCCCGCTGGCTCCGGGGGGAGGGGTGAGCGTGACCAGTGAGACGCACCCCATCCGGGTGGACTGGGTGGAGACGGGATTGTGGCCGGGCCGCCTGGGGCTGACCTTCGCCCCCGGCAAGAAGGGCGCGAGCGTGCTTCAGGCCGGAGTCATCCACGACCGGGACCTCGGCGCGGACCTCGGGCGGCTGGCCCGCGAGGGGGTGCAGGTCATCGCCCCCCTGATCGAGGACCACGAGTTCGAGCTGCTGGGCATCTGCGAGTACCCCGCGCTCGCCGAGGAACACGGCCTGACCGTCCTCGCCTGCCCGATCCGCGACCGCGACGTGCCGGGCGACCTGGGCGGCTTCGGGGCCTTCCTCGACGAGCTGATGGACGCCCTGCTGGATGGTCGCCGGGTCGTCGTCCACTGCCGGGGCGGGCTGGGGCGGGCTGGGCTGACCGCCGCGTGCCTCCTCATCCAGGCGGGAATGCCACCCGAACAGGCCGTCGCGCGGGTGAGAGAAGCCCGCCCCGGCGCCATCGAGACCCAGGCCCAGGCTCAGTTCGTCCACGACTTCGCCCGCCGCTGATTCATGCAGGAGGCCCCCGCCATGATCACCGTCGCCAACCGCATCTACGTCAACCCCCAGTACCACGAGCAGTTCGAGGCCCGCTTCCGCGAGCGCGCGGGACTGGTGGACGGGATGCCCGGCTTCGTCGCCAACCACGTCCTGCGGCCCACCCGGGAGGGCGAGCCCTTCATCGTTCTGACCTTCTGGGAGTCGCGCGAGGCCTTTGAGGCGTGGACGATCTCCGACGCCTTCCGGCAGGGGCACGCGAGAAGCGGCACCCTGCCGAGGGACGCCTTCACTGGGCCGAACGTGCTGGAGATTCATGAGGTCGTTTAAAGTGGCGGGCCGCGCTGAGCGCATGTCTCCCTCACCGGCCCGTCAGCTCCGCCCCCTACACTGAGGACATGATGAAAGCGACGCTGGCCTGCCTGAGCATCGCCGCGCTTCTCGCCTCCTGTGCCCCGGCCCTGAACCCGCCCGTCACGGGCCGCATCGTCAACGCCACCAACGGCCAGGAGGGGACCGTCACCTTTTCCCCCGGCGCCCTGAGCGGCGGCACGAGCAACCCCTTCGGCGGCAACAACACGACGATTCAGGTCGGCGGCCAGACGTACGGGGGCCGCACCGCCCTCGTCGACGCCTCCAGCACCGTGACGGTGCGCCCCGCCGTGGACGTGGGCTTCGGCTTCGGCACGGGCCCGTACAGCGACCCCTTCTTCGGCACCCGCCTGGGCACCACCACGCAGACGCGCAACGCCCTGCGCACCGGCAACCTGATCGCCAAGTCCTTTGCGGCGCCCACCCGCACCATCACCTGCACCCTTCAGGTCAACGACGGCTACCACGGCGTCGGCGAGTGCACGGGAAGCGACGGGGCGCGGTACGCCTTGCAGTTTTAGGAATTCCAGGGAGGCGGTCAGCCTTCAGCCGTCAGGGGTCAGTCGGGAAGGGGTGGCCCCTGACGGTTTGCCTGATGGACGCGCTCGCCGGGAAGTGACCGTCAGTCAGGCCAGCAGGCTCACCGCCGGATGCCGCACCCCGCGGACGGTGAGGTGCAGGCGACCATCCGGGCTGGGGGTGGGGCGCGAGACCTCACGCAGGCGGGAGGCGGGGTCGAGGTGCAGGTTCAGGGTCCGCACCACGGCGGCCGCGTTCAACAGGATCAGCCCCTCGGCGAGCCCGCTCCCCAGGCAGGTGTGCGCTCCCACCCCGAAGGGCACGTACGCCCCCGCCCGGCGGTGTTCCGCTCGCTCGGGGCCGAAGCGTTCCGGGTCGAACCGCTCCGCCCGGTCAAACACCTCGTCCAGCCCGTGGGTGACGGTCGTGGCGAGCAGCAGGTCGGTGCCTGACGGGACGGTGTGCCCGGCGAAGGTGAAGTCCCGCGTGACCCGTCTTGTCAGGGCCGGGGCGATGGGATGCAGCCGCAGGGTCTCCAGCACCGCCCGGTGGAGGTGGGGCGCCCGCCCGAGGGCCTCCGGGGTCGGCGGGCCGTCCCGGAACAGGGCGTCGGCCTCCTCCCGCACGCGGGCGAGCACCTCCGGGTGGCGGTGCAGGCGGTACAGGACGAAGGCGAGGCTGTTCGCCGCCGTGTCCAGCCCGGCGATAAAGGCGCCCAACGCCGCGAAACGCACGTCCTCGTCCCGCCAGAAGTCGGGGCGCTCACGCTGGGCGGCCAGCACGTCGTCGATCAGGTCGTGCGTGCGGTCCTCCCCCGGCGGGTGGGCGCGGTGCCACGCCACCAGCTCGTCCACCATCCGGCCCACCCGGCCCTTCGCGCGGCGGTAGCGGGGGTCCGCCAGGGCGGCGCGGGGCCAGCGGCGGGTCACGGTGACCATCAGGCCCGTCTGCACGAAGGTCAGGATGTCGTCCAGGGAAGGCCGCGCCGTTCCGCCCACCGCCACCCGGGCGAGCTGTTCGGTCACCACCCGCTTGCACCAGCGCGCCACCGGGAGCCGTTCGCCTGCCCCCAGCGCCGCCAGGTCCTCGGCGGCCACCGCGAGCGCCGGGCGCAGGTTCGCCTCGAAGTGCGAGCGGCTGTAGGCCCGGCGCTCGGCCCGCCGGAACGCCCGGTGGGGCTCGCCGTCCACACTGATCAGGGAATGCCGCACGCCCCCCATCTCCACGTCGTTGGCGTGCCACGCCTCCCACGAGCGCAGCACCCCCGCGCCCTCCCGCATGACGAAGCGGTTGGCCTCCAGCCCCGCGAGCACCGTCAACCGCACGCCGGGTGCCGTGACCGCGAAGACCGGGCCGTGCGCGCGGTAGGCCCGGGTGAGGAAGCCGCGCGTGTCCGCCCCCAGCGCCAGGGCGTTGCCCAGGATCGGCCACCCCGGCGCGGCCGGAACGGGGGAGTGGAGCGCCGGTGCGAAGGTGCTGTTCATGCCTCCCAGCATGGCATCTCCACCTCCCCGTAAAGGCCTCCCGCTCAGCCGCGCGCCGCGCGCATCAGTCTCCAGCCGATCAGGAGCATGACCGCACCCCACGCCAGATACCCCAGATCGTAGGCGAGCCAGGCCGGGCCGGGCCGCACATGGTGGACGCCCAGAATCTGGTGGTCGATCAGCCCCTCGACCACGTTGAACAGGCCCCAGCCGAAGAGCAGGGTGCCGAGGAAGGTGGCCGTCCGCCAGGTCGCGCGGCCAGCCCGCAGGCCGCTCCAGAGCAGGAACGTCCCCAGCACGGTGAAGACCCAGTTCAGGCTGTGGAAGAGGCCGTCGCCCAGGGTATTGATGCGAAGGTTCTGAAGCGTGTTCGGCGGGTACGGCCCGCTCACCATGTGGTGCCATTGCAGAAGCTGGTGCAGCACGATCCCGTCGAAGAAGCCGCCCAGCCCCAGCCCGAGGAAGACCCCGCCCGTCATCCAGCGCCGCTGCTCCGCCGCCTGCTCCCCGAGCCTGCCCCGCTCTCCCCGTGTGGTCATCGTTTCCCCCTCCGAAAAGTAGGCGAGCGGGAGGGCCGGGAAGGTACGGGCGCTTTCAGAGGGACTTGAGCTTCGGGCCATGCAAAAGGGAAGAGGCGGAAGCCTGCGCCTCCGCCCCTCTGTCTTGTTCTGACCGCTGACGGCTGAAAGCTGAGCGCTCTGCCCTTACGACTGCTGGTACATCACCGCGCGCTTGACCTCCTCGATCAGTTGGGTGATCGGGATGTCGCGCGGGCAAGCTTCCGTGCAGTTGTAGGCGGTGCGGCAGCGCCACACGCCGGTGTTCTGGTTCATGATGTTCAGCCGCTGGTGGGTCGCCTGGTCGCGGCTGTCGAAGATGAAGCGGTGCGCCTGCACGATGGCGGCCGGGCCGAGGTACGAGCCGTTCACCCAGAAGATCGGGCAGGAGGTCGTGCACGCCGCGCAGAGGATGCAGTTGCTCGACTGCGCCATCCGCTCGGCGAGTTCGGGCGACTGGAGCCGCTCACCCGCGGGCGGCGGGCTCTCGTTGATGAAGTACGGCATGATCGCCCGGTAGGCGTCGAAGAAGGGCTCCATGTCGGTCAGCAGGTCCTTCTCGACCTTCAGGCCGCGGATGGGCTCGACCGTCAGCGTGCCGCCTTCCTTCACCACGTCGCGCAGCAGCGTCTTGCACGCGAGCTGGTTGCGCCCGTTGATCATCATCGCGTCGCTGCCGCAGATGCCGTGCATACACGAGCGGCGGAAGGTCAGCGACGGGTCCACGAACCACTTGACGTAGTTCAACACGTCCAGCACGCGGTCGGCGGGCTGCGCCTCCACCGGGTAGGTCTCCCAGTGGGCCTTTTTGTCCTTTTCCGGGTTGAAGCGGAGGATCTTGACCTTGATGTGCATCATGGGCACGTTCGGGGCGGCATTGGAGGGGGGGTAGTACTCGGGCATGTCTTTCCTTTGCAGAGGTGGGAGGTGGCCTGACGCCTCAGGAAAAGCTTTCGCTGCAGGCCACACTTCTCCTAGTACACGCGCGGCTTCGGCTCGAAGGCCCGGGTGTAGCCCTTGAGCGACACAGGCTTGTAGCCGATGATCACGTTGTCGGGGTTGCCGAGGTCCTTGTAGGCCATCGTGTGCTTGAGCCAGTTGGCATCGTCGCGCTCGGTGAAGTCCTCACGGTCGTGGGCGCCGCGCGACTCCTTGCGGTTGAGCGCCGAGGCGGTCGCGGCCTCCGCGCAGTCGAGCATGAAGCCGAGTTCCATCGCCTCAAGCAGCTCGCTGTTGTAGCGGACGCTGGGGTCGGAGACACCGACCTGCGTGTAGCGGGCCTTGAGTTCCTTGATGATCTCGACCTGTTTTTCCATGTCCGGGCCGTTGCGGAAGATGCCGACGTTGTTCATCATCGACTCTTGCAACTCCTTGCGGATCATGGCCGAATTCTCCTTGCCGGAGGCGTTCTTCAGGCGGTCGAGCGTCTCCACCGTCTCGCGCTCGGGGTCTTCGGGCATCTCGGCGTACTCGACCTGCTGCGCGTACTGCGCCGCAAAGATGCCCGCCCGCCTCCCGAAGACGATCAGGTCGCCCAGCGAGTTCGTGCCAAGCCGGTTCGCCCCGTGCAGCGACACGCACGCCTGCTCGCCCGCCGCATACAGCCCCTCGACCGAGGTGCCGTTGCCGTCCGCGAGGCACAGCCCGTTGATGTCGGTCGGGATGCCGCCCATCGCGTAGTGCGCCGTCGGCTGCACCGCCACGAGGTCCTTCACCGGGTCCTGCCCCAGGTACGTGCGCGCGAGGTCGGTGATCTCCGCCAGCTTGCCCTCGATGACCTCGCGCGGCAGGTGCGTCAGGTCGATGTGCACGGCGTCCCGGTCGCGGCCCACGCCCCGGCCCTCCCGAATCTCGGTGATGATCGAGCGGGACACGATGTCGCGCGGCGCGAGGTCCTTGATCGTCGGCGCGTACCGCTCCATGAAGCGTTCGCCGTCCGAATTGCGCAGGATGCCGCCCTCACCGCGAATACCCTCGGTCACGAGGATGCCCAGCTTGGCGAGGCCGGTCGGGTGGAACTGGTAGAACTCCATGTCCTCCAGCGGCAGGCCCTTGCGGTAGTAGATGCTCATCAGGTCGCCCGTGAGCGTGAGCGCATTCGAGGTGATCTTGTAGATGCGCCCGTACCCGCCCGCCGCCAGGATCACGGCCTTGGCGTGGAAGGTGTGGAGCTCGCCGCTCGCGAGGTGGTAGGCCACCACGCCCCGGCAGCGCCCCTCCTCGATGATGAGGTCGGTGACGTGGAACTCGTTGTAAAAGTTGGTCCCGGCCTTGACGTTCTGCTGGTAGAGCGTTTGCAGGATCATGTGGCCGGTGCGGTCCTTGGCGTAGCACGACCGCTCGACCGCCGCCTTGCCGAAGTCGCGGGTGTGGCCGCCGAACTTGCGCTGGGCGATCTTGCCGTTGTCCAGCCGCGAGAAGGGCAGGCCCATGTGCTCCAGCTCGTAGACGGCCTCGATGATGTCCTTGGCGAAGATTTCGGCCGCGTCCTGGTCGGTGAGGTAGTCGCCGCCCTTGACGGTGTCGAACATGTGCCATTCCCAGTGGTCCTCGGCAACGTTGCCGAGCGCGGCGCCGATGCCGCCCTGGGCCGCGCCCGTGTGGGACCGGGTGGGGTAGAGCTTGGAGATGCAGGCGACGGACACCCCGCCCTTGGCGGCGTAGAGCGCGGCCATCAGCCCCGCCCCGCCCGCGCCGACCACCAGTACGTCGTAACGATGGTGCATATCAGTCCTTTACGTCAGATCGAGAACAGCCCGATGGTCCCCAGGGTGAAGATCACCGCGCTGATGGTGTAGAAGATGGTCTTGACCCACGCCCGGTTGGGCCGCGTTCTCACGTAGTCCTCGATGGAATACCGCGCGCCGTTGACTCCGTGCAGCAGCGAGAGGGCCAGGATGGTCCAGTCGTAGAACTTCCAGGCGGGCTGCTGGAGCTTGTTCACCACCGCGATATAGGTGGCGTCCGCCTCGCTGACCTGGATGAAGGTCATGTAGATGTGGCCCAGCACCAAAAAGACCAGGATCAGGCCGCTGATCCGCATGAAGATCCACCAGTTCAGCTCGGCGTTGGAGTGCGCCTGCTGCCGGGCGTCCGTGAAGGTGCGCGCGCGAATCACGCGTGACCCCCGAGCAGGCGGCTGATCACCACGAAGGCCGTGTAGGCGGTGGCAAGCAGCGTGAGGCCCAGGACGGCCCAGAACATCTGGCGCTGGTAGAGCACACCCATGCCGGTAAAGTCCATCACGATGATGCGCAGGCCGTTCAGCGAGTGGTACACCACCCCCGCCGTGACCGCGATGAGCCCCAGGCTGAAGATCGGCAGTTCGTAGGTCGTGTGCAGCGCCATGTACGCCCGCTCACCGAACATGAACAGGCTGATGCTGATGACGTGCACCAGCAAGTAGGCCAGGATCGCCAGCCCGGACAGGCGGTGAAGCACCCACGCCCACTGCCCCTCTCTTCCTCGGTACATTCCTCTTCCTCCTCTTGCTCCCGCGCCCGCTCACGCCCCCCGCCCCTGCGGGCGGAAGGCGGGGTTGCCAGACCGCTTGCTTGCCGTGTGGGTGAAGCTTCACGCCACCTTTTCAGACAGCCCACAGGATATCATCCCGCCTCTCTTCCCTTGCGGCAGGCATTCCACTCCGGTGGACGCGCCGTGTCACTTCGTGAGTGAAGTTCCAATGAAGGCGAAGCCCGCCTCACAGTGTGGGACGTTCGCCCCGGCCAGCCTTAGTGAGGTGAAGAGGCCACGCTTCTTCACCGCCGCGCCGCCATTCGCGCTAGGGTGCGGGTATGACGCACAGCGGCGCGCCCACCCCGCCCCCCCCTCCTCCCAACGAGGCCGAGTACGCCCGCAAACTCGCCCTCGCCATCCTGGGGACCCTGCAATCGAAGGGCATCCTCAGCGCCGGGGACGTGGACGCTATCCTCATCGCCGCACGCCGGGCGGCCCAGGGACAGGGGGCACCCGCCGTTCCCGTGACGCCGCCCGCGCCGCCCGCCGACCCCCGCCCAGCGCCCGTCCCCTTTCAGGTCACGGTGCAGCCCGCCCCGCCCCCCGGCAACCTGACGTGGCGCACCACGCCTCCGCCCGAGAAGGCCGACCGGGAAGGGGAGAAAAAGGAGAAGTCCGGGGAGAAGACCCCGCCCGTCATCGACATGCAGCTCGACTGAGCGTCATCCCCGGCGCGTCTGCACGCGCCCCGGCCAGTTGGCGAGCGCGGCTCCGGCGAGGATGACGAGCGCGCCCAGCCACACGGTGGCGGGCAGCCGCTCGTGCAGGACGGCGGCGCTGAGGACGAGTGACACGGCGGGGGCCAGCGTATTCCAGACGCTCGTGCGGGCCGCGCCGAGGACCCGCGCCCCGTTGGCCCAGGCGACGTAGGCGACCACGTTCGCGCCGAGCGCGCTCAGGGCCACCCCTGCCCACGCCAACGGCGGCACACCCACCGGGGCGTGGAGGTGCGGGAGCGCCCACACCACGTACGGCAGGCACCCCAGCGCGAGGCTGAAGGCCACGAAGGGCAACGCCCCCAGCCGCTCGGTGAGGGGGCGGTTCCAGAGGGTGTAGAGCGCCCACGCCGTCGCCGCCCCGAGGACCCAGGCGAGGCCACCCGGTGTCACCGCCGCTCCCGGTTGCAGGGTCACGGCGAGGAGGGCGATCAGCCCCGCGAAGGCGAGCGCGGCCCCCGCCCCCTGCCGCCAGCCGACCCGCTGCCCGAGGAGCAGCCCCAGCGGAATCACGAGCACGGGCACGATGCCGCTCACCAGCCCCGCCACGCCCGCCGGGTTGGCCCGGATGCCGCTCAGGAAAAAAGCCTGGAAGACGGTGTTCCCGAGCAGGCCCACGAGCGCGACCTGCCCCCAGGTCCGGGCGTCCCAGCGCGGCCAGCCGTGCGCGCGGACGGCGAGCGCGACCAGAACCGCCCCCGCGATCAGGAAGCGGCCCAGGTTGATCGTCTCGGCGTTCAGGAAGCGCAAGATCACCTTGAGGAGCACCACGTTCGCCCCCCACAGGGCTACCGTGAGCAGCACACCCGCGAGGGCCAGCCCCGCCCTCGGCGGGGAGGCTGGGGCATGGCGGGGGGCGAGCGGTTCGGAGGTCACGGGCCCGAGCATACGGCGCGGTTGCCGCGTCAGTCCGGGCGGGCGGGACGCCGGAAGACGGGGGAAGGCGTCCGCGCCCCCTTCCCCGTCTTCCGGCCTAGAACTTGACCGTCTCGTTCGTGCCGAGGTCGGTGGCGGACTTGCCGGTGAGGGCCGCCTTCGCCTGCGCGAACATATTCTTGAGCTTGCCGTCGCTGCCCCAGTATTCGCCGCCCTGCGCCTCGATCTTGATGAGCTGGACGGAGGGGTCGTCGATCCCGCCCGGGAAGTAGGCCTTGTAGGCGTCACTCCACAGCTCCTCCAGCTTGGCGCGGTCCTCCACGAGCTGGGCCACGCCGCCGACGCTGACGTAGTTCCCCTTGTCGTGGTCGGCGTAGCTCACGTTGACCTGGGGGCGGGCGGCCATGCACTGGACCTGCTCGGTGTCCTTGCCGCCGATAAACCACACGTCGCCGTCGAACTCGGTCTGCTGGGTGGTCATCGGGTGGGCCTTGAGGTGCCCCTCCCCGGTGCTCACCGTCAGCATGGCGAACTTGACGTTCTTCATGACGGCGGCCATCTCCCGGATCGTCTCCTCGCGGGTGGGGTGGTCGTGTTTCTGGTCCATGGCGCGAGCATGTCACGGGGCAGCTCGTCCGCTTTGGTGGCGCTGGCACCGTCTAAAGGTTCCCGTCAGGTTGCGTGAGGCTCAGGTCGCGGCGCGGCGGTGCGCGGCGTCGGGCACGTTGCGCACGAGAACCACCCCCGCCAGGAAGAACAGCGCGGCGATCCCGAAGACGAGGGTGTAGCCCAGGTTCCCGCCGTGCGCGTTGCCCCAGTCGAGCAGGGCCCCCTGCGGCGCGCTCGTCATCTGCGGGGCCACGAAGGCGACGTGCCAGATGCCCATGTCGCGGGCGTAGCTGCTCGCGCTGGGCATGGCGTCGCTGCCGAGCGCCCAGTCCACGCTGGTAAAGGCCCCGAAGCCCAGCCCGAACCCCACCGCCAGAACGAGCGCCACCGGGTAACTCGGTGCCACGAGCAGCCCCAGCGCGGCGGCGGCCATCACCCCGCCCGCCACGTAGATCACCGGCTTGCGCCCGGTGCGGTCGCTGACCCGCCCCCCGACGAGCGCCGAGGCGATGCTCCCCACGATGATGCACACGAGCATGACGCTGGTGCTCGTCTCCGGATCGCGCTGCCCCAGCACGTCCGCGTTGTAGTACTGCAAAAAGGGCTGCACGCTGTACTGCCCCAGCGCGAACAGCACCCGCGTCACGAACACCCAGAAGAAGGGCTGGTGCGCGAACAGTTCCCGCCAGGAGAGCGTCGGCCCCTGCGCCGCCTGCGGAGCGGGCCCCGCCGTCTCCGGCACCCCCCGCAGGGTGACCAGCGCCGGGATGAGGAGCACGGCGGCGATCAGGGCGAAGGAGACGATCACGGGCAGCCCCAGCAGGCCGATCACGAAGGCCGCCACCGCCCCCAGCAGTTGCCCGACCGCCTGGAGCATCGCCATCACGCCGCTGTAGCGCCCGCGCTCCCCCGGGGGCACGAGCTGCGGGATCAGGGCGCTGTAGGGCGCCGTCGCGTAGTTGTTCCCGAACTGCACGAGGAGGAAGCCCAGCACGTACACCCAGAAGCCGCCCAGCCCGCTCAGAGCGGTCGCCGCGAAGGCCATCACCGCCAGTCCCGCGAGGTTGACCCCCACCCCCAGCCGGATGTAGGGCACCCGCCGCCCCGTGCGGTCGCTGTGGGCGCCCACAAGCGGCGGCAGCACGAGGGCGATCAGCGCGCCGACGAGGAGCAGCACGCCCAGGTAGGTGCCCTTTTGCTCCTCACCCACGAAGCGGACCACGTTGGCGGGCAGCAGGATCAGCAGCAGCAGCAGCCAGTGGAAGGCCGTGCCGAACCAGAAGGCGGACAGCACCCACGGGCTGACGCGCGGGGACGCGGGGGAGAGGCTCGTCATCTGGGGCGAGTATAGGCCCCCGTCTTCATCGGCCTTTTACGTATTCGGGCAGGTGTGGGGAGCGCAGCAATTCGGCGGCGAGGGCGCGCGTCAGACTGCCGGCCATGAACCTCGAAGACGCCCTCCTCGCCTTCCGCTCCACCTTCCACTACGACCACCCCGAGGGCCTGAACATCGAGCCCCGCGTCGAGGGCCAGACCCTGCGCGTCGAGGTGCGCCACCAGGACGTGAACGCCGTGCGCGGCTTCGACGTGGTGGCCGAGCCCCTGGAGACCGAGGAACGTGACGCCGTGCAGCTCGGCGAGGACGTGGCCCGCGTGGTCGAGCAGGAACTGATGTACGGCCAGCTTCCCGCCCGCCACGAGGACGGCTCGTTCAAGCGCGTCGTGGTCTGAAGTTCGGGAGGGAGCACAACGGCGGGTGGTCTGTGCCCCTTCGCCTGGAGCATCCGCAAAAGGGTTGTCGCCCTGAGCGAAGGGTCTCGCAGACGGCATCCTAAAAGGATTGATCTCCGCTCCCGGTCCCTTCACCCCGGGTCCGGCACCCCGTCCCAGAAGGCTTGCAGATCGGGCGCGAGGGGGACCTCCGCGACGAACTGGGTGCCCGCCCAGGGAAAGGCGATCCGTGCGGCGTGCAGGGCCTGGCGGGGGAGCAGCAGGCGTGCCGTCAGCTCCGGCGTCTGCCCCGTCTCCATGAAGTCGAGGAAGGCCTGCGGGTCGCGCCCGTAAATCTTGTCCCCGACCATCGGCAGCCCGAGGTGCGCGAGATGCGCCCGAATCTGGTGCAGCCGTCCCGAGCGCGGGTACGCCTCGATCAGCGTGAAGCCCGCCCGCCGTCCCACCACCCGGAAGTCGGTCACGGCGGGTCGCCCGTTCGGCACGACCGCCTGCCGGATCGCCACCCGGTTCGCCCCGCCCAGGCCGAGGTCACCGAGCGGGGCGTCGAGCGTGCGCCGGTCCCACTCCGGCGCCCCGTGCACGACGGCGAGGTACGTCTTGCCGACGATGTGTTCCTTGAAGAGGGTGAAAAAGCGCCGCGCGGCGTCCGGGTCGCGGCTCAGGAGTTGCGCCCCGCTCGTCTCCCGGTCGAGACGGTGGGGGGGCGCGAGGTCCCGCTCGCCCGTCTCCGCCCGCATGAAGGCCAGCACGTCGGGCACGTCCACCCGCGCCCGCACCGGATGGGTCAGCCACAGCGCGGGCTTGTGGACCACGTAGAAGTCGGGGTGCTCGACGACGACGCGCGGCTTCTCGGTGGGCGGGAGGAGGGGGGCTCGGGAGACAGGGAGGGTCACCCTCAGACCTCCCACACCGAGCGGTAGGGGCGGTCCCCCAGGCGGGCGGCGAGGTCCACCCCGCGCTCGACCGTGCGGGCCAGCCTCTCCGCGAGCCACTCGCCCGGCACCCCGTCCGCCGCCCACTCGGCGGAGGTCGCGTAGGTGAAGTGCGGGTTGATCACGCACCGGAAGTCCGTCATCAGCCCGAAGGCGAGGGCCCCGTGGCTGAGGTAGCCGTGGCCCAGCCCGCCCGACACGAGAAAGGTCACCACCCGGTCGAACCACGCGCCGTGCAGCCCGCGCTCGGGGTCGGTGCTGCCCGTGAGTTCGACGAGGTTTTTCACGCCCGCTCCCAGCCCCCAGTTGTAGACAGGCACCCCGAGAAACACGCCGTCCGCCTCCCGGATGGCCCGGTGATAGAGCCCAGCGTTGGGGTGGGCGTAGCAGGTGTCGTTGTCGAAGAGGGGCAGCGGCGTCTCCCGCAGGTCGAGGAGGGTGACCGTGTGCCCGGCCTCGCGGAGCTGCGACGCCGCCAGCCCGGCCATCCAGCGGCTGCGGCTGACGGGATCGAGGCTGGTCGAGAGCACGGTGAGGCGCAGCGGGGTCACGCGGGGCAGGGTAGCAGGGGAGGGGCCGCGCCACCGGGGGGCCCCACGCTTTGGGGCGGCCCCCGACTCTTCCCGAACGTCGAACGCGGGGAAGGGCCGCCCACGTCGCGCCCGCGCTGCCTGCTGGCCGTCGCTTCTCCTGAGAGGCATGGGGACGGCCTGGGCCCTTGAGGAGGTCGGGCTCGTCGCCGCCTGCTCCCGGCCTGTCGGCTGGGCGGTTCCTGGTGGGGTGAGCGCGGCCATCACGCAGAAGCGGGGAGGGCGAGCGGCCTTGTTCGCAACCTTCCCTAAGCCACCCGGCGCACGTTCCTTCCGGGGGGGCGTTGTTATGCTCCCCACGTGCCCTTCGACGCCCGCGCCCTGTCGGCCCTCGACTTCCCCCGCATCCGCGATGCCCTCGCCGAGCGCAGCGCCACGTCGCTCGGGGCGGAGCGGGCACGCGCCCTGCTCCCGTCGGAAGACGGGGGCCGCGTCGCCCGCGAGCTCGACGAGGTGGAGGACGCCCTCTTCGGCGTCAGCCTCTCGCTGGGGGGCATTCAGGACATCCGCGACCTGTATGCGCGGTCGGTCGAGGGCCGGGTGCTGGCGGGGCAGGAACTCCTGAACGCCGTGTATTCCCTCGACGCCGCGATGAGCGTCAAGCGGGCGATTCAGGCGAACTCGCGCGGGCCCCTGCGCGAGGTGGCCCTCGGGCTCGGGAACCACAGCGAACTCGTGCGCCGGGTGCTGGGCGCCATCGACCGTGACGGGGCCGTGCGCGACGACGCGAGCCACCACCTGCGTGACCTGCGCCGCCGCATCGAGCCCTTGCGGGGCCGCATCCGCGAGCGGCTGGCGGCCACCCTCGACCGCTGGGCCGACGTGCTGCAAGAACACATCGTCACCATCCGCCGCGACCGCTACGTCCTGCCCGTGCAGGCGAGCCGGGTGGGGCAGGTCCAGGGCATCATCGTGGACGCCTCCGCGACCGGGCAGACGTACTTCGTCGAGCCCGCGACCGTCACGCCCCTGAACAACGAACTCGCCCGGTTGATCCTCGACGAGGAGGCCGAGGTCCGCCGCATCCTCACCGAACTCTCGGGCCTGCTCGCCTCCGACGCCGAGGTGCCCATGACCCTCGCCACGGTGGGCGAACTCGACCTGATCGCCGCGAAGGCGCGGCTGGCGCGCGACTGGCGGCTCAACCGCCCCGAGCCCGCGCACGATCACACCTACGAGCTGCGGGAAGCCCGCCACCCCCTGATCGAGAACCCGGTCCCGAACGACCTCGAGCTCGGCGAGACGAAGATGCTCCTGATCACCGGGCCGAACATGGGCGGCAAGACGGCGACCCTCAAGACGCTCGGCCTCGCCGTCCTGATGCACCAGTGCGGGATGTACGTGGCGGCCTCGAAAGCCCGCCTGCCCGTCGTGCGCGACGTGCTGGTCGACATCGGCGACGAGCAGAGCATCGAGGCGAGCCTGTCCACCTTCGCCTCCCACCTCAAGCACCTGCGGTTCGTCCTGCGACACGCGGCGCCCGACACCCTGGTCCTGATCGACGAGCTGGGGAGCGGCACCGACCCCGGCGAGGGTGCGGCGCTCGCGCAGGCCCTGATCGAGACGCTGCTCGCCCAGGACGCGCGGGGCATCGTCACCTCGCACCTCTCGCCGCTGAAACTCTTCGCGCTGGAGACGCCGGGGGTCCAGAACGCCAGCATGGGCTTCGACCTGGAGGCCCTGGCGCCCACCTACCAGCTTCAGGTCGGGCAACCGGGCCGTTCCTACGCGCTCGCCATCGCCCGGCGGATGGGATTGCCGGAGGACGTGCTGGGCCGCGCCGAGAGCCTGCTGGGCCCCGACGCGGGCCTGATGGAGCGGATGCTGGAGGGCCTGGAGCGCGAGCGCGCCGACCTCGCGGGCCTGCTCGAAACCACCGACGCCGCCCGCCGCGAGGCCGAGGCCGAACTCACCCGGGTGCGCCAGGAGCGCGAGACGCTGGAGCGGCGCCGCAATGAGATGCTCGCGGAAGCCGCCCAGAAGGCCGAGAGCCTGTACGCCGACGCCATCGAGCGCGTCCGCACCCTGCGGGCCCGCGCCCAGGAGGACGGCGCCCGCCCCCGGGTGATGCAGGAACTGCGCGAGCTGCGCTCCGCCGCCCAGAAGGCCCGCCCCGCCCCGCCCCCCGCTCGCGAGGAGCGCGGCGACCCCATCCGCGTCGGCAGCCGGGTGGACGTGCCCGCCTACGGGGCGAGCGGGCAGGTGCTGGAGATGCGCGGCGACGACCTCGTGGTGCAGCTCGGCGTGATGAAGGTCGGCGTCAGGCGGCGCGACGTCCGGCTCCAGCCCGAGGCGAAACCCAAGGTCGCCCGCACCGCTTTCGGCGGCACCGCGCCCGCCAGGTTCGAGAAAGAACTCCAGTTGCGCGGCCTGGGCGCCGAGGAGGCCGTTGAGGAACTCCGCACCGCCGTCACCGAGGCGCACGCGCTCAAGGAAACGCCCCTGCGCGTCGTCCACGGCAAGGGCCAGGGCGTGCTGCGAAGGTTGCTGCGCGATTACCTCAAGACCGACAAGCGGGTGGAGAGCTTCCACGACGCCGAGGCCAACCAGGGCGGCCACGGGGTGACCATCGTCAATGTCCGGGTGTGAGGACGGCGGTCAGGAAAGGGTCAGAACGAGATGTCAGCCGCCTATTTTCTGTGAAGTTCCCGGCAGCCGCGCCGGGTCTGTCTAGACCACCGTTCGGCCCCGCCTAGGGTTGCCCCTCACGATGCTGGGGTGTTTTCCCGCGCTTCCCAACTTCTGAAGGCCGGGGCCGTGGCCCTGGCGCTGAGCCCGTCCGCCCTCGCCGCCGCCCAGCCGGGGCCGCCCGCGCCCGGGGGCTTGCGCCTGCCCGCCAACTACCTGTCGCGCTTCTCGACGACGGAGCTCCTCGCCTCGAACGAGGTGGGATTCGGGGTGCGGTACTTCCCGCTGCCCCTGGCCCAGGACATCCGGGTCTCGCTCGCCAAGCAGCCGAACTACTGGGAATACAACGTCAGCACGCGGGCGAAGGACACGCTCTTCGCCGTCGGCGTGTTCGACAACGGGGCGACGGCGACCGCCGGGATTCCGCGGCTGGAGGTGACGCACGATCCCTTCAAAGGCGTGCAGTACAGCGCTCGTCTTCAGGGCAACACGGCCTACTCGCGCTTCACGGGCGGGTACGCCTTCACGGTGGCCGGTGACCGGGTCCGGGTCCTGAACAACGTGGGCGTGGCCTACGACTACCAGGGCGGGGACCGTGAGGTGGTCGCGCCCTACACCCAGACTGAGGTCGGCGGGGGGTACGGGCGTTCCTTCGGTCGGCTGAACACCAGTTTCGGCACGACGGCGCGCGCCTTCACCTTCCCGGTGCAGCGGCAGGCGCAGGGCAGCGTGGACCTCAGCGTGGGCGCGAACATCACGCCCGTCACGGGGCTGACCTTCGACGGCTCGCACCTCGAACGCTTCGCGGTCGGGACGGTGCCCGTGGACGACCTGAACTTCGCCCGCTACCAGGAGTCCAACTTCGGCGTGACCTACCGCCTGCCGGTCGCACAGACGCCGCCCGCCTTCACCCTGGGCGCCGTGCGGACCCGCGTGACCCGCAAATGGACCGACGACTACACCGCCGTGCGCGGCGACCTCCTCTTCCGGGTCGAGGCCCTGCCCGTCCTCGTCGGCCCCAGCATCGGCTACGAGTGGCCGCGCGACCGCATGACCAGCCGCTGGCTGCTGAGCCTCTCGTTCCTGCCCAAGTAAGCCTGCTCACAGGGGCCCGGGGGAGACGGAGCGGCCACGGCCGCCTGACCCCCGGCCCGTCGTCTTTTCCGTCCGACCGGCTGTCGGGGGGAGTCACCCCCCGGCGGGCCGTCTGACGGGGTGGTCAACCCTTCGTTGTCAGCGAAACGGGGCTGTGGCAGAATGCTGGGCAATTCCCAGAAGAACTTTCCCCTTTTCTCACCCGGCTGGAGTGGAGGACGCAGTGGTACACGCAACCAAACAGGTCAAACTCACCCGTGAGGGGTACGCCCGGTTGGAGCGCACCCTGGAGCAGGAGCAGCGGCGCCTCACGGAGGCGACCCGCATCCTGCAAGAGCAGATGGAGACGAGCGCCGACAACGAGGACACCGGCCTGGAGGACGCCAAGCGCGAGAAGATGGGGATCGAGGCCCGCATTGAGGAACTCGAAGACACCCTCGCCCGCGCCTCCATCATCGAAGACCACGGCCAGGACGACCAGATCACGCTGGGCGCGGTCGTCGCCCTCGCCAACGAGGCGACCGGCAAGGACATGCGGGTGCAGGTCGTCAGCGTGCCCGAGGCGGCGGTGCTCGGCGGCAGCGTGCCGCGCATCAGCGAGGACAGCCCGGTGGGCCGCGCGATGATGGGCCGCAAGGTGGGCGACTCCTTCGTCGTGAACCTCGGCAACGGCAAGCAGGTCAAGTACCGGGTCAAGACGGTCGAATACTGAGGGCAGAAGGTCAAAGGCAGAGGGCGGCGGGATGGCCTTCTGCCTTCCGCTTTCGGCCTTCTGCCCCATGCCTCCTATACTCCCCCTCATGTCCGACGCGCCTTTCCCCGGTCCCCGCCGTGAGGGCCTGCACGAGCAGACCGTCAGCCGCCTCAACAACCTCGACGCCTGGCGAGAGGCGGGGTTCGAGCCCTTCCCGTACCGCTTCCCCCAGACCCATCACGCCCGCGACGTGATCAAAGCCCACCCGCCCGACGAGCAGGGCAGGCTGGAGCCCGGGCAGGAGTGGCCGGAGGAGACCTACTCGCTCGCGGGCCGCGTCACCCTGCTGCGCCACATGGGCAAGGCCGCCTTCGCCGACCTGGGAGACGAGGACGGGCAGATCCAACTGCACTTTTCCAAGCAGGACACCGAGCACTTCGACGCGACCAAGCGGATGGACCTGGGCGACCTCATCGGCGTCACGGGCTTTCCCTTCGTCACGCGGACGGGGCAGCTCACCCTGCGGGTGCGGTCGTGGCGGCCCCTGGTCAAGAGCCTGCACCCCCTGCCCAGCAAGTTCCACGGTCTCCAGGACGAGGAATTGCGCGCCCGCCGCCGCTACCTCGACCTGATGGTGAGCCCCGAGCGGCGAGAGGCGTACCGGACCCGCGCCCGCGCCATCGGGTACATCCGCCGCTTCCTCGACGAGCGCGGCTTTCTGGAGGTGGAGGGCCCCACCCTGCAAGTCGTGCCGGGCGGGACGGAGGCGCGGCCCTTCAAGACCTTCCACAACGCGCTGGGGCACGAGTTCTCGCTCCGCATCAGCCTGGAGCTGTACCTCAAGCGCCTCCTCGTCGGCGGCTTCGAGCGCGTGTACGAGATCGGACGCAACTACCGCAACGAGGGCATCGACCGCACCCACAATCCCGAATTCACCATGCTGGAAGCCTACTTCGCCTACGGGGATTACGAGGACATGATGCGGCTGATCGAGGAGCTGCTCCACGGCCTCGTCACCGAGGTCAAGGGGGAGCCGCGGCTGACCTATCAGGGCCAGGAGGTGGACTTCAGCGTGCCCTTCAAGCGGCTCGACTTCGTGACGGCGCTCCAACAGGCGGCCGGGCTCGACTTCGACCCCACCGACCTCGCCCGGCTGCGCACCTGGACCGACGAGCGCCACCCGGAGCTGCGCAAGGTCCCCGATTACAAGCTCCTCGACAAGCTCTTCGGCGAGTACGTCGAGCACACGCTGATCCACCCCACCTTCGTGACCGACGTGCCGCTGGCGATCAGCCCGCTGGTCAAGGCCCACCGCAGCCGCCCGGGCCTCGCGGAGCGCGCCGACCTCTTCATGGCGGGCTTCGAGCTGGCGCCGATCTACTCCGAGCTGAATGACGCCCTCGACCAGCGTGCCCGCTTCGAGGCGCAGTCCGCCCGCCGCGACGCCGGGGACGACGAGGCCCACGAGCAGGACGAGGATTTTCTCCTCGCGCTGGAGTACGGGATGCCCCCCGCCGCCGGGATGGGGATGGGTATGGACCGCCTCGCCATGCTGCTGACAGACAGCGACTCCATCCGCGACGTGCTGCTCTTCCCGCTGCTTCGCCCCGAGGGCCAGGGCCGTTCGGGAGGCGAGGTGGAGGACGAAGCCCCGAGAAGTTGAGGGCGTTGGTCGGCGTTTAGGAAGGGCTGGGGGTGTTCTCCCGGCCCCCTTTCTGTTACCCGCCCGGTAGCGTTGCCCCTTCGTTTGTTCTTTTGACAAACAAAGGCCGATGAGGCAAGATGAGTCTTGCAACAAGACTTCCTGAAGAGCGTCCTGCGAAGGCCCCGGTCTCCTGCCCACGCCCGTGCCCTGTTCCTCTGCCCCCTGGAGCCCCTGTGCCGTATTCCATGCCTGTCCACGACACGCTCGACCTGGCCGCGATCCGCGCCCGACACACGCTGCTCTTGCTGGGGCGGCTGTGGCAGGGGGACCGGGCGCGGGTCGATCTGGCGCGGGAACTGGGCATGTCGCGCAGCGCGATCAGCTCCATCGTGAGCGAGCTGATGGACGCGGGGCTGGTGGGCGAGACGGGGCCGCGCGCCGCCCGGTGCGGGGAAGGCGGGCAGACGGGGCGGCGGGCGACCATGCTCGCGCTGAATACCCGGGCCGCCTTCTTGCTCGCGCTCGACCTGGGTGCCAGCCACGTGCGGGTGGACCTGCTCGACCTGCGCTGCCGCACGCTCGCCAGCCGCACCGTCCCCCACGACATCGCGTGCGGCCCGGCCCCGACGTACGCGCTCGCCGCCCGGCTGACCCGCGAGGTGCTCGCCGAGGCGGGCGTGGGCCGCGAGGCGGTAGCAGGGGTGGGGGCGGGGGTGCCCGGCCCGGTCGACCACACGACGGGCGGGGTCGTGCAACCCCCCAACATGGGCGGCTGGGACGGCGAACGGGTGGCCGCCGGGTTGAGCGCGGCGCTGGGTCTCCCTGCGCTGGTGGACAACGACGCAAACCTCGGGGCGCTCGCGGAGGCCCGCTTCGGGGCGCACCGGGGCCAGCCCGACCTGATCTACGTGAAGGCCGCGACCGGCATCGGGGCGGGGGTGATGCTCGGCGGGCGGCTGCACCGGGGCGTGCGCGGGGGGGCGGGCGAGATCGGCCACATCAGCATCAACGAGCGTGGGCCGGTGGGCCGCAGCGGCAACCCCGGCAGCCTGGAGAGTTACGCCGCCGGGCAGGTGCTCGTGGAGACGGCCCGCGCCCGCCGCGCCGCCGGGGCGCCGAGCACCCTGCCGGGGTCCCTCACGCTCGGCGACCTGATTGCGGGGGCGGGCAGCGACCCCCTCGCCCGCGAGATCTGGGCGGAGGCGGGTCACCACCTCGGCGTGGCGATCAGCACCATCCTGAACCTCTTCAACCCGGGCGCGGTCGTGATCGGGGGGCGGCTGGCGGGGGCGGGGGCGGTGTTTCTGGAGGCCATCCGGGAAAGCGCCCTGAGCCGCACCCTGCGGGTGAACGCGGGGGGCACCCCCATCGAGTTCAGCTCGCTCGGGGCGGACGCCGGGGTCCTGGGTGCGGGGGCCATGCTGCTCGACCATCTCTTCACGCCCGCCGGGCTGCGCCACCTGGGGCGGATCGCCTCGGGGGGCCGCAGCCCGCCGCCCCCCGCCCGACCGGCACCCCGCCTCTCACCGATCTCCTATTTCTCCCCTGGAGGAACGTTATGAAAAAAGCTCTCTTGATCGCCGCCGCCCTCACCGTGACGGGCACCGCCTCCGCCGCCGGGAAGCTCGAGATCTTCTCGTGGTGGTCGGGTGACGAGGGTCCGGCCCTCGACGCCCTCGTCAAGCTCTACAAGCAGCGCTACCCCACGGTGGCCGTGGACAACGCGACCGTCTCGGGCGGCGCGGGCACGAACGCCAAGGCGGTCCTCAAGACCCGCATGCTCGGCGGCACGCCCCCCGATTCCTTCCAGGTGCACGCCGGGCAGGAACTCATCGGCACCTGGGTCGTGTCGAACCGCATGGAGGACCTCTCCAGCCTCTTCAAGTCCGAGGGCTGGGACAAGGCGTTTCCCAAGGACGTGATCGGGCTGCTCTCCTCCAAGGGCGGTATCTGGAGCGTGCCCGTCAACGTCCACCGCTCGAACGTGATGTGGTACAACCCCGCCAAGCTCAAGGCCTGGGGTGTCACCGCGCCCAAGACCTGGGCCGAGTTCCTGACGACCTGCTCAGCCCTCAAGGCCAAGGGCGTTGCCGCGCCGCTGGTCGTCGGCGAGAACTGGACCCAGCAGCACCTCTGGGAGAGCGTGATGATCGGCACCCTGGGCGCGCAGGGCTGGCAAAACCTCTGGGCTGGCAAGACCAAGTTCACCGACCCCAAGGTCGTGCAGGGCTTCACCACCTTTGGGCGGGTCATGGACTGCGCCAACAAGGACGCCTCCGGCCTGAGCTGGCAACAGGCTTCCGACCGCATCGCCGACGGCACGAGCGCCTTCAACATCATGGGCGACTGGGCCGCCGGGTACTTCACCACCACCAAGAAGCTCCAGCCCAACACCGGCTTCGGGTTCACGCCCAGCCCCGGCACGGGCGGCACCTTCGTGATGCTCGCGGACTCCTTCGGGCTGCCCAAGGGCGTCAAGAACCGCACCGAGGCGCTGAACTGGCTGAGGCTGATGGGCTCCAAGGCCGGCCAGGACGCCTTCAACCCCCTGAAGGGCTCCATCGCCGCCCGCACCGACTCCGACCTGAGCAAGTACAACACCTACAGCCGCGCGGCCGCCGCCGATTGGAAGCGCAACAAGATCGTGGGCTCGCTCGTCCACGGCGCCGTCGCCCCCGAAAGCTTCATGAGCGCCTTCGGCGCGGTGATCGACCAGTTCGTCGCCAGCAAGAACGCCCAGGGCGCCGCCGCCGCCGCCCAGCAACTCGCCACCCGCTCGGGCATCGGCCAGTAACACCAGGGTAGAGGTCGTGGGTTGTGGGTTGTGGGGGGGTTCCCTGCGGCCTACAACCCACAACCTGCGTCCCGAAAAAAGAGGTGAAGCACCCGTGAAAGGCCTCTCCCGCGACCGTCTGTGGTCCATCGCCGTGCTGCTCCCGAGCATCCTGCTGCTCGCGGTGTTCGTCTACGGCTTCATCGCGCGCACGGTGTACGTCAGCCTCACCGACTGGGGCAACGATCCCGCGCAGGCGCTCGCCCTCGACCCCATCATCCGCTGGGTGGGCCTTGCCAACTACCAGGAACTCTTCACCGGCTTCCTGCAAGGCCGCTTCCGGCAGGAACTCGTCAACACAATCTTTTTCACGCTGTTTTTCATCCTGGGTTGCCTGGGGCTGGGGCTGGGCCTCGCGCTCGTGCTCGACCGCAACCCCCGCGGCGAGGGGCTGTGGCGCACCATCTTTCTCTTCCCGATGAGCCTGAGCTTTATCGTGACGGGCACGATCTGGCGCTGGATGCTCCAGCCGCAGGGGGGTGTGAACCAGTTCCCGAACGCCGTCGGCCTGCCCGCCGGACAGTTCAGTTGGCTGAGCAGCACGGACTCGATCTGGAAGTTCGACTGGAACGCGCTGCCGCTGATCACGGCGAGCGTCGTGGGTCTGGTCCTGATCCTCCTCGCCGTGCGCGCCGCCCGCGCGGGAGACCGCACCCGGGCCATCGTCTCGGGCCTGTGCGCCGCGCTGCTCCTGGGCTGGGCACTGTTCGTGGGGCCGAACGTGAGGCTGCTGCCCGCGCCCGAGCCCCACGGCTTCAACCTCGCCCTCATCGGCATCATCATCGCCGCCGTGTGGCAGATGAGCGGGTACACGATGGCGCTCTACCTCGCCGGGCTGCGCGGCATCCCCGAGGAACTGCGTGAGGCGGCGCGGGTGGACGGCGCGAACGACTTCGGGATGTACCGCCACGTCATCTTCCCGCTGCTCGCGCCCATCACCCTGAGCGCGATGATCATCCTGGGGCACATCAGCCTCAAGATCTTCGACCTCGTGTACGCGATGACGGGGCCCGACAACACCTACACCTCCGTGCCCGCCCTCAACATGTACCTCACGTCCTTCCGGCAAAACCAGTTCGCGCTGGGCGCGGCCATCGGGACGATTCTGCTGATTCTAGTGGCGTTCGTGATCGTGCCGTACCTGAGCAGTTCCTTCCGCGGCGAGGAGGGCCACGCATGACGACCACCGTTCCCACCACCACGGCGGGCCCCGCGCCCGCCTCGCGCCGGTTCGGGCTGAGCCGGGCCGGGCTGTACGCCCTGCTCGTCGTCGCCGCGCTGTTTTTCCTGCTGCCGATCTACCTTTTGATTGCCACGGCGCTGAAGTCCCCGGACGCGATCAACCTCGCCACGACGTGGCAGTGGCCCCGCGCGCTGAACTGGGCGAGCTTCGCCGACGCCTGGGGCAAGATCGGCGGGAACATGCTCAACAGCCTCTTTCTCGCGGTGGTCGCCACGATCCTCTCGGCGCTGCTGGGCAGTCTCAACGGCTACGCGCTCGCCAAATGGAAGTTCCGGGGGGCGAACACCCTCTTCGCGCTGATGCTCTTCGGCATGTTCATCCCGTACCAGGCGGTGCTGATCCCCCTCTTCCAGTTCGTGAAGTCGCTCGGCCTGTACGGCTCGATCTGGGGGCTGATCCTGGCGCACGTCGTGTACGGTCTGCCCATCACCACCCTGATCTTCCGCAACTACTACGCCGAGGTGCCCGACGCGCTCGTCGAGGCGGCGACCATCGACGGCGCGGGCTTCTGGAACATCTACCGCCAGGTGATCTTTCCACTGAGCGTGCCCGGCTTCGTCGTCGTGATCATCTGGGAGTTCACCCAGGTCTGGAACGAGTTCCTGTTCGCGGCGACGCTGACGAACACGAGTTCGCAGCCCGTGACCTACGCCCTCTCGCAACTCGCGGGCGGGCAGGCGGTGAGCTGGAACCTGCCGATGGCGGGGGCGATCCTCGCGGCGCTGCCCACGCTGCTCGTGTACATCCTGCTGGGGCGCTACTTCGTGCGCGGCCTGCTCGCCGGGAGCGTGAAGGGGTAAGTTCGTCGGTCGCCCTGCGGCACGCCTCTTCCGGCCCGGGGGGGCGTGTTTTCCTTGGGCCACGGTTCATCCTCCTGCGGGGGAGGGGGGAGGTTTCGGTATTCGCGCCGGAGCTGACGGGGTAGACTCCAGGGCACGTCATGCCGAGTCCCGATGCCCAGGTGGCCTATTCCCAGGTGGTCTTCGTCGTGTCCCACGACCGCTCGCGGGCCGCCCGGCTCGCGCCCGCGCTGGCCCAGGCCCAGGTGATCCCCGTTCCCGACGCCGAGACGCTGCTGCGGGAGGCGCACGTCCGACCGCCCGCCGTCGCGCTCCTGTATGCCGACACCCCCGGCGTGCCCCTCGCCGAGGTGCTGCCCCTGCTGAGGCAACGGGCCGAACTCGCGGGCACCCGCTGGCTCGCGGTGGGCACGCACGGCCTCGGTGCCCTCCTCGCGGCGGGGGCCGACGCCCTGATCAGCGACACGACGGCGCCCGACGCGCTGGCCCTTCAGGTCCGCACCCTGCTCGCCCGCGCGGCGCAGCACCGCGACCAGGAGGGCCGCATCACCACGCTTCAGCGACGCCTCGACACCTGGGAACACGAGGAGCGGGTGCGCGACCAGCTCGTGCATATGCTCGTCCACGACCTCAAAAACCCCATTGCCGCCGTCATGGGGCTGCTGGAAGTCGTCGAGGAGGACGACCGGGTGCCCGACGACACGCGCGAACTCGTCAAGATCGCCCACGACGAGACCCAGCACCTGCTCCACCTCGCCGTGAACATGCTCGACGTGCGCAAAATCCAGGCGGGCAAGATGAACCTGCGCCCCGAGCTGATGTTCAGCCCGATGTTCGAGGAGGTCATCGAACAATCACGCGGCGACGTGGGCACCGGCCTGCGCGACCGGGTGGTCCGGGTGGAGGTGGCCCCCAACCTCAGCCCCGCCCGCGCCGACCCTGAGATCCTGCGCCGGGTGCTGGCGAATTTGCTCAGCAACGCCATGAAGCATACGGGCACGGGCGGCGTGATCCAGATTAGCGTCCGCAAGGACGGCGACGAGACGCTGATCTCCGTGCGCGACGACGGCGAGGGCATCCCCGCCGAGGACATCCCCAACCTCTTCGCCGCCTTCGAGCAGTCGCGCCTGACCCTGCACGGCCGCTTCGACACCGGCATGGGCCTGGCCTTCTGCAAGCTCGCCGTCGAGGAGCACGGCGGCACGATCTGGGTCGAGTCCGAGCGTGGCAAGGGCTCCACCTTCACCTTCACCCTGCCCCCCGCCCAGGACGCGGAGGACGACGACTTCGTGGAGTTGTTGAGCTAGGGGAGGGCAGCCCGGCGTGGAAACACGTTGGTCGGTCAGAGCACGGTAGGAAACTGGACGATACCTTCCCGAGGTGCAGCCTTCGTATGGTGGACTCGGGTTTGTCCAAAACAGCATCCTCACCCTTCTTGGACTTGCCTGGTGGATCACCGTTGTCGGTGGATTGGACAGTTTGCCGAACGTATGGGAGCGGTGGTTGGGGCTCGCGCTCTATCTGGCCTGCTGTGTGGGCCTGCTTCTGCCCAGAAAAAGTTCGCAGGGGGAGTCCTGGACCAGGCTCATTCCCTGGGTCCTGCTGTGGGTGACCGGCTGGGCGGCGGCGGCAGTGGCAGGACAGGCCTGGGAACAGACGGATCAGAGAGTGTGGAGCACGGTGGTGATCGCGGCGGTGGGTGCAGGAACGTTCTGGTTCGTGACGGTAGTTCATCATCCTGGGATGACGCCCGGACTGCGGGTTCTGCTGACCGTGCTGATTTTCCTCTTTATAGGGTAAGTCAGAAGGTGCAGACCTCTTCTCCGTCCTGGTCCCTCGATGGTCTAGGACGCACAAGACGAATCTGGCATCGGGAAGCCGTCCCCCGCGCCACCCACGTTGTCCAGCCGTCACGGGGGGCTCGCGCACCTTGCAAAACGTGCCGCCGTGCTAGAACTTAAGGCGTACCACAAGCCGCTTTTCATTCCGGTTCGTCAGGCCCTCTCTTTTTTTTAGCCCACTCGTGCGTTTTTTCACGAGTAGGGTGAAGGGGGGAGGAGGGCAGAAGGGAGACTCCCATCGAGTACGCGAATTTCGTGATCATGCTGCTCATCGCCCTGGGGATCGGGGTGCTGGCCGTGGTGGTGAGCGCGATCCTGGGCCCGAAAAAGGCCAGCCGCACCAAGTTAATGGCCTATGAGAGCGGCAACGACCCGGAGCACGGCGGTGTGGGCACGGGCCAACGCTTCCCGGTGCACTTCTACCTCGTCGCCATGCTGTTCATCATCTTCGACATCGAGACGGCGTTTTTTTTCCCGCTGGCTGTGGCGTACCAGAAGCTCGTGCCCTTCGCCTTTTTCGAGGCCGTGACGTTCGTTGGACTGCTGCTCGTCGGGTATTACTACATCCTCAAGAAGGGCGTGCTGGAATGGGCGTGAAGGAGTTTTCCATATGGCGCTGAAAGAACTCTTTGACCGCGACTGGCAGGAACTCGAATCCGAAGGCGTCCTCTTTTCGAGCCTGGAAAAGCTCGTCGCCTGGGGGCGCAGCAATTCCCTTTGGCCTGCCACTTTCGGCTTGGCCTGCTGCGCCATCGAGATGATGAGCAGCACGGACGGACGAAACGACCTCGCCCGCTTCGGCTCTGAGGTTTTCCGCGCGAGCCCGAGGCAGGCGGACGTGATGATCGTCGCCGGGCGGCTGAGCAAGAAGATGGCGCCGATCATGCGCCGGGTGTACGACCAGATGCCCGACCCCAAGTGGGTGATCAGCATGGGCGCGTGCGCCTCCTCGGGTGGCATGTTCAACAACTACGCCATCGTGCAGAACGTGGACCATGTGGTGCCCGTGGACATCTACGTGCCCGGCTGCCCGCCCCGCCCCGAGGCGCTGATCTACGCCGTGATGCAGCTTCAGAAAAAGGTGCGCGGCGAGGCCTTCGACGAACTCGGCACCCAGCTCCCGATGGTGGAGGCCTGGACGAGATGACGGGCCAGGAGACGATCATCGTCATGACTGGAACGGGCACGGTTCAGAGTGACCCCCGCGACGTGACTTCCCTCATCGCCGAACTCGGGCTGACGGAGGACGAGGCCGCCGAGCCGACCGCCCTCGTACCGCACGAGCGGCTGCGGGAAGTGGCGTACGCCCTCAAGCAGCGCGGCTTCATGCTGATGGACACGGTGGGCATCGACTACAGCGCCTACCCCGCGCGCCGCCCCGCCCGCTTCGCCGTACTGCACAACGTCTACCACCCGGACGATCACCGCCGCCTCTTCCTGCGCGTGTGGGTGAATGACGGGGAGCCCGTGGACAGCCTCTACCCCGTCTGGAAGGCCGCGAACTACCTGGAGCGCGAGGTGTACGACCTGATGGGCGTGGAGTTCGTGGACCACCCCGACCTCCGCAAGGTGCTCACGCCGGACGACCTGGAGGGCCACCCCCTCCGCAAGGACTTCCCCATCGGCGAGACACCCACAATGTTCCGGGAAGGTCGCTTCCTTGATCCGGGTGCCTTCCGCGCGGGCCTGACAGGGCGTGAGGCGGGGCTCAGCAAGTACCGGGGCGAGCTGCGGCGCGGCCAGGGTGAGGACCGGGTGCCGCCTGTCATGCCAGATGGAGGGCCGAAATGACCATCAAGGACCGTGACGTGAACTCCGGCACCCTCCCCCGCACGCAGATGACGCCCGACCACCAGGAGTCCACGAGCGCCGAGCGGTTGCAGGGGCAGACGGGGGCCCTCCTCCACACCGAGGTCATGAGTCTGAACGTGGGGCCGCAGCACCCCTCCACGCACGGCGTCCTGCGTCTGGTGGTGGACATGGACGGCGAGTACGTGGTGAAGGTCACGCCGCACATGGGCTACCTGCACACCGGCTTCGAGAAGACCTTCGAGCACCGCACCTACCAGCAGGGCGTGACCTACGCGCCGCGCACCGACTACCTCCACTGCTTCGGGCACGAACTCGCCTACGTGCTGAGTGCCGAAAAGCTTCTGGGGGCCGAGGTTCCCGAGCGGGCGACCACCGTGCGGGTGATCCTGCACGAGCTGGGTCGCATCCACTCGCACCTCGTCTTCGTGGGGACGGGGCTGCTCGACCTCGGGGCACTGACGCCCTTCTTCTACGCCTTCCGGGAGAAGGAAGCGCTTCAGGACCTGTTCGAGGCCGTGTGCGGCTACCGGATGAACCAGGGGTACTTCCGGGTGGGCGGCCTCGCCCGCGACATCCCCGAGGACTGGCCCGCCCGCGTCTCCGCCTTCCTCGACACGTTCGAGAAGGGTGTGGACGAGTACGAGACGCTGTTCGCCAAGAACCCGATCTTCCTCGACCGGGCGACGGGCGTGGGCGTCATCCCGCGCGACGTGGCGATTGACCTGGGGCTCACCGGGCCGAACCTGCGGGCGAGCGGCGTGGCCCTTGACCACCGCAAAGCGAACCCCTACTGCGGTTACGAGACCTACGACTTCGACGTGCCCGTGAGCCAGGCCGGGGACAGCCTCGCCCGCTTCCAACTGCGCCTGATGGAGTTCCGCGAGAGCGCGAAGATCGTGCGGCAGGCGCTGAAACGTCTCACGCCCGGTCCCGTCAAGGACCCCAACCGCAAGATCAGCCTTCCGCCCCGGCACGAGCTGGAGACGAGCATGGAGGCGGTCATCCACCACTTCAAGCTGGTGACCGAGGGTTTCCACCCCCCGGTCGGCGAGGTGTACGTGCCCGTCGAGACGGCGCGCGGCGAGGTCGGCTACTACATCGTCTCGGACGGCGGCTCGATGCCCTACCGGGTGAAGATTCGCGCGCCAAGCTTCGTGAACCTGCAAGCGTTGGAATACGCCTGCGTGGGCGGCCAGTTCGCCGACCTCATCACCATCCTGGCGACGATTGACCCGGTGCTGGGGGATGTGGATCGGTGAGTATGACTAACCTGCCAGCCACTCACGCGCACTTGCGACTTCCGGAATTTCCGAAGGTTCTGGAGCCGCGCCGTGAATGGCTTGAGGCAAACGTGCGGCCCGCGTGGTTGCTGCGCGCGGTTGAGAGTCAGTCCATTCAAGAGGGTGACAGTTTTCTTGGTGGCAATGCTCCCTACTTGCCGGAAGGTGAGGCATGGCCCACTTGCCCACACTGCACCCGTGAAATGGGCTTCGTCATGCAGGTAAATCTTGCTCCGTTTGTGGGTGTGCTGAAGTTTGTCCAACCTGGAACTTTCCAGTTCTGGAACTGCTGGTATTGCCTGCCATCCGGTGATGCCTATGCTGATGCCCGGCAATTGAGAACACACTCGAAATCGTACCGAGCTGACTTTATTTCCTATGGCTCAAGCAGTCACCTCGCCCGCTGGTATGTGGGTAAAGCGTTGAGCCTTGGCACGGCACATGGCGCTGAACAGAACTACTCCGGTCCTATTCTGCTAAGCCCTGAGCCCTACCTGAGCTTGCCTCACCCGTTCGATGACGGCCTGGACGGTTGGGACAGTGAGGAGATAGATGTCTATTGGGAGGTTTCAGATCAGTATTGGAACCGCGAGACGATCTCCCAAGTAGGCGGTTACCCCTCATGGATGCAGGACGGCACGACTCCGCGTGACCCAACGACGGGGGAGCCGACTGCATTTGCCCTTGCACTTGGCACGGGCGATACAGGCGTGATTTGGGGGGATACAGGGTTCTACTACTTCTTTGCTTCAAACAACGGTGACCTTTCAGAGCCTTTCGTTCTGGAGCAGACCACATGAAAGAGGAGAAGTTGACCTACTTCGCAGACAAACAACCCCTCGTCGCCGACATCTTCTCCCGCTACCCGGCCTCTCCACAAGGCCGACGCTCGGCGCTGATGCCGCTGCTGCGTGAGGTGCAGAACGCCTTCGGGTACGTGTCGGAGACGCACATGGCGGAGATCGCTTCTCTTTGCGGCACGACGGCGACCGAGGTGCGGAGCGTGATGAGCTTCTATTCGACGTACCACACGGTCCCGACCGGCAAGTACCACCTCCAGGTCTGCTCGACGCTGATGTGCGCGCTGGCAGGAAGCGACGAGCTGTGGGACCACCTCGTCTCCACGTTGGACGTGCAGCCGGGCGAGGTCAGCCCGGACGGGCGTTTCAGCGTGCAGAAAGTGGAGTGCCTGGGAAGCTGCGGCACCGCGCCCGTCGTGCAGATCGGCGACGAGGGCTACTACGAGAACGTGACCCGCGCGAAGTGCGACCGCCTGATCAAGGCGATGCGCGCTGACACGCCGCCACCGCCCGACAACCCCGTCCCCGTCACCGTGCGGGAGGACGGGCGTCAGATGACGGCGAAGGGTGAGCGCGTTGGGGCCAGCATCCACGACCTCGCCCCGCTCGCCGGAGGTGAAGCATGACGATTGCCGAACCCGCCCCCAAACCCATTACCAGCGGCAAGGACCCCCGCTTCGCCCCCACCCTCTACGCGCACGTCGGGCAACAGGGAAGCTGGACGCTCGATTATTACCGGCAGCACGGGGGATATGAGGCGGTCAAACGCGCTTTCGCATTGGGCCCCGACGCCGTGATCGACGAGGTGAAGAAGTCCGGCCTGCGCGGGCGCGGTGGGGCAGGCTTCGCCACCGGCCTCAAGTGGTCCTTTATGCCCCTCAAGGACGGCAAGCAGCACTACATCATCTGCAACGCGGACGAGTCCGAGCCGGGCAGCTTCAAGGACCGCTACCTGCTGTCGGAGGACCCGCACCAACTGATCGAGGGGATGCTGATCGGCGGGTACGCTATGCGCGCCTCGGTCGGCTACATCTACATCCGCGGCGAGTACGTCTACGCCGCCGAACGCGTCCAGGCTGCCATCCACGAGGCGCGGGCGGCGGGGCTGCTGGGCAAGAACATCCTGGGTAGCGGCTTCGACTTCGACCTGCAACTGCACCGGGGGGCCGGGGCGTACATCTGCGGCGAGGAGACGGCGCTGATGAACTCGCTGGAGGGCCTGCGCGCCAACCCTCGCCTCAAGCCGCCCTTTCCCGCCGCCGCCGGGCTGTATGGCCTGCCGACGACCATCAACAACGTCGAGACCTTCTGCGCGGCTACCCAGATTCTCAAGTACGGCGCCGACTGGCACGCGGGCATGGGCACCGAGAAGAGCAAGGGCATGAAGCTCTTCCAGGTCTCCGGTCCCGTCGCCCGGCCCGGCGTGTACGAACTGCCGCTGGGCACCACCTTCCGCGAGCTGATCTACGACTGGGCGGGCGGCCCCACGGAGGAGATGAAGGCCATCATCCCCGGTGGCTCCTCCTGCCCGATGCTGCCGTGGGACGACAAGACGCTCGACACGCCGATGGACTACGAGAGCGTGGCCGCCGCTGGGTCCATGCTGGGCACGGGCGGCGTCACCCTGATCCCGAAGGCCGACTGCATCGTGAACGTCACCTGGAACCTCGTGCGCTTCTACGCCCACGAGTCCTGCGGCAAGTGCACCCCCTGCCGCGAGGGCATCTCGGGCTGGATGGTCCGCATGTACGAGAAGCAGGTGCGCGGGCGCGGCACGCCGAACGACGTGCAACTCATCCTCGACATGAGCGACAACATCGGCGGACGGAGCTTCTGCGCCCTCGCCGACGCCTGCCTGGGTCCGGTCCTGAGTTCGATCAAGCTCTTCCGCGAGGAGTACGACGTGCTGGCGCAGACGGGACAGCCGATGTACGGGGCGCGGAGAAGGTGGAAGGAGAGTTGACGGCAGGCTCGGACAAGCAGGTAGAAGCGTTCTGGCGGGTGATCGAGTCGGCGCGCGGCGAGAGTGGGGGCGATCTCGAACGTCAGACAAAGCTGATCGAAGAACACCTGATGAAAAGTAATGCCAGTGAAATCGTCGCCTTTCAGAAGCAGTTCGACGCGCTGATGGATAAGGCCAACACATGGGACTTGATGGCGGCGTGCTACCTCATCAATGGTGAAGCGTTTGACGGAATCTTCGACTGTTTCTGTGCTTGGCTTGTAATGCGCGGTAAGGAGTTTTATGAGGCCACAGTCGAAAGCCCGGAATCTTTAGCCGACTTCCCTGAGTTTCAGCTTTATAAGGTGATGTGGTGTGAGATTACAGAGCTACCGGAACGCATCTACAGAGAAAAAGTTGGCAGATACACGGGGCTGCGTCGGGACTACACAAACCTCAAAGGCAGCCCTTGGGAAGAAGATGAGCTTTGGAAGCGATACCCCCGCCTGTGGGCTACCTTCGGCGAGTGGCGAGCTGACGTAATGGGAGGTTCCCCTTGAAAGTCACCGTTGACGGCCTCGAACTCGACCTCCCCGCAGGCACCAGCGCTATCGACGCGGTGTTCGCCGCCGGGCGGGACGTGCCGTATTTCTGTGCGCACAGCTACCTCTCGCCCGTCGGGGCGTGCCGGATGTGCCTGATCGAGTCGGGCTCGCCGCGCAAGAACCCGGACGGGACCTTCGTGATGGAGGGCGAGGGGGACGCGGCCAAGCCCAAAATCTTCTGGTTCCCCAAGCCGATGGCCGCCTGCACCATGCAGGCCACGGAAGGGATGCACATCCGCACGGCGGCGACCTCCGAGGTCGTGGCGAAGTCGCAGGCGGGGATGATGGAGTTCACGCTCCTGAACCACCCGCTCGACTGCCCGACCTGCGACAAGGGCGGCGCGTGCGAGCTTCAGGACCGCGCCTTCGAGTACGGCTACGGGGCGAGCCGCTTCGGCTTCGACCGACGCCACGCGGACAAGCACTATCCGCTCTCCGACTTCATCATCCTCGACCAGGAGCGGTGCATCCACTGCAAACGCTGTGTGCGCTACTTCGAGGAGGTGCCGGGGCAGGAGGTGCTGGACTTCATCGAGCGTGGCGGGCACACCTTCATCGACACGGAGGAGGGCGGGCTGCCCACCGGCTTCCAGGGCAACATCGCCGACATCTGCCCGGTGGGGGCGCTGCTCGACAACGTGGCCCGCTTCCGGGGCCGCAACTGGGAGTACGACCACAACCCGACGACCTGCACCCTCTGCCCGGTGGGCTGCTCCATCACCGTGGACGCGCGCAACGGGCGGCTGGAACGCATCGTGGCGGGCGAGAACCGCGAGGTGAACGAGGCGTGGATATGCGACGCGGGCCGCTTCGGACACGGCTTCGCCTCGGAGGGGAGGCTGACCCAGCCCCTCGTCCGCGTGAACGGCGAACTGCGCGAGGCGACCTGGGATGACGCGATTGCGGCCATGCGTCAGGGGTTGGCGTACACGAACCCCGCCGACCTCGGCCTGTACCTGGGCTCGGACAGCACGCTGGAGGAGGGCGTGTCGCTCGAAGCCCTCGCCGGGCTGCTGGGCACCCGCTCGGTGGACCACTGGCCCCGCTACCCGGTGGGCGTGAGCGCCCCCGCCGCGACGCTGACGGACGTGGGCACCGCCGACGCCATCGTGGTGCTCGGTGCCGACCTGGGCGAGGAGGCCCCGGTGGTCGAGCTGCGCGTGCTGGAAGCGTTGCGCGGCGGCATCATCCCGCCCGAGTTCCCGCATGGTACCGCCATTGCAGATTTGCGGCTGGTGGAACGTCCCACCCGCAAGCCTGAGAAGTTGGCCGTGATTGGGCCGGACTCACGCCTCTCTAGGCACGCGGGAATCCGGGTAAATGAGGAGCGGGCGAGCGGGGGAGACCTGCTGGGCGCCCTGCTCAACCCCCGAACCGACGAGGCGCGGGCGGTGCTGAAGCTCCTCACCGACGCCAAGCAGCCCGTCGTCATCCTTGGCGCGGACGTACTGAACAATCCCTCGGGCGCCTTCGCCACCCAGGTTGGCGATCTCGCCATGCGGACGGGCGCGAAGGTGCTGGCGATTCCCGCCGGGCCGAACAGCAAGGGGCTAGCGCACCTGGGCCTCGTGCCCCGCTTCGGCGGTCTGGGGTATGCGCGGCTCTCCGACGCTCCCGCTGCCTTCATCTCGCGCCTCGACCCTGGGAAGCGTGCCCGCGGCTTCACCATCGTCCACGACACGCACCTGACAGACACGGCGCGGCTCGCCGACGTGGTGCTCCCCGCCGTCACCAACTACGAGAAGCGTGGGACGACTGTGAACCTCGAAGGCCGCCTCCTTCCCCTGCGGCAGTCGGCGCTGAACGCGGGCGAGGCCGCTGACCTGACGCGTACCCTGGCCGCGCTCGCCGAAGCCCTTGGGGTCCGTACCAAGGTGCGCGGACTCAAGTCGGCCCAGGCCCTCCTGCGCGACCGCCTCGGCGTGAACGTGGAGAACCTGCCTGAGAGTGGCGTCATCCAGTCCCTCGGCCAGCGTCACGAGGCGCCCACCGGCCTCCGCCACACGCCGAACCTGTGGACGGAGCGGATGGTGCCCAAGCCCAACCCCAGCTCGGACCCGCGCCACCTGACCATCGACCCACGCTTTGAACTCCCGATGGCCGCCCAGCCGGGGGGGGATGACTGATGCCCGACTGGCTCATCCAACTGCTGATCACGCTCGTCAAGGGCCTAGCCCTCGCCTTTGCCCTGCTGACGACCTTCGCATACATGACCCTCGTGGAGCGGCGCCTCCTCGCCCGGATGCAGATTCGCCTGGGGCCGAACCGGGTGGGACCAATGGGCCTCCTCCAGCCCCTCGCGGACGCGATCAAGAGCATCTTCAAGGAGGACGTGAGCGTCACGCTGGCGGACAAGCTGGTCTACACGCTCGCGCCCATTGTCGCTATCGGCATGGCGTTGACGGCCTTTGGGGGGATTCCCGGGGGCCCGCCCGGCAGTCTCTTCGGGGCGAACCCCTGGGTCTACAACCTCGACGCCGGAATCCTGGCACTGCTGGCGATCACGAGCATGGGCGTGTACGGCATCTTCCTGGGTGGTTGGGCGTCGGGCTCCAAGTACCCGATCCTGGGTGGCCTGCGGAGCAGCGCGCAGATGATCTCCTACGAACTCGGCATGGGCCTGAGCATTCTGGGCCTGCTGATGCTGGTGGGCACCACGTCCTTCCTCGGCATCGTGGGGTGGCAGGCGGCGAACGGGTGGCTGATCCTCTTCCAGTCGCTCGCCTTCGCCCTCTTCCTGATCAGCTCCTTCGCGGAGACGAACCGCACGCCCTTCGATCTGCCGGAAGCCGAGCAGGAGATCGTGGCGGGCTATCTGACGGAATACTCGGCGATCAAGTGGGCGCTCTTTCAGATGGCCGAATACGTCAACATGATCACGGCGTCGGCGATCATGGCGACCCTGTTCTTCGGGGGCTACCGGGGGCCGGGCTTCCTGAACGGCATCATCCCCGGCATCGCGGACTGGCCGATCATCTGGCTCGTCGTCAAGATCGCCTTTTTCCTCTTCCTCTTCATCTGGGTGCGGGCGACGCTGCCCCGGTTGCGCTACGACCAATTGATGCGCTTCGGGTGGAAGCTGCTGCTTCCCGTCGCCCTCGCCAACACGGTGATGACGGCGGCGTACCTGGCGTTTGCGCGGGGGACGGGGCTGTGGCTGCTCGGCCTGCTCAGCCTTGCCGGACTGGTGCTGCTGCTGGTGATGAGCGACCGGGTAAGGACCCTGTGGAACACACCCACGGTCAGGCGCGAGGGCGAATCCCTCCCCAGCACACGACCCATCGGGGGCGACTGATGCCCGTCCTCTCTCAACCCCAGAAAGGAACCACACATGGGCGTTCTTGAAATCGCCAAGGGCATGGGCGTCACGCTCGGGAAGCTCTTCCAGAAGCCGGTGACGGTCAGTTACCCGGAGCAGCGCGCGACCCTCCAGCCCCGCTTTCGCGGTCGGCACGTCCTGACCCGCCACCCGGGTACGGGATTGGAGAAGTGCATCGGCTGTTCGCTGTGCGCCGCCGCCTGCCCCGCCTACGCGATCTACGTGGAAGCGGCCGAAAACGACCCGCTGAACCCCACCAGTCCTGGCGAGCGGTACGCGAAGGTCTACGAGATCAACATGCTGCGCTGCATCTTCTGCGGCATGTGCGAGGAGGCTTGCCCGACGGGCGCGGTGGTCCTCGGCAACGAGTTCGAGATGGCCGATTACCGCTACCGCGACCTCGTGTACGGCAAGGAGGACATGCTCGTGGGCGTGGACGGCTCGCTGCCCCAGCGGCGGGAGGCGGCGCGCACGGCCAAACCCGTTCGCCTCGGCTTCCAGGTGCCGGAAGGGGCGAGGCCGGAACTGGAGGGGGTGGAGTACCCGCGATGAGGCAGACAGCACAAGGCAGAAGGTGGGAGGCGAAGATCGGCCGCCGCGTCCCTCGCATAGGGTCCTGTTCACCACTCCCCGCGCCGCAGGTGCGCCCGTGATCGCCTTCATGCTCCTCGGTGCCCTTGCCCTCGTCGGGGCCATCATGACCGTCACGGCGAAGAATGCGGTCCACGCCTCGCTGGGGCTGGTCGGCACCCTGCTCTGTGTGGCGGGTCTCTTCGCCAGCCTCAGCGCGTCGTTCCTGGCGGCCATCCAGGTGATCGTGTACGCGGGCGCGATCATGGTGCTCTTTCTGTTCGTGATCATGCTGCTCAACGCCAACCAGCCCATCTCCGGGCGGGACCCGGTGCCCTTCGTGCGGGAGCTGGCGGGGATTGGCGGGGTGGTGCTGGCGGGGGCGCTGGCGGTGCTGGCCTTCACGTACCGCGATCCGCAGCCGCTGGCGCAGGGGGTGGCGGCCCTGCGCGGCACCGGCACGGCGGCGGAACTGGCGGCCCGCACGCCCGGCAACGCGGCGGCGGTCGGCGAGGTGCTGCTCACCCGCTTCCTGCTGCCCTTCGAGGCGGTCAGCATCCTGCTGCTTGTCGCCATCGTGGGGGCCGTGGCGCTCGTGCAGCGGCCCAGGCCCCAGCCGGACGGGGTGCCGGACACGGAGCGCGTGAGTCTGCCCGCGCCGGGCGAGCCCCTGATCGAGGCCCGCGAAACGGTCGCCTTGTCGTCGGAGAGGAGGCGCCTCTGATGGCTCCCACCGGGTATTACGTCGCCCTGTCCGGGCTGCTGTTCGCCATCGGCATGATCGGGGTGCTGACCCGCCGCACGGCGATCATGATCTTCCTGAGTGTCGAGCTGATGCTGAACGCGGCGAACCTCGCGCTGGTTGCCTTCGCCCGCTCGTGGGGCGACCTGACCGGGCAGACGGCGGTGTTCATCGTGATGACGCTCGCCGCCGCCGAGGTCGCCATCGGGCTCGCCATCATCGTCGCCATCTTCCGCAAGCGCGAGACCACCAACGTGGACGCACTCGCCACCCTGAAAGGCTGAGTCGGAAGCGTGCCCCTGTACCTTCTGCCCCTCTTCCCACTGCTGGGATTCACGCTGCTGATCCTCTTTCCCCGCCTCTTTCCCGGCAAGGCGGCGGGCTGGCTCGCCTCGGGCGCCGTACTGGCGAGCTTCGTCGTCGCGGTGCTGCGGTATCTCGGGCAGGGCGACGAGCCCGCCCGCGAGGTGCTGTGGACGTGGCTGCCGAACATGGCGCTGGGTGCGAACCTCTCGGTCGGCTTCTGGTTCGACCAGCTCTCCGCCGTGATGGCCCTCATCATCACCGGGGTGGGCTTTCTGATCCACGTCTACTCGATCAGCTACATGGGCCACGACCGCCAGTTCACGCGCTTTTTCGCGTTCATGAACTTCTTCGTGGCGATGATGCTCATCCTCGTCCTCGCCGACTCCTACCCGCTGATGTTCGTGGGCTGGGAGGGGGTCGGCATGGCCTCTTACCTCCTGATCGGCTTCTGGTACTCGGGGCGCAACTCCGAGGCTTCGGGCGGCGACCTGCGAGAGGCCAGCGACCGTGAGGGCCTCGCCAACTCCAATGCCGCGCGCAAGGCCTTCATCATGAACCGCATCGGCGACGTGGGCTTCATGCTGGGGATGTTCCTGATCTACCGGCTCTACGGCACGCTCGTCATCCCCGAACTCGCCGAGCGGGCGGAGAGCGTGCGGGTGGCGGTCTCGGGCATCGAACTCGCCTGCCTCCTCCTGCTCGTCGGAGCGGTGGGCAAGAGCGGTCAGCTTCCCCTGACGACCTGGCTGCCGGACGCGATGGCGGGTCCCACGCCCGTCTCGGCCCTGATCCACGCGGCCACGATGGTCACGGCGGGCGTGTACCTGATCAGCCGCAGCCACTTCCTGTACGACCTCGCGCCCGTGGCCTCGACGTGGGTGGCGTGGGTCGGGGGCTTGACCGCGCTGTACGGCGCCCTCTCGGCCCTCAATCAGCACGACATCAAGAAAATCCTGGCGTACTCGACCGTCTCGCAACTCGGCTATATGTTCCTGGCGGTGGGGCTGCACGCCTACTCGGCGGGGGTGTTCCACCTGCTTACCCACGCTTTCTTCAAGGCGCTGCTGTTCCTCTCGGCGGGGGCCGTGATCCACGCGCTGCACGAGGAACAGGACGTGCGGGCGATGGGCGGGCTGCGGAAGTTCATGCCCTTTACCCACGTCGCCGCGCTGATGGGCGTCCTTGCCATCGCCGGAATTCCGATCTGGAGCGGTTTTTTCTCCAAGGACGCGATTCTGGCTGCCGCCTTCGAAGCCGATCCATTGCTCTACGTGGTCGGGCTGGGGGTGGCGCTGCTGACGGCCTTTTACATGGGCCGCTGGTACTTCCTGGTGTGGCGCGGCGAGTACCGGGGCCACGTGGCGCACCCGCATGAGGCGGACGGGCTGATCAAGGTGCCGCTCGGCATCCTGGCCGCGCTCGCCACCCTCGCCGGGTTCCTGAACGTGCCAACCTTCCTGGGGGGCGGTCATGCCTTCGACGACTACCTGGGGCGCGCGATTCCGGCCGAGGTGCATGAGATTCCCGTCTCGACGGAATGGCTGCTCACGGCCCTCGCCGTCGCCGCCGGGGTGTGCGGGCTGCTGTGGGCCCTCGCCGAACACCGCCGCCGCAGCCTCGCCAACGGCCCGCTCGGGCGGCTCAGCTCCAACGCGCTGTACCTCGACCGGGTGTACGACGGCCTGATCAGCGCCCCCAGCCGCGCCGTCGCGGAGGGGCTGGACGTGGTGGACCGGGGGGTGGACGTGACGTTCGGTGGGATCGCCCGCAACAGCGCCGCACCGGGGGGCTTATTCACCCGCTGGCAGAGCGGCTTCGTGCGCGCCTATGCCGTGTCCATGCTGCTCGGCACCGCCCTGATCCTGGGGTACTGGGCGCTGCGGTCGATTGGGGGCGGGGCGTGAGGGGTGGGCCAGTGAGGTCGCTGGGTCGCCCCCTCACCCCCGGCCCCTCTCCCACGAGGGGAGAGGGGAGCAGGCCCTTGACTCCCGGTTCCCTGCGAGGCTCCCGATGATCCACCTGATGATTTTTCTGCCCCTGCTGGGGAGCCTGCTGCTGTTCGCCGTGCCGCCGCGCTGGCGGGAGGAAGTGGCGGGCTTCTTCGCGGCCCTGACGCTGGGCATCGGCCTGCTGATCTGGCGCGGCGGCGGCTCGGAACTGTTCAGCGTGCCGTGGGTCCCGGCGCTCGGCATCACGTACTCGGTGGCGCTCGACGGGGTGAGCCTCACGCTCGCGCTCGTGACGGCCTTCATGTCCTTCGTGGCGGTGCTGTACGCGGCGCGGCGGGTGAGCAATCCGGGCACGATGCTCTCCCTGGTGCTGGCGATGGAGACGGGCCTCATCGGCATCTTCGCCGCGCGGGACCTCGTGCTGTTCTACGTCTTCTTCGAGGACGCGCTGCTTCCGGCCCTCCTCATGCTCGCCATCTACGGCAAGCCGGGCCGGATGCGCGCGCTGGTGAAGTTCGCGGCGTATACCCTCTTCGGCAGCCTCCTTATGCTCCTCTCGATCATCGGCGTGAAGTACTACGGCGGGAGTCCGACCTTTGCGCTGGCGGACCTCGTGCAGAACCCGGTGACGGGGACGGCGCAGACGTGGCTGTACCTCGGTTTCCTCGCCGCGATGGCGGTCAAGCTGCCCCTCTGGCCCATGCACGCCTGGCTGCCCGACTTCCACGAGCAGAACCACGACAGCGGCGTGCCGGACGTGATGGGGACGCTCTACAAGGTGGGCGGCTACGGCATCTTCCGCTTCGGGCTCACGCTCTTCCCGGACGCCTCGGAAGCCCTGCGCCCGATTCTGATGGGGCTGGCCGCCTTCACCGCCCTCTACGCGGCGTGGATCGCCTTCCGGCAGACCGACTGGAAGCGGCTCCTCGCGTACGCGGGGCTCTCGCACATGGGCTTCGTGGGGCTGGGCGTGTTCAGCCTGAACGAGACGGCGACCATTGGGGCGATGTACCTGCTCGCCTTCCAGAACGTGTACACGGGGGCGCTCTTCCTCTCGGTGGGGATGCTCCAGGAGCGGATCGGCAGCCTGAGCACCCGCGTCGGCGGCGTGATGACGCAGGCGGGCGCACTCGGCGGCATGACGATGGCGCTGTGGTTCGCCTCCATCGCGGTGCCGGGGCTGGCGGGGTTCATCGGGGAATTCAGCGTGTTGCTGGGCGCGTTCCAGGTGCAGCCGTGGATCACCGCCGTGGCGACGCTTTCGGCCATCGCCGCCGCCGCGTACGCGCTGACGGCCTTCCAGACGACCTTCTGGCAGGGGCGCCCGCTGGGTTCGGTGCGGGTGTGGGACGTGCGCGGGACCGAGTGGCTGGTGCTGGGGTTGCCGCTGGCGGTGGCGGTTTTCTTCGGGGTGTATTCCGCGCCCGCCCTGAACCTCATTCAACCCGCCGTGCGCGGGGTGCTCGCCACCCTGGGGGGCCAGTAGATGCTGCAAGTTCCCGACGTAGCCCTCGCGCCGATGCTGCCCATCCTGATCGTGCTGGCCGGGGCCATCGCGAGCACGGTGCTGGGCTTCAACCTCCCGCGCCGGGCACTGACGATCATCAACCTCGTGATGCTCATGCTCAGCGGCGTGAGCATGGTGACCCTCTGGAGCGGCCCCGGCGAGGTGCCCCTCACGGCCTTCGGCGGCTCCCTCCAGGCCGACAACGCCGCCCTGCTGCTGGGCCTGACCATCCTGGTCGGCAGCGTGATGACCCTGCTCGTCAGCCTGGACACCGCCTACCGCGCCCGGGTGAGCTTTCCCGAGTTCGACGCGATGCTGATGTACGCGGTGACGGGCACCCTGATCATCGCCTTTTCCGGCGACCTGATCACCATGCTGATCGGGCTGGAGATCATGAGTCTGGCGAGCTACGTCCTCGCCACGCTGCAAGACTCGCGGCGGGCGGAGGAGTCGGGGCTGAAATACTTCCTGCTGGGCACGGTGGGCAGCGCCATCCTGATCTACGGGATCGCCCTGGTGTACGGCGGGGCGGGCAGCCTGAACTACGCGGCCATCGCGGCGCAGACGGCCACGCTCACGCCGGGCAACGTCGGCATCCTGATCGGCGGGGCGGTGCTGCTGCTGGCGGGCTTCGGCTTCAAGGTCGCGCTCGCGCCCTTCCACCAGTGGACGCCCGACGTGTATACGGGGGCGCCCACCAGCGTGAGCCTCTTCCTGAGCACGGTCGTCAAGGTGGCGGCCTTCGCGGGGATGCTGCGGGTCTTCAGCGGGGCCCTGGCCGCCGCGCCGGGCTGGGCGTCCACCCTCCAGATTCTGATCGCCGCCACGCTGATCATCGGGAACGCCGCCGCGCTCTTCCAACCGAATTTCAAGCGGATGCTCGCGTACTCGGCGGTGGCTCACACCGGCTTCCTGGCGATGGCGCTGCTCGGCACCGCCGAGGTGGGGGGCGCGGCGCTCGGGTACTACCTCCTGATCTACACCCTGATGACCGCCGCCGCCCTCGCCGTCGTGGCCGCCCTGCAACGGACGGAGGAGGGCATGACGATCAATGACCTGCGCGGGCTGTACTACCGCCACCCGGCCTACGCCGCCGCCCTCGCCGTGTGCCTCGCCTCGCTGGCGGGATTGCCGCCCTTCGCGGGCTTCTTCGGCAAGTACCTCGTCTTCCAGGCGGCCTTCCAGAACGGGTACGTGTGGCTCTCCGTTCTCGCCGCCCTCGCCAGCGTCGCCGCCCTGGTGTACTACCTGCGCCCCGCGATGCTGATGTTCATGCCCGACCGCACCCCCGCCCGCGAGTACCCCCACGGCGAGCGCACGCCGACCACCCTCACCGTCGCGCTCGGCGTGGTCGGCGTGACCGTGCTCGGCATCCTGCCCAACCTGTGGTACGGGTGGGTGGCGGTGCCCGGCGTGTGGGGGGCGCTGGCGGGGAGGTAGGGAAGCCGTCAGCTCTCAGCGATCAGCCGTCAGCGAGCTGCTGGCGGCTGTCTTCCTGTTTTTGCTGAGGGCTGACGGCTGACCGCTTTCCCTACTCCCGCCCCTCCCGCCTGAACTTCATCCGGTAGCGGTTGCGGCTGGCGGCCTCGATGAGTTCTTCGGGGCTTCGGACCTCGGAGTCGGTGGTGGCGGCGCCGAAACTCACGCTCAGGGGCACGTCGCGGTAGGTGAGGGTGTCCAGCGCCCCGCGCATGGCGTCGCTGATGAGGGCGAGGTCGTGTTTGTCGGCGTTGTCGAGGAGGACGGCGAACTCGTCGGGGCCCCAGCGGAAAATCACGTCGCCCCGGCGTCTGTGCGAGCCGATGCGGCCCGCGAGGTCGCGCAGTACCTCGTCCCCGGCGAGGCGCCCGTAGACCTCGTTCACCTTGCGAAAACCGCTGAGGTCCACCAGCAGGAGCCCCAGCGGCCTGCCCTCGCGGCCCGGCCAGCGGTGCTCGACGGCGCGGGTAAAGGCCAGACGGTTGCCCAGCCCGGTGAGGGGGTCGCGGGTGCCGAGGTTGCGCAGGTTCCACCAGCGTTCCAGCGCGACGAGGGCCGTGCCCAGGATGGCGGCGACCGATACGGTGACGCCGGGAAAGAGCACGTTCACGAGCCACAGCGGCACCGCCAGTCCCAGCGTGACGAGCGCGAGGCCGAAGCCCCACAGCCCGCGCGCGAGCACCGCGCCCACGGCGGCGGCCACGCACAGCAGGGCGGTCAGCCAGAGTGGCAGCCAGCGGAAGGGAGGCCCCAGCAGGCTCGACACCGCCCGCGCCTGGAGCAGCACGCCGGGCACCGCCCTGCCGCTCACGTCGCTCAGCCCCGGGCCGACGAGACCGGAGGCGGTCAGGCCGATGAGGACCACCTTGCCTTGCAGGTCCGCGAAACGCACGTTGCCGTTCACCACGTCGCGGAAGGGAAGGACCGGCAGCCCGCCGGACTCGGCCCGCACGGCGCGCAGGGGCTGGGGCCGCGTGTCGAGGGGCACGGGCTCGCCCGCCGCCACCGCCACCTGCCGCGCGAAGCTCGGCTCCAGGCGGCCGCCCTCCGTGACGTAGGCGGTCTGGAAGGAGCGCACCACCCCGCCCGGCCCGAGGTTCAGGGCGCTCACGCCGGTGGGGGGGGTCCACTCGGGGGGCACCGCGCTCGCCTCCCCGGGTGCGGTGGCGAGCACCACATTGGGCCGCGAGAAGGTCTCGGCGAGCGCCGGGCCCGAATTGCCCACGCCCTCCAGCAGCACGTCGAGGCCGACCGCCCGCGCGCCCGCCTCGTCGAGGGTCCGCAGCGCCTCGCCGTACAGCTCGGGGGGCCAGCCCGAAAGCCGCCCGTAGTCGCGTAGAGAAGCGTCGTCGATGCCGACCACGACCACCCGGGGGTCGGGGGACGTGGGCAGCGCCCGGTTCACGGCGTCCCACAGCCGCTCGTTCGTGGGCATCAGCAGCGCGAGGCTCAGGCCCAGCACGGCGGCGGCGGGCACCGTGTAGCGCGCCAGCGAGCGCTCAGGAGAGGTCGGCATGGCTCTCGTTTCCCGCCTCGTCCCGCACGCTCACGCGCAGGGGCGTCCCGGGCGCCGGGGCGGGCAGCAGCAGCCGGAAGTCCCCGGAGACCTGCCGGGTGAAGGTCGACCCCCCCACCCGCGCCGTGAGGGTCAGCCGCCCCGCACCCGCGTCCCGCGCCGTCCCCGTCAGGGTCAGCACGTTGCCCGACCGCACGGCGCGCACCCCGCCGAGCGCGGGGGCCGTGCGGTCGATCACGACCGTCTGCCAGCGGGTCGCCGCCTCGCCCGCCCGCTCGGCGCTCACCCGCACGGTGTAGGTGCCCTCCGGCAGGGGCGGGGTGAGCCCTCCCAGCCGGAAGCGGTCGCCCTGCCGGGTGAGGCCGACCCGCCGTCCCGCGACGGTCGCTGTCACCCGGGCGTCGGGCAGGCTGCGCGCGGTGAGCGTCAGGTCCCGCAGGGGTCCGGTGGGCGGGTCGACTTGCAGGGTCAGGAGGCGGGAGGCGGGCGTGATCCCCCCCGTGCCGCCCGGCGCGGTTCCTCCGCTGGGCGCCGCGTCCCCCTCCAGCACCCGGACCCGCCCGCCCGCGTCCACCCGGAACTCCGTGCCCCGGGCGGCGGTGCTCACGACCGGGGTGCGCAGTTGGGGACGGCCGGGATCGCTCGGGGCACCCGGCACCACGTTCCAGGCGCTGCCGCGCGTGAGTTGCAGGGTGACCTCGCGGCCCGGCCCCGTCCCCTCCGCCCCGATGGCGCTCAGCTCGCTGTGGGACTGGAGGCGCAGGTAGCCGCCGCTCGCCGTGAAGCCCACCTCCGCCCACGAGCCCTCCCCGGTGGCGAGGCGCTCGCCGGGGTCGAGGGTCTCGCCGCGCCCGGCCGGGCGGTTCTCGGCGCCGCGCACCACCCGCACGGTGCCCCGGGTCGCCTGCACGGTGGCGTCGCCCGTCCCGGTGAACTGGGCGGCGTACCACGGGTCGTCCTCGCGGAAGGGGGTCACGGCTCCCGAGGCGAGGTCGAGCTGTTGCCCGGCGTTCACGGTGACGGTGCGGCGGCTCAGGGCCACCCGCGCGCTCCCCGCGGTGACGGCGACCCGGCGGGTGATGTTCCCGCGCAGGTCCACCCGCGCCCGCCCGGGGCGGTCCATCACGACGTGGCTGCCCCGCACGTGGACGGCGACCGGGCCGTCGAGCACGAAGTTCCCCTCCTGGAGATTGGCCTCCTGCCCGATCACGCCCAGCCGCGAGGCGCTCGCCAGCAAGACGCTGCCCGTGACCTGCCCCCCGGAGCCCGTGACCCGCGCGCGGCCCGTGCCCACCCGCAGCCCGAACGGCACGGCGGGGGTCCCGCTCGCCGCCCGCCACACGTTCCCCGGCCCGAGCACCTCGGCGCGGCCCGAGAGGTACTGCACCCGCAGGGGCGCCCCCGCCGCCGGGGCGGTCTGGGCCAGGCCCGCGGTCAGGACGCCCTGGGCGAAGAGGGCCCACAGGCCCGTCCAGGCGGCGGTTCGTCTCACGCCCCCCAGTCTAAAGGGAAACTTAAAGTTCGAGAAGGAGCCCCTATACTGCCCCCCGTGCTCGTCGCCGCCGTGGACGCCACCAAGGAATATGGCCCCCTGACCGTGTTGTCGGGGGTGAATTTCGCCGTCCAGCCCGGCGACCGGGTGGGTCTGGTGGGCCGCAACGGGGCCGGGAAGAGCACCCTGCTGAGGCTGCTGACGGGCGAGACCCCCCCCGACGGGGGTACCGTCCGCCGGGCCCCCGGCGTGCGCGTGCGGGCGCTGCGCCAGGACCCCACCTTCCCGCCGGGCGCGACCGTGGAGGGGGTGCTGGAGGCCGCCTTCCACGACCTCGACGCGCTGGAGGCCGAGCTGGAGCGGGCCGCCGGGGCGATGGCGGACGGCACCCCGGAGAGCGTCCTGCGCCACGAGGAACTGCTCGAACATTACGCCCGCCGCGGGGGCTTCGAGCGCCGCAGCCGCCGCGAGGCCGTGACCCTCGCCTTCGGTTTCCGGGGGCGGGAGGCGGAACCCGTGGGCGGCCTCTCCGGAGGGGAACGCACCCGCCTCGGCCTCGCCGCCCTCCTCGTCGAGAACCCCGACGTGCTGCTGCTGGACGAGCCGACGAACCACCTCGACATCGTGATGGTGGAGTGGCTGGAGGGGTTCCTCGCCCGTTACCCCGGTGCCGTCCTCGTCATCAGCCACGACCGCGCCTTTCTCGACGCGGTGACGCGGGAGACGGCGTATCTGCGGGGCGGGGGGCTGAAGGTCTACCCCGGGAATTACTCCACCTTCCGCGAGACGCTCGCCGCCGACCTGGAGCGGCAGGCGGCGCAGGCGGCGCAGGACGCCAAACAGATCGCCTCCCTCCAGGCGAGCGCCGACCGCATGAAAATTTGGGGCCTGGGGATGAGCAAGCTCGCCCGCCGCGCCAAGGCGATGCAGGCGCGGGTGGACCGGATGCAGTCTCGCGCCATTTCGGCCCCGCCGCCGGGGGAGCGCACCACCCGCATCACCTTCCACGCGCCCGAGAGCGGCGACGTGGTGCTCGACGCCCGGCACGTCACCCGCCGCGTGGGAGGCCGGACGCTCTTTTCGGATGTGAACGTCCAACTGCGCCGGGGCGACCGCGTGGCGATCATCGGGCGCAACGGGGCGGGGAAGACCACCCTGCTGCGTGCCCTGCTCGGCCTCGACAAGTCCGACGACCCCCGCGCCCGGGTGATGACGGGTGCCCGCGTCTCCGTCGGCTACTACGACCAGGCGCTGCGCGGCGTGGACCCCTCGCAGACCCTCTACGACGTGGCGCGCGAGTACGTCCAGAAGGACCCCGAGGCACACGACCTCCTCGGCACCTTCATGTTTCCCTACGACCAGCACGACAAACCCGCGAGCATCCTCTCGGGCGGCGAGCGGGCGCGGCTGGCCCTCCTCAAGCTCGCCCAGGAGGACCACAACCTCCTCGTGCTGGACGAGCCGACCAACCACCTCGACATGGAGATGGTGGAGGCCCTGGAGGACGCGCTGGACACCTACACGGGCACGCTGGTGATGGTCAGCCACGACCGCGCCTTCATCGAGGGGCTGGCCGACCGCATCTGGCTGATTGAGGACGGGCAGTTTTACGAGTACCCCGGCTGGGCCGACTACAAGGCCAGACACCGCCCGGCGCAGGTGGCGGAGGTCAAGCCCGAGCCCAAACCCGTCCCCGCCGCCCCGAGGGGCAAGGGCCTGTGGCACCTCAAGCGGGAAGTGGAGGCCATCGAGGCGGAGATCGCCCGGCTGGAGGCCGAATTGATGGATGCCCAGGCCGCCCTCGCTTCTGCCACTCCCGAAGCCGACTTCGCCGTGTTGGGGCAGACCGCACACGATCTGGAGGTTCAGTTGGAGGCCCGGATGGAAGTCTGGGGCGAGAAGCAGGCGGAGGTGGAGGCGCGGGGGGGGTAAGCGGGGGGTCAGTGGGTCGTGTCCAAATCGGGAGATGCGACTCCTTGTTCCGTTGCTGGCTGGCCTGACGACCGTGGCCCAGGCGAACACCTACGCGCCGCCGAGGCCGCTGCTGGTGGGCTCGGACTCCGGCTCCTACGGCTTCAAGCTGCTGCCGCGCGGGGTGGACGAGAGCCAGGCCTCGGCGCGGGAGAGCTGGGGCGAACTCGTGCAGCTCCAGCCCGACGGCACCCTCAAGACGCTCTGGAAGCGGCGGCTGGTCAACACGCCTGCCCGTGTTTACCTCAGCCCGCGCGGTCAAGTCGTCACGCTCGACAACCATGCCGGGTATGGCAGCCCCCGTCACGCCGTGGTGGTCTACGACCCCAAGGGCCGGGTCACGGCGGACCTGAGCTTCGTGGAGGTGGTCCCAAACGCTTCCGACTGCCGTGCGTGCGGCTCAATGGACGGCCCCTTCCTGAGTTGGGGGTATCAACCCAAGTGGGTCTTCTACGGCAACGACGTTCACCTGGCCCTGCGTGACGCAAAGGACGAGGGCCCAACGATCAATCTCATCACCGGGAGACTCAAAACGCTCTGGAACGGCCAGCCTCGCTCCTGAGTTCGGTCACTCCCCCACCGGATACGTGTCGGGCACCTCGTCCCCCGCGTCCCCGGCGTCCGCGTCCAGCGGCACCACCGCACTCGTCTCGTCGAAGTAGAGCAGCGCGTCGTACATGTCGGCGGGGCGGGTCTGGACGTAGTGGCTCCAGCGCTCGGTCTCGGGGCGGTAGATCACGCCGATAAAGCGTTGCAGCCGCTCCTCGCGCAGGGCGTCGGTCGCGGCGTTCCCTGCCCGCAGGTCGAGCCAGAAGCCCGCCTCGCCGACCTCGTGGCAGAGGGCTTCCAGGCTGCCTTCCAGGCCGGGGCGCACACGCTTCGTCCGGGCAGGTTCGTCCCAGTCGTCGGAGGCGGTCACCGTGCCGTGGTGGGTGCTCAGGCCGATGATGTACGTGTCGTCCGGCCAGCGCTCGCGGGTGAGTTGCCCGAGGTTGAGTTCACCCCGCCGCCAGCCCATCTCGCTCGCGCGGGCGTCCCCGAGGTGCGAGTTGTGCGCCCAGACGACGATCTTTTGCGGTCGGCCCTGCCCCTCGCCGTGTTCGACCAGCGCCTCCAGCGTCTCGGCCATGTGAGTGTCGCGGATGTTCCACGACTCGTCGCGGCCCCGGAACATGGCGCGGTAGTAGTTCTCGGCGTTTTTCGCCAGCCGCGCGTTCTGCTCAGCAAAGAAGTGCTCGTCGCCGCCCAGCGGCCCGTGCGCGAGTTCGGCCTCGCGGTGCTGGAGTTCGAGGAGTTGCGCGACGGCGGCGTCCTCGCAGGGCTCCCGGCGCCCGTACTCGGTGGCGTAGCCGTATGCCTGCGGGTTCTCGCCAAAATGGTCGAAGCACGAGTAGCGTTTCCTGGCCCGCCCCGCCGCCTCGGGGTCCACCGCCTCCAGGTAGGCGACGACCTCCCGCGTGGAGCGGTGCAGGCTGTAGAGGTCGAGGCCGTAGAAGCCCGCCTCCGCCCCCGGATGCCGCTCGTTGTGCCCCCGCAGCCAGTCCACGAAGTGCCCCACGTCCTCGTTGCGCCACATCCACCTGGGAAACCGCTGGAAGTCGCCCAGGGCTTCGGGCGCGCTGCCGTCCTCGCCCTGCCCGCGCACGAAGCGGTTCACCCGGTAGGCGTCGGGCCAGTCGGCCTCCACCGCGACCGCCGTGAAGCCGCGCTCCTCGATCAGGCGCCGGGTCAGCCGCGCCCGCTCCCGGTAGAACTCGTGGGTGCCGTGCGACGCCTCGCCGATCAATACGAAGCGCGCGTCGCCGATGCTCTCCAGCAGGCCGTCGTCATCGTCGGAGGCGCCGGTCAGGGGGTGGCTCACTGCTCGGAGGGCCGGGGCGAGATCGGATCGGGTGCGGGTCATGCCTTCACTCCTGGGATGGGGGGAGGGCGCAGAGCGTCAGCAGCTCGCGCACCTCGTCGTCGGTCGTCTGGCGGAAGTCGTCGTAGAACTGGCCGACTGCCCCGAAGTGCGGCGGGGTGAGGAGGCAGACCACCTCGCCCGCCTCGACCTCCAGCGCCCGGCAGACCCCGGGCGGGGCGACGGGCACGGCGACGACCACCCGGGCGGGACCGAGGGGCCGCAGGGCGAGGAGGGCCGCGCGCATGGTGGCGCCCGTCGCCAGCCCGTCGTCGATCAGGAGGGCGGTGCGGCCCGCGACCGGGGCGGGGGTGCGGCCCTCCCGGTAGGCCCGCTCGCGGCGTTCCAGCTCGGCACGTTCCCGCCGCTCGACCGCTTCCAGAGCCTGCGGGGACACCCCCGCGCGGCGCAGCAGGTCCTCGTTGAGCACCCGCACGCCGCCGGACGCGACGGCGCCCATCGCCACTTCCTCGTAGCCGGGGAGGCCCAGCTTGCGGACGAGGAACACGTCGAGGGGAGCGTGCAAGGACCGGGCGACCTCGGAGGCGACGGGCACGCCGCCGCGCGGCAGGGCGAGGACGGTCGCCTCCGGCCACGCGCCCAGGGCGAGCAGATGACCGGCAAGGCGACGCCCCGCGTCCCGGCGGTCGAGAAAGCGGTTGTGCGTCATGGGGGACCTCGCCCCGATTGTCGGCCCCCCCTCCCGTTCCTGCCAGTCCGCGTCACTTCATGGCGCGTTGGTGGGGCGTTCATAGCCGGGGCGCGGGGTCGGACGTGGCAGAAAAAAAGCGCCCCCGGAGGGACGCTTTGATAGCAGGGGCCGGGAGCCGGGGTTACTGGGGGGGCGCCGCGTCGGCCGTCGCGATCTCGAAGCGCGCCACGTTGCCCTGGGGGTCGAGGCTGAAGACGAGCGTCCACTCGTTGTTGGGGTCGCCCTCGAAGGTGACGGTCCGCACGTAGGAGGTCACGCCGTCGTTTTCGATCACGGCCTCCTGAACGAGGCTCGCCTCCGGCCCGTAGGTGTCGCGCCCCGAGGCCCGGAACGCCTCGAAAGCCGGGAGGTCGCCCCACGGCGCCCGCGCGGAGGGCAGGAACGTCGCCCAGAGCTGGTCGAGCCGGTTCTGGTACAGCAGGGTGGTCAGCTCGCGCCCACGCGCCAGGGGAGAGACGGTCGCCGGGGCCGGGGTCTCCGCCGCCGGGCCCTCCGGAGCCTCGGGGAAGGCCCCCCGGGGAGCGGACGGCGTGGCGGGCGCCGCGTCCCCGAGGGCGGCCGATACCGGGGGAACCGGAACGGCCTCGGGCGCCGCGTTCCGGGCAACGGCCCCGGCCCCCTGGGCTGTGGAAACCGCCGGGGCGGGGTTCGCCGGAGTCGGCCGGGGCGCGGCGGCGCCGGGAGTCCCCGTGGCGGCCGGGCTGGCCGGACGCGCCGCCGCCTGCGGGGTGGGCCGGGAGGAAGCAGGCGCCGTGGCCCTCGGGGGATTGGCCGCAGCCGGGGTCGCCGGTCGTGTGGCGGGCGTGGTGGCCTGCGGGGCGGTCCGGGGAACTGGGGTCCGGGTGGCGGGGGCGGCACTGGGGGACCTCACGGTAGCCGGGGCCGCCTGACGCGCGGTGGCCTGCGGGGTGGTGGGGACCGCCGGGGTCCTTGAGGCGGGGGCCGCCGCACTCGGCCGCGTGGCCGTGGCCGGGCTCGCCTGACGTGTGGCCTGCGTCGGCGCGGCGGGCCGGGGAGCCGGGCGGGACGCGGTGGCCGTGCCCGTACGCGGAGCCGTGTTCCGGGGAGTTGTCGCGGCGGGTACGGCCTCGGGGCCCGCGAGCTGCGCGGCGGTCGGGGCGGCGCTGGCCGGACGGGAGGGCGGAGTTGTCCGGGCCGTCCCCGTGGGCGCGGCGGGCAGGGCCTCAGGGCCCGCCGGACGTGTCGCCTGGGAGGCCGTGGGCTGGGGTGCGGACCTCGCCGCCGCACTCTGCGCCGGGCGGGGGGCGGTGGGCGCCGTGGGCCGGGCGGGCGCCTGTTCCCGGGAGGGTTGGGCGGCCACGGAAGGGCTGGAGGGCCGCGCGGGGGGTGCCGGGGTGCTTGGCTTCGCCGCCGTGGCCCTTGCCGTCTCTCGGGTGATGACCACTCCGGGGGAGGCAGGGGTGGTCGAGTCGGCGGGCCTGGTTGCCGCTACCGCCGAAGGAGCTGCCGGACCCGTCGCGGGGCGTTCGGCGGGACGGGCGGCCAGGGGTGCCGTCGGGACCGTCGCGGGCTCCTGCGGGAGAGCGGTCTCGTCCGGAAGGAGCTCGTCGGGGAGCGGCTCCTCGGCGAGGGGGGCCTCAGGCACCGTCTCCTCTAGACTCTGCGCCGTGGGCGTGACGGGAACCCCGCCGCCCGTGGGCGTGATCACCCACCAGGACAGCCGCTGGCCGACCAGCAGGATGCCGAGGGTGATCAGGGCGGCGATGAGGCAGAGGGCCACGGCCTCCTTCCAGTTCTCCTTCCAGTACATAGTGGACCTCCGCGTCGGTGGGGTTGACCGCCGTTATAGGGCAAGCCGGACCGGGCAAATGCGACCCTCATCCGCGCGCCCTGACACCCGACCGAAGATGCACCTTCCCGGCGGCGTGCGGGCATGAAGAAGGTGAGAACCCGCCCCGCGACCGTTACCGTCAGGCCACGGACGGCCCCGGGGCGAAAAAGGGCGCTTCCAGGTCATTATTGTCCACGATCACGCCCGCGTACTTCCCCGGCTCAGACTCGCGGAAGTACAGTCGGTGGCCCTCCACATAGCGGCGGTTGGACCCGGCGAGCGGGTCGGGAGAGCCCCAGCCCGGCCCTCTGGAGGCCCCGCGCGGCACCGAAACCTCGAAGTCCACATGCAGGAACACCGAGTCGTCCCACACGTCCCGCAGCTCCGGGCGGTGCAGGAACAGCCCGTCGAGCAGGAGGAGGCTGCCGGGTTCGGCCTGGCGTTCCGGCGTGTCCACGGGCGAGTCGGTCCGGTGGTCGAAGATCGCCGTCCGGTCCGTCAGCGAGCCACCCGGCCCCAGCGGGTCGAGGAGGGCCGCCCGCAGGCCGGGGTAGGCGTAGGAGTCGCGGTAGAAGCCCTCTGGAGAAGCACGGCCCCGGCTTTATCGCGTGGCCCTCGGCGCGTGGAAACCGTCCACCGAGGCGCGGATGACCGTTCGGCCCCGTTCCCGCAAGACCCCGGCGAGTTCGTCCGCGAAGGTCGTCTTGCCCGCCCCGTCCACGCCGTCTATCGCCACCCGCAGCACGGGCGCGGCGCTCCGGGCGTCCAGCCGGGCGGCGAGGTGATCCAGCAGCGCCCGCCGGACGGTCAAAGCTTCAGGTCCCCCTGCTCGGTCACGTTCAGCCCCTGCGCCACCTCGCGGGACGCGCTCTGCCGCTCGCGGTCGAGGTACGTCTGCGCCTGCCTGACCTCGCGGTCGAGGACCTGGATGGTGTCCTTGAAGCGGTCGAGCGCCTGGGTGCGGTAGGTGCTGATCGCGTCGAGCGCCCCGTACACGTCCCGGAAGGCGGCCTGGATGACCTCCGGGTTCACGGTCGCACTCCCCGCCTGACGCTGAATCTCGGTGGACTGCTGCCGCAGGAGGCTGGCGGTCGAGGAGATCATGTTGCCCGTCGTCTCGTTGATCGCCGTGACCTGCCCGAGCACCGCCTGCTGGGTGCCGAGCGCCTGGGCGACCATCAGGGCGGTCCGCAGGGCGCTCACCGTCGTGGTCGTCGCCCGGTCCACCCCCTTGATGAGTTCGAGGTTGTTGCGCCGCACGAGGTCGAGTGCCAGGTAGCCCTGGATGCCCACCGCGAGCTGGGTCAGCAGGTCCGTCACGCGCTGCCGCACCGCGAACAGCAGCTCCTCGCGCACGACGCGGGCCTTTTCCGGGTCGGTCGCCTCCAGCGTCGTCAGCCGCGCGGTGAGGGCGTCGTCCACCGCCTTGCCGACGTGGGCGTACTGCCGGAGCTTTTGCATCGTCTCCCAGAGGTGGACCTTTTCGGTCTCGATGCTCGCGTTGTCGCGCCGCAGCTCGTCCTGCCCCCGGTAGAGCGCCTCCAGGATCGCGTTGAGGTGCGTCTGCGCGCTCTGGTAACGGTCGAGGGCATTCTGCGCCTTGCGGCCCCCCGGCAGCTTCCCGAAGAGGCGCCGGGCGTTCGGCGCGCGGCTGGGGTCGAGGTCCTCCACCGTGCGGCGCAGGTCGGTGAGGCCCCTCAGGATGGAACTGCCCTCGGCCAGGGCCCCGGCCCTCGTCGCCCGCAGCGGCCGTTCCAGCATCCGGTTCGAGACCTGGGCGGCGGCCCGCTGCTCGCTCAGGCCGAGGTCGTGCACGCTGTCGAGCTTGCGCTTGAAGGTCTCGCCGTGGGTGCCCGCTTTCAAGACGTCCTCGACGAAGGCGCGCGCCATCGTGTCGAGCCGGGCGCGGTCCTCGGGGGAGAGGGGCACCATCTCGGGAGCGTCCTGCGCCTGCACGGGCGTCACCGCCTCGGGGGCCTTCATCAGGGATTCGGGCGGCGTGAGGGGATCGGGCCTGGAGTCGCTCATAGGTCACAGTACGCCCCGAGCGGGGTCCGGGTTGCGTCCGGCGAAAGGGGGAGGGGGTCAGCGCGTGAGATTCACCCGTAAGTCGGGCGGGCGAATGACGAACACGCGGTTGTCGAAAGCGGCGCGCAGCAGGTAGGGGCCGGGCGGGAGGGGCTGGCCGTCCGGTCCGCTGCCGTTCCAAGAGAAGCTCAACACGTCTCCGGTCCGTCCGGGCGCGAGGTCCAGAATGCGGAGTTCAGCGGTGCAAACGCTAGGTGTTGGTGCGGGCCGTACGGTCTCGTCGTCGTCCGCTCGCCGCACCTCGAAGGCGAGGTCGCAGGCACCGTATTCGAGGTGCAGCCCCTCCCGCCCGGTGTTCGTCAGTCGCAGTGTCCACTGCCCGGCTTCCCCGGCGATCAGCGTGGCCGGGCCGCTCAACTCCGCCTGGTGGGGATGGGCGAGGGTGGTGCGGGGCGGAAGCGTCAGCACCGGGAGAATCGAGATGTGGGCGATGTCCACCGGGAGGCCCCTCGCCCGGAGCCGTCGCCCGGCCTGCGCCCTCTGCGCCTCGAAGTTCAGACCGATGAGCACCCGGCCCTCCGCCTCGTCGAGACCGAGAATCGTCCATCCCGGCAGCGTCTCCAGCGCCTCCCGGGCCGCTTCCAACTGCGAGCGTCGGTAGCCCGACGGGTAGACCGGATCGTGGGTCGAGTTGGCCGCCGCACTGCGGCTCAGCGGCAGCGCGGGGATCTCCCGCACCGTGATCGCGCCCGTTCCTCCCCCACAGGTCAAGGCGAGGGCCAGCCACATTCTCTTCGGCATAGCTCACCCTCTCTCACTCCATCTGACTGCGGATGAGTTCGGCAGGGCAGGTCGGGTTGCGTCCACCGTTCGGAGGAGGGCGGGCAGATGCGCCCCGCCGTCCCTCAGTCTTCCGGTACGCTCGACCCATCATGAACAGGCTCGCGCTCACCCTCCCCCTCGCCGTGACGCTCGCGGCCTGTGCCCCGGCGGCCGTCCGCACCGATGATGCCCGCCTCACGGCCACGGCCCGCACGCCGGGCGGCGCCTTCTCCTTCGACTGCAACCCGGCCCTGGACGCGCGGCGAAACGGCGTGACCCTCACCCTGGGAGGTCACACCTCCGTCTCCTGCCCGAGTACGGACGGTCGGGCGACGCTGGCCCTGTCGCTGTTCACCGTGACTGGCCCACCGCCCGTGGCTCCGGCCCCGGTGAGGCCCGTGCCCGTCCGGTCGGCGCCGATCAACCCGGCTCCCGTCCGCCCGGTCCCGTTCGAGCTGGCACCGGGGCCACCTTCCCCACCTCCACCTGCTCCGACTCCGACGACCGAGACGCGGATTCAGGTGCTGCTCGTCGTGCCGGGGACGGCAGGAAAGGCGCCGCTGACGTACTCGGGAGAGACCCGCCGAACCTCCCTCAGCCAGTGGAATCTGCCGTGGAGTCAGGGCCTGCGCGGCGAGTTCGACGCCGATCTGGGCGGGGGCGTAAGCGTGCGGGGAAGCGTCAACCTCGTGGGTGAATAGTTGCCGGAGCCTCCGCCGGACGGCGTATGAGTCCCCGGAGACGCCGCCCCTATACTCCTCTCCATGATCGACGCGGCCCAAGTCGAATACCTCGCGCAACTCGCGCGCCTGGAACTCACCCCCGAGGAGCGCGAGGCGATGCGAGCAGACCTGAACAACATCCTCGGTTATTTCGAGCAACTGAGCGAGGTGGACACCACGGGCGTCGAGGAGATGCAGCGCCCGGTGGACCTCGTGAACGTGCTGCGCGAGGACGAGCCCGGCGAGCGTTTCGCCCCCGGGGTGGTGGCCGCCCTTGCCCCCGAGATGCAAGAGGGCTTCGTGCGTGTGCCCCGGACGGTGGAGCAGGACTGATGCTCGACCTCAAATTCATCCGCGAGAACGCGGGCACCGTCAAGCACGCCATCGAGGTCAAGGGCGTCAACCTCGATCTCGACGACTTGTTGCGCCTCGACCGTGAACTGGTGGACCTCAGGCAGCGCGTCGAAGCCCTTCAGACCGAACGCAATACGAATGCCAAGCTCGTGCCCAAGGCGACCCCGCAGGAGCGCCCCGCCCTGATCCAGAGGGGCAAGGACCTCGCCGAGGAGATCAAGGCGCAGGAGCCCGCCCTGCGCGCGCACGAGGAGCAGCTCCGGCAACTGCTCCTGCGCGTGCCGAACATCCCGCTTCCTTCCGTGCCGGTCGGCAAGGACGACTCCGAGAACGTGGAACTGCGCCGCGAGGGCAAGCTCCCGGAGTTCACCTTCCCGCCCCTCGACCACGTGGAAATTCTCGAACGTCAGGGCTGGGCCGACCCCGAGCGCGTGGCACGGGTGAGCGGCAGCCGCTCCTACCTCCTCAAGGGGGACGCCGTGCTGCTGGAAATGGCCGTGCTGATGTTCGCTATGGACTTCCTGCGGGGGCGCGGCCTCACGCCGCTCAGCACGACCGCCCTCGTCCGACCCGAAACCCTCGTCGGCTCGGGCCACTTCCCGGGCGGCGAGGATCAGGTCTACAAGATCGAGGGCGACGAGCTGATGCTGGCGGGAACGGCGGAGGTGCCGGTCAATAGCCTGTACGCGGGCGAGCAGCTCTCGCTCGACCAACTCCCACTGGCCTACGCCGCGCTGAGCGCCGCCTTCCGCTCGGAGGCCGGGTCGGCGGGGCGGGATGTGCGCGGTCTGATCCGCGTCCACGAGTTCCGCAAGGTCGAGCAGTACGTGATGTGTCGCGCGGACGAGGCGGAGGGCCTGCGCTGGTTCGAGACGCTCTTGGAGAACGCCGAGGCGATGTTGCGGGCCCTCGAACTGCCCTACCGGGTCGTCCAGAACTGCACGGGCGACATGGGCGCGGGCAAGGTGCTGATGTACGACATCGAGACCTGGGTGCCCAGCGAGGGGCTCTACCGCGAGACCCACTCCTGCTCGTACCTGGGCGACTGGCAGGCCCGCCGCACCGGGCTCAGATACCGCGACGAGCACGGCAAGCTGGTGTACGCGCACACGCTGAACAACACCGGGATCGCCGCCCCGCGCATCCTCGTGCCGCTGCTCGAAAACCATCAGCAGGAGGACGGGACGGTGCGGGTGCCCGCCGCGCTGCGCCCCTACCTGGGCGGGCGCGAGGTATTGGGTGTGCCGGTGCAGGAGGGGGCGACGGCGTAGGCTGTCACCCTCCGGCTTTCGGGTTAAGATCGGCATGTCCCGCGAGGGACAGGGCGCATGACAACCGGGGAAGAGCGGGGGGAACAACGAACGGAGCGTGGAAGCGCCCGGATCGTGACTCCGGGCGCTTCGGAAAGGGGGTGGTCGCTGTGGGAAACCGCCGACAGCGTACCAAAAAACCCCGCCGGAAACCACCTAGCCTGGCCCAGATCGCCGTGTTCCTCACGGCCCTGGGCGTGGTGCTGAGTGGTCTGGCGGCCCTCATTCAAGCCCTGAGATAAGCCCTCTCGCCCCCCGGTTGCGCCTTTTTCAATCCAGCTCTCGGAGAGTCAGGTCAGGTGGCCTGGCTCTTTTTCCGTTCCGTCTGGACTGGGTGCACGCTCCCCTCCTCACTCCCTACCCTTTACCCTGCCCCTATGGACATTCCGCGTGAGGTGCTGGCGCAGACGCAGGCGCGCTTCGTGAGCCGTGACCCGGAACGGGCGGGAACCCTGGATCGCCTGAACGTGGGAGGGCCCCTGGCCGCTGACTCGGTGGAGCGGGTGGAGACCCGCCTGACCCGCCTCGGCGTGCCCCTGCCCGATGCCCGCGCCCTCGCCGAGGGGCACGAGGACGTGACCACCGTGGCCGCCCGCCTCCCCGAGCCCACCCGCCTGGGTCTGGAGCGGGTGCTGGGCACGAACGACCTGCTGGGGGTGGCGTACCTCGACCTGGCGCGCTCGGTGTCGCGGGCGGTGGGCCGGGTCGTGTTGCGAAGCGAGCAGGGACGGACCATCGGCTACGGCACGGGCTGGCTGTGCAGTCCGCGCGCCATCCTCACCAACCACCACGTGCTGGAGAGCGCCGGGGACGCCCGCCCGTCCGTCATCGAGTTCAATTACGAGTTGCGCCCCGACGGCACCCTCACCGACCGGGTGACGTTGAGCCTCGACCCCGACACGCTCTTTCTGACCTCGGACACGCTGGATTACTCGCTCGTGGCGGTGCAGGGGGACACCTCCGCCTTCGGGTGGCTGCCCCTGATCGGCACGGTGGGCAAGGTCCTCGTCGGCGAGGCGCTGAGCATCGTTCAGCACCCTTCCGGCGAGCCCAAGCAGGTCGCGCTGCGGGAAAACCGGCTGGTGGACCTCCTCCCCGACTTCCTGCACTACGAGACGGACACCGCGCCGGGGTCGAGCGGCAGCCCCGTCTTCAACGACACCTGGGAGGTCGTGGCCCTGCACCACAGCGGCGTACCCCGCACGGACAGCCAGGGCCGGACGCTCCGCCGCGACGGCCAGCCCGCGAGGCCCGGCGACCCCGACACGCTGATCGACTGGATCGCCAACGAGGGGGTGAGGGTCAGCCGGATCGTGGAGGACCTGCGCACCCGGCAAGGCGCGGCGGGCAACGCGCTCATAGCCGAGGTGCTCGCCGCCAACCGCCCGCCCGTGGTGGGCTCGCCCGTCGCCTCGTCCCCTCCCACCGAGGCGGCCCCCGTCCTCGACCTCGGCGCCCTCAGCGTCGGCCCGGACGGCGTGGCGAGCGTGCCCGTCACCCTGCGCCTGCGGGTGGGCGGGGGAGAGGCCCGGCGGCCCGTCACGCCCGACCGCCCCTACCTCGACCCCAAAGATGAAGAGCACGCGGCTGCGTACTACGCGGGCCTCCCGACCGACGGCACGCCCCAGACCCGCTTCCTGGCCCTCGCGGAACTCGTGCGGCGGACACACGCGAGAACGCCCGGCTACGATCCGGCGGACGAGGTGTACCCCTGGGTGGACCTCTGGCCGGACGGGAAGCTCCGGAGCCTCTACAGTGCCCGTGAGCACGCGCCGGAGGATTTGATCGCCGCCGACCGGACCGCGCGGGAGCGCCGCCTCACCCTCGCCGCCCGGGAGGGATTGGGCGTGGACGCGCTGGAGGACGCCATCCCCTACAACTGCGAACACGTCGTCCCCCAGTCGTGGTTCGGGAAGCGCGAGCCGATGCGCGGCGACCTGCACCACCTCTTCGCCTGCGAGCCGGACTGCAACTCGTTCCGGGGGAATACCCCGTACTTCGACTTCCCCGACTACGGCGAGGCCCTGCGCTCCGACTGCGGCCGCCGCGATCCTGGCGAGTTCGAGCCCGCCCACGGCAAGGGCGCCGCCGCCCGCGCGACCCTCTACTTCCTGCTGCGCTACCCCGGCGTGGTGCGCCAGTACGGGGAGCGACACCTGGGGACCCTCCTCGCGTGGCATGGGGCCGACCCGCCCGGCGACTGGGAGCGGCACCGCAACGCGGCCATTTTCGAGCGGCAGGGCAACCGTAACCCCCTGATCGACCACCCGGAATGGGGCGCAGAGGTGGACTTCAGTGAGGGGCTGGGGAGATAACAGAGCAAAGGAAAGGCCGGGCATCCCCACCCGGCCTTCCTCTTGAAACCCCGCTCAGGGCTGCGTGCTCGGCGTTCCCGCTGCCCCCCGCGCCTCGCGCCGCTTGGCCTCCAGTTGCCGCGTCTTCACGGCCTCGGCGGCGAAGTAGCTGCCCACCACGGCGATGGCGGCCACGACCTGCGCGATGATCCCTTCCCAGGTCGGGTACATGCCCAGCCACAGGCTCGCCCACGAGGGGAACTCGAAGCCCAGCGGGTGGACCGGGAACCAGCCCACCAGTTGCAGGACGTGGACGGTGTTGCCCACCATCACGGCGAGCACCGCGCAGATCATCATGCCCGTCCACACCAGAAGCTTTTTCATGGGGAGGCGGGCTTGCAGGGCGAAGACGAGGACGCCGACGCCGACCACGCTGATAAGGCCCAACCCGGTGCCCGTCAGAACCGGGGCTACGCCCGATTGCAGCACCAGCGATTGCAGGAACAGCACCGTCTCGAAGCCCTCGCGGTAGATGGAGGTGAAGCCCAGCACCGCCAGCCCGATCCACTGCCCGGTCTGCGCCACCCCGCCCACCGTCAGGCCGTGCTTGTGCTTCTGGAAGGCGGCCATGCGGTCGGTCCAGTACACCTGATGGAAGAACCAGTTCATGATCAGCAGCAGCACGGCGATGGCGACCACGCTGACGACCGCCTCCAGCTTCTCGCCGTAGCGGGCGAAGAGGCCCAGGGTGCCGCTCAGGACGAACCACGTGACGGCGGTGGCGAGAAAGGCCCCGGCGGCGCCCAGCCACATCGGGCGGCGCAGGTGCCTCACCTCCGGGCGGCGCAGGCTGCCCATCAGCGCGGCGAGGATCAGCACCGCCTCCAGCCCCTCGCGGAAGACGATCACACCCGCGTTCGTCGCCACGGCGGCGGGGGCGACCTCGGTGCCCAGCATCCGGGCGGTCTCGCGCAGGCCGTCTTCCAGCTCGGCGCGGGTCGCGCGGAAGCTTGCCACGTCCCCCCGTTCGCGGATCAGCCGGGCGAAGCCGTGCGGGCCCTGGCCGTTCCAGAAGAGGTTTTCCAGCCGCAGCTTGAGGTCGGGGGCGAAAACGGCGATGCGGGCTTCCGCGCCGCTCTCCAACGTGGCGTAGGCGTCCAGGCGGGCGGTCTCGGCGGCGGCCCAGTCCCCGGCCTCGGCGGCGGAGACCACCGCGTCGAGCTGGGTGCGGATCACGCCGAGGTCGGCATTCGCGTCGTGCGCCTGCCACGCGGCGGGGAAGGCCGAGCGGACCTGGCCCAGCAGCGCGTTCACGTCCGCCTCGATGCTGGCGGGAGCGGGAGCGTCCCGGTGGGCGGCGGCGCGGTCCAGGCCCGCCTCCAGCCCGGCGAAGCCCGCGCGCAGACTCTTCGCGTCCGTTCCTGCGGGCAGCAGCGGTGCCAGGTCGGTGAAGGCGGCCCGCGCGCCTGTCAGGAAGGTCTTGGCCTCGGTGACCTCCAGGTCGCTCGTGACAACCGGGGTCCCGCCGCTGAGCTTCACGCCCCGCCCGTACTCCACGGGCACGAGCGCGAGGAAGCGGGTGACCTGCCCCGCCCGCGCCCGGGTCTCGGCGGCGGAGAGGGGGGCGGCGCGGAAGCCTTCGAGGTCGGCCTGCACGCGGGGGAGCGAGGCAGGGAGGGCGGCGAGGTCCGTTTCAAGGCGGGCCAGCCGCGCTTCTCCCCGTTGTTCCCGGTAAGCGGGGGCGAGGAGGGCGAAGTAACCGCGCGCCAGAGCGGCCTGCTCGGCGCTCCGGGTCCGCCAGCCCTGCGCCTGGGCCGTCTCCAGGTCGCGCAGCGCCCCGCCTAGCCGGGCCTGGTAGCCGTCGAGCACGTCGGCGCGCACGGCCTCCAGAGCGGCCCCCGGGGTGAGCTTCCCGGCTCCCAGCGCCTCGACCGCCCCCGTGGCGTCGGCGCTCAGGCGGGTGAAGGCACTCGCGGTGCGGAACTCGCGGGCGGCGAGCCAGTCGCGGGCGGAGGCGGCGTCTCCAGCCCGGATGCTCTTTTCAAGGCCCGTGTACGTCCCCGCCAGCAGCGCGGTCCAGGCGCGGGCACGGGCGGCGGCCAGGCCTGCCTCGTCGCCTGCCGTCGCCGCACGAACCGCCTCTTGCAGGGCGGCCTCCACGTCCCCGGCGGCCCTGGGATTCACGGCGGCCAGCGCCGGACGCAACTCGGCGGCGGCCTGCCTCGCCTCCCGGACCAGCTCAGCGGCCTGCACGCGGTCGAAGGTCACCTCGATCTGCGCGTCGGCGAGTCGGGAGCGCAGCGTCTCGGCGGGCGTGGCGTAGTCGGCGGCCAGGGCGGGGGAGAGGGCGGCGAGCCCCAGCGCGGCGATCAGGGTGCGCCTCATCACTCGACCTTCACGCCGAGGAGGGCGGCGGCCTGGGTAAGGCGGCCCGTGATCGCGGTCGCGCGGTTTTGCGCCTCCTCCTGCAAGGTGTCCGCCTGCTCGGGGGTGAAGCGCCGGGTGCGCTCCAGCCGCTCCAGCCGGGTCACGAAGGCGGCGAGGTCGTTCAGGCCCGAGGTGATCTGGGCGTCGAGAGCGGCATTCTTGGCCCGCACGTCCGGCCTGAGCCCCGCGTACATCGCCTGCCAGGAGCGCACGTTGCCGCCCAGGTCCGACAGGCGCGAGATCACCACGAAGTCGGTCCGGCGGCTGCGGTCCCCCAGCACGAAGCGGCTGGTCTTCCAGTTCTCGAAGAACACCGGGCCCACCGTGGGCACGTTGCCCGCCAGCGCCCCGAACACGTCCGCCTGCGTGGGCTTCCAGGCGGCGGCGGCCTTGCGCAAAGAGAGCGTCTGCCGGTTCAGCTCGGCGGCGGCGGCCTTCAGCACGTTCGCGTCGGGCAACCCGTCCCCGAAGTCGATCCGCCCGTTGCCGTCCACGTCGAAGGGCACCCCGCTCCCGAAGGCCTTCACGGTGCCCCACAGCGCCGCCTCGTTCACCCCGAAGAGGTTGCCGGGTTTGGCGAGCACCCTGCCGCTCGGCAACTTCAGGTCGAAGGGCACCACGTCCTCGCCCCCCTCGGCGGCGCTCGTGCCCGCGTCGAGGATCAGGTCGAAGTCGCTGAGCCCCTCCACCCCCGCCACGATGCCCTCGATGTCCTCGTACGCCGGGCTCGCCTTCGTCCACCCGGCCCGGGCCTCCTGCAACGCGGCGCGCACCGGCCCGGGCTGCGCGGCGAGCCTCCGGTAGTCGAAGTTCACGGCCTTCGCCAGCGCGTAGTAGCGGTCGGCGCCCCGCACGAGACCGGCGGTTCCGGCGGCCTGCACGCTCAACTTGCCGTCGAGGTACGTCTTGACGCCGCCCAGCGGGGCGGCCTGCGCTCCGCCCGAAACCGTCAGGATGAGCGTGAGAAGGGTCAAGGCTGGCTTCATGCCCCCAATCCTGAACATCCTGACTAATTTAGTCAAGATTTGGGCTCCACGCCCCTTTCGCCCCCGGGGCGTTACCCTGCGCGCATGACCCGGCCCCCCGACCCCAGGCAGCCGAGCAGCCGCACCGACAAGGGCGTGCGCGGCTTCGACCTCGATCTGCACGTGACCTTTGTCCACCCCCTGCCGCGCGAGGAAGCGCTGACGGTGCTGCGCCATGCCGAGGGGTTCACCGTGGACCTGTACGCCCCGCACCGCGACCCGGGGGGGCCGGTGCCCTCCGCGCGCCTGACCGGGCCCCTGCGCGACCCGGGGGCCGTGCGCGCCCTGCTCGCCGCCTGGCTCCAGGGGGAGGCGCGGAGCGTGGAGGTGGGGCTCCACGGCTTCCTGCGCTCGGCGACGGGCGCGACGGAGTGGATGCCGTGGCGCAAAAACGCCGTCTTGCCCCGCTCGGCGGTGGAGCGCGTGGCCTTCGAGGAGGGGGTGAAGTACGTGCTGGAATAGGGGCCAAAAGCGCGCGGGCTGCTCCCCCTCGGGAACGGGCCCCGGGCTTCCCGTCTGCCCCTACGCGCTGAGCGGCAGCACGAAGCCGCGCGCCTTGGCGTCCCCGTCCTCGCGCGGGCGCAGCACGAGCACCGCGAGGCTGGCGTCGGGGCGCAGCAGATAGGGCAGCCAGGTGTGGGTGAGGGTGTGAAGGGCCCGCCGCGCCTGCTCCGGGGCCCCCTCCTGCGCGAGGTCACGCAGCACGAGGACGGCCTCGTCCCCGCCGAAACTCGTCCACACGTCCACCACGCCCAGCCGGTCCACGCCCCGGTGGTCCCGGTATTCGAACTGGTGGGCCTGCCTGAGCAACTGCATTCGTCTTCACTCCTTCACGCGGGGGTCGCCTGCCCGGCCGCCACCCTCGCGGCGCCGGACCTCGTAAGCTGTCGCGTCCGGTCCAGCCTAGAGGGGCGCCCGGTGGCCTTTGTCCCGCTCCCCCGGCGTGCCCCCCCGCCGGCAGGCAGTTTAAGGAGGGATGAAGGGGTACCCTGCGGTGTGGCCAGCATCGTCATCACCTACACCGACGGCAGGACCTTCCGGCTGGAGGGCACCACGAACGCCGACGCCCAGGCCTCCCGCGCCGCCTTCGAGGGGCCGGGCGACACGCTGGAGGTCTCCTACCGCGACGGGGCGCAAGACCGCGTGGCCCGTATCCCCAAGGCGCTGATCCGCGCCTTCGAAACCGAGCTGGACGGCGGGCACGGGGAGCCTTGAGGGTTTCCCGGCCCACCGCTCCGGGCCACTGCTCACGGTGTTGCGCCGTCCCGCCTTCCTAGAATGCCCGGCGTGACTGGGGCCGGGGCAACTGGGGGGGGAGTCAACGAGATGTTGCTCGAATTTCAGGGGTACGTGCTCGCGTACCGCCTGCGCGCCGCCGTGGGAGGCCGGGTGGCCCCGCCGGGCGAGCCGCTCACCCTCGCCGGGTACGCGGCCCGGCGCCTGGAGCGGCAGGACCTCGCGCGGGGGCTCGTGAAAAAGGGCCTCGATCCCCTGCGGATGCGGCGGCTCGACGCCCTGTCCGACGAGCTGATGTTCGGCTTCTGGCTCAACCCCGCCGAGGTGGCCGCCTTCCTGCGGGGGGCGATCCGCCAGGGCAGCCACCCGGCCCTCGGCGACCCCGACGCCTTCGCGGCCCTGCTCACCCCCGCCGAGAAGGGGCGGCTGGGCGAGACGGGCGTGCGGCTGGTGTGCGCCCACCACCTGACCTGCCTCACCCTCGCCGCGCCCATGCTCGACCCCGACGCGCTGGCGGGCGTGTGGAAACGGGTGGAGGCCACCACGCCCCCCCTGTTCGTGGACGAACTCGCCGCCGCCGGGCAGGTCTAGGGTGGGCGCGCTGACGGGCCTCCTGCGCGCCCTCGTTCCCCGCCCCTGCCCCGGCTGCGACGCCCAGCTCGGGCGGGAGGCGGGCCTGTGCGCCGCGTGCCGCGCCCGCCTCGTGCCCCGGGTGGAGGCGTACTCGCCGCTGTGGCCGCGGCCCGAGGGGCACCTCGTCACCCTGGGGCCCTACCGGGGGGTGACCCGGCGGGCCGTGCGCGCCCTGAAGTTCGGCGGCGCGCGGGACCTCGCGGGGGCCCTCGGCGGGGCGCTGGCGGCGGGGGTTCCACCCGAGTGGAACATTCGCGCCGTCGTCCCCGTGCCCCTGCACCCGGCCCGTGAGCGGGAGCGTGGCTTCAATCAGGCGGCCCTGCTCGCCGGAGCCGTCGCCGCCGCGCTGAACGTGCCTGCCGTCCCGGCCCTGCGCCGCACCCGCGCGACCGGGCAGCAGGCGCGGCTGCACGCGCAAGAGCGGGGGGCGAACCTCGCCGGGGCCTTCGCCGCCGACGCGCGCGGGTTGCCCCCCGGCCCGGTGCTCCTGCTCGACGACGTGCTGACGACCGGGAGTACCCTGCTCGCCTGCCAAGGCGCCCTGCACGCGGCGGGGGTGCGTGAGGTGAGATTCGCGGTGATCGCCCGCTGACGCCCGGCATGGCGGGCCCTCATCCGGCTGCGCTACGGTGCCGGGTATGAAGTCCCCGCTCGCCCTCGCCCTCGCCGCCGTCACCCTGTCCGGAAGTGTCCTCACGGGGGGCGCGGGGGCCCAGACGCTCGCGCCCTTCACGGACCCCAAGCTGCCCTTCACGGTGAGCCTGCCCCGGGGGTGGCTCGGCGCCAACTTCAATGACGGCACGGGCGGCGTGAGCGTCGTGTCGGCCAAGACGCCGCCCGCCACCCTGATCCGCCTGCTCTACGTGTCCAAGGACGGCCGGACGCCCGAACTCAAGCAGGAGTTCCGCAACTTCGAGGCGGGGGTGACCCAGACGGGGGGCAAGGTCAAGCTCTTCCGGGGCCGCAACGTGACCTACGGGGGCGTGAAGGGCGTCGAGCGCGAATACCTCATCACGGGCGGGCAGACGGCGGTGCGCGTGCGCATCTGGTTCGGCAACGGGGCGAAGAACCTCTACTCCTTCCAGGTCACCGACACGCCCGAGCGGTACGCGAAGAGCAGCGCCCTGTTCAGCCAGGTGCTCGCCAGCGTCCGCTTCCGCCCCTGAGTCCCCGCCGCTTCCCCCCGGACCGGGTACGCTGATCCATGCGTCGCCTCACGCTGGCCCTGCTCGCCCTCGCGTCGTTCGCCGGGGCGGGGGACCGCCCCGACGTGCGGCGCGTCGCCTTCTCCCCGGACGGCGCGCGGGCCCTGGTCGTCACGGGCGGCGTGCGGGACGGCAGCGGCTTCAGCACGGCGGGCCTGACGGTCGTGGACACCGGAACGGGCCGGACCTTGCGCGAGGTGACGCGGACCTCCCAGACGGGAACGGTGGAGGAGGTGGTCGGCTCGCTCCTGGCCGGTGAACGCCCCCTCCTCGCCCGGAGTGGCCTGACGCCGGGAAGAACCGCGCGGCCCGTGTACGTCCGCCCCTTCCCGGTCGAGGCGCCCGGGTGGACGGAGGGCGTGCGGGCCGGAACGAGCGCCACCATTCCGGTCCGGCTGTGGACGCGCCCGGTGCCGGTGCGGCTGAGCGTGCGGGCGTTGCCGTCCTCCTGCCGCTACCGGGACCTGCTCCCCTCCGGCGAGGGGCCCGCCGGGTTCACCCTGGAGGTGGGGGGGCAGACCGTCCACCTCGACCGCCGCCTGCCCGCCGCCCGGGAGTGCGCCGCCCGCTACGCGCTGGAGCGGGTGGACGTGCGGGGCAACCGGGCCGTCTTCGTGCTGCGCGCCTATACGCCGGGTTTCGAGGGGCCGAATGCGCAGCCCGTGGTCGTGGCGGCGACCCTGCGGTGAGCGGGGGCCCCGCCGGAAGGTGCGCCGCCCCCCTGCCTCCGACCCCTCCCTGCTAGAATGCCCCGCGTGTACACGAACCGCCGCGCGCACCACGAATATGAGCTGCTTGACCGCTTCGAGGCGGGCATCAGCCTGACGGGCAGCGAGGTCAAGAGCGTGCGCGCGGGCGGGGTGGACTTCCGCGACGCCTTCGCCCGGGTGGTCAGCGGCAACGTCGAACTCGAAGGCCTCTATATCCCCCCCTACACGGAAGCCACCTACAACAACCACGAGCCCCGCCGCACCCGCCGCCTGCTGCTCCACCGCGAGGAGATCGGCAAGCTGCGCCGCTCTCTCGACCAGAAGGGCCTGACCCTGGTGCCCACCCGGCTGTACCCCAAGGGCCGGGTCTTCAAGGTGGAACTCGCCCTCGCGCGGGGCAAGCAGCTCCACGACAAGCGGCGCGCGGAGGCGGAAAAGACCCTGCGCCGGGAGCTGCGCGAGCTGTGAGCGGGCGGGAGAAACGCTTCCTGGGCCGCTTCTCCGGGCCCCTGCTGCTGTCGGCGGCCCTGCTCGGCGCGGGGCTGGCGGGCGCGCAGATCACCTTCAACCGGCTCAATCTGGTTGGAACTCAGGTCCAGAGCATCGACCTCTACGGCGCCGAGTACGCCAGCGAGCAGGTGCTGAGCGGCGTGATGCGGGTCACCCAGGAGGAGGTGGAGAACGCGGGCACCATCGTCCGCGTCGAGGCTTTCGGGCACACCCTCCTGCTGCCGCTCGACGAGGACCAGGGGCGGGCCACGACCGACTTCAACACCGTGCAGCTCGACACCGAGCGGGTGCAGGCCCGCACCGCCACGCTAGTGAACGGCAACGTCTACCTGCCCCTCGACACCCTGGCGCGGGGCCTGGGCGCCAGCTACGAGACGGGGACCTTCAAGATCACGCCCGCCACCCTCCAGGGGGTGAGCAGCCGCGCGGGGGCGGACAGCGACCGCCTCGTCCTCGATCTCACCCGGGACACGGCCGTCACCGACGAGCTGCGCGGCACGACCGTCACCGTCACCCTGCGGGGCGTGAAAGGGGAGGCGCGGCGCTACACCACCCGGGGCGCGTTCGTGCCGGGCGCGGAGGTGGCCCGCCGGGGCGACGACCTGACGTTGAGCTTCACCCTGCCGCAGGGGAGCGGGTACCGCGTCTACCGGGTGGTCCGGCCCGGCGGCGCGCGGCTGGTGGTGGACGTGGGGCCGGGGGTGCCGCGCACGACGCCCGCCCTGCTCGACCGCATCACCCGCCCCCTGATCGTGCTCGACCCCGCGCGGGTGACGGGCCTGGGCCGCGACGTGACGCTGGAGGTGGCCCGCCGCGCCGCCGCCCTCCTCAACGAGGCGGGGTGGCAGGTCAAGGTGACGCGCGACGCGGGGTCCGCCCTGGGGCTGAACCAGAAGCTCGCCCTGGCCCGGCGCAGCGACGTGTACCTCGCGCTCGACCTGGGTCGCTTCCCGGGCTCGCCGCGCGGCGGCGTGACCGTGTACGAGCCCGCGGGCCGCGCGGCCTCGCAGTACGTGAACGCGGTGCGCGGCGGCGCGCAGCCTCCCTACGGCAACCTCGCGGTGGGCGGGCCGGGGGGCACCCGGCGCCTCTCGGAACTGCTGCGCGGCGAGCTGCGCGGCGGCGGGGTGACGGCGGGGCAGCAAAACGTCCGCCGGGCCCTGATGCTCGGCGAGGCCCCGCAGGCCGCCCTGCTCCTCGAACTCGGCTGGTCGGGGAACGCCGGGGACCGCGCGAACCTGGGGGTGGACGAGCGGCTCCAGGCGATGTCGGTGGCGGTGGCGCGCTCGGTGGCGACGTACCTGACGGCGCGCGCGTCGAATGCCGGGCGGGCGACCCCGGCGGGCGGGGCACGGCAGTGAGGCGGCTGTTTTCCCTGTTCAACGTGGTGAGCGTCGCGCTGCTCGGCGCCGCCGCCTACGCCTACCAGGAGGTGCAGCGGCCCCCCGAGACGCCGCGCGCCCCGGCCTTAGAACTCGCCGAGAAGCGGGGCGTGCAGGTCAAGGTCTACTTCACCGACCCGCAGGTCCAGACGTTCAAGCCCGAGACGCGCACCGTGCAGGTGCTTCAGGAAAACCCGGGCGCCGTCGCGCAGGCGGCCGTCAACGCCTGGGCGAACGGGCCCACCGCCTCCGGGGCGCTGGCCGTCGTGCCGAAGGGCACCCCCGCCCCGCGCGTGTGGCTGCGCGGGGGGCACTACTACGTCAACCTGCCCGCCGCCTACCAGGGGCTCAAGTACGGCACGAGCGGCGAGCGCATGCTGCTGTGTACCCTCGCCCGCACGCTGCTCGAAACCCGCGGCCAGGACGTGACCTTTCTGGTGAACGGTCAGAACGCCGACACGCTCGGCCACCTCGACCTGCGCGAGCCCTACACCCGGCAGGACTGCGCGGACTCGTGAGGAGCGCCGACGCGGCCTGATCCCTCTGGCCCTCATCCCGCCCATGCTCCACAGCCTCATCCTGCAAGGGTTCAAGAGTTTCGCCGACCGCACCCGCCTGGAATTCGGTCCCGGCGTGTCCGCCGTCATCGGCCCGAACGGCAGCGGCAAGAGCAACGTGGTGGAGGCGCTGCGCTGGGCGACCCACGGGGCCCGGGCGCGCGAGCTGCGGGCCGGGCGCGGCACCGAGCTGATCTTTCACGGCAGCGGCGGCAAGGCCCCGCTCGGACTCGCCGAGGTGCAGATCGAGTTGCAGACCCCGGAGGGCCGCGTCAACGTCACCCGCCGGGTGTACCGCGACGGCACGGGCGAACAGGAGCTCAACGGCCGCCCCGTCCGCGCCCGCGACGTGCAGGGGGCGCTGCGCGGCACGGGTCTGGGGCCGGGCGGTCTCGCCGTCATCGGGCAGGGCGAGGTGAGCGGCGTGGTGGGGGCGGAGGGACGCACCCTGCTGGGCTACGTGCAGGAGGCCGCCGGGCTGTCGCGCGCCGTCTCGGCCCGGCAGGAGACCGAGGCGCGGCTGCGCGAGGCGGACGGGCACCTGGAGCAACTGCGGCTGGTACAGGCGGAACGGGCGGCGCAGGTGGGGCGTCTGGCCCGTGCCGCCGAAGCTGCCCGCACCCACCGCGCCCTGACCCTGCGGGTCCTCACCCTGGAGGACGCCCTGAGACGCGAGCGGCAGGCCTCGCTCGGGCGGGAAATCACCCAGGCGCGGACCGAGGCCGACGCCCTCACCGCCCGCAGCGCCGTCCTCGCCGCCGGGGTGCAGGCCGCCGCCGCCCGGGTGGACGCCGCCCGCGACGCGGTGGGGGAGGCCCGGGCGAGGCAGGAAGCCTTCGCCGGAGCCCTCGACGCCCTGCGCGCCGCGCGGGACGCCCACGCCCAGGCGGAGCGGTACGCGGGCCACCTGCGCGCCGAGGCCGAGCGGTTGCGGGCCGACCTCGCCGCCCTGCCCCAGAGCCCGCCCTCGGGGGACGCGCCCGACCTCCCTGCCCTGGAGGCCGCCGTCACCGCCGCCCGCAGCGCCGCCGAGACCGCCGAGCGCCGCGCCCGCACCCTCGACGCCGACCTCACCCGCGCCCGCGCCGCCGCCGCCCGCGCCGCCGAGGCCGCCGCCCGGGTGGACGCCAGCCGCACGACCCTGGGGGCCGAGCTGGAGCGTGCCGAGGGGAATCTGGAGACGGCGCTGGAGTCGCTGGGCGCCGCCCGCGAACGTGTGGAGGCGGCCACCCACGCCCGCCAGCGTGCCGAGGAGGCGTACGCGGCGCTGGCGGGCCGCCGTTCGGACGCCCAGGCCCACGAGCGCCACCTGGGCGGCGAACTCGCCCGTCTCCATGCGAGTGTCGCCCCCCTGCGCCGGGAGCGCGAGCGGCTGGAGGGGAGCCTGAATTCCTACGCCCGCTACGGCGAGGGCGCCCGCAACGCCCTGCGGCTGGATCACCCCGGCATCGTCGGTTCCGTCGCCGACCTCCTGACCGTTCCCGCCGAGTACGAGACCGCCGTCACCGCCGCGCTGGGGCGCCGCCTGGAGCAGATCGTCGTGCAAAGCGGCGAGGACGCCCGCGCCATCATCGGGGAACTCAAGCGGGTGGGGGGCCGGGCGACCTTCCTCCCCCTCGACCTGATCCGCGCCCGGCCCCGCCGCGACGGTCTCCTCCTGCGCGAGCCCGGCGTGATCGGCAACCTCGCCGACCTGTGCGGGGCGGACCCGCCCCTGGTGGGCGAGGCGACCTTGGCCGACACCCTCGTCGTGGAGGACCTGCGCGCCGCGAACCGGATCGCCCGCGCGCACCAGGGCCGCCCGCGCCTCGTCACGCTGGAGGGGGAGTTGCTGGAAGCGGGCGGCGCGATCACCGGGGGACGGCTGCGCGACGCGGGGTTCAGCGTCCTCGCCGACCAGCGCCGCTTTGGGGAGATCGACGCGGAGCTGGAGGAGACGGACCGGCAGACCGCCCGCCTCCAGGCCGAGTTGAAAAAGGTCCAGGCCACCCTCGCCGAGGAGGGCGCGCACGACGCCCTCCTCGCCGCCCGCGAACGTGCCGCTCGGGAGGAACGGGAGGCCGAGCGCCGGGTGACCGAACTGGAGGCGCAGGCCCGCAGCCTGGGGGCCAACCGGGACCGCCTGCTCGCCCGCGTGAGCGCCGAATCGTCCCCCCCACCCCTCGCCGACCCGCTCGCGGGCCCCGCCGAACTCGAAGCCTCCCTCCTCGGGGCCCGCACCCAGGCCGAGGGGCAGCGGGCCCGCGAGCGGGGGGCCCTGGAAGCCCTCGCGCTCGCCCGCGAACTCGACGCGGCGTGGCGCACCTTCCGCACCGCGCGCACCCGCGCCGCCGATCTGCGGGGGAGACTGGACGCGAACGCCGAGGCGACCCAGGCCCAGGGGGCTCACCTGTCCACTGCCGCCGCCGAGGTCCAGAGGCGCGAGGCGGCCCTGGGCACCCTGGACGAGCACGAGTTGGCCCGCGCCGAGCGGGAAAGGGAGGCGGCGGCCCAGGCCTACACCTCGGTCATCGGCGAGCAGAACAGGGTCCGTGCCCGCCTCGAAGACCTCCGGCTCCTGATCGCCCGCCGCGAGGGCAGCCTCGAACCCCTGCCCGACGGGTGCAGCCCGCCCGGCACCCCGCGCGAGTGGACGGCGGAGCTCAGCCGCGCCCGCGCCGACCTCGAAGCCCTGGGCCCCGTCAACGCCCGCGCCGAGGCCGACCACGCGGCGGAGAGCGCCGAGCTGGAACGCCTCAGCAACGAGCTCAACGACGCTTCGGAGGCCGCCGCCGAACTGCGCGCCCACCTCGCCGAGCTGGAGGAGGCCGAGGGCCTCGCCACCCGCGCCGCCTTCGACCGGGTGAACGCCGCCTTCCGCGAGTATTCCGCCGAACTCCTGGGCGGCCAGGGCGACCTCGAACCCGAGTGGGGCGAGTCGGGACGCCTGACGGGCCTGCGCCTCGCCGTGCAGCCGAAGGGCAAGCGCACCCGCTCGATGAGCCTGCTCTCGGCGGGCGAGCGGACGATGGCGGGCCTGGGCTTCCTCTTCGCGCTGAACCACGCGGGCGGAGAAGGGAGTGCGGGTGGTCTTCCCCTCGCCGTGCTGGACGAGGTGGACGCTCCGCTGGACGAGGCCAACATCCGCCGCTTCACCGCCTTCCTCGAACGCTTTTCCGCGCGCGGCGCCCAGTTCCTGCTCGTCACCCACCAGAAGGCGACGATGGAGGTGGCCCACGCGCTGTGGGGCGTGACGACGGACCAGACGGGGGCGAGCCGCGTGCTGAGCATCCGGCAGGCGGAGGAGGCGGTGGGGGGGAGGCACTGAGCGGTGGGTTGGCGCGGTGGCCGTGTGCACCGCCCGTGCTTGATTCCCTCCCCACCAACTTCACAGCCCGGCCCCGTAGGCTGAGCGCAGCGTCACCCCCAGGAGGTTTCCCATGATGGAAGACACGACCCCACTCGGAAAGTCCGTCGAGGAGATCGAGCGCGACAGCGGTAACCTCGACCCCGCCCGCACCTCGGACGACAGCGGGACGCAGGGCGGCGTGGTCATTCCGCCGACGGGCCTGGGCGGTGCGGGCGGGACCGTCACCGGCACCGGCATGGGCGTTCCGGTCATTCCCACCGTGGGGGGCACCGGGCAGGCGGACGAGGACGAGAACACCTGATCCTTTGTCTTCCTCTTCGGGCTGAGAAGGGGTCGCCAGCTACCGCGAACCCGTGAACGCGTCTTGGAGCGTGTTGCCCACCTGCCCGATGACCCGGGCGAGGAACACGCTGAAGACCACGAGAGCCGTCTGCCGACCCCGCGTGAGCGCCTGATCTCCCGACCGACAAGTCTGGAGAGCCGCGTCCGGGCCGAGGCGGCGAACGTCCGGGACGGCGACCGCGGCGGCCGAGCACTCGGGAAAGGTGACGTAAGCCGTATCGAGTGTCTGCGCCGTCACCTCGCTCGGGGGTACCAAGGTGCTCGACAGCCGGTAGCCGCCGGAGATGCTGACGACCCGGGCGGAGGGAACATCGGCGGCCAGGGAAACCTGCGTGGAGGGCGCGCACGAGGACAGCAGGCCGGGAACGAGCAGAAGTCACACGCGAGTGTTCTTCACGGGGAGCAGTAGACCACCTCGACTGGTTCGATGTGGCCGCAGGTGCGCTCGGCAGGCGGTTACGGGTCGAGCGCCTGTCTCAACAGCGCCTGCCCGATGGCGCCTGCACCCCACGGGAGGACGCGGGCGTAGTCCTCGACAGCAAAGACTTTTCGGTACCGCGTCTCGAACGCCGGGCGGAAGGGATGCAGGCCGACCCGCGCCCGGAAGCGGAGCTGGTCATAGGGCTCAGGCGTCAATCCCTCGACCCGCTGTGCTCCCAGAAGTCGGCAGTCCAGCACCTCGGCGCACGCCTCCTCCGCGACCTCGCGCCGCAGCGTCTCCTCCCACGTCTCGTCTCCCTCGGGTTTGCCCCCCGGAAGGCTCCACGTGTTCCCGTCCTGCGAGACCAGAACGATGTGACCGTCTCCGGTAAAGCACAGGCCGCTCACCTGCGTCACGCTGTCATGCGGCTGTGGCCGGTAGCCAGGCAGCCACGTTACGCGAACAGGTCGGCCCTCCCAGGTCGTCTCCTCGCTGAACGTCACCTCTCACCCGTCCAGCCGCTGCACGCTACTTCCTGCCACGCTCTTCGTGACGATCAGGCGGCTGGGCAGCCTCTCGGACAGGCTCTCCACGTGGGTCACCACGCCCACCATACGGCCCTGCGTGCGCAGGTTCTCCAGCGCATTCGCCACCGCCTCCAGCGCCTGCGGGTCGAGGGTGCCGAAGCCCTCGTCGAGGAAGAGGGCGCCCAGAATCTTGTTCCCGGCGAGGTAGTCGCTCAAGGCGATGGCGAGCGAGAGGCTGGCGAGGAAGGTCTCGCCGCCCGATAAGGTCTTGACCGCCCGTGTCTCGCCCGCGTTCCACAGGTCCTGCACGACGTACTCGCCGTCCTCCAGCGCGAGGCGGTAGCGCCCGTCGCTGATGTCGAAGAGAAGGGTGCCCGCCCCGGTGAGAAGCCGCGCCTCGACCTCGGCGAGGAGATACTGCTGGAACTCGTTCGCCCGCAGGGTGTTCGCCAGGGTCTGCCAGGTGTCGAGCCCGTGGGAGACCTCCTTCGCCTCCCGCTCGATCTCGCCCCGGCGCCGCAGCCGCTCGCGGGCGCCCCGTTCCTGCTCGGCGAGGCTCCCCGCGCGCTGGCGGGCGTTGTTGAGGGCCGCGTCGGTGGCCGTGAGGTCGCGCTCGGCCTGCCGCAAGTTCGCCGGGTCGAAGGGCTCCACCCCGAGCTGCCGTTCGAGTTCGGCGAGGCGGGCCCGCAGTTGCTCGACTTGAGCGGCGTGTGTCCGCGCGGCCCCCTCCAGCGCGGCAATATCGGCCTCGGGGAGCCCGGCGGCACGGGCCTGGGCGGCGGTGAGGTTCAAGCTGGCGAGGGCGGCGTCGAGGGCGGCCTGGGCCTCCCCAGCCTCCCGGGCGCGGGCGTCGGCGGCACCGCGGGCGGAGGTCAGGGTCGCCTGTGCCGCCGCGTGGGCACTCTGGGCACGGGCCAGGGCGGATTGCGCCTCGCTCAGACGGGTGCGAATCGTCTTGACCTCGGTAAGGAGCCGTTGCCGTTCCCGTGCCGGATCGGCCCCCGCCGCCCTCACCCGCCGTGCCAGACCCGAGAGCAGCCGCAGGGCGAGGTCGTGCGGGTCGCCAGAGATGTTGGCCTCAAGCTGGCGCAGGTCGGCCTCGCGCTGTTTCAGCGCCTCCTCCCAGTCGGCGACCTCGGCGCGTTTGGCCTCGATGGTCTTCTTGCGGGCGGCGAGTTCGGCCTTGAGTTCGAGGTAACGGGTGCGGCGGTCGGTCAGCGTGCGGTCGAGGGCCTTCACGCGCCCCTCCAGCGCCTCCAGATTCACGCTCGGCGCCTCGGGCAGTGTCCGCACGGTCCCCTCGCACAGCGGACACGGCTCGCCGAGGTGGAGGTGGGCGCGGTACGCCGAGAGCCCTGCTTCCCGCCTGGCCGCCTCCAGTTCCGCGTTCGCGGCGTCGAGGTCGGCCTTCGCGCTCTTGCCCTCGCGCTCTACCCGGCCCCATTCGAGCGTCTGGTCGGCCTGGAGCTGCTCATCGGCGGTGAGGCGGGCCTTCTGGGCCGTCAGACCCGCTTTCTCCGTCTCCAGTTGCACCCGCTCGCGGCGCAGGGTGTCGAGCTTCTGGGCCGCCTCCCTCGCCGCATGGTGGGCGTCCTCGTCCCAGGGCAGGGGAGAGGCATGGGTGGTCTGGGGCGTGCCGCCCGCCCGCTTGAGCCGCGCCACATCGGCTTCGGCCTCGCGCAGGGCGTCGGCGCGGGTTTCGAGGTCGGGGATGCGTTCCTCGGCATCCTGTGCGGCTTGCAAACTCCGGTCGGCGGTCTCCACCGCACGCCGGGCCGTCTCCTCCGCCTGCATCGCTCGCTCCAGCTCGCCCGCCTCGCGCCCCGCCGCGATCCGTGCCCGTTCCGCCGCGTCGAGGAGGGGAAGCACCCCCGCCACCCGCCGCGCCCGCTCGGCCCGCTTGGCGCCCTCACGCACGCCCTCGGCCCGCGCCTCCAGGGTGCTGAGCCTGCGGGCGGCGTCCTCGCGGGCGGTCCAGACACCCTCCAGGGCCCGCAGGCGGTTGACCTGGCCCTGCAACCGCTCTCGCCCCTCCGCCAGCCGCTCGATCTCGCCGTCCACGGCTTCCCGCTCGGCGCGGAGGGCAGACACCGCCTCGGGGGTCGCGCCTGCGTACTCCCCCTCCAGCAGGGCGTGGAGGCTCGCCGAGCGGTGCTTGAGTTCCTTCGCCCGGTCGCCCGCGAAGGTGTGCATGGCCTTCACGTGGTCGAGGCCCATCAGCTCGCCCAGGAGGGCCTGCCGTTCCTTGCCCGTGCCGTGCAGCAGCCGGGAGAACTCGCCCTGCGGCAGCAGCACCGAGCGCGAGAAGGTGCGGAAGTCGAGCCCCACGACCCGGCGGATGCGGTCGTTGATCCCCTTGGTGCCCCCGTCGCTCAGGCCCACCCAGCGGTCGCCCTCTTTCCGCTCCAGACGCACCTCGTTCTCGGCCTGGCGTCTGCCGCGTGACCGGGCCACCCGGTACACCTCCTCGCCCACCTCGAAGGTGAGGCTGACCGAGAGCCCGCGCTCCCCCTGTGAGATCAGCGCGTCGAGCCCACGTTCCCCGAGCCTCGGCGTGCTGCCGTACAGGGCGAAGGTCATCGCGTCGAGCAGGCTGCTCTTGCCGCTTCCCGTGGGTCCCACGAGCGCGAAGAGTTCGAGGTCGCCGAATTCCAGAGAGACGTGCTGCCGGAAGGCGGTGAAGCCCTGAAGTTCGAGGTGAAGGGGCCTCACTTCACCCCCTCCGCCCGTTCCTCCTGCTCGTCGCCCCGCGCCCCCTCGTCGGCCTCCTTGAAAGCGGCGCGCAGGTCGCCGGGCAACTCGCCCCGGCGCTCCTGGTGAAACCGCTCGTACAGCTCCGTCAGGCTCAGCCCCTCACGCTTCAGCTCCGGGAGGGCGAGGTCGTCTTGCACCGCTTCGAGTTCGACGGCGAGCGTATTGGGCACCATCCGCAGCACCCGGTCCTTGAGCCCCGGCATCGCCGTCCCCGAGGGGGCCCGGACAACGACCTTGACCAGCCCGCCGAAGTCCGCGAGCTTGCCCAGCCGTGCCTCCACATGTTCCAGGTCTACCTTCACCGTCCGCAACTCGCGCCCGCTCGCCAGGGGAATCGGGGTCACGCGGGCGGGGCGCCCGGCCTCCACCTCCACGAGGTTGACGTGCTTCTTCTCGCCGCCCTCCCCGAAGTCGAGCTGGATGACCGAGCCCGGGTAGTGCGCGAGCGGCATCTCCGAGGCGGCCTGCGGCTTGTGGACGTGCCCCAGCGCCACGTACTGCGCCCCCGGCGGCAGTTGCAGCGGCGAGAGGGTGTAGGCGTTCGTGAGGTCGAACTGCATGGTGCGCTCGGAGCCGCTGGGCACGGCGCCGTCCATCGTGGCGTGGAGCATCAGCATATTCACGCTGCCGGGCTGGAAGCCCCCCGCCAGTCGCCGCAGGAAAAAGCTCATCCCCTCGCGGTACTTCTGCCGCCACGCGCCCACGTCGCCGCCCATCACGTCCGCCGCCTTCACCAGCCGCCGCTCGGACAGGAAGGGCAGCGCCCCCACCGTCAGCGTCTCGCCCCCCCTCGTCTCCAGGGTGCGGATCATGTCGGTGGGGTTGGCCGTCGGCTGGGCGACGAGTTGCACGCCCACCCACCCCAGCAAGCCCGCCAGCCCGTGCAGCCGGGCGGCGGAGTCGTGGTTCCCCGCGATGACGACCGCCGGAATCCCCGCGTCCCGCAGCCGCAGGAAGAAGTCGAAGACCGCCGCCTCCGCCTCCGCCGACGGGTTCACCGTGTCGAAGAGGTCGCCGGACACCAGCACCGCGTCGGCTTTCTCGCTGCGGGCCAGCCCCGCGATCTCCACCAGCGCCCCGTGCACCTCCGGCGTCCGGTCGAGGCCCCTCAGATTCCGCCCGGCGTGGAAGTCCGCCGTGTGAAGTACGCGCATCACGGAAAAATAGCACGGGGACGAGATTTGGAGCCTGTGAAGCGCGACAGAGTTTGACAGAGGAACCTCCGCCGATTATGTTACAGACGTAATAGCGATGAGTCTCACGCTCTCCGTCCTCCCTGGAAGGAGCCGTCCATGCTCACCTCTCTCTACCGTCACGGCGACGTGTTCTTGCAGGCGACCCTGCCGCCCACCGGCCCCCTCCACCTCGCCCCGCACCTGACCCTGGCGCACGGCGGGACGACCGGCCACGCGCACCGGATTGCGGAGACGCACGCCGCGCACCTGTACGACGGCTCGGGGCCGCACCGCTACCTGCACGTCACCGCCGCGCACGCGACCCTGACGCACGAGGAGCACGCGCCCATCCGCCTCCCCGCCGGGTGGTATCGGGTCTGGCGCCAACGGGAATACACGCCCGTTGCTGTCCGCGTGGTGCTCGATTGAGGGTCCGGGTGGGGAGCGTCTGATCTTTCCCCCTCGTCGCAAAGGCCCCTCCTCCCCGTGGCCCCTGTCCCGCGGAGTAGCCCCTCCCCGAAGCTGTGGCATGACCGCCTCCCCGCAGACGCTCTGGAACCGCGACTTTCTCCTCTGTGGCCGGGTGCGGCGCAGAGTGCACTGGGGAGCGCACTGGCGGGCATCGTCCTGAATTTCCTGGTGCTGCACCGGACCGGCAGCGCGGGGGCTGACGCTGCTGAGGGCGGGCGTGTGGGCACTGATCCTGCGGCGCGAGGCGGCCCCTCCCGCTCCGGTAGCCGCCCCGGCGTGAACATCAGCCCCAGCAGGCAGTCCCCGGCGCCCTCGGCCTCGCGCTCCTCCTGCTCGCAGTCCTTCAGCTCACGCAGCCGCCGTCCCAGCTCGGCGTGCGTGGTGGGGGAGAGGCGCATCTCGCCGACGCTCCCGAAAGCCCGGAAGAATTCGCTCCTGTCCCTGGGGCCGCCGTAGCTCACGGGAAGTTGCCCTGTTCGTTCAGGACCAGCACGATCTCACGCACGTGGTCCCGGGTCAGGGCCGCGATCTGCGACAGGTAGGCGTCCACGAAGGGCCGGTGCAGCCCGCGAGGAGGTCCCGCACGTCATCGGCCTCGGTCAGCTCGAAGGGCACCCGGGAGGCGGTCGCGGCGGCGCGGTAGAGCTCGACGGGCCTGCCGCCGCGTTTGGCTCGCCGTTGACCCCGATCAAACCCACCGCGTACAGCCGCGTGAGGCGGTGATGGGCCCGCTTGAGGGTCATCTCGGCGTCGCGGGCCACCTCCCCGGCGCTGACCTCGCCCTGCATGGTGGGACCCAGCACCCGCTGAGAGGCGAAATCGAGGAGGAGCCGCGCCTGTTCCGCCGTCCGCGCGGTGAGGGTGCTTTCGGGCAGGGGCACGCCGCCAGCATGACGCACCGCCGTACCATAGGGGCATGAGTGACCCCGCCTTCCGGCGCATGAGCGTGGAGGAGTACCTCCGCACTGAGCCCGACAGCCCGGTCAAGCGGGAGTATGTGAATGGGTTCGTGTACCCGCTCCACGGGCAAGCTGGAGTAAGCGACGGCCATGACAGCATCGTTGTCAATGTGCTTCTGGCCGTCGGTCCACTTGCCCGGAAGGTGGGGTGCCGTGCCTACACCGCCGATATGCGCGTGCGCTCCGCCGACGGCCTCTCCTACTTCTACCCGGACACGACCGTCACCTGTGAACCGCGTGAAGATGGGGCGTATTTCAAGGTTGCGCCCTGCATCCTCGTCGAGGTGCTGTCCAGAAGCACAGCCCACAACGATAGGAACGCCAAATACCACGCCTACACCGCGCTGCCTTCCCTCCAGACCTACCTGATCGCCGAGCAGACCGAACGCCGGGTGTACGTCTATCAGCGTGAGGGCGGGCGTTGGACCGTGACGGAGTACGCGGGGAGCGGGCTCATTCCCCTGCCCTGTCTGGGTGCCGAACTTTCCCTCGACGACATCTACGACGGCGTGCTCTGACGTCATTTCGCCTGAGACAGAATCCGCCCCTGGCGCTATCCTCTTTGCCATGCCCGCCGCCCCCGCCCCCGAACCCATCCGCGTCACGGGCGGCGTGAACAAGGTCCGCTTCCGCGCCGAGAGCGGCTTTACCGTCATGACCGCCAAACTCCGCAATTCGGAGGGCGAGGACCCCGACGCCACCGTGATCGGCGTGATGCCCCCCCTGGAGGCCGGGGACACCTTCAGCGCCGAGGTCTTGATGGAGGAGCACCGCGAGTACGGGTACCAGTACCGGGTGCTGAACATGGTGCTCGAAGCCCAGCCCACCGACCTGACGGAAGCTGGGATCGCCGCCTACCTCGAAGCGCGGGTGGGCGGCGTCGGCAAGGTGCTGGCCGGGCGGATTGCGAGGACCTTCGGCGCGGCGGCCTTCGACATTCTGGAGGGGGAGCCCGAGAAGCTGCTCCAGGTGCCCGGCGTCACGCAAAGCACCCTGCACAAGATGACCTCCAGTTGGTCCCAGCAGGGCCTGGAGCGCCGCCTGCTCGCCGGGTTGCAGGGCCTGGGGCTCTCCATCTCCCAGGCGCAGCGGGCGGTCAAGCACTTCGGGGAGGCCGCGCTCGAACGCCTGCAAGCCGACCTCTTCGCCCTGACCGAGGTCGAGGGCATCGGCTTCCTGACCGCCGACAAGCTGTGGGCCGCGCAGGGGCTTCCCAACGACGATCCGCGCCGCCTGACCGCCGCCGCCGTGTACGCCCTCCAGCAGGCGGCGCAGCAGGGCGGGCACAGTTTCTTGCCGCGCGAGCGGGCCGAGCGGGGGGTGGCGCACTACACCCGCGTCTCGCCCGAGCAGGCCAGACTCGCGGTCGAAACGGCCGTCGAACTGGGCCGCCTGTCGGACGACCCGGCCCCGGATGGCAAGTCCCGCATCTATATCCCCCACGTCCTGCGCGCTGAGAAGAAGCTCGCGCAACTGATCCGTACCCTGCTCGCCACGCCGCCCGGGGGGGATGAGTGGATCGTGCCGAGTGGAGCCGCCAAGGGACTCTCCGACGAACAGGCCCGCGTGCTCGACCTCCTCGAAGACCACCGCCTCGTCGTGCTGACGGGTGGGCCGGGCACGGGCAAGAGCACGACCACGCGGGCCGTTGCCGACCTTGCGGAGAAACTGGGGCTGGAGGTCGGTCTCTGCGCCCCCACCGGCAAGGCCGCGCGGCGTCTCGGCGAGGTGACAGGCCGTTCCGCCTCCACCATCCACCGCCTGCTCGGGTACGGTCCGGCGGGCTTTCGGCACAACCACCTCGAACCCGCGCCCTACGACCTCCTGATCGTGGACGAGGTGAGCATGTGCGGCGACGGGCTGATGCTCTCCCTGCTCGCCGCCGTGCCGCCCGGAGCGCGGGTGCTGCTGGTGGGCGACGTGGATCAGCTTCCGCCCGTGGACGCCGGGTTGCCCCTCCACGCCCTCACCCACACCGCGCCGACCGTCCGCCTGACGACCGTGTACCGCCAAGCCGCCGAGAACCCGATCATCCGCGCCGCCCACGGTCTGCTGCACGGCCAGGCACCGGAGTGGGGGGACCGCCGCCTGAATCTCACCGAGACCGAGCCCGACGTGGGTGCCCGCCGCGTCGCCCTGATGGTGCGCGAACTGGGTGGGCCGGGGCGGGTGCAGGTCCTCACCCCGATGCGGAAGGGCCCACTCGGAGTGGACGTGCTCAACCATCACCTGCAAAACCTCTTCAACCCCGGCGAGGGCGGCACCCGCATCGCTGAGGGTGAAGCCCGCCCCGGCGACGTGGTGGTGCAGACGAAAAACGACTACAGCAACGAGGTCTTCAACGGCACGCTGGGCACGGTCCTCAAGGCCGAGGGGGGCCGCCTGACCGTGGACTTCGACGGCAACGTGGTGGAACTGGTGGGCGCCGAACTGTTCAACCTCCAGCTCGGCTACGCCCTGACGGTCCACCGGGCGCAGGGAAGCGAGTGGGGTACCGTCCTCGGCGTGCTGCACGAGGCGCACATGCCGATGCTCTCGCGCAACCTCGCCTACACCGCCCTGACCCGTGCCCGCGAACGCTTCTTCGCGGCGGGCTCGGCGTCGGCGTGGGACAAGGCCGCCGTCCGCCAGCGCGAGGAGCGCAATACGGCTCTGCTGGAACGGGTGCGGGGGCGGTGAGGAAAGACGTGCCGTCGTCCCTCGCATCCCCGGTCCATTCGGCGGGTATTCACGCCCTGCACGGCTACATGGGCAGCGGTAAGACGACGCTGGCCCGGCGTCTGGAGCACGAGTTGCCCGCCCTGCGGTTCACCATCGACGAGTGGATCGTCGCCCTGTACGGCCCTGACCTGAATGCCGAGGAGTTCCCGGTCGCTTCCCGACGTGTCACCGCCGTGCTGGAGGGCCAGTGGAAACGTGCCGTCACCCTGGGCATTCACGTCATCCTCGACTACGGGTTCTGGACGCGCAGGGGCCGCGATGGCCTACGTGCGGAAGCTTCCGCGCTCGGCGTACCGTTGACGTTTTACGCGCTGGAGCTTCCCGAGGAGGAGGCGTGGCGACGTATCCGGCGGCGTAATCTGGAGCCGGGAGTGCTGCCGATTGCCGACGAGACCTTCACCCGGCTCAGGCCGCGATTCGAGCCACTCGGACCGGACGAGACCGCGCTCCAAGTGTCTTTCGAGTAGGGAATTGACCCTTAACCCATGCTATCCTTCAATTCCGGAGGCCGAGCGCCCCGGTTTTTCTTTTTGGCCCCGCGTGGGGCGGGCGCTCGTGTTCAGGCATGAAATACATCTTCGTGACGGGCGGCGTGGTCAGCAGCCTCGGCAAGGGCGTGGCGAGCGCCAGTCTGGGGGCGCTGCTGCGGGCGCGCGGGTATCGGGTCACGGCGGTCAAGATCGACCCCTACATCAACATCGACGCGGGCACCATGCGGCCCTACGAGCACGGCGAGGTCTTCGTCACGGCGAGCGGCGCCGAGACCGATCTCGACCTCGGCAACTACGAGCGATTTCTCGACCTCGACATCCCGGCGGGCAGCAACATCACCACCGGGCAGGTGTATCTGGAGGTCATCCGCAAGGAGCGAGCGGGCGACTACCTCTCGCAGACGGTGCAGGTCATCCCCCACGTCACCGACGAGATCAAGCGCCGCATCCGCGCGGCGGGCGAGAACGCGGGCGCCGAGATCGTCCTGATCGAGGTGGGCGGCACGGTGGGCGACATCGAGTCGCTGCCCTTCCTGGAGGCGATCCGGCAGTTCCGCTTCGACGAGGGCGACGAGAACGTCCTGTACCTCCACCTCACCCTCGTGCCGTACCTCGGGACCTCCAACGAGTTCAAGACCAAGCCGACCCAGCACTCGGTCGCCACCCTGCGGAGCGTGGGCATCAGCCCCGACATCGTGATGGTGCGCAGCAAGGAGAAGCTGCCGGGCGAGATCACCCGCAAGATCGCCCTCTTCACCTCGGTGCGGGAGAACCGGGTCTTTTCCTCCTACGACGTGGGCCACGTGTACGAGCTGCCCCTCGCGCTGGAGGAGCAGGGGCTGGGCAAGGCGGTGGAGGATCTGCTGGGGCTGGAGCGGACCCATCCCAACCTCGGCGTGTGGCAAAACGCGATGCGGGTGATGCGGCAGCCGGGGCGCGAAGTGACCATCGCCCTCGCCGGGAAGTACACCCAGATGCCCGACGCCTACCTCAGCCTGCTCGAATCGCTGACGCACGCGGGTATTGCGAACGACGCCCGCGTGAACATCAAGTGGGTGAACGCCGAGGAACTGACGGAGGGGGACCTGGAGGCGCAACTCGGGGATGCCGACGGCATTCTCGTTCCGGGCGGCTTCGGCATTCGCGGCATCGAGGGCAAGATTCGCGCCGCCGAGTACGCCCGCACGCGGGGGGTGCCCTACCTCGGCATCTGCCTGGGGATGCAGATCGCGGTGATCGAGTACGCCCGGAACAAGGCGGGCCTCGCGGGCGCCAACTCCGCCGAGTTCGACCCCTACGCGCCCCACAAGGTGATCGACCTGATGCCCGAGCAACTGGAGGTCGCCGGGATGGGCGGCACGATGCGCCTCGGCGACTGGCCGATGGAGCTGCGCGCCGGAACGAAGATCGCGGGGCTGTACGGGGTGCCGCAGGGGGGCACGGTGCGGGAGCGCCACCGCCACCGCTATGAGGTCAACCCCGCCTACACCGGACGGCTTGAGGACGCGGGCCTCGTCATCAGCGGCGTGACCCCCGGCATGAACGGACGCGGGGCAGGGCTGGTGGAGAGCATTGAGATTCCAGGCCACCCCTTCTTCGTGGCGCTCCAGGCGCACCCGGAGTTCAAGAGCCGCCCCATGCGGCCCAGCCCGCCCTTCGCGGGGTTTGTGGCGGCGGCGCTGGGGAGCCGTCAGCCGTCGGCCCTCAGCGGTCAGCCGGAGCACGCCGGGGTCTGATCGTCAGGCGGAACGGGGAGGCAGGCCCGGGTGTGGGTCTGCCTCTCTTCACGTGCTGGGGTGGGGTCAGAGGTGTCGCAGGCAGGCCCGCGCGAAGGCGACGGCGGCGGTCATCCTCGCGGGGCGCCCGAGAGTGATGGACCGGCGGGCATGGTGGAGGGAGAGGAGGAGGCCGAAGAGGATAGCCTGACGACCATTCGGGACCTCAGCCGCCTCCGCCACCTGGGCGGCGACCTCCCACCCGTGAAAGAGGGCGAGACTCGCCACATCCCACGCGGGCGGCCCGACGCTGGCGTCCCCGAAGTCGAGCAGGGCGGCCAGGCGACCGTGCCGCCACCGGAACTGCCCCACGTGCAAGTCGGTGTGGCAGAGGGCCGTGCGTCCCCGCGTGACGTTTTCCAGGTCGTCGCGCAGGGCCAGCAGGGGAGAGGCCAGCTCGGGGGCTGCCCCCACGAGCGGGTGGTCTTCCAATTCGGTCGGGCCAAAAGGCCAGGCGTCTTGAAGGCGTGAGCGCAGCCCCTCGGCAGGAGTCGAGGCCACACCGGCGAAAGAGTCGGGGCGGTCTTGCAGCAGACCGAAAGCGCCGTGTGGGAGGGCGTGCAGGGCGGCGAGGGCCCGGCCCAGGTCGCGCCAGCCCTCGGCACTCGGCCCGGAGTCGTCCCCGCGCGCGAACGCGTCCACGCTGAAGGGCCGCCCGTCCGGCAGCGTTCCCGTGGAGAGGGGTTCGGGGGTGGGAACCGCTTTCTCCCTCAGCGCGCGGCGAATGCCAGCGTCCACCCTGAACCGAACGGTCTTTCCCGGATTAGGACGGGCGAGACGCACCACCCGCCGACCGTCCGTGTACGCCGTGCAGGTCGCACCAAAGGCCAGAAACGTGGTTAGGCTGCCGAGAAGGGCGCTCGCCTGTCTCTCGTCCTCCGCCCGTTCGGGCGGGCCGAACTGTTTCTCGTTCCCGGGCCTCATCTCCCGGTCACGCCCAGCCGCGCCAGCGCCGCGTCGAGTTGCACTTCTAGCGCCTCCAGGCTCCCGCCGTTGTCGAGGACCACCGTCGCCCGCCTGCGCTTCTCCTCGCCGGGCATCTGGCGGGCGTCGCGGGCCAGCACCTCCTCCCGCGTCAGGCCCGAGCGGGCGGCCACGCGGGCCACCCTCGTCTCCAACGGGGCGTCCACGACGAGCACCCCGTCCATCTGCCGCTCCAGCCCCCCCTCGAACAGCAGGGGCACGTCCTGCACGACCCAGGCTTCGCCGCGCGCCGCCGCCGCCGCCTCCAGGGCCAGCATCCGGGCCCGCACGCGCGGGTGGACGATGGCGTTCAGCGTGGCGAGTCGGTCCGCGTCCCCGAACACCTGCGCCGCCAGGGCCGCCCGGTCGAGCACGCCGCCGCGCACGACTCCGGGAAAGGCGGCCCCGATCCGGGCGAGGACCTCGGGCTCCCGCGTGGCCTCACGCGCCTGCTCGTCGGCGTCGAGCACCGTCAGGCCGCGCGCGCGCAGCAGCGCCGTGACGGTGCTCTTGCCCGCGCCGATGCTGCCCGTGACACCCAGGCGGCGCGGGGCGGCGGGAAAGGGGGAGGGCGAAGACATGGGAACACTGTAGGGGACGCGCCCGGGCGTCAGAAGGAGGTCAAGCTCGGCCTCTAGGCTGGCGGGATGACCGGCAGCGCCCTGCGCGGGCGAAGGCCTCTCACGGCCACTCACCCCTTCATCCGGCGCGGTGCCTATCATGCGTGCAAACCCTTGTCTCATGCTGGTCTCCCCTCGGCTTGCGCCGCTCCCAGCGCGGTGTTAGCCTCGACCCCGGAGGTTTCTGAGTGAAACGACGTCCCCTCGGCCTGCTCCTCGCGGCGGCCATCCTGTCTGGCGCAGCCGCGCAGCCGCCGACGGCTCCGGCCACCCCGGCTCCCGCCCAGCCCGCGGCGCCCGCCGCCCCGGCGGTTCCCGCCACCCCCGCGCGCCCCACCCGCCCCGCCGCGAGCTATGTGGCGCTCGGCGTCTTCTATTACGAGCAGGGCAAGTTCGACGAGGCCTACGTCGCCTTCCGCGCCGCCGCCGAGGCCGACCCCCGCAACGCCGACGCGCTGCTGGGGCTGGGCCGCTCGCAGGTCAAGCTGCGGCTCTACGCCCCGGCTATCGACACCCTCAGGCGCCTCGTGGCCCTCGATCCCCGCAACATCAGCGCCTACATCGCGCTCGCGCAGGCGTACCAGCAGCAGTACATCGGCGCGAGCGACCGCGCCAGCGTCACGGGCAACCTCGGCGAGGCGCAGCGGGTCCTGACCGAGGCCGAGGCCACCGTGGGGGTGGTCGGCGGCGCGGAGCGTGACCTCAACCTCAGCAAGGTCTGGAACGAGCGCGGGTACGTCTTCAAACTTCAGGGTGACGGGGGCCGGGCCATCGACGCTTTCAAGCAGGCCTCGATCCTCAACCCCGAGAACGACGTGATTCTTTTTAACCTCGGGGACATGTACTACGCGACCGGGAACCTGGTGGCCGCGCTCGACAGCCTCCAGCAGGCCGTGATCGCCGATCCCCGCGACCCCTACAACCGCGCGTACTACGCCAAGCTCCTCGCCCTGAGCGGCAACGTGGCCGCCGCCAAGCCGGAAGCCGCCCAGGCCGCCCGGCTCGCGCCGACCAACAGCTACGCGGTGGGGCAGTACGGGGTGGTGAGCTACCTCGGCAAGGACAGCGCCACCGCCCGCACGCAGCTCACCCAGGCGGTGAAGCTCGACCCCCTGCGCTACCCCGAGTTCTACTACTACCTCGGGCGCCTCGACCTCGACGCCGGTGACCTGAAGGCGGCCCGCGAGAACCTGACGCGCGCCGCCGCCCTGGGCAGCACCACCCCCGAGTACATGTACTACCTCGGGCTGAGCTACGAGCGCGGGGTGGGCACGGTCGCCCCGGACCGCCTCAAGGCCCGCGAGAATTACGAGCGCGCCCTCAAGCTCAGCCCGAACTACGCGCTGGCACGCGAGGGCCTGAGCCGCGTGCGCTGAAGCCTCCCCGCCCTTTCCAGCGGCCCCTTCCAAGGCGGGAGGGGCCGTTTTCCGTACCCCTCAACGTTCGCTTAAGCCTCCCCGGGCCTTCCCGGCTCATCAGGCGCGCGTAAGATGAGAGCCGCTCGCCGCCCCCGCCCACCGTGGGTGGGGGGTCCCGGCCCGAAAGGAGCACGCTCATGGCCTACCAGCTTCCCGACCTGCCCTACCCCGAAAACGCCCTGGAGCCCCACATCGACGCGCAGACGATGAACATCCACCGCACCAAGCACCACCAGACCTACGTGGACAACGCGAACAAGGCGCTGGAGGGCACGGGGATGGAGGACCTGCCCGTCGAGCAGCTCATCGCGCAGCTCGATCAGGTGCCCTCGGACAAGAAGAACGCCCTGCGCAACAATGCGGGCGGCCACGCCAACCACAGCCTCTTCTGGCAGATCATGACCCCGCAGGGGCAGGGCCAGCCGGGCGGCGAACTCGCGCAGGCCATCGAGCGGGCCTTCGGGTCGTTCGACGCTTTCAAGGAGAAGTTCGAGGACGCCGCCAAGACGCGCTTCGGCTCGGGTTGGGCGTGGCTGGTCGTGCGGCCCGGCGGGGAAGTCGCCGTCGTCTCCACCGCCAACCAGGACAACCCGCTGATGGGCGAGGGCGTGGCGGGCGTGAGCGGCACCCCGATCCTGGGCGTGGACGTGTGGGAGCACGCCTATTACCTGAACTACCAGAACAAGCGCCCCGACTACCTCAAGGCCTTCTGGAACGTCGTGAACTGGGACGAGGTGGCCCGCCGCTACGAGGGGGCGAAGGGCCAGTAAAGCAGAGTCAACAGGAAACCGCCCCCCGGCACATCCAGGCCGGGGGGCGGTTTCGTTTCCGTCTTGCGCTGACTGCTGAAAGCTGACGGCTGAGGGCTCCCTCACCCCCGCCGCGCCGCCCGCGCCCGCAGCACCGGGGGCAGGATCAAAGCGAGCGCCACGATGATCAGGATGAAGGCGGTCAGCGGTTGCCGCGCGAAGATGCTGAAGTCCCCGTTGCTCTGCTGGAGGGCGGTGCGGAACTGCGACTCTGCCGTCGGCCCCAGGATCACGCCGATGATCGCGGGCGTGACCGGGAAGTCGAAGCGGCGCATCCCGTACCCGATCACGCCGAAGAGGGCGAGCAGCAGCAGGTCGAAGACGCTGTTGTTCAGCGAGTACACGCCGACCGTCGAGAAGACCAGAATTCCGGCGTACAGGAACGGGCGCGGGATCAGCAGCAGCCGCGCCCACACCGGGGCGAGCGGCAGGTTCAGCGCCAGCAGCATCACGTTGCCGATATAGAGCGAGGCGATCAGGCCCCACACGAGGTCGGCGTTCGTGACGAAGAGCAGCGGCCCCGGTTGCAGCCCGTACTGCTGGAAGGCGGCGAGCAGGATCGCGGCGGTGGCGCTCGTGGGCAGGCCCAGGGTGAGCAGGGGCACCAGGACTCCGGCGGCGCTGGCGTTGTTGGCGGCTTCCGGCCCCGCGACGCCCTCGATGGCGCCCTTGCCGAACTCCTCGGGGTGCTTGGTCAGCCGCTTTTCCAGGGTGTAGCTCAGGAAGGTGGGAATCTCCGCGCCGCCCGCCGGGATCGCCCCGAAGGGAAAGCCCAGCGCCGTGCCGCGCAGCCAGGGCTTCCAACTGCGGCGCCAGTCCTGGCGGGTCATGGAAGCGCCCCCCTCCAGCTTGATCACACTGGCCTTGTCCCTGCGCAGGCGGCTGGCGACGTACAGCGTCTCCCCGATGGCGAACAGGCCGATGACGACGGTCACGAACTCGATGCCGTCGAGGAGTTCCGGGCGGCCCAGCGTGAACCTCGCCTGCCCGCTCTGGAGGTCGGTGCCGATCAGCCCGATGGAGAGGCCGAGAAAGAGGCTGGTGAGCCCGCGCAGGGGACTGCCGCCGAAGGTCGCGCTCACCGTCACGAAGGCGAGCAGGATCAGGGCGAACTTGGCGCTGGGCGGAATCTGCACCGCGACCTCCGCGATGGCGGGCGCGGCGAAGGTGAGCAGCATGGTCCCGATGGTGCCCGCCACGAAAGACCCGATGGCGGCGGTGGCGAGCGCGGCGGCGGCGCGGCCCCGGCGGGCCATCTTGTTGCCCTCCAGGGCCGTGATGATGGACGAGGATTCACCGGGCGTGTTCAGCAGAATCGAGGTCGTCGAGCCGCCGAACATCCCCCCGTAGTAGATGCCCGCGAACATGATGAAGGCGCTGACGGGCTCGAGGGCGTTCGTGACCGGCAGCAGCAGCGCGACCGTGAGCGCCGGGCCGATGCCGGGCAGCACCCCGACGAGCGTGCCCAGCGTGACGCCGACGAGCGCCCACAGGAGGTTCAGCGGCGTGAGCGCGGTCTCGAAGCCCGCGAACAGGGCGGTCAGGGCTTCCATCTAGATGATCCCCCTCAGCACGCCGGGCGGCAGGCTGAGCCCCAGACCCCGGGTGAAGACCTCGTAGGTGACGAGCGCCACGACGAGCGCCACCGCGAGCATGAGCAGGTAACGCCGCTCGCCGAACGCGTACGCCACCGTGAAGTACATCAGGGCCGTGCCGAACACGAAGCCCAGCGAGGGCAGCAGCACCGCGCCCAGCAGGAAGCCGCCCAGGATGATCGCGGGGGCCCCGAGGTTCACGGGCGCGCCCGGGTCGGTGTCCTCCTCGGCGGCGGGCTCGGCGCGCTCGCCCCGCAGGGCGTTCACGGTCAGGAGCGCCCCTAGGACGGTCATGCCGACACTCACGATGAGCGGGAAGACGCGCGGGCCGACGACCGCGTTGATGCCGAAGGGGATTTGCAGGGTGCCGATCAGGAGCGCCACGCCGAGCGCCGTCACGCCGAGGGCGACGAGGAGGTCGGGCACGCTGACGCCGCGCCTGCCCGCCGGGGAGGCTGGGGGCGCGGCGGGGTGGGCGGTGGGCGGAATGTCTGGCATGGGAAAACCTCCTCGGGGGGAACTCGCCTTCATTCTGGCGTCAGGCACCGGGCAAAAGGGGGGCGGGGCAGGTGACTTCTCTCCCCGCCCCGCCGGGTGCCCGCTGCCGGGGCTTACTTGACGAGCCCGATGTCCCGGAGGATGTTCTTCGTGCGGTTGGCCTCGACCTTGAGGTACACGTCGAACTTGCTGCCGCTGAGGTACAGGTCGGTCCACTTGCGCGTGGCGAGGGTGTCTTTCCACTCCTTGGAGGCGTGCATCTTGTCCATCGCAGCGACGAGGGCGGCCTTTTGCTCCGCGTTGATGCCGGGAGGGGCCACGATGCCGCGCCAGTTGGCGAGTTCGACGTTCAGGCCCTGCTCGCGGAAGGTGGGGGCCGGGATGCCCGCCTGCCGGCGGGGCGCGCTGATGCCCAGCGCCCGCAGCCGCCCCGCCTTGATCTGCGCCTCGAACTCGCCGTAGCCGGCCACGCCCGCCGCGACCTGGTTGCCGAGCACCGCCGCGAGCGTCTCGCCGCCGCCGCTGAAGGGGACGTAGTTCATCCGCCGGGGATCGACGCCCGCCGCCTTGGCGAGCAGGCCCACGAGCATGTGGTCGGTGCCGCCCGCGCTGCCGCCCGCAAAGGCCACCGAGCCGGGGTTCGCCTTCCACGCGGCGCTGAGGTCCGCCATCGTCTTGTAGGGGCTGTTCGTCGGCACGACCACGACCTCGTACTCGCCGGTCAGGCGGGCGATGGGCGTGACGCGCGAGAGGTCCACCTTGCTGGAGTTCGTCTGGATGGCCCCCACCATCACGAGGCCCATCGTCATCAGGAGGTTGGCGTCGCCCCTCGCGTTGTAGAGCTGCGCGAGGCCGATGGTGCCGCCCGCGCCGGGCACGTTGAACACCTGCACGGGCTTGGCGATGCTCTCGTTTTGGAGCACCGTCTGGACGGCGCGCGAGGTCTGGTCCCAGCCCCCGCCCGGGGCCGCCGGGGCCATGATGCGGAGGTTATTCAGGTTCTGGGCGGCGGCGAGGGGGGCCAGGGCCGTCAGCACGGCGAGGGACAGCGTTTTCTTCATACGTCCTCCGGGAGGGGGTGCGCGGCACGGGGCCACGCGGGTCTGGGCTGTAGTAGCGGTTTCCAGCCTACCTGAACGTCGGGGCGGACGCAAGCGTTTTTGCCGTCCAGTGCGCACTTTTTGGGGCGCGTTATTTACACGGCTGAACGCAATGCACGCAAAGGGGGGCGGGGTCCGGGCGGTCCCTAGAATGGGGGGAACGCATGGTGCGAAGTCTGCGCGTTCCGTCCCGTCTGGGCTTGCAGGGCCGCCTCGTGCGGCTGCACCTGCTGGTGTTGTGCGCGATGACGGCCGCGCTCGTGGGCGTGCAGACCGCCTACCTCTACACCCAGGCCCGCGAGCGGCTGGGCGAGCGGGCGATCACGACGAGCCGCCTCGTGGCGCGGCTGCCCATCGTCGTCCGGGGGGCGGAGGCCGGGGGGCCGAACCCGGCGCTCAACGCCCAGGTGGGCGCCCTGCGCGAGGGGGCGGAGGCGGATTTCATCGTCGTCGGGAACGTGCGGGGCATCCGGCTCTCGCACCCCGTGCCCGAGCGGCTGGGGCAGCCGATGGAGGGGGGGGACAACGGAGAACCCCTGGCGGGCCGGGAGGTCGTGAGCGTGGCGCGGGGCAGCCTCGGCGTGAGCGTGCGGGGCAAGGTCCCGGTGTGGGCAGACGGCGTGCCGGGCGGGCGGGTCGTCGGCGTGGTGAGCACGGGCTACCTGATGCCGCAGGCGTGGCACCTCGTCGCGCAGGCGCTGCTCAGCCTCGCCCCGTGGTTCCTGCTCGCCCTCGGGCTGGGCACGGTGGGGGCGGTGTGGACCGCGCGGCGGCTGCGGGCCTCCATTCTGAACCTCGAACCCGAGCAGATCGCCGCCCTGGTGGGCCAGCACCGGGCGGTCCTCGCGGCGCTGCGGGAGGGGGTGATCGCGGTGGACGCCCAGGGCTGCGTCACCCTCGCCAGCGACCGGGCGGGGGAGGGGCTGTCGCCGGGTGCCCAGGCGCCCTACCGCCTCTTTGCCGTGTGGCCCGAACTCGCCGCGCTGCCCGTGGTCCGGCAGCAGAACGTGGAACTGACCTTGAGAGGACAGCCCGTCCTCGTGAACGTGGAGCCGCTGGAGGGGGGAGGCTTCGTCGCCTCCTTCCGCGACCGGGCGGAGGCGCTGGCCCTGGCCGACGAACTCACCCACGCCCGCGGCTTCGTGGACGTGCTGCGGGCCCAGACGCACGAGTACCAGAACCGCCTGCACGTCCTGTCGGGCCTGCTGCAACTCGGGCGCCCGCAGGAGGCGCTGCGGCTGCTCAGCGCCGAGATCGAGGCGGACGCGCAGTTCCGCTCCCTGCTGCGCGACGTGCAGGTGCCCCGCCTCGTCGCCCTCCTCGCCGGGAAGCGCGAGCGGGCGCAGGAACTCGGGATCGACTTCCGGGTCGCCCAGGAAAGCGGCCTCTCGCCCGTCTGGGAGCGGCACGCCGACACGCTCGTCACCGCCGTGGGCAACCTCACCGAGAACGCCTTCGAGGCGCTGGGGGGGCGTCCCGGCACCGTCACCGTCTTGATCGGCGAGGACCCCGAGGGCGCGCAGATCGAGGTGCAGGACGACGGCCCCGGCATGCCCGAGGAACTGGCCGCCCGGCTCTTCACCCGGGGGGCGAGCAGCAAGGGGGAGGGGCGCGGCTACGGGCTGGCGGGGGTCTCGGCGCGGGTGTCGGCCCTCGGCGGCACGGTCCGCTACACCCGGCGCGGCGGGCGGACGGTCTTCCAGGTGAGCCTCCCGACGCCGGTCCACACCCCCCTGGAGCGCGTGTGACGCGGGTGCGGGTGCTGCTCGTCGAGGACGACCTGCGGGTCGCGCGGGTGAACCGTGACCTCCTGGAGCGCGACCCCGACGTGCACGTGGTCGGCAGCGCGGCGACGCTCGCGCAGGGGGACGCCCTGGCGCAGGCGCTCGCCCCCGACCTGATCCTGCTCGACGTGTACCTGCCCGACGGAAGCGGGCTGGGCCTGCTGCGCCACTGGCGGGCCCAGGGCCGCACGACCGACGTGGCCCTGATCACCGCCGCCGATGACGAGGCCTCGGTCCGCACGGCCCTGGCGCAGGGGGCCTTCGACTACCTGATCAAGCCCTTCACGGGGGCGCGGCTCGCGGAGGTGGTCGCCCGGCACCGCGCCCGCCGCACCGCGCGGGGAACCCTCGACCAGGCCCACCTCGACCGCCTGCTCGGGGCGGGAACCGGGCCGGGCGCCCCCGAGCCGCTGCCGCGCGGAATCGACCCCCACACGCTGGAGCGGGTGGCGCAGGTCCTCACGGGGGCGCCGGGGGCCCTGAGCGCCGAGGAGGTCGGCGACCGCACGCAGCTCTCGCGGGTGACCGCGTGGCGTTACCTCGAACACCTCGTGCGGGTGGGGCGGGCGAGCCTCGACCACCAGTACGGGCTCGCCGGTCGGCCCGCCAAGCTCTACCGGGCCCGCCCCGACGACCCCCCTGCCGGGGGCGGCTAGACGAGGCACGCCCCGGCCCACGGTCTCGCCCCGCGCGCTGCCTAGACTGGGCGCCGATGCCCCCGGCCCGCCTCCTCGCCCCCCTGCTCACGCTGGCGGTCACGCTCGCGGGCTGCGCGCCCGTGACGGTGCGGCCCGCCCGGGCGCCCGCCCTCGACCTGAGCGGTCCGGTGCCCGACGTGGTGATCCTGAGCGTGTCGGGGCGGTGTGCCCCCCCCTGCCTCCCCCCGCGCGACAACTGGGACTACCTCACCTCGCGGGGCACGGTGGATCTGCTCGCGGACGCCATCGCGGGGGTGGGCTACCGGGTGCAGGTCGCCGGGTACGCCTCGAACGCCGCCGCGACCTACGTTTCCCGGCAGGCGCGGGCCGAGCAGCGGGGGTACGCGGCGCTGGCGGCGGACTTCGCCCGGATGCGGGAGGTCTGGCTGGAGAAGCCCCGCCCGCCCCGGCTCGTGCTGCTGGGGCACTCGCAGGGAGTGGCGTGGCTGCACCACCTCGCCCGCGTGAACCCGGACGTGCCCTTTGCGCTCCAGATCGACCTCGACGGCATCTGCGCGGCGTGGCGCTCCGATCACGGCGCCGCCCTGCGCGCCCAGCCCCCGGGGACGAGCGGCACGCCCTCCGCCCTGACCGCCTGCGACCTCGTGCGGGTGCCGGGCCGCACCCTGCGGAACAAGGACGTCGTGTGGCCGAACGTGGCCCGCCACCTCGAAGTCCTGAGCAAGCGCCTCCCCGCCCGCGCCAGCGAGAGCGGCGGTTACCTCCTGAACTACCTCTTCGACCCCACCCGCAACGCCCGCCCCGACGGGAGCACGCGCGGCCTCGAGGTGTTCGTCTCGGGGCGTGAGGACCACAGCGCCGTCTCGTACCCCAACAGCGACGCCCTCGCGTGGGCGGCGGGCCGGACCGTCCGGCTCGCGCAGGACTGGAAGCGGGCGGACGCGGGGCTCGCGGGGCTGAATTAGGAGCGTCCAGCGCCCAGCTTCCAGACGCAAGCGAGGTCAGCGGGGGTGGCTCAGGGTCGTTTCCCGATCCGCCAGGGACGCCAGCCACGCCGCCGCGTCCCCCGGGCCGAGGAGCCGCGCCCCGCGTTCCGGGGGAAACCAGGCGAGGAGGGCGGCCACCTCGCCCGCCGCCGCCAGCCCGAAGACGACCTTGTGGTCCCCGTCGGCCAGATGGAGCAGGCCGGAAGGGGCGGCGCTCACGCGCTGGCCCACGGGACGCGGTTCGCCCATCCACACGGCGTCCACCTCGGCCCCATCGGCGGGGTTGAGGGTTCCGGGCAGGCAGCCGTAGTTGACGGGGGCGGGCCGCGCCTCCCGGCGCAGGGGCACGACCTCCCGCCCGCGCAGGACGAACCGTTCCAGCTCGCCGCGCGGCCACTCGACGATGCCGACGACCTCCCTCACGGCTGCACCTCGTACAGCTCGACCTGCCGCAGCACATTGCCGCCGAAGGAGATCACCGCCCGGAAGGCGCCGGGGTCGGGGGCGTCGAGCCGGAAGGTCGCCTCGCGCTGCGCCGGGTCGAGGTACACGCTGTCGCGTCCGAGTTCGCGCGCCCCGTCGAACCACACGACGCCCAGGTAGCCCGGCGTGAACTGCCCGTCCACCCGCGCCCGCAGCACGAGGGCGTCCCCGTCGCGCTCCAGGGTCGCCGCCGTCACCCGCGTGGGCAGCGTGACCTGGACGGGCGCGGGCACCACGGGCAAGAAGGCGTAGCGGCAGCCGGAGAGGGCGGGCGCGAGCAGGCACGCCAGCAGCAGGAGGCGGGTGGGGCGGGGCATGGGGGGATTGTAGGAGGCGGGGGTGAGAGGGGTCAGGGTCGGTCCGGCCGTCCACCGCGGGGCGACCGGGGAAAATGTCGTTCCCACACGCGGAAAAGCTACGATGGCGAGGTGCGTGTGGCGACCCTGGATCAACTCCTGAGCACCCTCGACCGGCTGTTTGGCGACGGCTCGGACCTGACCAGGCGGGAGCCGGGTGATCCCTGGGCCCGGATCTTCAGCCAGCCGGATCATCCCCTGAAGACCGACCTGCCCGACGCGAATCTGGTGGTCTGGAGCAGGCGTGGTCTCCTGCCGGGCGGCGAGGGGAGGGCGGCGCTCGACATCGGCTGTGGCCTGGGCCGGAATACCCGCTGGCTGGCGCGTCAGGGCTACCGCGCGACCGGCATCGACCTTTCGCCCCACGCGGTGAGCCGGGCACGGGAACGGTCTTCCGGCGTCGGCGCCTCTTTCGCCGAGTGCGACGTTCTCCGGGAAGAGATTCCGGGAGGCCCGTTCGATCTCGTCTACGACTCCGGGTGCTTCCATCACCTCCCGCCGCACCGGAGGTTGTCGTACCTGGGCGCCCTGGCGGCGTGTCTGCGGCCCGGCGGGCTCTTCGGAATCTGCACGTTCGCCCCGGGCAGGATGGGCACGGAGGCCGACGACCTGACGCTCCTGAGACAGGGGAGGCTCGAAGGGGGCATCGCGTACAGCCCGGCCGACCTGCGCGCGGTGTTCGCTTCCCTGGAGCTTCTCGACAGTGGCCCGATGCCTTCCCCCGACCAGGAAACGGGGGCCGTGTTCTCGATGGATTTTCTCAACGTCGCCCTGTTCCGTCGTCCCGGGTGACGCGGGTGGGGGTCGCCGCCGGACGGGGACGAGCCCGCCGACTCCCCCTCACACCCCCGTCGCCACCAGCGCCCCCAGCAGCGCCAGCGGGGCCGTCTCCGCGCGCAGGATGCGGGGGCCGAGGGTGACCGCGAGCGCGCCGCGTGCCTCCAGGGCGGCGACCTCCGCGTCCGAGAGCCCGCCCTCGGGGCCGGTGAGGAGGGTCACGGGCGCGTCCCAGCTCAGGTGGTCGGTCAGGCGCGCCGCAGCACCGGGCTGCGCGACGAAGAGGCGGCCCTCCCACCTCCAGTCCGCGAGGGGGACGGGGGAGAGGACCTCGGGCGTGACGGCGCGGCGCGACTGTCTGCTCGCCTCCCCGGCGACGCGGCGCAGCCTCTGGAGCTTCTGGTCCCCGATCTCGCGGGCGTCGGCGTGGCGGGTGACCACGAGCTGCACGCGCGAGGCACCGAGTTCGGTGGCGGCCCGCACCACGTCGGCGAGCTTGTCCCCCTTGAGGAGCGGCGCGGCGAGGGTCACGGGCTGCGGCGTCTCGGCGGCGCCCACGAGGCGCTCACCCAGCGTCAGCACGGCCCGCGCGTCGTCCAGCAGGGTTACCGTCGCCGCGGCCTCGGCGCCCCGGCCGTCGAACACGCGCACCGGGTCGCCCTCGCGCAGCCGCAGGACGTGGAGGTGCCGCGCCTCGCGGGGACCGAGCGTCATCTCGGGGGTCAGGGCGTCCACCCGGACGCGGTGGGGGGCCATCAGCGTGCGGGGGCGCGGGCGGTGACGAGCGCCCACTCGCCGTCGAGCGTCTCGCGCACGCCCGTGAAGTCCTCGCGGGCGAGTGCGTCCCGCACGAGGGGGAGCCTCGCGGTCAGGATGCCGGTCAGCACCAAGGGCGCCCCGGGCCGCACCTCGGCGGCGTAGGCCCCGGCGAGGAGGTCGTGCAGCTCGGCGTACAGGTTGGCGACGAGCACGTCGTAGGTGTCCACCCCCTCCTCCGGAAAGGTGAGCGGACCCTCGCCCAGCGTGCCCTCCTCGAAGCGGACGCGCCCCGCCGGGACCCCGTTGACCACGGCATTTTCCCTGGCAATCGGGATGGTAATGGGGTCGATGTCCACCCCCAGGGCGAAGCGCGCGCCCAGCAGCGCCGCCGCGATGGCGAGCACGCCGCTCCCGGTGCCCACGTCGAGCACCCGCGCCCCCGTCCCGTTCGGCCCCAGCCCCGCCAGCTTCAGCCCCGACAGCGCCTCCACCGCCAGCCGCGTCGTCTCGTGGTGCCCCGTCCCGAAGGCCATGCCGGGCTCGATGACCAGGGGAAGCTGGCCCGGTTCCACCTCGCCCCGCAGCCACGGCGGCACGATGGTCACGCGGCCCGCCCGCACCGGGCGCAGGGTGCGCCTGAATTCCGCCTGCCAGTCCTGGTCGGCCTCCTCGCGCCACTCGCCGTCCGCGACGGGACCGGGCAGCTCGGCTGGCGCGGCGAAGTAGGCGCGGATGGTGCCCGCACGCTCCTCCAGGCCGGTGGCGCCCGCCTCCCACAGCAGGTCGAGGTCGGCTTCGCGGGTGTCCAGGGTGCCGGGCAGGTGGTACACGAGCATGGGCCGAGTGTAGTGCGGGCGCGGGCAGCAGGAGGTGGCGACCGGACATGACCGCTTGGCAACTGGGGACGTTCGTGATGCAATTGCCCGTGACCGAATACTTCTAACGTGGGAACGTGAAATAGTCCCCAAAAGGGCGCCCTGCCCGGAAGAGGAACGCCCCTGTGAAGCCCAGCCGAGTCAACGCCCCCGCCGTCACCCCGTCGAGTTCCCGGGCCGCCCGCCCCCGGGGAAGGGGGGGCCTCGGCCTGCCGGGCGGGGAGCCCGCGGGCGAGGCTCCTCCTGCCTTCCCCGCCCGGGTGTCGCCCGGCAGCGTGCGGCTGCGCTGGCGGCAAAGCGGCACCCTGACCCTGCACGCGGACTCCCCGGCCCAGGCCCGCGCGGCGCTGGCGTGGCTGCCCGACCTCACCGAGCCCGGCCTCACCCGCGCCTTTCTGACCGGCTTCGCCCGCTTGCCGGGGGGCGTCCTGCCGGGGCTGCGGCTGCCCGGCCTGCACCGCCGGGCCCCGAGCGCCGCCCTCCTCCTGGATCCCGACCGACCCGACGAGCTGCGGCTGTGCTGGCCCGCGCCGCCCTCGCCGGGCGTGCCCAACCCGCCACCGCCTGCCCCCGTGTTCGTCCCCCCGGCCCTGCTGGGCTGGCTGGCCCTGCCCTTCGCCGAGGCGCTGCACGCCGCCGCCGGGTGGCTCGCGCGGGATGGCGGGCGGGTGCGCCTGCGGCTGAGTGACGGCACGGCGCTGCACACCGTCCACCTCGGCTGGCAGGAGGGCGGGGGGGCGGGTTCGCTCTCGCTGCCCGTGCTGGACGGCGACACGCTCTGCGGCCGGGTGGAGTGGCACGGACGCCTCACCCCCCCGGTGCGGGGGGACGCCGTGGCCGCCGCGCAGCTTCTGGCGCACGTCTCGCGGCAGGCGCGCGAGCGGGGCGAGGCCGAGCGCCGGGCCCGGGCCGGACGCCTCGCCGCCGAGCTGCACCGCCAACTGCTCGCCCTCGCCACCCGCGCCGCCCTTCCCGACGCGCCCCTGCACGCCGCCATGCGCCTGCTGGGCGCGAGCGGCGCCGCCCTCGTGGCCGTCGAGGCCGGGGCGGAGGGCGAGCCGGGGCGGGGAGGGGCGGATGACCCCTTCCCCGGCGAGCTGGTGACCATCGGCAGCCTGAGCGAGGCGTCGGTGCGCGCTCAGGTGCGCCCCTCGCTGCTGCGCCGCCTCGCCGCCGGCCCCGACCCCACCCCGTACCTGCTGTCCCTGCCCGGGTGGCAAAGCGAGCGGGGATTTTTGCTCGTGGTGCCGCTGGGCGCCGCCGGGCCGCTGCGGGGGGCGTGGGTCTTCGCGTGCCCGTACCAGCCCCACCGCCCCGGGACCGAGGGGTGGGCGGCCCTGCTCGACGCGGCCCGGCACCCCGCCCTGCTCCAGAGCCTGGGCCCCGACGCCCCCCGCGGCGAGGGGGGCCAGCGCACGGCCGCCAGTCTCCTGCGCAGCCTGGGCGAGACGGACGTGTCCTCGGCCCTCGCCGAGCGCGGCCTGAGCCACCTGATCGGCGGGGGCGGCGCGGAGGCGGGCGCCTACCTGACCGTGCGCGGCACGCCGGGCCTCAGGCCGGGCGCGGGCGAGGTCTCGACCCTGGTGCAGGTCGGCGGGGGCGAGAGCGGGGGCGGCCTGCCCCCCCTGCGCGTGCCGCCCGAGATGGTGCGCCGGGTGACCCGGGGGGGCGAGCCCCTCTCGCTGACCTCGCCCCACCCGCTGCTGCCGACGCCGCTGACGAGCGCGCTGCTGACCCCGGTGCAGGGGGCCGGGGGGACGACGGGCGTGCTCGCGCTGCTCGACACCCGCGCTGGAGCGCAGCCCGCGCCCGAGACGCCGGGCCTGCTCGCCCTGCTCGCCGAGCGGGTGGGGCAGGCCGCCGAGCGGCAGGCGGCGCTGCGGACCCTGGCGCACACCCGCGAGCAGGCCTTCCACGTCCTGGGCAAGGTGCTCGAGTACCGTTCCTACGAGACCAAGGGCCACACCGACCGGGTGACGGCCCTCGCCCTGCGGCTGGGCACCCACCTCGACCTGGAGTACGGCGACCTCGCGCACCTGCGCTGGGGCGCGTACCTGCACGACCTCGGCAAGATCGCCATTCCCGACGCGGTGCTGCTCAAGCGCGGGCCGCTGACCCCCATCGAGCGCGAACTGATGCGCGGGCACGTCACCATCGGCGAATTCATCCTGCGCGAGCAGGGCTTCGTGCCGGGCGAGGTGCTGGAGGTCGTGCGCCACCACCACGAGCGCTGGGACGGGCGCGGTTACCCCGACGGGTTGCGCGGCGAGGAGATTCCCCTGCTCGCCCGGCTCTTCACGGTCGTGGACGTGTACGACGCCCTCACGAGCGAGCGCCCATACAAGCCGTCGTGGACCCACGAGGACGCCCTTGCCGAGCTGCGCCGCATGGCGGGCAGGCACCTCGACCCGGAGTTGCTGGAAGCGTTTCTCACCCTGACCGAGCTGCCCGGCGAGGGCACCCCCTCCCTCCCGGCCTGACCGGGCGCGGCGCGGGTCCGGGTAGGCAAGGGGTGGGCGGCCCCCACGGCCCCCCTCCTATACTCCCCGCATGAGACTCGCCATCGTCGGCGTCGGCAAACTCGGCCTCGCGCTTCTGGAGGGGGTCACGTCGCGCGGCGTGCTGCATCCCGGTGACATCGGCCTGCTCGACGCCAACGCCTCCCGCGCCGCCGACCTCGCCGCCCGCACGGGAGCCCGCGTCGTCACCCGCGCCGACCTCGCGGGCGCCGAGCGCATCCTGGTGAGCGTGCAGCCGCGCGTCTTTCCCGAGATCAGCGAGTGGCTCGCCCAGGAGAGCGCGGGCTACATCAGCACGATGGCGGGGGTCAGCACCGCCACCCTCACCCGCAGACTCGGCACCCGGCGCGTCGTCCGGGTAATGCCCAACCTCGCCGCCACCATCGGCCGCAGCCAGACCGCGATCACCGCCCCCCGCGAGGCCGAGGACGCCGGGGACCTCGCCTTCGCCCGGACGCTTTTCGGCTCGGTGGGCGACGCCTACGACCTCCCCGAACACCTCTTCAACGCCTTCACCGGCATGAGCGCCTCGGGCCCCGCCTACGCCGCCGTCGTCGCCGAGGCGCTCGCGGACGGCGGTGTCCGCATGGGCTTGCCCCGTCCCCTCGCCCACGAACTCGCCGCCAAGCTCCTCGTCGCCAGCGGGGAGTTGCTGCAACAGCGGGCGCACCCCGGCCTCCTCAAGGACGAGGTGTCGAGCCCGGGCGGCACCACGATTGCCGGGCTGGAGGCCTTGGAGGTCGCGGGGGTGCGCGGCGCGTTCATGCGGGCAGTCGTGGCGGCGACGCGGCGGGGGAGCGAGCTGGGGAAGGATCAGGAGTAGGGGTTGCAGGAAAGACCCGCGTTGTTCCAATACCGTCTTGAACAGCTTCCCGCTCTGCTGGCTCGGTGGGAGGCGCATGGGCTCGACGTGACCGAGCCGTTGCGGAATTGGTCCATGCTCACGACCGGGCGATACTGGGTGAAGACGGAAGCCGGTGCCGTTCCGCGTGTGCATTCGAACGCCTGGGGCACGGAGGCCGAGATCATGGAGGACCGGGTGGTCCACTTCTGGGACGAGTTCTCGGAAGCCCTGCCCGCGATCCTGGAGCCTGTCCCCGAGCCCTTCGCAACCTGGCTCTCCTCGGGCGTCTGGGACAGGTGGCTGCACCAAATTCAGGCCCTGTGGCGAGCCCAAAATGACTGGGCGTCGGCGAAATCACAGAGCGTGATCTCCAAACTGATCGCGGTGAACGGGTGGCGCAGGATGCGAACGGTGGACGTGGGGTACGGATTCCACGACTCCCAAGGCAACACCCCGGTTCTTCGGTTCTGGCGGGTTCGGAACACGGTGACCCTGGAATGGCAAACACCTCCGCCCATCGAGAACGAACGGCCCACCTGGGTGCATAGCTTCGGCCAACAACAATTCTCCCTTTCTCCCTTCCTCCACGAGGTCGAGGATTTCCGGGAGCGGCTGAGGACAGAGATGCGCGGGCGTGTGCGGGAAGTTGCGGCGCTGGGACGACTGACGCAAACGCAGATGGCGGTCCTCAAGTGGCAGGGCGGTAGGGCATTTGGACGGTTGGACCTCCCGCCCAGGACAGATTGGACGAGGGTAGAGGCCACCGTTTCGGAATTGGAAAGTCTTTTTGGGCTGGGGGTGGGTCAACTCCCCTCCGGCTAGCCGCAGCCTCCCCGTTGGCGTCCATCTCCCCCCACCCTGCGCCATACTTCCCCCCGTGCCCGGTCCCGAAGTCCTCCTCTACGGCCTCCCGCTCGCCTTTCTCGCCGGGTTCATCGACGCCATCGCGGGGGGCGGCGGCACGATCACGCTGCCCACGCTGTTTTTCATGGGCCTCTCGCCCGCGCAGACGGTGGCGACGAACAAGCTCCTCGCCATCTTCGGCTCGGGCAGCGCGACGGTGCAGTACTGGCGCAAGGGACACGTCGAGCGCGCGCTCGTGGGGCGGCTGATCCCGCTCGCCCTGATCGGGAGCGCGCTGGGCGCCTTCCTCGTGCGCTTCGTGGACCCGGACGCCTTCCGCACCCTCATCGGCGTGGTGATCCTCGGCGTGGGGACGCTCGTGCTGGTGAACAAACGCTTCGGGCTGGAGAACCGTTACCCCGGCCTGACCGCCCGCACCCTGGCCCTGACCCTGCCCGGCGCGTTCGTGATCGGCGTGTACGACGGCTTCCTGGGGCCGGGCACGGGCACCTTCCTGATGTTTCTCTTCGCGCTGGCGGGTTTCAACCTCGTGCGGGCGAGCGGCAACGCGCGCACGATCAACTTCGCCACCAACCTGGGGGCTTTCCTCTTCTTCCTGATCGGGGGGCAGATGGTCTGGTGGATCGGCCTGCCGATGGGCGTGGCGAACGCCGCCGGGGCCTTCGTGGGCGCCCGCATGGCGATGTTGCGCGGCAGCGGCTTCGTGAAGGTGGTGTACGCGGGCATCGTGCTGCTCGTGGCGGCGCGGCTGCTGACGCAGTAGGGCCCGCCGGTCCCCCCCCCCCCCCCCCTCGCTTCCCCCGCCGACGTGCCCCCTCATGAGGGATCCCGGCGAAACCTCAGTCAGAACTCATGCCCGAAGCTGACGGGATCATTACCCTTGCGGGCGTGCGATCCAAGCTTTTCCTGACCCTGCTGTGCTCGACCCCCCTGCTCCTGGCCGCCTGCGGACGGACCGACAGCCCCACGGCGGCGGGCGGCGCCCAGCCGGGCCTGAGCCTGTCGGCGGGGGTCGCCGCGCTCGCCACCGCCCCCGTGAACCTCACGGTCGGGCAGACCACCCGGCTCGCCGTCTACTACGGCGGCCAGCCCGTCACGCCCGCCCTCGTGACCTGGACGAGCCGCAACCCCGCGGTGGCGACGGTGGATCAATCCGGCCTGGTCACCGCCCGGGGAGCGGGGACGACCACCGTCCGCGTCGCGCTGCGGAGCAACTCCGCCGTCTTCCTCGACTTCACGGTCAACGTGACGGGCGCGGCGACGGCCCCGGCGCCCACGGCTCCGGCCCCGAGCACGGGCTCCTCGGCCTTCGAGGGGCGCGTCCTCGAACTCACCAACCAGGCCCGCGCCCAGGCCCGTACCTGCGGCACCCAGTCCTTCCCGGCGGCGGCGCCCCTGGCCTACAACGACGCGTTGCGCACCGCCGCCTACAACCACTCGAAGGACATGGCGACCCGCAACTTCTTCGCCCATACCAACCCCGACGGGCAAAGCCCCTTCGACCGGATGCGCGCCGCCGGGTACACGGGCTTTGCGGCGGCGGCGGAGAACATCGCCGCCGGGCAGGCCACCCCAGAGGCGGTCGTCGCCGGGTGGCTCCAGAGCCCCGGCCACTGCGCCAACATCATGAACGCGGCGTACCGCGACCTCGGCGTCGGGTACTACGCGGGCGGGGGTTACGGCCACTATTGGACCCAGAACTTCGGTCGGCGCTGAGGGGAGGCGGCCCGAGCCTGCCCTTGCCCGACGGCCCAGGAGAAAGCCCCCGCGCGTGTCGGCGGGGGCTTTCTTGCTGGCGGGGCTCAGTCGGTGATGATGGTGTGCTCGCTGTCGCCCAGCGTGCGCCCGCCCCCCTGATCCCAGGTCATCGCGCTCGTGAAGAGGTCGTCACCCTTCTGGCTCGCCACGACCTGGAACTCGAAGGCGATGCGGTCGTCGGGGTCCATCCGGTCGATGTGGAAGCGGAAGCTGCGCTGGTCGGCGGCGGGCTGCACGGTGACCGTCGAGCCCGAGGCGGTGAAGGTCCAGGTGGACGGGTCGCGCAGGTCGACGCGGCGGTCCGTGACGGTGCCGTCGCTGTTGCGGAAGCGCACCAGAATCGAGGTGCTGTTGATCAGGTTCGCCATCCGCGGCAGGGAGGCGTTGACGAACACGTTGGTCGCCGGGGCGACGCCCTCGTTCTCGTAGTACAGGTCGTACACGTACCGCGAGCCGACCGGGTAGGCGTCGGTGAGCGTGTCCTGGAGAAACTCGGTGTTCGAAAGAACGTTGTCCCACAGGTCGCGGCCCCAGGCAGGCTGGCCCACGATGTCCACGGAAGCGCAGTCTTCGAGGAAGTTGCGCCCCCGGTCGAGCGCGTAGGGCGCATTGAGCTGGCCGTTGTCGGGCCCCTCGAACTGCTGGTACTCGCCCGGGTTGCCGCGGTAGAGCTGGTTGAGGTTCCAGCCGAACAGCCGCACGCAGTTCACGTTGCCGTTGCCCACGACCTCGCCGCGCAGCGACAGCGTGAACGAGCGCGACGTGCCGTTAGGCAGCGTGCCGAGATTCAGGCCCACCCGGCGGTCGCCCGAGTTCGCCTGGTCGAAGCGTTCGAGCGGGATGATGTTGCCCGCCGCGTCGCGCGCCACCGGGCCGCTGAAACCGGGGCCGTAGGTGTCCTCGACCCGGGCGCTCTGGAGGAAGCCCTCCTGGCCGTACTCGTTCGGGTACAGGCCCCTCAGGCGAGCGTACGCGGTGCGGATGCGCGGGTCGAGCTCGTTCACCGTCGAGCGGTCGAAGTTGAACACGTTGATCAGGAAGCTGGCCTGCTGGTTCGAGACGACCTCCTGGTCGAGGGCCGTCTTGGTGATGCGGGCGACCGGGCGCACGACGTTGATGTACTTGTAGCTGTCCACCTCGGCGGCGTTGCTCGCGCTCGCCTTGGCGCGGTTCTTGATGTCGTAGGGGTCCTCGTACTCGGCGTTGAGGTCGGCGCTCGACTCGGGGGGCGTGAGGCCGTAGGCACCCTGGAGGTTCGTGACCGGATCGGAATTTCCGTCGCGGTCGTTGTCGTTCCAGGCATAGCCGGGCTTGTGGCGCGGGTACACATCGATGGCGATGCGCAGCTCGGCGCCCGCGGCGAGGTCACCGACCTCGTTGAAGTCGATGGTGTGGGTATTCAGGTCGTAGTCGGCGGCCACCGTGCCCGCGTTCCCGCCGCCCGCGTCCACCAGCCGCGCGCTGCCGAGCACGTAGCCCAGCTCGGCGGGCAGCTCGTCGCGCACGGTCACGCCGCGTGCCGCCGTGGTCGAGGTGTTGCGCACCCGGATGGTGTAGGTGTACGTCTTGCCGACCGCGAAGTTGTCCTCGGTCGTCGCCGTGCGGGTGCCGGGGTCGAGACGCGGGGGCAGGGTCACGTCGTCGGGGGCGTAGGGATCGTGGGGCGGGGTGTTCGGGCTCGTGCGCTCGAAACCCGTCCAGGTGACGATATTCGGCCCCGTCTTCTCGATGGCGAGCGTGGCGCCGCTGAAGGTCTTCGTGAAGGTGTAGCTCTTGAGGAGGAAGTCGTACGCCGTGTTGCCGTACTGCACCCGGTAGAAGTAGTCGGCCCGCACGCCCGCCGTGAGGGGCAGCTCCTGCGCGTTCGCGTCGAGGGCGGGGCGCAGGTACACCGCCTGGCCGCCGTCGGCGTTCACGCTGCCCGAGCCGCCCATCGCGCTGCCGTTCGTGGTGAGGAAGAGCCGTTGCAGGTCGGACTCCTGCCCGGCGACGGGCACCAGGGTGTAACGAACGAAGCCGGGGAACTGCGCGCCGCCGACCGGGAAGGGCCCCGTCTGGGGCTGCTTGGTGTAGGCGACGGTGGTGAACTGGTGCAGGCGCTGGCCCGCGTTGAAGAAGTTGTTTTCGAACGCGCCCACGTTTCCGCCCACCCGCTGGCCGCTGGGGATCGGGGTGGTCGTCGTCGCGCCGAAGCTGGTGTCACCGCTGTAATACAGGTGACTCATGTTCGTGAAGAACATCTTGAATTCCGCGAGCGCGGCGCTCGTGGGCGAGTCGGACGCGTCGGTCGCGCTCACCACGAACTTCACGGGCGTGCCCTGGGTGGGCGCACTCGTCGCGTACACGGTGAAGCGCACGATGCCCTGGTCGTCGGAGAAGGCGGCGGTGGTCGTTGCGGCCTGAGCACTCAGCCGCACGGGCCGGGCGGAGACGCCCTGCTGCACGTGCCCCGCGATGATCGTCACGTCGTCGCTGTCGGCGGAGATGCTGACGCGCGCGCCGGGCACGGGGGCGCCGCCCGCGTCCCGCACGACCATCTCGACGAGGACGGCTTCCTCCGTCTGGGAGGCGAAGAGCAGCACGTTCTTGTTGGCGTTCGCCTCGCGCAGGCCGTCGAGGGCCGCCCCCTGGCCGTCGGTCACGGGCGTGTCGCCGTTCAAGGCGATGCTGCGCACCTGCTGCTGGGTCGCCTGGGCGGTGCGGTAGGTCAGCGTGACCGCCGCGTCCTTGTTCGCCGCGCAGTCGAGGGTCACGGACTGCGGCGTGTTGGCCGCCACCTCGTAGCCCTGCATCTGCCCCGCGCTGACGCTGTAGGCCCCCGGCGCGAACGTGGTCGAGAGCTTGTGCCCGCTGACCGCCGTTCCCGAGAAGACGACCCGGCCCGCCGCGTCGCGCACGTTGACGGGTGCGGCGACCGTTCCCCCCACGGGGGCGACATTCTGGAGATTCACCGTGATGCTGGCGCAGCCCGCCACGGGTGTGGGTGTGGTCGGGGGCGGGTTGCCCGGCGGCTGGGCGATGGGGCCCGGCGTGGTGGTCTCGGGGGTGGGCGTGTTGCTGCACGCCGCCAGCGTCAGGGCTCCGGTCAGGGCCAGACCGACGAACTTCAGTCCCTTCATCTGTAGACCTCGTGGCAGGTGGGGCACATCCTGACGGCAAGGTGAACTGCCCCAAAAGCCAGACAAGCTGGTTTTGGTGTCCCCCCCGGGTTAGGATGCCGTGAACCGGTGCCATATCGGTTCACCGTTCGGCTCTAGATGTCGCAGTCGGGGCTGTTCAACGGGTGGCGGCTCAACAGTGGTCGGGAGCGAAACGGGCTCCGGGCCACTGGCCGCCGTTTTGGGCTCTTCGGTGATCGGCTGAGGGAACGCTCCGGGTTCCTCGACTCAACCCGCGGTCGGTCAGCGTCTCGACCGGGACACACCTCCACTTCTGGAGAGGGAAAAGGCGGCGGACGGGGGCAGCGTCGGCTATCCAGGGGTAAACGTCATTCCCACCTCCCCTGTTTGTAGGATTTGTAACACGATAAGCAGCCCCAGAGTTCTCATGGTGAGAAACCTTAAGCGTTGGGGAACCCCCCGTTCCCCCCGGCGGGTGGTGCCCCGCGTGGACGGCGTGCCGGGGGGCCAAAAGCCTCCCCGCAGAGGCTGAGACGCTCCTGGCGTTTCTCACCCTTCCCGCACTCGGAGGCTGGGGGACGCCCGGCCGTCCAGACGGAGGGGCGAACATGAACCCCAACCGTGCCCCACCCCCCCGTCCTCTTGCCGGCCAGACGCGAGACTCGGGGCATGACTTCCCTTTCCGGCAACACGCGGCAGGCCATTTTCGCGGGCGGCTGCTTCTGGTGTACCGAAGCCGTGTTCAAGGACGTGCGGGGGGTCTCCCGGGTCGAGAGCGGGTACATCGGCGGGCACCTGCCCAACCCGGATTACCGCAGCGTGTGTGAGGGGACGACCGGGCACGCGGAGGCGGTGCGCCTCACCTTCGACCCGGCGCAGGTCAGCTTCAGGGACCTGCTGACGCTCTTTTTCGCCACACACGACCCCACCAGCCTCAACCGCCAGGGCGGCGACGTGGGGACCCAGTACCGCAGCGCCGTCTTTCCCCTGGACGGGGAGCAGGAGCGCGAGACCCGCGAGGTCGTTCAGGAGCTGACCGCACAGGGCGTGTTCGACCGACCCATCGTGACCACCCTTGAGCCCGCGGGCGAGTTCTACGTCGCGGAGGACGCCCATCAGGACTTCTACGCCCGCAACCCGCGCCAGGGCTACTGCCTGGCCGTGATCGCGCCCAAGGTCGCCAAGCTGCGCAAAGAGTACGGCGACCGCCTGCGGGCGTAGCGGCGGCACAGGAGGGCGGGACCCCGGAGCAGAGACGGCTCCCGGCGTCTTGCCCTTGCGCTCAGGTGCTCAGCATCTCCTCCAGCCCCCGCCGGAACCGGGCGGCCAGGGGGGCGGCGAGGGAACGCTCCAGGGTCGCGCGGTCGGGCTTTCCCCCCAGCCACGCGTCGAACACCTCGGCGACGGTGGGCGCGCCCACGGGGGCAGCGGTCTCGCGGGTCACCCCGTCGCCGCGGCCCACGTCGCCCGTCTCCAGCACGCGGGTGTAGAAGCCGGGACGGCGGGCCTGCGCGAAGCGCTTGACGAAGCCCGCGTCCTCCATCCGGGCGCCCAGGGTGCCGCAGGGAATCCGCGGCGCCGTGACCTCCAGCAGCACGGCCCCGACGCGGAAGCGCTCGCCGACCCGCACCCCCGCCGATTCGAGCCCGCCCACGAGCAGGTTCTCGCCGAAGAGGCCGGGTTCGGGGGCGCGGCCCAGCGTCTCCTCCCAGTGGTCGTAATCCTCGCGGGTGTAGACGTACACGGCCTGATCGGGGCCGCCGTGATGCCGGCGGTTGATCACCCGGTCGCCGTCGAGGCCCTGGGCCGTCACCCGGACGCGGCCCGGCACCGGATGCTTGCGGATGCCCGTCACAATCGTGCGGTTGCCCACGTGGGCGGCGGTGGGCTGGCCGACATTCACGCTGAGGACCCTCATGGCCTCAGGCTAGCAGCCGGGACTGTGCCGAGGTTCGCCTCCCGGGGGCCGGGCCGGAGGGTAGCCTGCGGCCGTGCTTCCCGCCCCCCTGTCCCGCCCGCTCGCCTGGGCCCTGGCCCTCCTGACCCTGCTCGCGGGCGAGACGGCGGGGGCGGGGCGGGCCGTCTTCCCGGCGGGCTTCGAGGTCGTGCGCGCCCCGCTGCCCCGGCCCGCCCTCGCCCCGCTGGACGGTCTGGGCCTGAACGCCTGCCCGCCGCCCGCCGCCCCGCTCGACCGCCTGCTGGACGAGCGCACCCGGGGGCAGGGCGCGGCCCTGAGCTGCGGCAACCGGGTGGAGGGGCTGCTGCACTTCCCGAACCCCGACCCCGCCTACAGCGCCCAGCCGCCCCGCGCGGGCGGCGCCTTCGAGGAACTGGCGGACGAGGTGCGCCGGACGCGGCACGAGCTTCTGATCGCCACCATGCTCTGGGACGACGGCCCGGAGGCCCCCGGCGCGGCCATCGCCCGGGCCGTCGCCGACTTGCGCCGCGACCTCGCCGCGCACCCGGGGCGGCACCCGGGGGGGCTCACCGTGCGCCTGCTGCTCGGGAACTCGGTCCGCCTCGGCGACCTCCTCGACCCGACCGCCAACGCCTACCACGCCGCGCGGCACCTGCTGGAGGCGGGGGTGCCGCTGACCGGCGACACCGTGCCCGGCTGGCGGCTGGAGCTTGCCAACTACACCTACGCCCTGCCCCACAGCCACGTCAAGCTCGTGGTGCAAGACGGCGAGACGGTGCTCGCGGGGGGCTTCAACGTCAGCCTCTTCCACGTCCCGGCGCAGGTTCCGGGGGGCCTCGACCTCGCCGACCTCGCCCTGCGGGTGCGCGGCCCGGTCGCCCGGCACGCGGTCGCCACCTTCCGGGACGGCTGGGTCCTCAGCCGGGGGCTGACCTGCCGGGGAAGCCCCACGCCGCAGACGCTGCGCCGCGACTGCTCCTTTTCCCGGCCCACCTCCCCGTGGCCGCTGGTCTGGACGGGCCCTGCCCCCGCCGCCGGGACGGCCCGCGTCTACGGCCTCTACCGCCGCAGCGGCTATACGGACGCCGACGACGCGGTGACGGCCCTCTTCGGCGCGGCGCGGACGAGCATCGACGTGATGCAGTCGCAGGTGAGCGGCACCCTGGGGTGCGTGGGCCAGCTCTCGGAGCCCGGCGGGTGCGGGCCCGCCCTCCAGCTTCCGGTGTGGCGGGCCGCCGTCCGGGCCGTGCGCGAGCGGGGCGTCCGGCTGCGGCTGCTCCTCGACTACGACCCCCTGCTCCAGGCCGAGACGCTCGCCTTCCTGCGGGGGGTGGAGGCCGAACTCGCGCCGCTGGGGCTGGCGGACCACGTGCAGGCCCGCTGGTACGCCCCGGCGGGGGGGCTGCACACCAAGGCGGCCCTGATCGACGGGGGGATGCTCACGGTCGGCAGCCAGAACCTGCACCACTCGGCCTTCGGGCCCCTGGGCCTGAGCGAGTACACCCTCGCCACGAGCGACGCCGGGGCGGCCGCGGAGTACGGGCGGATGTTCGCCTTCGAGTGGGCGCGCGCGCACGCCATCCACGCGCCGTGGTGGCTCCCCGCCGACCCGGCCGCGCCCCCCGCCCCCGGGCCGGGTCCGGGGAACCGCCGGGAGCGGGAGGGGAAAGACAGGCCCCACGTGACAGGCTTTTCTCCTGACCAGACTCAAAAGATCGGGTCAGAGAGGGAGGGTGCAGGTTGAAGTCGCCGCTGGCCGAAGGATGTTGACCCTCGCCCCTTGCGGGAGAGGGGGCGTGTGACTCAGATGGCCGCCCACCCCGAGCCGACGGGTACAGGGCACTCGGTGGAGAGAAAAGTCCGCCCCTCGTAACCCCTCCCCCCGTCCGCCGCGCGCCGCTGTGCTGCAATGTGGGGGTGAGTCCCCAGGCCCCCCGTGACGCCTCCCCCTTCGATCCGGCCCAGGCGGAGGCGGGGCGCGTCCCCACCCTGGTGGTGCTCGCCGGGCTGTTCATGCTGGCGACCACGCCCTTTCTGGGGCGGCTTCTCCAGGGCCAGACCGATCACCTCGCGCGCAACCTGCTGTACGCCGCGGCGACCGCCGTGCTGCTCGGGCAGGTGTGGCGCGGCAGCGTGTGGGCGTGGCGGCTCACCGTGGGCTTCAGCGTCGCGGCGGGGCTCCTCGTCTTCGTGGTGGGGATGCTCGCGGGCGTGAGCAACGGGCAGGGCTGGGTGATCAGCCTCGCGGGGCTGGGCTTCCTCGTGCTGGGGACGTGCCTGGTGGGGGTCTCCAGCATCCGCGCCTTCCTCGACTCGCGCTGGGGGCGCCGGGGCGGGGGAGGCCGCGCGTGACCGGCCCGAGGCGCTTCACCGTGCGGGACACCAACCACGGCTTCACCTGTGCCCACTGCGGAACAGAGGTTGTTCCCCTGCACAACGGCTCGGTGCGAAACCACTGTCCGGCCTGCCTGTATTCCCTGCACGTGGACGTGCAACCCGGCGACCGCGCGAACGAGTGCCGGGGCCCGATGCGGCCCGTCGGGGTCGAGCAAAGCGGCAAGAAGGGCTGGGTGATCCTCTACCGCTGCGAGCGGTGCGGCGGGGAGGGCCGGAACAGGGCGGCCCTCGACGACCCCCGGCAGCCCGACGACTGGGGGGCGCTCGTGGCGCTCAGCGGCCCCCCGCGTCTCTGAGGGGGCCCGGCGCGGCTCAGCCCTTGCAGCGCATGTCCTTGCCGAAATATTTCGTCATCAGGGCGCCGTAGGCGGGTGTTCTGGCGAGGCGCTCCAGGCCGGCGTTCAGGGCGGCGCGGGTGGAATCGTTGTCCTCGCGCAGCATCAGGCCGATGGGCACGCTCCACAGCTCGGGGCCGAAGTGGACGGGGACCTTGGGAAACTGGCGCCGGATGGCGAGCTGCATCGCGCTGTAGGCGAAGGTGGCGTCCACGCTCCGGGTCAGGACGCCCATGATCAGGTCCTCGCTCGTGGGAAACACCAGGACGCGCTTCTCGAAGGGAAATTTCTGCACGTAGGCCTGCATGACCGTGCCCGCGCTCACGCCGATGGTCTTGCCCGCCAGTTGCCGGGTCTCCTTGAGCCGCGCGTCGAGCGACACCAGCGACACGCCCGCGCAGAGGATGGGCCGGGTGAAGTCCGTGCGGTTCTCGCGCGTGCTCGTGTGCGCCAGGGCGCCCAGCGCCACGTCGGCCCGGTCCTCTTGCAGCGCCTGGATGAGCCCGTCGCTGCGGGTGCGCGTGTAGGCCACCCGCACGCCGAGGTCCCCCGCGAGCTCCTCGACGAGTTCGATCTCAAAGCCGCCAAAGCCGCCCTCCGTCCCCACCGTGAAGGGTGGGATGTCGCCGGGCGTCGCCACCCGCAGCACGCCGCTCTCCCTGATCTGGGTGAGGCTCCGCGCCCCGGCGTGCGAGGCTCCCAGGACGAGGGCGAGGGCCGTGACGGTCAGGAGGCGGCGCGGGAACGGTGACATAGGTCCCGTGACCTTAAGCTGGTCTTCATCACAACCTTCTGACAGGAGACGGGGCTTCATGAGGGGGTGGCGGGCGGCGGCCCGTGCCGCCTCGGGTAGACTCCGGGGATGGTGCTCTGGCTCGCCGTTCTGTTCATCGCGCTGAGCGCGACCCTGATCCTCGCGCTCACCCTCGGGCCGCTGCGGAAGGCGGCCAACGTGAGGGTGATCCGCCTCTTCGCGGCCGTGCAGTACGCGGCGGCCCTCCTGCTCGCGGGCGCCCGCCTGACGGGGAAGGCGTGACGGGCCCCGGCGCGGCGGTGCGCACCCTCGACCTGAACTTCCAGGGGGTGCCGGGCGTGATCGCCGCCTCGGTGTTCGACACCGGGGACGGGCTGGCGGTCGTGGACGTGGGGCCGGGCAGCACCCTGCCGGGGCTGGAGTCGGGCCTGGCGGCCATGAACGCCTCGCTGGCCGACGTGCGGCACGTCCTCCTCACCCACATCCACCTCGACCACGCGGGGGCGGCCGGGACGGTCCTGGGCCGGGTGCCGGGGGCGCGGGCCTACGTCCACGAACGCGGCGCGGCGCACCTCTCCCGGCCCGGGCGGCTGCTGGCGAGCGCCGGGCAAATCTACGGGGGCGAGATGGACCGCCTGTGGGGCGAGATGCGGCCCATCGACGCGGAGCGGCTGGAGGTCCTGTCGGGCGGCGAGGTCCTGCGTCTCGGGGGCCTGGAGGTCCGCCCGCTGTCCACGCCGGGGCACGCCGTCCACCACCTCGCGTATCACGTGAGGGACGACCTGTTCGTGGGGGACGTGGGCGGCATCCGGCTCAGTGACACGCAGACCCCGCGCGCCCCCACCCCGCCGCCCGACATCAACCTCCCCGCGTGGCGCGAGAGTATCGCCACCCTGCGGGCGCTGGACGCCCACACCCTGCACCTCGCCCACTTCGGGGCCCACCCGAACTCGGCCGGGCACTGGGACGGCCTGCTCGCCACCCTGGAACTGGACGCCGCGCGGGTCCGCGAGGGGCTGGAGCGCGGCCAGGGGATGGACGACCTCACCGGGAGCTTCACCCGGGCGCTGCTGGACGATCTGCGGGCACAGGACCCCGCCCTCCCCGCCCGCTACGAGTTCGCCTGCCCCCCCTGGATGAGCGTGCAGGGGCTGGTGCGCTACTGGGGGCGGGCGGCGGCCCGGGGCGGGGAGGGGAGCTGATGCGCGTCCTCGTCGTGGGCGGGGGAGGCCGCGAGCACGCCATCGTGGATGCCTGCGTCCGGGCGGGCCACGAGGTCCTCTGCACACCCGGGAACCCCGGCATCGCTCGCCAGGCCCGCGTCCTCGCCAGCCCCCAGGACTCCGATGCGCTCGCCGACCTCGCCGTGCGCGCGGGGGTGGAGGTCGTGATCGTGGGCCCCGAGGCGTACCTCGCCGCCGGGCTGGTGGACGCCTGCCGCGAGCGCGGCGTGCCCGCCTTCGGTCCGACCCGCGCCGCCGCCCGCCTGGAGGGGGACAAGGCGTGGAGCAAGGCCTTCATGCTCCGGCACGGCATCCCCACCGCCGCCCACCGCTCCTTCACGAGGCTGGAGGAGGCGCTGATCCACGCCGCCGCCCACCCCCTGCCCCTCGTCGTCAAGGACGCGGGGTTGCGGGCCGGGAAGGGCGTCACGGTCGCCCGCACGGCGGAGGAGGCGCAATCGGCCCTGCGCGACATCTTCTCGCAGGAGGGTGCCCAGGCCGTGCTGGAGGAGTTCATGACCGGCCAGGAGGTCACGGTCCTCGCGCTGACCGACGGCGAGCGGTACGCGCTGACCCCGCCGAGCCAGGACCACAAGACGGTCCACGAGGGCGACGTGGGCCCCATGACGGGCGGCATGGGCGTGATCTGCCCCTTCCCGCTCTCCGCAGGAGACCTCGCCCGCATCCGCGCGGGGGTCATCGAGCCCGCCCTCGCCGGGATGCGGGGGGAGGGCCATCCCTTCACGGGCGTGCTGTACGCGGGCCTGATGCTGACCCCGGACGGCCCGAAGGTGGTCGAATTCAACGCCCGCTTCGGCGACCCCGAGGCCGAGGCGGTGCTGCCCCTGCTGGACTCTGACCTCGCCCGGCACGCCCTCGACGCGGCGCGCGGGCACCTCGACCCGGGGAGCGTCCGCTTCCGGGAGGGGGCGAGCGCCGTCGTGGTCCTCGCCGCGCCCGGCTATCCCGGCGAGCCGCAGAAAGGCATTCCCCTCGGGCTGCCCGGGCCCGGCCCGGACGAGGTGATCTACCACGCCGGAACCGCCGAGCGGGGAGGGCGGCTCGTGAGCAGCGGGGGCCGGGTGCTCGCGGTGACGGCCACGGCGCCCACCTTGAACGCCGCGCTGGGCCGGGCCTACGCCCTCGCGGACCGGGTGGACTTTCCCGGGGCGCAGATGCGCCGTGACCTGGGCGCCCGCATCGGGGCCCGGCCCGAGTCTCAGCCCGTTTGACCCCCGCCCACCTCACGCGCTAGCATCCGCCCGTCCCGAAGACCTGGGGCGAGAGGGCCGGAGTGGCGGAATCGGTAGACGCACTCGACTCAAAATCGAGCGGGAAACCGTAGGGGTTCGAGTCCCCTCTTCGGCACCAAGGAGAGCAGGCCCCCGCGTCGTGTGGGGGCCTGCCGATTGCTGCGGCTTCCCGGGCCGGACCTGGCGAGCGCCTACTTCACCCGGGTCAGGGTGCAGCTCACGTTGGCCGCGAGGTCTCGCTCCTGGGGCCGCAGGAAGATCGAGAGAGACCGTTCGTCCGCCTCCCCGCCGATGTAGATCCCCTGCAAGGACTCGCCCGGGGCCACCCGAACGGGGCGGGGGACCGAGCACCCCCGGGGCACAGGCCCGGCCATCTCCTGTTCGAACCTCACCACGGTCAGAATCTCGGGCGCTCCCTTGTCGTCATGGCGCACGTAAAACCGCTCCCACACGTTGCGGGCCTCCACCATGTGCTCGTCGGCCACGTAGTCGTACCCGGTCTGTCCGTGGTCGTAGAGTTTGCCGACGAGCAGTTGCTGCTCCCCCCTCCGGCCCTCGACCGTCATGCGCCACTCCTGCCCCGGACTGACGAGCCGTTGGGAAGAAGGGGAAGAACCGACGGAGGGCGCGCAGGCGGCCAGCAGGACGGGGAGCAGGACAAGGGGAAGACGCACCGCAACAGTTGAGCAGGGACGCGCCAGCCTTTGCAATGGGGGTGGGGGACCCCAACCGGGGGTTGACACGTTCCGCACGTTCGTTCAGAAGTCGGCGCGGTGAGGGGCATCCCCCTCCAATCGCCCCTCCGGCGGGGGCCTTGGTGGGCAGGTCAGACAGGGAGAGAGGGGCGGTGGAGATGCGGCGGGACTCCTGCTAGAGTCGGTCCGGCAACGGCTGGTCCGGGCGCCAGTGTGTCGCTCGACTTCGGTCTGCGGCGGGCGACCCCGGAGCGTCGGATTCTCCTCCGCCCCCAGCCTTCCCGAGGTAATCCATGATTCTGACCCTCTTCATCGTCCTCTTCGCCCTCGTCTGCGTGGGGCTCGTGTTCTTCGTGCTTCTTCAGGTGCCCAAGCAGGCGGGGCTCTCGGCCAGCATGGCGTCGGGCGGCTCGCTGCTCGGCGGGCGCGGGGTCGAGGGCGGCCTGATTCGCGTCACCAGCGTGCTCGGCGGGCTGTTCATGCTGCTTGCCCTCCTCATCGGCGTCGTCTCGCGCTGAACGTTTCTCCGTGAACCGCCGCTCCTCAGATCGGGGCGGCGGTTTCCCGTCGGTCCCGGTGCGGACCTCCTCCCCAGGGCCGAGCCCGCGCTCGTTTGATAGGTATGTAACAATTGCCGCTGGAACGTAAGGATTCCTCTTGACCTCTTTGGAGTCGGTTCATATATTGGCGGCGCTGGAATCCCCTCACAGATGTGTTGCCCCGCCCGCTCAGTTCGCGCTGGACGTGCCCCTTTTCCTGATCCCCAGACTCGAGCCTCAGGAGGCTTCCTATGAAAAGAGCAATGTTCGTTGCCCTGGCGATGACCCTCGGGTCGGCCGTCGCGGCGCCCTTCGTGTACCCGGCGGCCTGGACGGCGGAGCAAAACACCGCGAACAAGCGCGGCGGCGAGTTCCGCAACTACACCATCTCGGACTTCAAGAGCATCAACCCCTTCACCGACGCCGAGGCCACCAGCATCCCCGGCACGATGGAGGCGGGCGCGGGCCTCTTTATCCAGGACCCCCGCAACGATGAGCTGATCCCCTACATGGCCGACGGCGCGCCGACGGTCAGCAACGGTGGTCGGCGCTTCGTGGTCAAGATTCGTCCGGGGATGAAGTTCAGCGACGGCCAGCCCATCACCGCCGACGACTGGATCACCACCTACCGCATCCACACCGACGACAAGGTGGGCAGCAACTCCTACGACAACTTCTTCCTGAACAAGAAGCCCATCACCGTCAAGAAGATCGACAACTCCACGTTGCAGTTCGACTTCCCCCAGCAGAGCGCCAAGGCCCTCGTGCTGATGAGCTACACGCCCTGGCCCGACCACATCTTCGGGGCGGCCTACCGCTCGGGCGGCGCCGAGGCGGTCAAGAAGCTCTGGACGCTGGGCACGCCCGCCAACCAGGTCGTGTCTCCCGGCATGTGGACCCTGGAGAGCTACCAGGCGGGCGAGCGCACGGTCCTCAAGAAAAATCCCTACTGGGGCGAGTGGAACAAAGACAGCCGCGGTCAGGCGCTGCCGTACCTCGACCGTTACTCGTACCGGGTGACCACGGACCTCAACGCCGCGCTCGCCGCGTACCTGGCCGGGCAGATCGACACCTTCGGGCCGCGCAACGCCGACGACCTCGCGCAGATCAAGCGGGCCATCGACGGGGGCAACCTCAAGGCGACCCTGACGCCCAACGTGAGCCCGCAGGCCCAGAGCCAGTGGATCACCTTCAACTGGAACAAGGCGTCGGACCCCGACAAGCAGCGCCTCTTCCGCGACGTGCGCTTCCGGCGCGCGATGAGCCACATCGCCAACCGTCAGGCGATGGTGCAGCTCGCGCTGGGCGGCCTGGGCAGCGAGAACTACTACTCGGTCTACCCGATCTTCAAGAACTACATCAGCGACGCGGCGCCCAAGTACCGCTACGACCTCGCGCAGGCGACCCGGCTGCTCTCGCAGATCGGGTACACCAAGAAAAACGCCCAGGGCTACCTCGTCAATGGCGCGGGCAAGGTGCTGGAGTTCAACCTTGCCACGAACGCGGGCAACACCGTGCGCGAGCAGCTCGGGCGCATCTTCGCGGATGAGGCGAGGAAGGTCGGCGTCAAGGTCAACTTCACGCCCATCGACTTCAACAACCTCGTGGGGCAGCTCACCGCCAAGGGCGAGAACCGGCCCTTCGACGCGATCCTGCTGGGCCTTTCGGGCGGCGACAACATCTGGCCCTTCGGGCAAAACGTCACGCCCTGCGGCACCAACTTGCACTCGTACAACAACCCCACGAGCGGCGCCTGCCTGACCCCGCAGGAGTCCTTGATGACCAAGCTGTACTACCAGGGTGACGCCACCCTGAACGTGGCCCAGCGCCGGGCCATCGGGGCGCAGCTCCTGAAGGCCGAGGCCGAACTCCAGCCGGTGGTCTACCTCGTGGGCGGCAACTACCACGTGACCTACAACGAGCGGCTGGGCGGCGAGTACTCGCGCGAGATGATGGACGCCTACTACGGCGCGCGCAACATCGCCCTGACGTTCATCAAGTAACGGACCCGCCACCGCGCACCCGGGGGTGGCTCGCGCAAGCGGGCTGCCCCCACTGCATGAGCCCCACGGCAATCAACAGGAGCCCCGATGATTCCATTCCTCCTGCGGCGGGCCCTTCAGGCCATCCCGACCCTGCTGCTCGCCAGCCTGCTGATCTTTTTCGTGATCTCGCTCGCTCCCGGCGACTTCCTGACCCCCGCCAAGCTCAACCCCAACATCAGCCCCGAGCAGATCGCCAACTTAGAACGCAGCTTCGGCCTCGACCGCCCCGTCTGGCAGCAGTACCTGCTGTGGCTCGGGAACATGCTGCGCGGGGACTTCGGGCTCTCCTTTCAGTACCAGCAGCCCGTGCTGGGCGTGATCTGGCCGCGCATCGTGAACTCGCTGTGGCTGGTGCTCCTGATCCTGGTGATCTTTTACGCGGTGTCCATCCCGCTCGGGGTCTTCGGGGCCGTGCGCCAGAACTCGCTCGGCGACAAGAGCGTCAACGTGGTGCTGTATTTCCTGCTGGGCTTCCCGAGCTTTTTCATCGCGCTGATCGCCCTGTACTTCATCGTGCAGGCGCGCTTCGCCACGGGCCTGGACATTCCCATCGGCGGGATGAGGAGCGAGAATTTTGCCGAGCTGAGCCCCTTTCGGCAGGCACTCGACGTCGCCAAGCACCTGATCGTCCCCGCGCTGATCCTGGCGATCACGGACGCGGCGGGCCTGACGCGCGTGATCCGCGGGCAGATGCTGGAGGTCATGCGCTCGGACTACATCCGCACCGCGCGGGCCAAGGGGGTCAGCGAGAGAACGGCGATCTGGAAGCACACCTTCCGCAACGCGATCTTGCCCATCGTGGCGGGGATCGGCGGCACCCTGCCGGGGCTGATCGGCGGGGCGGGCTTCATCGAGGTGGTGTTCGCCTACCCCGGCATCACGCCGATGCTGCTCAACGCGATCAACACCCAGGACCTCTACCTCATCGCGGGGTTCACCATGATCACGACCGTGCTGCTCATCATCGGCAACGCGATCAGCGACATCCTCCTCGCGGTGGTCGACCCGCGCGTGTCGGTCTCGTAAGGAAGGCTTGCCGTGACCACGACCGCCCCCCAGCCCCGGCAGGCCCGCGCCCGCCGTCCCCAGTCGCAGTCGCAGTTCTCGGTCGCCTGGGGCCAGTTCCGCAAGAACCGCCTCGCGCGCATCGGCGGCACCTTTTTGCTGCTGCTCTACGCCCTCGCCGTCTTCGCGCCCTTCGTGGCGCCCGACGGCCTGTCCAACTACTCGACGACCAACATCACCCGCTTCCACCCGCCCACGCCGGTCCACTTCCGCGACCCGCAGGGTGGGGGGCTGACCCGGCCCTACGTGTACCAGTACGCCCAGCAGCTCAACCTCGACACCTTCGTCAACGAGTTCAAGCCCACCCAGACCCGCTGCCCGATCTACTTTGGGGTGCGGGGCGACTCGTACCGTCTGCTGGGCCTGATTCCCGGCAACGTGCACCTCTTCGGCACGGGCAATCCCGACTGCAAGGTGTACCTCTTCGGCGGCGAGGCGCTGGGCCGCGACCTCTTCACCCGCACGATGTACGCCTCGCAGATTTCCCTGACCATCGGCGTGGGAGCGGTGCTGCTGAGCACGGTCATCGGCCTGTTTATGGGCGCGATGGCGGCGTATTTCGGCGGGATCGCGGACACGCTGATCATGCGGCTCGTGGAGGTGCTGGCGTCCATCCCGGGGCTCTTCCTGCTGATCCTGCTGCGGTCGGTCTTTCCGCAGAACATCAACCCGATCTTCGCGCTGTACATGATTCTGGGGCTGCTCGCCTTCATCTCGTGGGGCGGGCTGGCGCGGGTGGTGCGCGGACAACTCCTGAGCGTGCGCGAGCAGGACTTCGTGTCGGCGGCGCGGGCGCTGGGGGCCGGGAACGGCCGGATCATGTGGCGCCACATGCTGCCCACCATGACGACGTACGTGATCGTGCTGCTCAGCCTCGGGATTCCCGGCGCGATCCTGACGGAATCGGGCCTGAGTTTTCTCGGGATCGGGGCGGTCGAGCCTTACGTGTCGTGGGGCAGCCTGCTCAGCCAGGCGCAGGAGGGGGGCTTCGCCTCCATCACCCAGCGGCCCTGGGTGCTGATCCCGGGCTTTTTCATCGTGCTGACGGTGATGTGCTTCCAGCTTCTGGGCGACGGGCTGCGCGATGCCTTCGATCCGCGCAAGCGGCAGTAATGCGGGGACGCGGAGACCCGGGCGCGGGCCACACGCAGGGCCCACCGGGACTGTATGATCCCCCCATGTGTTCAAGCCTGTGCTCCACGGAGGCCAGATGACCCTGCCCACTCCGGTTCAGACGACGCCCTCGCCGAGCGAGACGCTGCTGGCGGTCAACAACCTGAAGACGTACTTCTACACGGACGACGGTGTGGTGAAAAGCGTGGACGGGGTGACCTTCCACATCAAGAAGGGCGAGACCCTGGCGGTGGTGGGCGAGTCGGGCTCGGGCAAGAGCGTCACCAGCCTCTCGATCATGCGCCTGATCGCCTCCCCGCCCGGCAAGATCGTGGACGGCGAGATCCTGTTCGTCGGCAAGGACGGCGTGCAAAAGGACATCACGAAGCTGCCGGAAGCCGAGATGCGCAAGATTCGCGGCAACGACATCTCGATGATCTTCCAGGAGCCGATGACCAGCCTCAACCCGGTCTACACGGTGGGGGACCAGATCGCCGAGGCCGTGATGCTCCACCAGGGCAAGAACAAGCGCGACGCGATGGGCGTGGCGACCGACATGCTGCGCTTCGTCGGCATCCCGGCGCCCGAAAAGCGTGTCAACGAGTACCCCCACCAGATGTCGGGCGGGATGCGCCAGCGCGTGATGATCGCGATGGCCCTCTCGTGCAAGCCCGCCCTGCTGATCGCCGACGAGCCCACCACCGCGCTCGACGTGACGATCCAGGCACAGATCCTCGACCTGATGCGCAACCTCCAGAAGGAGGTCGGCATGAGCATCCTCTTCATCACCCACAACCTCGGGGTGGTGGCGGAGATGGCCGACCGGGTGGTCGTGATGTACGGCGGGCGCGTGGTGGAGGAGGGCGACGTGGTGGAGATCTTCAAAGCACCCCGTCACCCTTACACGATGGGGCTGCTCAACTCGGTGCCGCGTCCCCAGGACCGCGAGCCGGGCCAGCCTAAGGCGCGGCTGGAGGCGATTCCCGGCAACGTGCCCAATCCGCTGAACCTGCCGCCCGGCTGCCCCTTCGAGCCGAGGTGCAAGTTCGCGGTGCCCGAGTGCCGTGAGGCCGTGCCGCCGCTGTACGACACGGGCGGGGGCCACACGGCCCGCTGCATCCGCTGGCACGAGTTCGAGCGCGCGCAGGAAGGGGTGGGCGCATGACCACCGTGGTCAACCTCAGCACGGCTGCGCGCCCCGTGCCCGCCACCGGCGAGACCCTGCTCGACGTGCGCAACCTCGAAAAGTACTTCCCGATCCGGGGCGGGCTGCTCTCGCGGGTGGTGGCGAACGTGAAGGCCGTCAACGACGTGTCCTTCCAGCTCGGCCGGGGCGAGGTCGTCGGCCTGGTGGGCGAGTCGGGCTCGGGCAAGACGACGGCGGGCCGCGCGATCCTGCGCCTGATCGAGCCGACCGGCGGGCAGGTGATCTTCAACGGCAAGGACATCACCAAGCTCAGCAAGGGCGAGCTGCGCGACTACCGCCGCGAGATGCAGATCATCTTCCAGGACCCCTTCGCGTCGCTCAACCCGCGCATGACGGTCTCCGACATCATCGGCGAGGCCATGCAGATCCACAACCTGCACCCGGGCCGCGAGCGGGTGGACCGCATCGCCGAACTGCTCCAGAAGGTCGGCCTGCGCCCTGAGCACATGCGGCGCTATCCGCACGAATTCTCGGGCGGGCAGCGCCAGCGCATCGGGATCGCCCGGGCGCTCGCGGTCAATCCGTCGTTCATCGTGGCGGACGAGCCGGTCTCGGCGCTGGACGTGTCGATCCAGGCGCAGGTCGTCAACCTCCTTCAGGACCTTCAGGAGGAGCTGGGCCTGACGGTGCTGTTTATCGCGCACGACCTCGCGGTGGTGGAGTACATCTGCGACCGGATCATCGTGATGTACCTGGGCCGGGTGATGGAGATCGCGCCCAGCCGCGAGCTGAACCGCAACCCCAAGCATCCCTATACCGAGGCGCTGCTCTCGGCCGCCCCGGTGCCCGACCCCACCGTCAAGCGCCAGCGGATCATTCTGGAGGGCGACATCCCCAGCCCGATCAACCCGCCCAGTGGCTGCGTGTTCCGCACCCGCTGCCGCTACGCGGTGGACGAGTGCTCCAAGGTCGTGCCCGAGCTGCGTGAGGTCGCGCCGGGCCACTTCAAGGCCTGCATCCGCGACGACATTCTGTAATTTCTCAGCCTTCGGTGATCGGCCGCCCTCGCCCCGTGCGGGGGCGCTTTCTGGTCGGGGTCGCCGCCTCTCCCCCGCAAGCTGTCGCATTTCTGACTAAACCTCTCACACGTCACAATTGAGGGCGCGGCAGGATGCGGCCATGCAACGCATTCTCATGGCGGCGGCTCTCTTGCTCGGCACGGCCTCGGCGGCAGACCTGCGCATCTATCCCAGCTTCAGCGAGGTCCGCGAACCCGTGCGGGCGACCGGCAACACGCTCTCGGTCACCCTGCCGGAAGCGGCCTGGGCGGGCCTGATCCCCGGCACCCTCGACCTCGACGGCCTGACCTTCACGGGCGCGGTGCAGCGTCAGGAGGCGAACTGGCTCGCCTCGCTGGAGGGGAGGACGGTGTATCTGCGGCGGGAGGACGGGACGCAGGAGAGCGTGACCCTCGTCCGCGCCCGCGACCTGCTGATCCGCGACGGGCAGGGCCGCTACCGCACCGCGCGGTACGAGGACCTTGCGTTCGACGTGCCCCCGCCGCCCAACCCCCTCTCGCCCAACCAGACGCTGACTTTCACGCTGCCGCAACCCGGGACGGGCACCCTGTCCTACCTCACCCGCGCGGTCACGTGGTCGCCGCGCTACACGCTGAAGGCGAGCACGACGGGCGCGCAGCTCTCGGCCCTCGCCGACATCCGCAACGCCACCGACCTCGCCTACGACGTGCGGGGGACGGAGCTGTACGCGGGAGACGTGAATATCCAGGGGGGACCGCCCGTGCCGTTCGCGCTGGAGGCCCGCACGACGGCGGCGGACACTGTGGCAGCCCCCGCCGCCCCCAAGATCAACACCCTCGGCGAACTGCGCGGCCTGTACCGCTACGCCCTCTCCTCGCCCTTCACCCTCCCCGCCAACGCGGTCGTCACCCTGCCCTTCCTGACGCCGAAGCTCACGGCGTTCGAGCGGTACGCAGGCCTGAACACCTATTTCACGCCGCAGAACTCCTCGGGGCCGCTGAGCCGCTTCTACCGTTTCAAGGCCGACGAGAGGTTGCCCGGCGGTCCGCTGACCGTCCGCGAGGAAGGGCGCATCGTCGGGCAGACGACGATCTCCGAGACGGCGAAGGGCGCCGAGACCGAGTTCAGCCTGGGCGACGACCCGGACGTCCGCTTCGAGCGCGCGGTGCAGACGAACGTCAACCAGCGCAATGCCCAGGGCAACGCCGTCCGCACGACCTACCGGGTGACCTACACCTTCGAGAACGGCAAGGACCGCCCCGTGCGCGCCGAGGTGACCGAGCGGGTGGGGGGGCGCCGGGTCAGCATCGACGGCGTGGCGCGGGGCCAGAACCCGGCCGCCGAGCTGCGGGTGGACGTGCCCGCGAACGGGAAGGTGAGCCGGTCGTTCGTCCTCGTGGTGGACAACTCGTAGAAAGGCGCCCGGCGGTCAGCTCTCCGCCGTCCCCGATGCCCCGGCAGGAGCCGGGGCTTTGTGCTGCCCTCTCCTAGACGATCCCCTCCAGGTACTCCCGCACGTCCGCCTTCACCGGCATGAAGTAGGCGTGGTGGTCCCTTTCTCTCGCGAACGCCAACATCTGTGCGGCAAAGCGGCGGTTCCACGCCAGGGTCGGCTCGAAGGTGCGCGGAAAGACGGCGTGGTTGCGCGCCCGCCAGTAGTTGAGGGTTGATTCCGTCAGCACGGTGGTCGCCCCCCACCACATCTCGGCGCCCCCCGGGATCAGGTCGGCGTAGGCGTCCATCAGGCGCAGGTCGAAGAAGGGCTGGGTGAAAAAGCCGCAGGCCCCGGCGTCGAGCTTGCGCTCCAGGTAGTCGCGCTCGCGGGCGAAGCTCTGGCGGTAGGGGTCCAGCCCCGCGTACACCCGCACGTGCGGCAGCTCGCGCCGGAAGCGGCGGATCGCCCCCACCGCGTCCACGTCGTACACCCTGGCGCTCATGTCGGCGGGGGCGTCCCCGGTGATGATCAGCACCTCGTCGATACCTGCCGCGTCCAGCGTCTGTGCCATCGCCAGCGGCTCGCGCGGGTTGAGGTCCACCGACCGGACGTGGGGAATCGCCCGGTAACGGGGCCGGGCCAGCGCGCACCCCTGCCACGAGCGCGTCGAGTAGCGGGTCAGGTCGGGGATATTCACCGTGTCCACGGCGGGCAGGTGCTGCGCCACAACCTCCAACTCGGCGCGCAGGCCGCTGCGGGAACGGGGGACGAGTTCGACGGAGACGCGGGTGGTCACCGGGCGCCCCTCACGGGTTGTGGGGAGTGGGCCGTGGGCTGGGGGGGCGGTGCCGGGAGCTTCCCAGGGTCGTAGGCCAGGATCGGTCCCAGCCACCGCTCCGCCTCCTCCAGGGTCCAGCCCTTGCGCTCGGCGTACTCCTCCACCTGATCGCGTCCGATACGCCCCACGGCGAAGTAACGCGCCTCGGGGTGGGCGAAGTAGAGGCCGGAGACGGCGGCGGCGGGCGTCATCGCGCAGGACTCGGTGAGCTTGAGGCCGATCTCCTCGGCGTTCAGCAGGCCGAAAATGGTGCGCTTCTCGGTGTGGTCGGGTTGAGCGGGGTAGCCGGGGGCGGGGCGGATGCCGTCGTAACGCTCGCGGATCAGGTCGTCGTTGCTCAGGGTCTCGTCGGTCGCGTAGCCCCAGTACCCCGTCCGCACGTCGCGGTGGAGCTTTTCGGCGAAGGCTTCAGCCAGCCGGTCAGCGACCGCCTTGGTCAGGATGCTCATGTAGTCGTCGTGCTGCCTCTCGTATTCGCGGGCGAGTTCCTCGGCCCCGTGGATGGCGACCGCGAAGGCGCCGAGGTGATCGCCACGCAGGCTCACGAAGTCCGCCAGCGCGGTATTCGGCGTCGTCTGGTCGCGCTGCTGGCGCAGGGTGTGGAGTCGGGTGACGGGGGGCAGGGGAGCGCGACCCGCCGCCAGCTCGTGCGTCTGGTGGTCGAGCGTGTCCGCTTTGACAGCCTCCACCGCCCCCGTCTCCACCACGATGTCGTCCCCCTCGCGGTGGGCGGGCCACAGGCCGATCACGCCACGCGCCGTCATCAGGTTCTCCTCGATGACCCGTCGCAAGAGCGCCTGCGCGTCGTCGAAGAGCTTCCGGGCCTCCGCGCCGCGCAGGGGGTCGGTGAGGATGTTCGGGTAGATGCCCTTCATCTCCCACGCGATTAAAAAGGGCGTCCAGTCGATGTAGGCGAGGAGTTCCGATATGGGCTGCTCGATGACCGTCCGGCCCGGCACGTGCGGCGCAGGCACGGCGGCGGGGGAGAGGCGGGGGGCACGCTCGCGGGCCTCGCCCAGCGGGATCAGCCGCACCTGCCGCTCGCCGTGCCGTTCGCGCAGGGCCTCGTACTCGGTGCGGGTGCGTTCCTGCACGGCCTTGGCATCGGAAAGAAGGTCGCCCACCACGCCGACGGCGCGGCTCGCGTCGAGGACGTGGACGACCGTGCCGTCGTACGCGGGGTCGATCTTGACCGCCGTGTGCGCGCGGCTGGTCGTGGCGCCGCCGATTAGGAGTGGTGTTTTCACGCCCCGCCGTGTCATCTCCCGCGCCACGTTCACCATCTCATCGAGGCTGGGGGTGATCAGGCCGGAGAGACCGATGACATCCGCCCCCAACCGCTTCGCCTCGTCCAGAATCTTCTCGCCCGGCACCATCACGCCGAGGTCAGTCACCTGATACCCGTTGCAGGCCAGCACCACGCCCACGATGTTCTTGCCGATGTCGTGAACGTCGCCCTTCACGGTGGCGAGGAGGATCTTGCCCTTCCCGCTGCTCCCCGTCTGCTCGGCCTCCAGGTAGGGAGTGAGGTGGGCAACGGCGCGTTTCATCACGCGGGCCGACTTGACCACCTGTGGCAGGAACATCTTCCCGGCCCCGAAGAGGTCGCCCACCACGTTCATGCCGTCCATCAGCGGCCCCTCGATCACGGCCAGGGGAGAGCCGAGAAGTTGGTACGCCTCCTCCGCGTCCTCCGTCACGTGGTCGGTGATGCCTTGGACGAGGGCGTGCTTCAAGCGTTCGGCCACGGGCAATTCACGCCATGCGCTCTGAGCGCTCGCCTCCCGCTTCACGTCCTTGTAGCTCTCCGCGAGCTCAATCAGGCGTTCCGTCGCGTCCGGCCTCCGCGCCAGGATCACGTCCTCCACCGCCTCGCGCAGTTCCGGCTCGATGTCGTCGTACACGGCGAGCATCCCCGCATTGACGATGCCCATGTCGAGGCCCGCCCGGATCGCGTGGTACAGGAAGACGGCGTGCATCGCCTCGCGGACGTGGTTGTTGCCCCGGAAGGAGAAGGAGACGTTGGAAATGCCGCCCGACACGAGCGCCCCCGGCAGGTTCGCCTTGATCCAGCGCGTCGCCTCGATGAAGTCCAGCGCGTAACGGTCGTGCTCCTCCAGCCCCGTCGCCACCGTTAGCACGTTGGGGTCGAAGATGATGTCCTGCGGGGGGAACCCGGCCTCCCCGGTCAGCAGCCGGTACGCGCGGGAGGTGATCTCAATTCGCCGCTCCAGGTTGTCCGCCTGCCCCTGCTCGTCGAAGGCCATGACGACGGCGGCGGCCCCATAGCGGCGCAGCAGCCGGGCACGCTCCAGAAACTTCGCCTCCCCGTCTTTCAGCGAGATCGAGTTCACGACCGCCTTGCCCTGCACCCGCTTGAGGCCCGCCTCCAGCACCTCCCAGCGCGAGGAGTCGAGCATCAGCGGAACACGGGAAATGTCCGGCTCCCCCGCGAGGAGGTTGACGAATTTCACCATCGCCGCCTCGCCGTCCAGCATCCCCTCGTCGAAGTTCACGTCCACAAGCTGCGCGCCGTTCTGGACCTGTTGCCGGGCGATCTTCAGCCCTGCGTCGTAGTCGCCCGCTAGGATCGCCTTGCTGAACTTTGGGCTGCCCGTGACGTTCGTCCGCTCGCCCACGTTCACGAAGTTCGTCTCGGGCGTGACGGTGAAGGCTTCCAGCCCACTCAGGCGGAGGTAGGGCGGCAGCTTGGGAGCGGTGCGGGGAGGAAGACCAGAGACAGCCTCCACAATCGCGCGAATGTGCTCCGGTGTCGTCCCGCAGCAGCCGCCCACGATGTTGACCAGCCCCTCTTCCGCGAAGGAACGCAACACGGAGGCCGTGTGCTCGGGCGTCTCGTCGTACTCCCCGAAGGCGTTCGGCAATCCCGCGTTGGGGTGGACGGAGACGAGCGCTTCCGTGTTCGCCGCGATGGCCCGCAGGTGGGGTCGCAGCAGGTCCGCCCCCAGCGCGCAGTTCAACCCCAGGCTGAAGAGGTTCGCGTGCTCGGTGCTCACCGCGAACGCTTCTGGCGTCTGCCCGCTCAGCGTGCGCCCCGAAGCGTCCGTGATCGTCCCCGACAGCATGATGGGGAGGGTCTTCCCGTCCCTGGCAAACACTTCCTCGCATGCGAAGAGGGCCGCCTTCGCGTTCAGGGTGTCGAACACAGTCTCGATCAGGATGAGGTCGGCGCCGCCCGCGATCAGCCCCTCCACCTGTTCGGTGTACGCGGCGACCAGATCGTCGAAGGTGACGTTGCGGAACTCGGGCCGCTCCACGTCGGGGGAGAGGGTGGCCGTGCGGTTGGTGGGGCCGACCGACCCGGCGACCCAGCGGGGACGACCGTCACGGGCCGTGAACTCGTCGGCGACCTCGCGGGCCAGCCTCGCGCCCGCCTCGTTCATCGCGCGGGCCAGATGCTCCGTGCCGTAATCCGCCTGCGAGATCACGGTCGAGTTGAAGGTGTTCGTGGAGGCGATGTCCGCGCCCGCCTCGAAGTACGCCCGGTGAACGCCTTTGATCACGTCGGGCCGGGTGAGTTGCAGCAGGTCGAAGTTGCCCCGGTACATCCGCAGGGGGTCGGCCTCATCCCAGCGGAAGTCGCCCTCCGTCAGCCCCGCCCGCTGGAGCATGGTGCCCCAGGCCCCGTCGAGCACCAGAATCCGTTCCCGCGCGTGTGCGCGAATGTCGCGTGTGTCTGCCGCCATTCCAATCACCCCGGTCGAAAGACGGGCCGCCTTAACTTCCTCAGCAGCCCGTGAAACCTCGAATGCGCCTCTAGCGCCGCCTCTGGGCCATCGCCTCCCGCCGCGCCATCGTTGGCCGCGTGTGGCAGGAGCTTTCCCGTGGAGCACCGCTGCCGTGATGGGGGCCGGTTGCCGCGCCGTCAGTGGGCGGGAAAAGCCCTCGGGCGCTCTGGATGGCCGTGCCAGCGGCACGACTTCAGAAGCATAGCGCGGGGTGGGGAGGGGAGAAGGTGGGGAAGGGCAGACAAGGGGAGGGGTCTGTTGGGGAGCTAAAAACGTATAGGCCAAGTGGAAACAATGGATAGAAAACCTTAAATATTTTGTTGTAAATCAAATTTAAAGAGCGCCGGATTAAACCAAGCACAGAATCTAAAAAGTACGCACGCTGAACTATATGTAAAATCTTAAATTATTTTAAACCCCTGAGCAGTATTTCTTTGACTTTGCGCAATGCGGTAGGTATGTCAAGCTGAATGGGGCCTAAATCATAAGATTTTACCCTCACCAATCCTGGCACAACATCTTCTGTTTCACCCTGCTTGTCTTTCAAGGAACCAGCGAGAATATTTTCCGTCCTGGAAGATTCAAGTAAAGCTCTTGACTGTGCCAAGATCGTCTCGCCCTGGCTAAACAATACCTGATTCTGATTAACTATCAACTGCTGTTGGTTTGTGATTATATACTTCGCTGACTGTAGCTCCAGGTTTTTAGCTTGTTTTTCAGCTTGTAGTGACATAATTTGTGATTGGTATCCTGATATAACCATCTGTAGTCGTGACTCTGCTAAAGAAGCCGAATCTATAACACTCCTGCTTTCGCTAAGCTGTAGGTAAATTGTTAAAGCCTGATGTATTCTTGCCAAGCCAATCTGCTTATCTTCTGGGATAACTGAAAAGAGAGTTCGCTCTCCATAGTGCGATAGCTCAATGTCCACCTTCTCGCCTGCATCTCTGAGAAACTGACCGAAATAAATTAAATATTGTTCGCAGGCATATTTAAGATGCTCAGGAAATTTAAATTCGAACCGAACAATATTATCCGCTTGTTCATGATTCAAATTCTCAAACGCCTCATCTATGATTGACTCTATTAAATTTATAGAATCAATTATGCAATCTTTGGCCTTTGTCTCTTTCGGAAAAACGATTCCTAGCTCGTAAACTTCTTCCAAATTATAATCATCCCCAAAATAATTATAATACAGTTTGCCAACCTCTCCGGTAAAATCTCTCGGTGAGAACCTATGTGACCAATCGTCATACTTATATTCAATTTCGTATGAAGTTGCACCGGAAGAAAAGTCAAGCCGTAGGAAACCGCTTTCAATGAAGGGTGCCTTGAATACAAATATACTGCGGTCGAGTGTCACTGTAAGATCTTCTGCATCTGATAACGTTAGATTGTTAAACAGATCTGCGTCCTTGGAAGAGGGCAATGCAATAGTATACCTATGTGTGTTATGGGCGGATGTTGAAGAGTCAAAGTCTTGTTTGTCTAGCCTATAACGAAGCAATTTAAAATTATACATTTATGGCGAAACAACATCGCCATCGATGAGTAATTCGGGGTTTCCATCACGTTCAATTATTTGAAGGCGTTGTTGTGCAGCCATGAGGAAAGTATATCTTCTTTACAGATGTGGTCCTCCGACTCCTCGTCCTTGGCCTATACCCTCACCCCACCGTCTCCGCCGCCCTCGGATAACTCCCGATGATCTTCGCGTAGCTCGCCTTTCTCAGCACCCCGGCGAGGGCCTGAGCGACCTGGGGGTCACGGGCATTGCCCTCGATGTCCACGTACATCAGGTAGCTCCAGGCGCGGTCGCGGCGGGGGCGCGACTCGATGCGCGAGAGGTTCAGGCCGCGCAGTTCATTCAGCGTCTCGACGAGAAAACCGGGGGTGTGCCGCACGGCGAAGACGAGGCTGGTCTTGTGCGGCATGTCCGAGGAAGCGGGCTCATGGCGGGCGAGGAGCATGAAGCGGGTGAAGTTGAAGGGCTCGTCCTCGATCTCGCGGGCGAGGATGTCCAGGCCGTACAGCTCGGCGGCGCGGGCGGAGGCGATGGCGGCCTCGTCGCGGGCGCCCCGTGCTGCAAGGTCCTTGGCGCTGCCCGCCGTGTCGTGTCCCGGGACGGGTTGCAGGCCGTACTTGCGGATCAGCCCCGTGCACTGGTCGAGCGCGGGCTGCTGCGAGATCACCCGCCGCACATCCTCGACCTGCACGCCGGGCAGCGCCATCAGGCAGTGGCTCACCCGCACGACGACCTCGCCGACGACGTGGAGTTCGGTCTCGCTCAGGAGGTCGATGGCCTGGTGGATCGCGCCCATCAGGCTGTTCTCCACGGGCAGGGTGCCGTAGTCGGCCTCGCCCCCCTCGACGGCCCGCGCGACCTCGTGGAAGGTGGGGTAGCCGCGCGTGGTGACGCCGGAGTGGGGGACGCCCGCGCTTTTCAGGGCGTTGAGGGCCGCGATCTCCCCGTAGGCACCGGGATTGCCCTGGAAGGCGACGGTGAGGTGTGGCGCCGTCTCTGGCCTTTGCTCGTCCACCTGCGCGCCCTGATGCCCGTTCATGGGGGCAGGCTAGCGTATCGGTCCGTGGAGAGGGCTGAACCCCGTCCCCGCCTGAACTAGACTGCCGGGGTGTCTCCCGTCACCCCTGACCCCGTGCTCGACCTCGACGCCGCCTCGCTGAGCGGGGCCACGCGCCGGGGCGACCTGACCGCGCTGGAAGTCACCCGCGTGTATCTCAAGCGCCTGCACGCCCACAACCCGCGTCTGCGCGCCGTCATCACCGTGAACGAGGCGGCGGAGGCGGACGCGACCCGGCTCGACGCCCTGCCCCCCGAGCGGCGCGGTCCCCTGCACGGCCTCCCCATCCTGATCAAGGACAACATCGACGTGGCGGGGTTGCCGACGACGGCGGGGAGCCTGCTGATGACACGGCACGTTCCCGCCCAGGACGCCCCCCTCGTCGCCCGTCTCCGCGCCGCCGGAGCCGTCATCCTCGGCAAGGCGAACCTGACCGAGTGGGCGAACTTCATGACGCTGGGGATGCCCAATGGGTACTCCGGGGCGGGCGGGCAGACGGTCAATCCCTGGGGCGAGGGGCTCGACACGGGCGGGTCGTCGAGCGGGAGCGGCGTGGCGGTCGCGGCCCGGCTGTGCGTGGCGGCGGTGGGCACCGAGACGAGCGGGAGCATCCTCAGCCCGGCGCAGCAGAACGGGGTGATCGGGCTCAAGCCCACCGTGGGCCTGATTCCCCGGACGGGCGTGGTGCCCATCTCCCACAGCCAGGACACCGCCGGGCCGATCACGAGGAGTGCGCGCGACGCCGCCCTCCTCCTCTCGGTGATGGCCGGACCCGACGACGCCGACCCGGCGAGCCGCCTCCTGCCCGTCCCCAACCTCACCCTGCGTCCGGGGGCCCTCAAGGGGGCGGAGATCGGCGTGCTGCGCGACCCGCCCGGCTCTCCCGTGTCGGAAGAGGGGCGCGCCTCCCTCGCCCGCGCGGAAGAAGCCCTGCGGGAAGGGGGCGCAAGGGTGCGCGACGTGACCCTCCCCACCGCCGACGAGCTGAGCGGCTGGCGCTTCGAGGTCCTCGTGTACGAGTTCAAGCACGACCTGAACGCCTACCTCGCGGGGGTGAAGGACGGTCCCCGCAGCCTCGCGGAGGTCATTGAGGGCAACGACGCCGACCCTGAGCGCTTCCAGCGGTACGGGCAGGCGCTCCTCTACGCCGCCCAGGGCACGCGCGGCGACCTCGGCGAGCGGGCGTACCGCGAGGCCCGCGCCCGCGACCTCGACCTCGCCCGGACGCGCGGCCTCGACCCCCTCTTCGCCCTGGGGCTCGACGCGCTGCTGTGGCCGGGGCTGCACGGGTACGCGGTGGGGGCCAAGGCGGGTTATCCCAGCGTCACCGTGCCGACCGGCCCCCACGAGGGCGCCCCGACCGGCGTCCTCCTCACCGGCCCCGCCGCGAGTGACGGGCGCCTGCTGTCTCTCGCCGCCGACCTCAACCAGCGCCTCGGCGGCGTGCAGTTCCCGCCCGACGCCCCGGCTTGACCCCCCGCGCCCGCCCGTCTAGCATGGGCGGGCTCTCCCCCCGGGGAGATGGGGGCGGTTAGCTCAGCGGTAGAGCGTTCGCCTTACAAGCGAAGGGTCGGGGGATCGTACCCCTCACCGCCCACCAGATGCCTCACCCCCGGGTGGGGCTTTTTACGCCTCTCCCGCGTCGCTGGCATTCACGTCGATGGTCGGGTGGCGTTTCTCGAAGCGCACGCTCAGGACCCCGGCGTGCAGGCTGGCCGCCCCCGTCTGCGGCAAGACGGGCTGCGGAAAGCGCAGGGTGCGGGTAAACGTGCCGCTCGGGCGCTCGGCCTGGAGGGTGGGGCGGGGGGCGTCGCGGCGGCCCGCCACCGTCACCGTGTCGCCGTCCTCCTGAAGTTCGAGGCACCCGGGGTCCACGCCGGGCACGTCGAGCAGCAGGGTGAGGTGGGTGTCGCCGTCCACCCAATCGGCGGGCGGAGTCCAGGGCACCTCGGCGCCCAGCGTCTCGGCCTCCTCCCGGAGGGTCATGAGCTGCTGAAGGCGGGCAAGAACCGGCTCGTTCATGCCCCCCACGGTAGCACCGCCCCCTAGAATCCCGCGTGTGACGCCTGCCCCGATTCCCCTCCTCACCGCTCCCACGGCGGCCGGGAAGACGGCCCTCGCGCTGGAGATCGGGCAGGCGTTCGGCCTGGAGATCGTCGCCGCCGACGCCTTCACCGTCTATCGGGGCCTGGACATCGGGACCGCCAAACCCACCCCGGAGGAACGCGCCGCCGTGCCCCACCACCTCCTCGACGTGGCCGACGTGACGGAGGACTACGACGTGGCCCGCTACGCCCGAGAGGCCGAGGCGGCGATCCATGACGTGCTCGCCCGGGGCCGCGTGCCGCTCGTCGTGGGGGGGACGGGCCTTTACCTCTCCGCCCTCGTGCGCGGGCTGCCCCTCACCCCGCCCGCCGACCCGGCCACACGGGCGGAGGTGGAGGCCGAGCTCGCCGAACGCGGCCTGGACGCCCTCCTCGCCGAGGTGGAAGCGAGAAACCCCGCCGAGGCCGCCCGCCTGGAGCGCAATCCCCGCCGGGTCGTCCGCGCCCTGGAGGTCTACCGCCGCACGGGCCGCTTCCCGGGCGAGTTCGGGCACGCCGCGCCCACCTTCACCTACCGGGTCTTCGCCTTCACCCGCCCGTGGCCGGAGCTGGAGGCCCGCATCCACGCGCGGGTGGAGGCCATGCTCGCGGGGGGCTGGCCCGGGGAGGCGGCCTGGCTCGCCTCCCAGGTTTCGCCCGACCGGGACCCCCGCCCGACCGCCTGGCAGGCACTCGGCTACCGTGAGGCGCTGGCGGTTCATGGGGGCACCCTCACACCCGAGGAGGCCGCCCAGAGGATTTCCCTCGCCACCCGGGGGTACGCGAAACGCCAGCTCACCTGGACGCGGACGCAACTCGGCGCCCATCCCACGTCCCCGGGCGAGGCGGCGGCGGACCTGCGGACGTTCCTGGAAGCCCACTGACCCCGGCCCCCGTCTCCACGAGTTCTTTACTTTCGGCCTGTCCATTCAGGCAGGCGGCCGGGAGGGCGGGCTAAGCCTTTACACTGTCAGGTGAGCACACTGTCAGCGAGGTTCTTCGCGTTCGCCGTCCACGGGCCCGTTCGGCCCGGTCTCGCGCTGTTCCCGGCAGGTCCCAGGGGAGGTCACGACATGAAGCCCAGAGTTCTCGGCATGATTCTGGCGGGTGGGCAGGGCTCGCGCCTCTCACCGCTGACGGTCAAGCGCTCCAAACCCGCCGTTCCCTTCGGCAGCAAGTACCGCATCATCGACTTCGCCATCAACAACTTCATGAACTCGGGCGTGTTCTCCATCTACGTCCTGACCCAGTACAAGGCCCAGAGCCTCACCGAACACATCCAGCGCGGCTGGCGCTTCGGCACCTTCCTGAGCGACTACTTCATCACCCTGGTCCCCGCCCAGATGTACCGCCTCGAAGAACTCGGGCCCGTGTGGTACCGGGGCACCGCCGACGCCGTGTACCAGAACCTGCACCTGGTCGACAACTACGATGCCGATTACGTCGCCATCTTCAGCGGCGACCACATCTACAAGATGAACGTGGAGCATATGCTCCAGAAGCACATCGAGACGCGCGCCGACCTCTCCATCGCCGCCTACCCGATGCCGCGCAGCCAGGCGCACCAGTTCGGCATCATGCACGTGGACGAGCGGGGCCGCGTCACCGATTTTCTGGAAAAGCCGAAAGACCCCCCGCCCATCCCCGGCCAGCCGGACATGAGCCTGACGAGCATGGGCAACTACATCTTCTCGCGCCGGGCGCTGGAGGAACTGCTCGAAACCAGCATGTCGGGCGGAGAGGAGGGCTTCGATTTCGGCGGCGACGTGATCCCGCGTGCCCTGTCGGACGGCTACAACGTGATGGCCTACGACTTCCACCGCAACCCCATCCCCGGGCAGGCGGGCCCCAACCTCTACTGGCGCGACGTGGGAACGCTCGACGCCTACTTCGCCGCGAACATGGACCTCGTGAGCGTCAACCCCGAGTTCGACATCTACAACCCCGACTGGCCCCTGCGCACGAGCAGCGAGTTCTCGCCCCCCGCCAAGTTCGTCCACGAGAGCGAGGGCCGTAAGGGACAGGCCTTCAACTCGATCATGGCGGGCGGCACCATCATCAGCGGCGGTACGGTGCGCGACTCCATTCTCGGCCGCGCCGTGCGCACCCATTCCCACTCGCTGGTCGAGAGTGCGGTCCTCTTCGACAACGTGGAGGTCGGGCGCCACGTCCACCTGCGCCGCGTCATCATCGACAAGGACGTGACCATCCCCCCCGGCACCCGCATCGGCATCAACCACGACGAGGACCGCGAGCGCGGCTTCACGGTGACCGAGAGCGGCGTGGTGGTGGTGCCGAAGAGCTACACGTTCTGAGGGAGCGGTCAGCTTTCAGCGGTCAGCCGTCAGCGAAAACAGGAAGGTGGGCAATCCCGGTTCGGGCGGCCCACCTTCCTCTTTTTGCTGAGAGCTGAATGCTGGCGGCTGGCCGCTACACCAACACCGGCTCCACGTACTCCCCGTACACCCGCTTCAGGGTGTCCATCTGCTCGCCCAGCGTCGTGTAGGCGTGGGCGCACTCCAGGAAGGCGGGCATGGTGTTCGCGCCCGTCACGGCGGCGTCACGCAGGGAAGTGAGGGCGGCCTCGGCCCGCCCCGGGTCGCGTTCGCGGCGGACCTGCGCCAGCCGCGCCTCCTGCACCCGCTCGACTTCCGGGTCGATGAGCTGGATGGGCACCTCCACCGCGTCCTGCACGAAGGCGTTCACGCCGACGATGATGCGGTCGCCCGTTTCCACCTCGCGCTGGTAGCGGTAGGCGGCCTCCGCCATCTCGCGCTGGAAGAAGCCCAGCTCGATTCCCTCCTCCACCCCGCCCAGCGCGCGAATCTGCTCGATGTAGCCCAGGGCGGCGGCCTCGATGTCGTCCGTCAGCTTCTCGACGTAGTAGCTGCCCGCCAGCGGGTCGACCACGCCCGCCACGCCCGTCTCATACGCGACGATCTGCTGCGTCCGCAGGGCGATGGTCGCGGCCTCCTCGGTCGGCAGGGCCAGCGCCTCGTCGTAGGCGTCGGTGTGGAGGCTCTGGGTGCCCCCCAGCACGGCGGCGAGGGCCTGGATCGCCACGCGGGCGATGTTGTTCAGCGGTTGCTGGGCGGGCAGCGAGACCCCGGCGGTCTGCGAGTGCGTGCGGAGCATCCACGACTTCGGGTTCTTCGCCCCGTAGCGGTCGCGCATCTGCCGCGCCCAGATGCGGCGGGCGGCGCGCAGCTTGGCGACCTCCTCGAAGAAGTCGTTGTGGATGTCCCAGAAAAACGAGATGCGCGGCGCGAACTCGTCGATGTCGAGCCCCCGCTCCAGCGCCTTCTCGACGTAATGAAAGCCGTCCGCGAGCGTGAAGGCGAGTTCCTGCACGCCCGTCGCCCCCGCCTCGCGGATGTGATACCCGCTGACCGAGATGAAGTTGAACTTCGGCACCACGCGCGGCCCCCACTCGAAGGTGTCGATCACGAGCTTCACGCCGGGCGCGGGCGGGAAGATGAACTCCTTTTGCGCGATGTACTCCTTGAGGATGTCGTTCTGGATCGTGCCGCCGACCCTCGTCAGGTCCTTGCCCTGCTTCTGCGCGTTGGCGATGTACATGGCCCAGATCGCGTTCGCGGGAGAGTTGATCGTCATGGAGGTCGTGACCTGCTCGGGGTCGATGCCCTGGAACAGAATCTCCATGTCCGCGAGGCTGCTCACCGCCACGCCGCATTTGCCCACTTCTCCCTTCGAGAAGGGGTGATCGGAGTCGTACCCCATCAGGGTCGGGAGGTCGAAGGCGGTGGAAAGACCCGTCTGCCCGGCCCTCATCAGCGCGTGGAAGCGTTCGTTCGTCTGCTCGGCGCTGCCGAAGCCCGCGAACATTCGCATGGTCCAGAGCTTGCCGCGGTACACGGAGGACTGCACCCCGCGCGTGTAGGGAAACTCGCCGGGGTAGCCCAGGTCACGCGCGGCGTCCCAGTCCCGCAGGTCGTCCGCCGTGTGGATCGGCTCGGGGTCCATGTCGGAGAGGTTCTTGAAGTTGTACTTGCGCTCGGGGAACTTCTGGGTCGCGGGCAGGTAGACGCTCTGCATCCACTCGTTCTTGGTCTTCATCGGACACCTCGGGAGGGGAGGAAACGAACGCTCGTTAGGTGGAGACAGCCTAGCAAAGTCGCCGCGCCATCTGGCGGATGCTGGCGCTGCCGGTTCGCCCTACCCTGGACCGAATGGCCGACCTGCCCACTGCCGCCGACCTCGCCACCTTCTCGCTCGCCGCGCAACACCCCCTCACCCGCTCCTGGGCGGATGACCCGACACGCCTCGCGCTGCTGGCCGAGGAACACGCCTTCGACCTGCAACTCGCTACAGACCTCGACCTCGCAGGGCAGCGGGCTGAGTTTCTGAATGTGGGTCAGCCGCCGGAAGCGTTCCTCAACCGCTGGGGAGAGGTGGGGCCGGACCTGAGCGCGATGCTCTCGATCCGTTTCGAGGGGCTGGACCGCGAGAAGCCCTTCGTGGACGCCAGCGTGACCTCGCGGCCCCTGAAAGCCTCCGACCTCCCGGCGCTGGCATCGGCTGGGTTGGACGTGTACGGCGCGTTCCGGCCCGGACGGTTGCGGGTGTGGAGCGCTGCGCCGCTGGACGGGTGGACGGCGGAGGTGCCAGGGACACGGCCTGATCGTCGGGTGCTGGCCGCTCCCCTGGCTGAACTCCGGGAGCGCGAGGTGCCGGATGATCTCACCCTCTTGCCTACCCGTGACCTGACCCGTTACGCACACGCCGTGGCCGCCTACGCCGCCGTCGACGTGGCTCATCCAGAACACATCGAACAGGCGCGCGTGATGGAAGAGGAGGCGCTGCAAGAGGTCATCGAGGCGCGCACCATGTTTGACGTGCTGTGGAAGGGACGTTGGAGCGGGTACGTGGGAGCCCTCCCCAAACCCAAGTACGGCTTTCCCGCGTACTCGGTTCAGGAACTCCTGCTCGCCCCCCACGCTCGCGGCCACGGCCTCGGCCCCCACCTCTCTACCCTCCTCGCCCGCCACCTGCCGGACGATGGACGGGTGCTTTCCGGCACCATCCACGGGGAGAATCTGGGAGCCCGCCGCGCCGCGTTGAGGGCCGGGCGGCACGACGTGGGCGGCTGGACCTGGGTGCCTCTCCCCGGGGGCAGGACCCCACCCGCCACCGTGACCTCCGCCTGACCCTCCGCCCCGCCACATCTGCTAGAATTCCCGTTTGGGTGTCCCGCCCACGCAGTCCAAGGTGCGGCGGGCTTTTTTATGGCAAGACGGGCTGATGGCTGAACGCTGAGTGCTGATAGCTGCCAGCTCCGAGACCAGGGAGCTGAGAACAAATGGAATACCGCAACATCGCCATCATCGCGCACGTCGACCACGGCAAGACCACGCTGGTGGACGGCATGCTCAAGCAGACCCTCAAACTCGGCCACGGCGAGGAGATCGCCGAGCGGGCGATGGACAGCAACGACCTCGAAAAGGAACGCGGCATCACCATCCTCGCCAAGAACACCGCCGTGGAATACAAGGGCGTCAAGATCAACATCGTGGACACGCCCGGCCACGCGGACTTCGGCGGCGAGGTCGAGCGCGTGCTCGGCATGGTAGACGGCGCCCTCGTCCTCGTGGACGCGGCGGAGGGGCCGATGCCCCAGACCCGCTTCGTGCTCCGCAAGGCCATCGAACTGGGTCTCAAGCCCATCGTGGTCGTCAACAAGATCGACCGGGGGGACGCCCGCCCCGAGGAGGTCGTCAACCTCACCTTCGACCTGATGGCCGAACTCGGCGCGAGCGACGACCAGCTCGACTTCCCGATCCTCTACGCCGTCGCGCGGGAGGGCAAGGCGTACCGCGACCTCGACAACCCGCAGCCCGACATGCACGAACTCTTCGACATGGTGCTGGAGCAGATTCCCGCGCCGAAGGTCGATCTGGACGCCCCCTTCCAGATGCTCGTGACGAACCTCGACTACTCGGAGTACCTGGGCCGCATCGTCCTCGGGCGGGTGCAGCGCGGCAAGGTGAGGAAGGGCGAGTTCGTCCAACTGATCCACAAGGACGGCACGATGACGAAGAGCCGGATCGTGCAGCCCTTCACCCACCTCGGTCTGCGGAGGATAGAGGTGGACGAGGTGGGCGCCGGGGACATCGTGGCGCTCGCTGGGATCGAGGACGCGCAGATCGGCGAAACGGTGGCCGACCTCGCCGACCCCGAGGCGCTGCCCATCATCACGGTGGACGAGCCGACCGTCTCGATGGTGTTCCAGCCCAATACCTCGCCCTTCGCGGGCAAAGACGGCAAGTACGTCACGTCCCGGCACCTCAACGACCGCCTCAAGCGCGAGGTCATGACGAACGTGTCGCTGCGGGTGGAGGAGATTCGCCCCGACGAGTTCAAGGTCTCGGGGCGCGGCGAGCTGCACCTCTCGATCCTGCTGGAGACCATGCGCCGCGAGGGCTACGAGGTGCAGGTCGGTGCCCCGCAGGTCATCGTGCGCGAGATCGACGGCCAGAAGCATGAGCCGATGGAGCACCTCGTCATCGACGTGCCCGAGGTCCACTCCAGCACCGTGATCGGCGTGCTGGGCGGGCGCAAGGGCCAGATGGTGAACATGGAGCCGCAGGGCAGCCGCGTGCGGGTGGAGTTCAAGATTCCCAGCCGCGCCCTGTTTGGCTTCCGCACCCAGTTCCTCTCGATGACCCAGGGCGAGGGCATCATGAGCCACATCTTCGACGGGTACGCGCCGTGGGCCGGGGAGCTGCGGACCCGCCAGAACGGCTCGCTCGTGAGCATGGAGGACGGGGTGGCCTTTGCCTACTCGATCTTCAAGTTGCAGGACCGGGGCGCTTTCTTCATCGACGCCGGGCAGGACGTGTACGTGGGCATGATCGTCGGCGAGAACGCCCGCGAGCAGGACATGAACGTGAACGTCTGCAAGAACAAGAAGCTCACGAACGTCCGCTCGGCGGGCGCCGACGAGGCCCTGACCCTGACCCCGCCGCGCCGCCTGAGCCTCGAAGACGCGCTGGAGTACATCGCCGACGACGAGCTGGTGGAGCTGACGCCGCACAGCATCCGATTGCGCAAGAAGGTGCTCAACCCGAGCTTCCGCAAGTAAGGCGTGGGGAGTTGGGGGAAAGGGAGGGGCCGGGGCCGGGTGCCCGCGGCCCCTCCACCTTTTGGAGGAAACTTCTGCCCGCCCGGAGGCGTAAGGTGGGGCATGTTCGACTTCACGGCGGCACGGCCAGGGAAGGGAGGGCGCTGATGGACTGGGTGGTTCACCCGCTGGCGGGGCTGGCGCTCGCGTTCTGGGCGTCGGTGATCTTCTCGGGCCGGGGCCGCTTCTGGCAGCCCGTGGCGCTGGCGGCAGGGTGGATCGTGCTGCTGGCGGTGCTGGGGGCGGAGTGGGTGGTCCACCCGGCGGCGGGGATGCTGCTGGGCTTTTTCGGCTCGCGCGCCTTTGGCGACTGGCACAGTCCCAGGTGGCGCAGACGCTGGCCGGGCTTGCTGGCAGGGCTGGTCGCCGGCGTGTTCTTCATGGCGCTGGGGGCCGGGTGGCTCGCGTTTCCGCTGTCGGTCATGGGGATGATCTGGTTCTTCACGGCCCTGCCCACCCTCCGGGCGACGGAGACGGCCCGGCTGGACTCTGCCGCGTCTCCGGCGGCCCTGCCCGAGCAGGCGGGCGGAGTGCCGATGGGATATTTCCCGGGTCACTGGAGCGGGCACGCCGAGGCGCGCGCCGAACGACGCGCGGCCCGGCGGCAGGCGAAGCGGGCCCGGCGGGAGCAGGAAGGGCGCGAGGAGGTCACGCCCACCGCTCCCCCGCCCCCGGTTCCGGACCCCGCCCCCTCCCTCGCCGCCTACGTCCACGACGAGCGCCTGCCGGGTGAGGCCCGCGCGCAACTCGCCGCCCTCGACCTGCGGACGGGGGAAGCCCTGACCCACCTGGAAACGGCAGGTCAGGGGGGAAGCGAGGCGGCCTACCTCGCCCGCGCCATCCGCGACGAGTACGCGCCCACCGCCGTGCAGGCCTACCTCAAGCTGCCGCCCACCCTGGCGAACGTCGAGCCCCTCGAGGACGGCAAGACGGGCCGCGACCTGTTGCGCGAACAGCTCGACCTCCTGCTCGGCGGCGTGCAGGACCTCCTCGGCACGGCCCTGCGCTCGGGCGGCAAGGAACTGCTGACCCACGGGCGCTTTCTGGAAGACAAGTTCCGCAAGGCCCAGGGCGATCTGGAGGTCTAGGACCGCATGAGGACGGCCCCTGTTCCCCAGGCGGTCACACCTTGTCTGGCTTCTGTCCTTGGCACATCCTCCACCAAGCCTTAACCTGAGTACAGGACTCAGGATTATGACCAGACCCTCCACGGCTGCCCTTCAGACCCCCGCCCAGGCTTTCGGCGACTCCCGCACCGCCTCGCTGCTGCTGGCGGCGGAGGCGGTGCTGGCGCACCTGCATCCCCGCGCGCCCCTGCGGATGTCGGGCGTGTCGCTGAAGGCAGGGGGCGGCGTAACGTACGCGCTCGCCCCCGACCCCCAGGCGCTCGTCCTGAACCGCGGCCTGCGCGAGGAAGTGGCGCTCGTGGCCCTGGCGCGGGAGGCGATGACCCGCCTGCTGGGGCTGAGCGCCGGGGAGGGGGGCCCCACCGAACGGGACGCCCGCGCCCTGCTCGCCGCCGCCCTGCGGGACCCCGAGGAGCTGGAGGTGCTGGACGCCCAGGTCCGCGTGCTCGAAGCCCGCGCCCGCGCCCTGCTGCGCCGCTCCTGGGCCGAGGTCGAGGTCGTCGCGGCGGGGCTGCGCGAGCACGGCGCGCTGGACGCCCAGGCCGTCGCCCACCGGGTCGCCTGCGCCCAGGCCATCCGGGGCACGCTGCTCAACTGACGCCGCCTTCACCTCTCCTCATCCCCGGACGGCCGGCTCCCGCGCTGTCGGGCCGGGAAAGACCCCCCGGGCGCGGCTTTTCGACCCGAAGCAGGACAATCCAGCCTGGAACAGTCGGAATTGTGAGCCAACCCTTATTTTGCGGGCTGGGTTACCTTCGCCCTCTCCCGGGCGGCGCACTCTGCGGGCAGGAGGCAAGGCTATGAACGACAGGCAAGGGATGCAGGGCGGGGAGCAGATGAGCGTCGTGAGCCGCTGCGGGGCGACGAACTGCCGTTACAACGAGAACGAGCAGTGCATGGCGGGGCAGATCGAGGTGGCCTTTAACGGCCAGATGGCCCAGTGCATGACCTTCAGCCCCGAAGACCAGATGGGCGATACCCAGACGATGGGCGAGGGCGCCCGCTGAGCCTGTTCAGGAAGGGACGACGGGCCGGGCCTTGACGCTCCGGCCCTTTTGCTGTGCCCGACTACAACACGAGGACGCCGTGGTGCTTGGCCTTTTCCTGCGGCTCGACGTGAATGGTCACGCTGGCGCCTTCGAGTTCGGCCCGGATCGCGTCCTCCAGCCGGTCGCAGATATGGTGGGCCTCCTCGACCGTCATCTGGCCGGGCACGACGAGGTGGAACTCCACGAAGGTGACGCGGCCCGCGTGCCGGGTGCGCACGTCGTGGATTTCCAAAGCCCCCTCGGCGTGCTCGCTCATCAGCTGGCGCAGACGATGGGTCGTGGCGGGATCGGCCCCGGCGTCCATCAGCCCGCCCACGCTCTCGCGCATCAGGCCCCAGCCGCTCCACAGCACGTTGAGCGCCACGAGCACGGCGAGCAGCGGGTCGAGGACGGCCCACCCCGTGACCCCCGCCAGCACCACGCCCACGAGCACCCCCACGCTCGTCACCACGTCGCTCAGGACGTGCCGCCCGTCGGCGAGGAGGGCAGGCGAGCGGTGACGGCGGCCCTCGCGCAGCAGCACCGAGGCCCACAGCCCGTTCAGGACACTCGCCCCGAAGTTGACGAGCAGCCCGGGGTAGGGAGCGTCCACCGAACGGGGGTTCAGGAGCGCGGGCACGGCCTCCGTTAGGATGGCGACGGCGGCGAGGACGATCAGGACGCCTTCTGCGACCGCGCTGAAGTATTCGGCCTTGGTGTGCCCGTAGGGATGGTTCGCGTCGGCGGGCCGTGAGGCCACCCGCAGCGCCACCAGGGCGGCGACGGCGGCGGCCACGTTGATGATGCTCTCCAATGCGTCGGAGTACAGCGCCACACTGCCCGTCAGCCCGTACGCCACGAATTTGAGGCCCAGCACGACGGCGGCCACCACCACGCTCCCCAGCGCGATTCGCGTCGTGCGGTTCATGGGCTTGAGGCTAGCAGGGTTGGGAAAGACGCGGGGCGGCACCGGGTGGGGAACAGGGTCAAGCGCGAGCGCCAGGGTTGCCCCCGTGACCTGAATCCCACAGGGTGAGGGCCTGAACTGAGGGCCTGAACGACTCACCGCTACCGGCGCGACCCTGCAAGGCTCGGCGAGGAATTGAAACGGTCCCCGGACGACGCCTCGTTGTGGGCTGTGAGGCCCGGCCTCGTCCACCCCGCCGGGAATCTGGCGCCGCACCGGGTGGGCAACCCCGGGCTGCTCCCCGCGCAGAGGGGCTGGAGGCCGTGCGGGCCACGGCTGTACCGGCCGACCTCGACGAGGCAACTGCCGGGTGTCCCTCCGCGCCACGAGCAGGCGCGAGCCGCCATTACGTCCCTGACATAACCCACCCTGCTACAATCCTTCGGTGACCACCGCGCCGGACCTGCCCGATTCCCCCCTGCTGTCCCAGCTCAATCCCAATCAGGCGCAGGCCGCCCACCACTTCCGGGGGCCCGCGCTCGTGATCGCCGGGGCGGGCAGCGGCAAGACCCGCACGCTCGTCTACCGCATCGCGCACCTGACCCTGCACTACGGGGTGGACCCCGGCGAAATCCTGGCCGTGACCTTTACCAACAAGGCCGCCGCCGAGATGCGTGAGCGGGCGCAACACCTCGTCCAGGGGGCCGACCGATTGTGGATGAGCACCTTCCACTCGGCGGGCGTGCGGATTCTGCGGGCGTACGGCGAGCACATCGGATTGAAGCGCGGCTTCGTCATCTACGACGACGACGACCAGATGGACATCCTCAAGGAGGTCATGGGCAGCGTCCCCGGCATCGGCCCGGACACCAATCCCCGGGTGCTGCGCGGCATCCTCGACCGCGCCAAGAGCAACCTGCTCACGCCCGAGGACCTCGCCCGCAGCCACGAACTCTACATCAGCGGCGTGCCCCGCGAGTCCGCCGCCGAGGTCTACCGCCGCTACGAGTCACGCAAGAAGGGCCAGAACGCCATCGACTTCGGCGACCTGATCACAGAAACCGTCCGGTTGTTCAAGGAGGTGCCCGGCGTCCTCGACCGGGTGCAGGACCGCGCCCGCTTCATCCACGTGGACGAGTACCAGGACACGAACAAGGCGCAATATGAATTGACGCGGCTGCTTGCGAGTCGAGATCGGAATTTGTTGGTCGTGGGAGACCCCGATCAATGCCTCCCGCCCGGCACGCTCGTCTGCACGCCGAACGGCGAGCGGCCCATTGAGGAGATCGTGGAGGGAGACCTCGTGTGTGGCACGGGTGGGGGAGAGAGCCTCGTCCCTGCCCGCGTCACCCACGTCAAGCGCGGGCACTCGACCGGGCCGCTGTGGACGGTCGCGGCGGGGGGGCGCACCCTGCGCGGCACAGCACACCATGTCGTCCTGGCGCGGCACGAGCCGATGGTGGGCCAGTGGTACGTGTACCTGATGTACCGCGAGGACCGGGGTTACCGTGTCGGCCTCACCGTGGGTGCGCGGCAGAACAGCGAGGGCAAGACCGACTACGGTTACCGGGTACGGCTCAACCAGGAGAACGGCGACAAGGTGTGGGTGCTGCGCGTCTGCGAGTCGCGCGCCGACGCCGCGTACTGGGAGGCGCTGTATGCCGCCCGCTATGGCCTGCCTACCGCCCTCTTCCACGGGGTCGGGCGGAACCTCGCGCTGAGTGAGACGCACCTCGCCCGGCTGTTCTCGGAACTGGACACCGTGAGCGCTGCGCGGCGCCTGATGGCCGACCTGCACCTGCACCCTGACTTCCCCCACCACAGGCCGCAAAACGGGATGCGGCGCCAGAGCGTGAACCTGATCATGTACTCCGATCATCGGAGCGGCCTGGTCGGCTACCACCGCGTCCAGTGGAGCAGCAACCGCGCGGACGTGGCCGAACGCCTGACGCAGGCGGGGCACCCTGTCCGCACGAACGGGCGCGGCGGCTACCGGCTGGAGGTCAGCCGCAAGGATTACGAGGGGGCGCTGGAGTATGCGCAGCAGGTGGCGCGTGACGGCGGATTGGAACTGCAACGCAAGGCGCTGGTGGACGGGCACATGTACGCCTTCCTGCCCCTCTCGCACCTGCACCCCGGGATGAAGGTGCTGGTGCAGGACGCCGGACACCTGCGCGAGGAAACTGTGGAGAGCGTCGGCCAGGAGTCCTACGACGGACCTGTGTACGACCTGACCGTCTCACCTACACATACCTATCTGGCCAACGGGATTCTCGTCCACAACAGCATCTACAAGTTCCGCGGCGCCGACATTCAAAACATCCTCGACTTCCAGAAAGATTACCCCGACGCCAGGGTCTACATGCTCGAACACAACTACCGTTCGAGTGCGCGCGTGCTGGGTATCGCCAACAAGCTGATCGAGAACAACTCCGAGCGGCTGGACAAAACCCTGCGCGCCGTCAAGGAGGACGGGCACCCCGTCATGTTCCACCGGGCGACGGACCACCGGGCGGAGGGGGACTTCGTGTCGGAGTGGATCACGCGCCTGCACGCCCAGGGCGTTTCCTTCAAGGACATGGCGATTCTGTACCGCACGAACGCCCAGTCGCGCGTGATGGAGGAGTCGCTGCGGCGGGTGCAGATTCCCGCGAAGATCGTGGGCGGCGTGGGCTTCTACGACCGCCGGGAAATCCGCGACATCCTGGCCTACGCCCGCCTCGCCATCAACCCGGACGACGACGTGGCGCTGCGCCGCATCATCGGGCGGCCCCGGCGCGGGATCGGGGACACGGCTTTGGAGCGCCTGATGGAGTGGGCGCGGGTGAACGGCACCTCGGTCCTGACCGCCTGCGCGAATGCCGTCGAGCGCAACGTCCTGGAACGCGGGGCTCAGAAGGCGGTCGAGTTCGCCGAACTCATGCACGGGATGAGCGAGGCCGCCGACAATTACCTGCCCGCGCCGTTCCTGCGTTTCGTGATCGAGACGAGCGGTTATCTCGACCTGCTGCGTCAGGAGGGGCAGGAGGGCCAGGTGCGGATGGAGAACCTGGAGGAACTCGTCAACGCCGCCGAGGAGTGGTCGCAGACGAACGAGGGCACCATCGGGGACTTCCTTGACGACGCGGCCCTGCTCTCCAGCGTGGACGACATGCGGGCGCGGCAGGAAAACAAGGGCGTGCCGGAAGACGCCGTGACCCTGATGACCCTGCACAACGCCAAGGGGCTGGAGTTCCCGGTGGTGTTCATCGTGGGGGCGGAGGAGGGCCTGCTGCCCAGCAAGAACTCGCTGCTGGAGGTCGGCGGCATCGAGGAGGAGCGCAGGCTCTTCTACGTCGGCATCACCCGGGCGATGGACCGCCTCTTCCTGACCGCCGCGCAAAACCGGATGCAGTTCGGCAAGACGAATTCCACGGAGGACAGCCGCTTCCTGGAGGAGATCGAGGGGGGCTTCGACCCGGTGGACCCCTACGGGCAGGTCATCGAGTACCGGCAGAAGACGTGGAAGGACTTCCGCCCGTCCGCGCCGAGCCAGCCTGCCCCCAGCGCCGTCAAGAACACCAGCCCGCTCACCTCGGAGATGGCGTACCGGGGCGGCGAGAAGGTCCGGCACCCCAAGTTCGGCGAGGGGCAGGTGCTCGCGGTGGCGGGCGTGGGCGACCGGCAGGAGGTCACCGTCCACTTCCCCACGGCGGGCGCGAAAAAGCTGCTCGTGAAATTCGCCAACCTCACCAAGGTCTGAGGCTCAGTTCCGCTCGACGAGGTGGCGGACCTCTCCGGGCCCCGCTTTCAGGAATTCGGCGATGGCGACGGGGTAGACGGGGCGGGAGGCGATCTCGGACAGCGGCAGCCAGCCGTAGAAGTAGTCGGCGTTGTCGAGCACGGTGAACGTCTCGTCGGGGAGGCTGGCGGGCGCCTCCATGCGGAAGTAGAAGCCGATCTCGTGCTGGCGCTTTTCCGGTGGGCCGAAGAAGTTCTCCAGCACGCCGACGAGGCGTAGCGGTCCGGGCTGTGTGCCCGTCTCCTCCCGCCACTCGCGGGCGGCGCAGGTCAGCACGTCCTCGCCCGTGGAGAGGGCGCCGCCGGGGAGGAACCAGAAGCCTAGCCCTGGCGTCGTGTTGGCGAGCAGGCGGTCTTCACGCACGCACAGGATGGCGACGCGGACGCTGAATTTGAGGCCGCCGAGGGGGAGGCGAATGTCGGTCATGGGAGGCAGTGTGGCGGAAAGGTGGGGGAGGGGCAGGGTAACTTGCGACGGTTGGCCCCCACCCCCCAGCCCCCTACCCCCAGGGGGGGCAGGGGGAGCGGCGCTGCGCTGGGCAAGGGTACACGGACGGCGCGGGTGGACGGATTCTTCTGAACGCAAGGTCTGATCTTGTCGCGTCCCATCGGCTCGCCCACCGTCTCGCTGCGCGAGCCGACGTGGCCGTGGGCCTGGGGTGTTCAGTCATGAGCCCTCATAGGGCGTCCAGATTGACGGTTTGAAAGAGCAACAGCTTCAGCTTCTTTTCTCCCTCCCCCCTTGTGGGTGACTCGGAGAGCTGCGGAGCAGAGGGCCGGGGTGAGGGGGCGTGTGACCAACTCACCGCCACACCCTCACCCGTGACCTGTCCCTCTCCCTGGTGGGGGACTGGTACAGCTCGCGCCGCGAGACTCGCAGAGCTGCTTGCAGAGGCTGCGAGGGGGCGGCAAGCGTCAGCGTCCCTCTCAGGAGTCCCCGTGTTCCGCCTCCGCCCGCACGCTCCCGTCCGGGTCCCCGCGCAACTGCTCGCGCACCTCCTCCGGCAGGTCCTCCCGGCCTGCCACGCTCAGCCGCACCCCGTCGTCCGGGTCGGCGGCCAGCGTGGGGAGCAGGGGAGGGGGAAGGTAAGCGTGCTGGGCGGCGGCGCGGCGCACTCCCGCGTTCGGGTCGGCGGCGAGGGTCCGCAGCACGGCCTCTCCCGGCGTCTGGGCGTAGGCGACGGCGCGGCGCACCTCGGGATCGGGGTCGGCGGCGAGGCGGGCGAGGCGATCTGAGCCGAGGTCGGGCCGCACGGCGAGGACGGTGCGGACGGCGGAGTCGGAGTCCGTCAGCAGCAGGTCGAGCACGGAGCCTGCCAGTGCTTCCGCGCTCGCCACGTGCAGCCGGATGTCCTGTTCGGGCGCGCGGGCCAGGAGGAGGACGGCCTCCTCGGGCAGATCGTTGCGCTCCAGCACGGCGCGGCGCACGGTCTCGGACTCGTCGGCGGCGAGGCGGGTCAGGAGGTCGGGACCCGCGTCGGGGCGGCGGGCGAGGGCCGCGCGCACCTCGGGGTCGGCGTCGTGTTTGGCGCGGGCCAGCCATCCGGCGGGCACCCGCCACGCCTGGAGGGCCGCCGCGCGCACGAGGGGGTTCTCGTTCCCGGCCAGCCATTCGCGCACCTTGCGGGGCAGGTCCACCCGCCGCGCGAGGGTGGCGAGCACGTCCGGGTCGTCGTCCGTCGCCAGGGTCAACATGCAGTCGAGGGGCAGGTCGAGCCGCCGCGCCACGCTGGCCCGCACGATGCCGTGTCCGTCCTGCACCAGGGTCCGGAGCACGTCGCCGGGCAGGTCTGCTCGGGCCGCCACCGCCTTGCGCACGTCGTAGTCGTCGTCCGGGGCGAGTTGCCGAACGAGGGCCTCGGGAAGGTCGGGCCGCTTCGCCACCGCCTCGCGCACCTGCCACCCGGCGTCCTGGGCGAGGGCCTGCACCCGCGCCGGGCTGAGCCCCTGCCGGGCTGCCAGGGCCGTGCGCACCCCGAAGTCCTCGTGCCGCGCCGCACTGTCGAGGACCCAGCCGGGCGTTTCCGGGAGGGCCAGCAGCGCGGTCACGCCCTCCGCCGGGAAGACGCCGAGCAGGTTCGGGCGGGCCAGGCGCATCAGCGGAAGGCCGGGGTTGCCCAGCACCTCGCGCGGGAAGGCGGCGGCGAGCAGGCCCAGCACCTCGACGGGCGTGTTGGGGTGCGAGGCGACCCGGGCCCGCACCCGGCTGTCCGGGTGGGCGCTCAGGCCCGAGAGGGTGTCCGCCGTCGCCCGTGGGGCGCCTGCCGCCTCCAGCGCTCCCTCTGTCCCCAGCGCGGTGAGGGTGCGCGGATCGAGTTCGGAGAAGGTCATGCGGTCCAATATGGCAGAAGGCCCGATGAGTGCCAGGATGGAGTCATGCGAGTGGCGATCCTGAGTGACGTACACGGAAACCGTTTCGCGCTGGAGGCGGTGCTGGCCGACCTTCGCAGCCTTGCCCCCGACCTGATCTGCAACCTGGGTGACACGGTGTGGGGCGGGGCCGACCCGGCGGGCGCCTGGGCCCTCCAGATGCGGGAGGCGCCTCCCACCGTGCGGGGGAATACGGATGAGTTTCTGCTGGCCGATCCTGCCGAGCTAGACGCTGAGACGAGGGTGGGCCGCGAGTTTCTGGAGCGCGAGCTGGGCGGTGTGCCGCCCGAACTCGCCGCGCTGCCGGTGACCGCGACCGTGGCGGACGGGGAGGTGCTGCTGGCGCACGGCGCCCCGAGCAGCCCGTGGGACGCGCTTTTCCTGGTCAAGGAGGGCGACGCCGTGCGCCCTGCCCTGCCCGTCGAGATGCTGGAGCGGGTGGCCGCTTGGCCTGCCGCACGGGTGGTGGTCGTCGGTCATACCCACAAGGAACAGGTTGCTACGCGCCGGGGAGTGACCTTCGTCAACGCAGGCTCTGTGTCACGGCAGGGGCACGGAGACCCGGCGGCCCGCTGGGTGCTGCTCGAACGCCGTGCGGGCTTCTGGAACGTCACCTTCCGCCGCACCGCGTACGACGTGGAGGCCGCCGCCCGCTGGGCCGAGGCTCACGCGCCGAACGGGGCGCAGGAGGCGCGGCAACTCCGGACTGGACTCCCGGGCTGACTCCTGGCCCTCACTCCCCCCGCGCCACCGTCTCGATCAGCCTGCGGGCGATGCTGAAGGGCGGCGGCAGGGTGGGCAGGGCGTCCACCCGGTACCACCCCGCGTCCTCGATCTCCTCCGGTTGCAGCACGAGGTGTCCGCCCGCGTCCTCGGCGGTGAAGGCGATCATCAGCGAATGCGGGAAGGGCCAGGGCTGGCTGAAGCGGTAGCGCAGCCCGGTGATCTCGACCCCGACCTCCTCGCGCACCTCGCGGTGGCAGGCGTGCTCCAGCGTCTCGGACGGCTCCACGAAGCCCGCCAGCGCCGAGTACATGCCGGGCGCGAAGTGCGGGCCACGGGCGAGCAGCAGTTCCCGCTCCCCTCCCTCCCCGCGCGTGATGAGCACCATCACCACCGGGGCGACGCGCGGGTAGACGCTCAGGCCGCAATTCGGGCAGACCTTCGAGGTCTCCCGTTCGGAGCGGACGGTCGGTGCCCCGCACGCCCCGCAGAAGCGGTGGGTGCGGTCCCATTCCACGATCTGCGCCGCGTACCCGGCAAGGCCGAACAGGTCCTCGGAGAGCACGCCGTACACGCCGCGCAGGGGCCGGAGGGTGTACCCGGCGGGGACCTCGCCCGCCAGCCGCGCGCCGTAAACGGGCACGCCGTCGAGGAGGCCGAGCGGGTTCACGAGGTCCACGGGGAAGGCTTCCGGGCGGCCGTGCGGCAGCGTGCCCTCCTCCCGCAGGAGGAGACGGCCTTCCAGGAAGATGAAGAGCAGCGCGCCCCCGGAGGGGACCACCCGCACGGACGGCACGAAGGAGGCGGGGCGGATCATGCGGGTCAGGATAGGGCGTCGGCGGGGGTCAGCGGTTGAGCAGCTTGAAGGCGTGATCGCGCTTCGTCCAGCCCGAGTTGGCCGCGTGGGTAATCCAGATCAGGGCGAGCGGCTCGATATACCGGCTCATGGTGATGTCGCCGAGGTCCACCACGCCCCAGCCGACCCCTTCGAGGAGCCGCGTGACCTCTCCCTTCGCGGCCGCGTCGTTCCCGGCGATGAACATGTCGGGCTCGCCGCCGACGAACGTTCGCGGGTTGAGCATGGCGTCTGCCGTGACGATGTTGAGCGCCTTGACCACCCGGGCGCCCGGAATCCAGCCCTGCACCTGCTCGCCCGCTGAGGTGTTCCAGCCCAGCGCGAGGGCGGGCCGTCCCCCCGAGAAGTCGAGCGGGTTGGTGATGTCCACAAGGGTCTTGCCGTTCAGGTTCTCCTCGCCCGCCAGGTCCAGCGCCTCCCGGGTGCCCTCCCACCTCGTCGCCAGGAGGATCATCTCCCCGAAGGCGGCGGCCCCGGCATTCGTGGCTGCCCGCACGCCCGGGTGCTCGGCCACAAAACCCTCCAGCTTGCCCGGGTCGCGGGTGCCGACCACGACCTCGTGCCCCAGACGCGCCAGGTCCGCCGCGAGCCGCTGGCCGACCATGCCGGAGCCGATGACGCCCATTCTCATAGGTGCGGCCTCATGGGTGCAGTGTTCGCCCGCGCCGGGTGGGGAGTGTGAGGCGGCGCGGGTCTCCTCCGGGGTCAGGGTCGCGGCAGCCCGGTTCCTTCCCGCGTCCAGGTGTTCACCCGCACCCGCCGCTCACCGTCCCGCACAAAGATCACCTCGTTCCGCCCGCCGTCCACCTCTCCCGGCACCCGCCAGAGGAGGCGACCCGTGTGGGCATCGAGACCGATGACGGCGCACCGCCGCCCCTCGCAGGTGCGCCACAGCACGTCCACGGGGGCGGAATTGTCGAGCCTGATGGGCCGGGCCTCCCGCGCGTCTCCGGGAATGGTCGTGCCCCAGGCGACGGACCAGCCGCCCGCGCCTTGCCGCCGTTCCAGCGCCACCCGCAGCCGCCCCCGCCCGTCCACCCCGCCGATCAGGTGGCCGTCGCCGACCTGTCCGTAAAACTGCACCCGGCGCACTCCCGCCGCGTGCATCCAGTCGGCCCGCGCGGGGAGGGGAGAGGCCAGCGTGTTCGGGGCCAGCAGCAGCAGGAGAAGGGGGCGCATCCTCCCAGTCCGGCCCCTCCCGCTGACCTGCCCGTGACCCTCACTCCCCCAGCCGCAGCACGTCCCCGAAGGGAAAGCCCTCGTCCTCCAGGCCCCCGGGCGGCACCACCCAGAGGGTCGGCATCTTCGGGGCCTGCTCCGGGAAGTCGCCGTACCCGTCCGTCAGGTAGACCAGCACGTCGGGCTCGTGGGTCTCGCTGAGGCGGAAGATGGGCCGGAAGTCCGTTCCGCCCCCGCCCTGCGGCTGGGGGATCGCGTCGCCGGGCCGCAGCTCGAAGGGGCCGTACGCCTCGGTGTCCGCGTAGTAGAGGATCGCCTTGACGTGCGGGTACGCGCCCAGGACGCCCTGTACCTCGGCGACGAGGGCCCTGACAGCCTGATCGTCCACGCTGCCCGAGGTGTCCACGGCGATCAGCGCGGTCAGCGACTCGTCGTCCAGCGCCTCCAGGTACAGCCCCCGCCCGATGAAGCGGCGGTCGAAGCCCCCGAAGTCCACCGGCGTCCGCGCCAGGAAGCGCCACAGGTGCGCCCGCCAGTCGAGCCTGGCCGGAGAGAGCCGGGCGAGTTCGCGGTGGGCGCCCAGCGGATCGTCTCCCTTGCCGCCCGTCATCGCGTCCACGCTGCGGGCCTGGGCCAGCGCCTGCCGCCACTGCCGCGCCGCGTTCTGCCCCGGTTTGCTCCCCTTCGGCGGCGCGTCGGAGGGCGGGCCGTCGAGCAGGTCGTCCGAATCTTCCTCGCCCTCGTCCCCCTCCCGGCCCTCCAGGGCGGTGTAGACCTCCTCCACGCTGAGCTTTTCCAGGTGCTCGTCGCGCGCGGCCTGGGGCGGGGTCGGCAGCCCGGCGGCGGCCACCATCCCGTTCACGATGGTGTCGGCGGCCCGGTTCCAGCGCTTCTTCTCGCGCGGCCCGCGCCGCTCCACGTGTGAGAGCGCGGCGTGCAGCACCTCGTGGAGGAGCAGGCCGTCGAGCACGTCGGGGGGCAGGCTCGCCGCGACCTCCGGGTTCACGTACACCCGCTCACCGTCCGTGCCCGCCGCGACGACCTCCCGCGAGGGCACGAACTCCGCGTGCAGCAGCAGCGTGGCGAAGAAGGCCGACTTGCCGCGCAGCCGCAGCCGGGAGCCGGAGATCAGGCGCCCGAAGTCGGGGGGGACGGGGGAGGTCATGGGGCCTGTGCCCTGCCGCTCCGCGAGTCCGGCGCGGGCGTGTGGCGTGTGGCCGGTGGCCTGGAGACGAAGAGGGGGTCTCCTCCACAAGCCACGGGCCACGACCCACCAGCCATCCTCATCCTTCCGCCAACGCCAGCGTCCCCTGCACCAGCGCCGCCAGCCGCTCGTCGCGCCCGAGGAGCCCGGCCAGCTCGCCGAGTTGCCCGATGGCCTGGAACTTGCTCACCAGCGTGGCGACGTAGAGTTGCAGCCACTCGGGCCCGGCGCTTTCCGAGAGCCACAAGAAGGCGTGATAGGCCTCGTCGGCGCCCTGCGCGCGGGCGGCCAGCCCCACGACGGCGGCGTAGCGGACGCTGGGCTCGTCGGGCAACCGCAGGCCCGCGCCCTGGCCGCGCAGCACCAGGCCGAGGTCGGGAAGCTGCTCGTACAGGCGGACGAAGGCGCCGAACTCGGCCCCGGCGGCTTCCCCCACGGCGGAGGACACGTCGAGGTGGGCGCGGTGAAGCTGCGAGGCCATCTCCCAGGCGCGCGGGCTGGGCCACGCGGGCTGGGCGGGGTCGAGGCGGTGCAGCAGCTCGGGCCGGAAGGTGAGAAAGGCGACGACGTGCTCGTGCAGGCCGCGCCCCAGCGCGTACGCCCGCCACGCGTCGAAGTCAGGCCGCACGGCGAGGTGTAAAAACCGGTTGGCGAGGGGCGCGGGCATGTCGAAGACCGAGGCGCGGTCCTCCTTGCGGTTTCCGGCGGCCCACACGAACCAGCCCTCCGGCAGCTCGTAGCTCCCCACCCGGCGGTCGAGGATGAGCTGCTGCGCCATCCCCTGCATGGTGGGCGGGGCCATGTTCACCTCGTCCAGAAAGAGGACCCCGTGTCCCGACCGGGGCAGGAACTCGGGCGGGTACCACCGGCTCACGCCGCCTCCCTGACCGTCGGACTCGGGCACGGGCAGGCCGCGCAGGTCGGTGGGGGCGAGCTGCGAGAGCCGCACGTCCACGAACCCCAGGCCGTGCCTGTGCGCCACCTGCGCGACCACGCTGCTCTTGCCCACGCCGGGCGGCCCCCAGATCATCGTGGAGAGCTTGAGGTCCCCGCTGATCAGGGCCGACAGGTACGCTTGCAGTTCGGTGGGGGTGAGGCTCACAGGGCCAAGGGTAGCGCGTGGAACCGGGGAGACGGCCCGCCCGCGTGAGAAGGTGGGGTTCACTCCCCGGCGCACGGGAAGCGCGCGCAGCACGCAGGGCGACCGTCCGGGTCCTTCTGACAAGGCGGTGGTGATCCCCGGCGAGGGTGCCCCCCGGGCCCTTTTCTGGACGTGAGGTGAGGTCCGGGCCAAGGGAGACCGGGGAGATCGGGCAGACGGCTCACACGGGAGACTCTTACGCTGACCCCCAGCAGACGCTCGGCGCCGTGACGCCAAAACCTCCAGCGTGCCCTGCTGACCGGGAGGACCTATGCGCCCCACCTTTCCCCACCGCACCCTGCTCACGGGTGCCCTGCTCCTGAGCCTCGGCACCGCGTGGGCCCAGACAAGCACCACGACTGCGGCCCCAGCCCCCGCCACGGCCACCGAGGCTTTGCCCGCGCAGACCATCCTCCCCCTCCCCTCGGGCGAGCTGACCCTGCCCTACCTGACGGGCGCCACGCCGCTGCGCAGCGTCAAGACGGCCACGGGGGTCGGCGTCGTCTACAGCGGCCCGGTTCCCGACGCGCTGGAAAGGTACGGCCAGGCACTCGTGTCGGCGGGCTTCACCGCCGTCGCGGCCCCGACCACGCCCGCCCCGGCCGAGGCAACGACCGATGCGGCGACCAGCGGCACGACCACGGGCACCACCGACACGGCGGGTGCTTCGACCACCACGGCCACCACGGGCGCAACCGACGCCGCCACCGGAACGACCGACACCTCCACGACGGGGACGGCGGCCGGGACCTCGACCACGGGGACCGACACGACCGGAACGTCGGCGACGGGCACCACGGACCCCTCGACCGCCGGGACGACGGGAACCGCGGGCACCACGGGCGCTGCCACCGGGACCACGGACCCCTCGACCGCCGGAACGACTGGCACGGCAGGCACCGCCGGGACCACCGATTCCTCGACGACCGGCACCACGGGCGCTGCCACGGGGACGGCGGAGACCTCGACGACTGGAACGGCGACCGGGACGACCGGCGCGGCCACCGGAGCCACCTCGGCGGGAACGCCGGAGACCTCGGCCACGGGCACGACGGGCACCTCGACGACGGACACGGCCCAGGCCACCACGGACGCGGCCAGCACGACGGCGGCCACGGGGACGGCCGACACTTCCGCCGCCACGACCCCCGGAGCCGCAGAGACGTCGGCCACCACCGGCACGGCGGGCACCACGGACGCGACGGGAACGGCAGGTGCGAGCGCCACCACGACCGACGTGACGAGCATCGGTGCCCAGGTCTCGTATTTCGAGCGGGACGGTCAGCGCATCCGGGTCGAGGTCCGGCAGGTGCTCGGCTTCACCACCGTTCTCCTGACGCCCGCGTAAGACCCGAAGGGCGGCTCCTTAACCTCTCCCCCGTCGATCCGGAAGATCGGCGGCGCGAAGGGACCTCCTGCCTCTGGCGGTCGGTCCCTTTCTCTTGCGAGGGGGTTGAGGCGCGAAGCTCCCGCTACCACAGCGGCACCTCGAATCTCTTCCGGTCCTCGAAGTGGGCGATGGAGGGAGAGCCCACCCGTTCCAACAGGTTCACCGCCTCGGGAAAGCCCGCCGCAACGTGCCCGGGACGGTGCGCGTCCGAGCCGAGGGTGATGGGCATGGGCACGCCGTGGTGGCGGCACAGCGCCAGTCATTCCTCGCGCGGGGAGGGCTCGCCCAGCCCCTTGTGCCAGCCGCTCGTGTTGAGTTCGGCGGCCATGCTGCTGTCCGCGATCACCCGCACCGTCTCTTCCAGCCGGGGCGTGATCCCGAGGTCGGGGAGATGTCCACGTGTCCTGAGGCAGTCGAGATGGCCGAGGATGTCGTAGGCCCCGCTGCGGGCGGCGGCCTGGGTGGTCAGCAGGTATTCCTCGTACACGTCCTGCGGCCTGCGGGCAGCTCGGGCGAGAAGATGCTCCAGTCGCCCAGCCAGTGCACGCTGCCGATCACGGAGTCGAGCGGGGAGCGCCGCCACAGGTCGCGGGAGTGTTCGTCCCAGCCGAGCACGTCGTCGCTCTCCACGCCGAGGTGGGCGGCAATTCTTCCGGCGAAGCGGGCCCGGACTTCGTGCATTTCGCGCACGCAGTCGGGAACTTCGTGGCGAGACATGGCGGTGCCGGGGCGCGGGTGGGGATCGTCGCCGAGGTGGGGGACCGGGCTGAGGTCGCTCAGGCCGATCTCGGCGAGGTCAGCGCGGATGGCCGCCTCCACGTAGTCTTCGAGCTGGCCGCCCGCGTGGCCGCAGCGGTGGTGGGTGTGGTCGTCGGCCAGCACCCGGCTCCTCCTGAGGGCTGCCCAGGGGCGCGGCTTTCCTCCGCCTTTCCCCACGGTCCGCACCGGGCGCCCCCGCGTATGCTGATCAGGCTTCCCCAACCCGGTTCGGGCCTCCATGCCCGCTATACTTTGACTCAGTTCAAGTTTTGGGTTCAAAGGTTGTGCCCCGCCCCCTGCCCGAGGAGACCTGCTTTGCTGCCGCTCGAACACAAAATCCTGTTTTTCGTCTTCGCCCTGATTGCGGGGGCCTTCGGCGCGTGGGGCTTCTACCGCCTGTACCTGCGGATTCGCCGCGGCGCACCCGCCACCGAGCCCCGCTGGAACAACCTGACCGGGCGCCTCGGCTACGCCCTGCGGACCACGCTGACCCAGGAACGCACCTTCCGCCGCCGCCCGTGGGTGAGCGTGCTGCACGCCTTCATCTTCTACGGCTTCACCTACTACCTGCTCGTCAACATCGTGGACGGGCTGGAGGGGTACTTGCACTTCAACATCACGTCGGCGAACCCGCTCGGGGCCGTCTATAACGTCCTGGCCGACGTGCTGAGCTTCCTGGTGCTGTTCGGCGTGGTCTCGCTGGTGATCCGGCGGCTGTTCACGCCCAGCAAGCGGGACTTCAAGTTCACCGAGAAGACGCTGCTCCACCCGAGCCTCAAGCGCAACTTCATCCTGCGCGACTCGCTGATCGTCTCGGGCTTCATCTTCTTCCACGTCGGCAGCCGCGTGCTCGGGCAGGGGGCCAAGATGGCGCAGGAGGGGGGCGACGCCTTCCAGCCGTTTTCCACCCTCGTCGGGAATACGCTTTTCGGCGGGCTGAGCGAGAGCGCGTTGCAGGGCTGGCGCATCTTCGGGTACTGGGGCGCTCTCGGCTCCGTCCTCGCCTTCCTGGCCTACTTCCCCTTCTCCAAGCACATCCACATCTTCATGGCGCCGCTGAAGTACACCGTCAGGCGGCCCGTGCCCACCGGCGTCATCCCGCCCATGAAGGGGCTGGAAGAGGCGATGGAGGCCGAGGAACCCAAACTCGGCGTCCAGAAGCTCGAAGACCTGGAGTGGCCTCGGCTGCTGGACGCCTACGCCTGCATCCAGTGCAACCGTTGCCAGGACGTGTGCCCGGCGAACGCGACCGGCAAGGCGCTCTCGCCCGCCGCGCTGGAGATCAACAAGCGCATGGAGTTGAACGTGATCGCGGCGCACCCCAGCCCCTTCACGTTGCGGCCCGCCGCGTTTGAATCCGGCGCCTCGACCGCCCACCCCCTCCTCGAATTCGCCATCAACGAAGAGTCGGTGTGGGCCTGCACGACCTGCGGGGCGTGTATGCAGGTCTGCCCGGTGCAGGACGAGCAGATGCTCGACATCATCGACATCCGCCGCCATCAGGTCATGGTGGCGGGCGAGTTCCCGCCGCAGCTCCAGACGGCCTTCCGTGGCATGGAGCGCGCGAGCAACCCCTGGGGCATCGCCCGTGACAAGCGCATGGAGTGGGCGGAGGGGCTGAAAGTTCCGACGATTGACGAGAACCCCGAGCCCGACGTGCTGTACTGGGTCGGCTGCGCGGCGAGCTACGACCCCGGCGCGCAGAAGGTGGCCCGCTCCTTCGTGCAACTCCTCGACAAGGCGGGGGTGAGCTACGCCGTCCTCGGCAAGAAGGAGGCCTGCACGGGCGACTCCGCCCGCCGCTCGGGCAACGAGTTCCTCTTCCAGACGCTCGCCCAGGAAAACGTCGAGACGCTGAACACGGTGCGGCCCAAGCTCATCGTCTCCACCTGCCCGCACTGCATGAACGCCATCGGGAACGAGTACAAGCAGCTCGGCGGGGACTATCAGGTCATCCACCACACACAGTACCTGGAAAACCTCGTGACGGCCGGGAAACTGCCCCTCGCCCAACTCGGGGAGTCCGTCACCTACCACGACCCCTGCTACCTGGGCCGCCACAACGGCGTGTACGACGCGCCGCGCACCCTCATCACCCGGATGGCGGGCGAGGTGCTGGAACTCGAACGGGCCCGCGACAACTCCTTCTGCTGCGGGGCAGGCGGCGCCCAGTTCTGGAAGGAGGAGGAGGAGGGCCGCGAGCGGATGAGCGACAACCGCTTCCGCGAGATTCAGGCCCGGCTCGACGGGGCCACACAGACCGCCCGCGAGTACGAGCAGACGGGCAAGGTCGTGGCGGTGGGCTGCCCCTTTTGCAAGTCGATGCTCAACTCGACGCCGGAAAAGGCGGGGCGCGACGACATCGTGGTGCGGGACGTGGCCGAACTGATGCTGGAGAGCGTGCAGCGGGCGACCGGGGAGTGGATGGCGCCGACCGCCGCGCCCGAGAACACGCTGGAGGAGTCGCCCATTCCCACCGTGCCCATTACCGCTCAACCTGTGGCCCGCAGCGGCGAGACGCCCGGCGCGGACGCCGACCCGGACATTCTGGGCCAGACGAGCGCGGAGGTCATCAATGCCCAGCCCGGCAGCCCCCTGGGCAACGCGCACACCCAGCCCGAGCCGCAGGACACCGTGCCCAGCCCGGTCACGTCCAGCTCGGCGGATTCGTCGCCGCGCAAGGCGTGGAAGCCGAAGGGTGGGGGAGAGGCCGTGGGGGGAGTCGCCAGCGGCCAGCCGCCCGTCGCCAGTGGGGCGGGGGCCGAGAGTGGCACGCCCGCCCGCAAGACCTGGAAGCCGAAGGGGAGCGGGGACGACGTGAGTGCGGCGTCTGTGGCGGAGGTCGCCAGCGGCCAGCCACCAGCGGCCAGCGAGGCACCGACCAGCGGCACTCCCACTCGGAAGGCTTGGAAGCCGAAGGCGAGCACGGATGATGTGAGCCCTGCCCCCGTCGCTCCGGAAGTCCAGGCCGAGGCCCAGGGCTCGGCCGAGGCTGCCCAGGCACGCAAGGCCTGGAAGCCGAAGACAGCCCAGTCGGAGGTGCCGGGGAGCGAGGCGACGCCGGAGACCGCCCCCGTTGTCGCTGCCCCGGCACCGGAAGCCACGCCCCCGCAGGGCGAGCGGAAGAAGTGGAGCCCGAAGGGTGCTTCCACGCAGGCTGCCCCGGAAATCGCCGCCCAGCCTCAGACCGAAGCCGCCCCCGTCGCCGAGTCCGCTCCGGCTCCCCAGCCCGGCGAGCGCAAGAAGTGGGCGCCGAAGGCCGCCGCGAGTGGTGCGTCTGCCGAGGCTCCCGCCGCGCCGGTGGAGGTTGCACCCGCCGTTCCCGTCGCCGAGCCCACCCCGGCCCCGGCTTCCGGCGAGCGGCCGAAGTGGCAACCCAAGGCGAAAGCGGGGGCCAGCGTGTCCGCGCAGCCCGTCGTCGAAGCGGCGCCCCAGCCTGAACCCGTCACGGTCGAGTCTGTGACGGACGAGACGGGCGCGGGCGGGCGCAAGAAGTGGGTGCCGAAGAAGAAGGAGTAGAGCCGAGGTGCAGTCGAGGTGCCGCTTCCACTGGGGGCGGTGCCTTCGCTTTGTGTTTATCCAGTTCCACTCGCCCACGGTTCGACGCGGCCGACCGACTTATCCTCGGCCCCATGACCGTCGCCCCCCCCAATGACCCCCCCACCCGCCAGCAGACCCCCGAGCAGGTCCGCGCCTTCTTCGACGCCCACCGCACCGTCCGGCATTACAAGGACGTGGCGATGCCGCAAGACCACCTCGACGCCATCCTGCACGCGGCCCAGCGGGCTCCGACGGACGCGACGGCGCAGCTCTACTCCTTTATCCACCTCAAAGACGCCGGGGTGCGCGAGCGGGTCGCGGCCCTCACCACCAACCCGCACATCGCCCAGGCGTCCGAGAGCTTCGTGGTCTGCCTCGACGTGCGCCGCACCCGCCGCGTGCTGGAGGCCGCCGGGCACGTGCCGGGGGAGTGGCCCGCCATCGCCGTCCACTTCGGGATCGGGGACGCCGCGCTCGCCGGACAAAATATGCTCCTCGCCGCCGAGATGCTCGGGTATCAGGGCTGCTGGATCGGCGGGGTGATGAACAACCTGGAGGCGTTGATCGAGGAACTGCGCCTTCCGGAAGGCGTACTGCCCTACGCGGCGCTGACCATCGGCGTGAGCGACGAGCCGACCCCCTACCGCCCCCGCCTCCCGCGCGAACTCGTCGTCCACGAGGACGCCTACCGCGACCCAGGGGAGGAAGAACTGCGCGCCGCCACTCAGGTCATGAACCCCATCGCGGCCAGGAAGGGCCAGCCCGGCGACTGGGCCCGGCTGCTGCGCGCCTATTTCGGCCAGGGGGGCAGCATGGAGGGGCGGGAGCCGGGGCTGGTGGCGGCCCTGAAACGGCAGGGGCTGTGGGCGGGGGACTCGCAAAGCCGAGCAGCGGAGGAATAATCGGCCTGGGTCGGCGGGATAGAGTCCTCGTGTGACCTCCCCGACCGTCGTCCGCGCCGACGCCTCCCACCTCGATGCCCTCGTTCCCCTGTTCGACGGCTACCGCCAGTTCTACGGGCAGGCGAGCGACCCCGAGGGCGCGCGGGCATTTCTCGCCGAGCGGCTGGACCGTGGAGAGTCCGTGATCTTCGTCGCGCTGGACGGGGAAACTGCGCTCGGCTTCACGCAGCTCTACCCGTCGTTCACGTCGGTGGGGATGCGGCGCCTCTGGATTCTCAACGACCTCTTCGTCGCGCCGCAGGGAAGGAGGCGCGGGGTGGGACAGGCCCTCCTCGCGCGGGCGAGACGACACGGCCTGGAGACGGGCGCCGTGCGGCTGACCCTCTCGACGGCCACCGACAACGTGAGCGCCCAAACTCTCTACGAGGCCCAGGGCTGGCGGAGGGACGAGGACTTCTACACCTACAACCTCACCCTCTGATTTTGCGTCTATCCTCCCCCCATGCCTGACGCCCGCTCCGACTACGACCTGACCACCCTCGCCGCCCGCGCGGGGGAGGAGGCGCGGCCCAACCTCAGCACCCCGCTCGTCGAGCCCATCTACCAGTCCACCGTCTACGCCTACCCCGACCTGGGCGCCCTGGAACGCGCGATGAGCGGCGAGGAGCCCAGCGCCTTCTACTACCGCAACGGCACGCCGAACGCCGCGACGCTGGAGCGGGCGCTGGCGAGCCTGGAGGGCACCGAGGCCGCGCTCGTGGCCGCGAGCGGCATGGCCGCGATCAGCGCCGCTTTGCTGGGGATGCTCAAAGTCGGTGATCATGTCGTCGCGGACGCCCGGGTGTACGGGGTGACCTACGCCCTGCTCGCCGAGGAGTTCCCCCGGCTGGGCATCACGGTCACCTTCGTGGACGGCTGCGACCTGGAGGCGGTGGAGGCCGCCTTCCGCCCCGAGACGCGCGTGCTGCACGTCGAGAGCCTCACCAACCCCCTGATGACCGTGCCCGACGTGCCCGCGCTCGCCCGCCTCGCCCACGACCGGGGCGCCCTGCTGAGCGTGGACAACACCTTCGCCAGCCCCGCCGTCTTCCGCCCGGCCGTACACGGCGCCGACCTCGTGACCCACTCCGTCAGCAAGTACCTCAGCGGCCACTCGACCGCCTTCGGGGGCGTGGCCTGCGGGCGGGGGGACCTGATCGCCGCTGCCCGCACCCGCCTGTTGCGGCTGGGGGGGACCATCAGCGCCTTCGACGCCTGGATGACCCTCCAGGGCCTCAAGACCCTCGGACTGCGGATGCGGGCGCACTCGGGCAACGCGCAGGCGGTGGCGGACGTGCTGGCGAACCATCCCCGGGTGCGGGCGGTGTATCACCCCGGCCTCTCCAGCCACCCCCAGTTCGTGCGGGCGCAGGAGCTGTACCCCCACGGTTTCGGCGGGATGCTCAGCGCCGACATCGAGGACGCCCCCGCTTTCGTCCGCGCCCTGGCGGGCCGCATTCCCCTCGCCCCCAGCCTCGCCGACGTGGTGACCACCCTCTCCTGGCCCTGGGGCACCTCCCACCGCGCCCTGCCCGAGGGCGAGCGCCGCCGCCTGGGTATCACCCCCAACCTGCTGCGGCTCTCGGTCGGCATCGAGGACATCGGCGACCTGCTGGGAGACATCGAGGGGGCTTTGGAGCTGGAGCAGAAGGCAGAAGGCTGAGGGCCGGAGAGGACAAAGCAGGGATGTGGAGACGGGCTGTTGTGGGGTCGTTGCTTCGGTCCTCGTCCTCCGTCTTGGCCCGGGACGTCTCACACGGGACGCCCGGGCCGCGTGTAAGAGCCTGGTCGGCCTCGCCGTCCGGCGGCACGCGGGTGGTCTACACCCGACCGGCGCGATATAGGGGCGGAGCCTGGACGCGGAAGGGCTGGCTGAGGCTGACCCGTGCCCCGGGCGGGCGGAAGCGGGCGCCCTTCGTCTGCACCTTCACCCGGGATTCGGACCAGCTCTCGGTTCAACCCGTCTCCCTCGTGCTGGGTCCCTGAGCCCCCGTGCCCTTGTCCCACGCCATCGGCTTCGACGACGCCCCCTTTCCCCGCGACTACCGGGGGGACGTGCGCGTGTTCGGCACCGTGTTCGCGCGGCAGACCCTCCACGGGGTCGTGAGCGGGCGGGTGCGGCGCGACGGGCGGAACTCCACCGCCGAACTCGCCCGGCTGGTGGAGGCGAGCGGGGCGGCGGAGCACCTGCACCTGATCCTGCTTCAGGGGGTGGCGCTGGCGGGCTTCAACGTGGTGGACGCGTGGACGTTGAGGGCCGTCACCGGCCTGCCCGTCCTGATCGTGGTGCGGCGGCCGCCCAACCTGGAGCGTATCCGCACCGCGCTCCTCACCCGCGTGTCGGGCGGGGCGCGCAAGTGGCGGCTGATCGAGGCGCTGGGTGAGGTGGAGTCCTGCCGGGGCGTGTTCGTGCAGCGGGTGGGCCTGAGCCTGACGGAGGCGGAGACGGCCCTCGCCGCCCTCACCGTGACCGGGCGTATCCCCGAGCCCCTGCGCGCCGCCCACCTGATCGCCGGGGGCGTGACGCGGGGCAGCAGCCGGGGAGGCCGGGTCTAGCTCAGCGGCGCCTGGCCTGTTCTTCCAGCCCGCGCAGGTGCCGGATGCGCTCGGCCGTGCCGGGGTGGGTCTGGAGCAGGTCCTCGACGCGGCTGCCGCCCTGCACGCTGTGCTCGTCCGCGTTCCGGTCCAGCGTCTCCAGCCGGGCGAGGAGGTTGCGCAGGGGCCTGGTGGTGCCGTACTCGCGCAGCAGGAAGCGGGCCGCCACCTCGTCGGATTCGGTCTCGGCGGCCCGCGAGTAGCCGTTGCGGAGCAGCGCGGCGGGGACGGCGGCGGCGAAGGTGCCCGCGCTGACGAGATCGCCCGTCACCGCCACGGTGAGCAGGCTCAGGCCGAGCCCCTGATACACCCCCGCGAGGGTGTGGCGCCTGATCACATGACCGGCCTCGTGCGCGAGCACGCCCGCCAGCTCGCGGTCGTCTCGCGCGAGCCGGACGAGCTGGTCGGTCATGACGACCGTGCCCCCCGGGAGGGCGAAGGCGTTCGCGCCCAGGGCGAAGGGCGCGTCCGGGGCGTTCCCGTCGCGCAACAGCAGGCGGTAGGGAGAGCTGCCCCCCACCCGCGAGGTGACCTGTCGGAACACCCGCTGAAGCTGCGCCTGCCGCGCCGCGCTCAGCCGGGTGGGGCCGACGTAGTTCTGTCCCTCCAGCAGCTCGACCGTCTCCCGGTCGAAGGTGGCGAGCACCGCGTCCGGCGTGGCCGTCGCCGCCGTGCGGGCCAGCGCGGGCAGGCCGAACGCCACGAACCCCCACGCGAAGAGGATCATCAGCGCCACCGCCCCCAGCGCCGTGCCCCAGCGCGACTCCAGCCGCCGCACCCGCCCCAATCCCCGGTTGCGGCCCAGCCGGGCCTCCAGCGCACTCACCCCCGCGTCGTCCCCGGTCTCGAAACGCGCCCCGCCCGGGAACTTGAGCACGCGGCGGATACCCGGGATGGGCGGGTCGATGCCGAGTTGCGCCGTCTCCCAGCGGGTTTCCGGCTCCCCCTCGGCACGCAGCACGAGCGTGCCCCCGCTCACCTCCAGCGTGGCAGCCCGGTCGCGGCTCGTGCGCCCGTCGAAGTACACGCCGGAGAGGGTGAGGTGGGCGGGGTCGGGTTCGGTCACGGGTTCGCCTCGCGGGGCTCAGAAGCCCAGGTTGATGTCGAGCAGTTCGGTGGCCGCCTCACCCAGGGCGCTTTCCTCGGGCGTGAAATCGGCGCAGAAGGCGTCCAGACTCTGAATGGACCGCACCTGCACCCCCGACATCACGTAGCGGGTGCGGCGGACGGCGGCCCAGGGGGTGGCGAGGCCCAGCGTGAGAAGCTGGACCACCGTGTTCGACACCCCGATCCACACCAGTCGCCACGGGCTGAAGGTGGCCTGCGTCCGCACCACCCCGCCGACCTCCACCCGGTTGAGGACGAGGCGCAGGGTGGCCGCGCGGACGTACTGCCAGGCAACGGCATAGAGGGCCAGCAGCCCCGCGTAAAGGACGGCGATGCCCGCGATCACGCCCGGCCCGGGCAGGCCCCCCACCACATCGAAGTCCCCCAGGACCCCCAGGCCAACCAGCAGCGCGATCACCGGGACGGCGAGCAGCACCCCGCCCCCAATCGCCACCGCCAGCCCCGTCAGCCCGATCACGTAGAAGTCGCCCACGTCCCCCCGGAACGTCGCCCGGGCGCTCCCGTACGCGGCGTTCTCGACCTGATAGCGCCGCTGCATGAACCACGCCCACGGCAGGGCCAGCCCGCCCGAGAGCACCGCCGCAACGTTCGCCAGCCCGTAGGACGTGTAGGCTCCGACGGACCGCCCGTGGTGCCGGAAGCGCAGGCCCCGGTGCGTGGTGCTCACCGCGAGGAAGCGCAGCGACTTCATCACCAGCCACGGGTACAGCGCGACGAACAGCACGCCGATCACCCCGGCGACGACCTCCCACCCCTGGAATTGCAGGTTGGTGGCGAGGGTATAGGCCAGGAAAAAGGCCCCCACGATCAGGTAACCGCGCAGCAGGGCGAGGGGACTGGCCGTGTACTCGAAGTTCTGCCCGTCCAGCCAGGTGTGCCCGTAGAAATACTGCCGCTGCCGCACCCGCGCCCAGGGGAGGTACAGCCCCAGCGTCACGACGGTCAGCGCGATATTTACGATCCAGATGCGGAAGTACTCGCCCGATTGCCCGGTAAAGCTCATGGGGTGAGCCGTCACCGTTGGGGCGGTGGGGAGGTCGGCCACCGCCGTGGCTTCTCGGGGGAACTCCTGCGCTGGGGGACCGGGCGGGAGGGGTGGGGAGACTGTCGGGTCGGGCCGCTCGGTCATGAACGCATCCTAGGGCCGGGGCCGGGCGGGCGGACCGCATCTGCCGCCACACGTCGGGTGGTGGGGAGGGGGGTGGTCCCCATCCGGCCCCGGTCACGCCCGTGCCCAAACGAAAGGGGCGAACGCGGCGCGGCGCTCACCCCCGAACCCCGGTGGGGAATCCAATTACCAGCGGCTGCCGCCACCCCGGTTGCCGCCCATGTTGCTGCCCCCCATCGGGGCGGGCGCGGCGTTCGTCACGACGACGTTCTTGGCCTGGGGGCCCTTGCTGCCCTGGCCTGCCTCGACCTCGAACTCAACCTCGTCGCCCTCGTTCAGCTTGCGAAACCCGCCGCTCTGGATGGCGCTGTAGTGCACGAACACGTCGGGGTTGCCGGGATGCTCGATAAACCCGTAACCTTTTTCGACGTTAAACCACTTCACTCGACCTTGAGCCATAACTCTCCTTGCATCTCACACGTCACGGACCCGGCAACCAGCCCTCTGAGCCGGTACCTCTGGATGGGGTCGGACTGGAGACAAGCGAAGTATCGCACGTTCACTGCCTCCACGTGAACAGGTCTGCCTGGTGATGATGGTGGGGGGGGTCACGTATACTCCGCCCATGCCTTCCCCGTCATTCCCGCCCGGCGCCACCCCCGGCGCGGGCGGCGTCGTGCTGAATCCGGAGGGCCGCGTGCTCCTCGTGCGCTACCGCGGCGGTGCCTGGGCCTTTCCCAAGGGCCACGTCGAACCGGGCGAGACGCTGACGCAGACCGCCGTGCGCGAGGTGCAGGAGGAGACGGGCGTCACGGCCGACATCCTGGGCCCCCTGCCCGAGACGCGCTACACGAACGACCGGGGCGAGGCGCGGGTGATCTTCTGGTTCGTCATGCGGGCCGAGCCCGGTTCCCCCACCACCCTGGAAGCCACCTTCACGGAAGGGGGATTTTTCTCCCCAGGCGAGGCGGCGGCCCGGCTGACCTACCCCGAAGACCGCGAGCTTCTGCGCGTTGCCCTGGCGTCTGTCCCCCCGGTGGGGCGGGCGTAACTTTCCCCCCCACCCCCTTTCCCGGAGGCCCCATGCCGCTCTACGCCCTCGACGGCGAATGTCCCCAGCTCCACCCCACCGCGTTTCTCGCCCCCAGCGCCGACCTGATCGGCCGCGTGACGGTGGGGGAGGAGGCCAGCGTGTGGTTCGGTGTCGTGGTGCGGGGCGACATCGAACCCATCGTGATCGGCCCGCGCTGCAACGTGCAGGACGGGGCCGTGCTCCACACCGACGCGGGTTACCCCTGTGTGCTCGACTCGGACGTGACGGTCGGCCACCGCGCCGTCGTCCACGGGGCCCGTTGCGCGCCGGGCAGCCTGGTGGGCATGGGGGCGGTGATGCTCAACGGTTCCAGCCTGGGGGCGGGCGCGGTGCTCGCGGCGGGGGCGCTCTTGCGGGAAGGCCAGCACGTCCCGGACGGGATGCTCGCCGTGGGGGTGCCCGCCCGGGTGGTCCGCCCGGTGGACGCCCCCACCAACGCCGCGCGCTACGTAGAAAATGGGGCCCGTTACCGGAAGGGTCTGGCTCCCGTGCCCGTAGAAGGGGCCGCAGAGGTCGCACGGTGACCCCGCCCGAGGAGCCCCGCCAGCCCGACCGCCAGGGCCGCCGCCGTCAGGTCCACCTTCCGTCCTCCCTGCCCCCGGGCGAGCCTGCCGAGGACCCGTCCGAGGAGCTGGACGAACTCGTCCCCGAACTGCGGCCCATGTTCCCGGGCGCCGAGCCCTTCCTGGCCCGCTTCCTGCCGCAGGTGCCCCCGACGCACCTGGGCCTGAGCACGCGGTTTTGCGACCTGCACGCCTTTCTCAAGTCCCTGCACGACGGGGCGTGGTGCGGGTACCTGCACGCCTCTCTGGGCGAGCAGAACGCCTACGTCCTGCTGTTCGAGGGCCGCACGGTGACCGCCGCCGCCTCGGGCGCGACGGGTGAGCAGGCCCTCGGCGACCTGCTGCACCTCTACGAGCAGGGGGCCGCCCTGGGCGCGTACGCCCTGGCCCCCACGCTGGCGCACGTCCTGAGCGGGATCGGCTCGCGGGCCTGGAAGTTCAACCTCACCGAGGACTTCACGGGGCTGCACGCGCGGCCCACCGGCGCGATCTTCTATGCCCGGGGCCAGATCGTCGCCACGATGCCCGCCACCCTGCCCTACGAGGGGGCCTTTCCCGCGCCCCTGCGACCGCAGACCCTGATCCTGCCGCGCAGCCTCGCCGGGTGGGCGCACCGCCAGTACGACCTCACCCTGCGGGGGAGGGACGCCGTGAACCCCATCACCGACGTGTACCTCACCTTCCGCGCCCGGCACGGCACGGCGGGGCTGGCCTTCCTGCGGGCCCTGCGCGAAGGGCTCTCGCCCGCCGAACACGCCCTGCGCGCCGACGCCGCCCTGCATGACCTGGAGCCGATGATTCAGGAGTTCGTCAAGACGGGGTATATCCAGGCGGGGTAGGGGGAGGCGGGGAGCTTGTGGCCCGTGGCTTGTAGAGGCAAAAGAAGGTCGGAGACATGATCTATGTCTCCGACCCTTCCTTTTCCACAAGCTCCCCGCGACAGGCCACAAGCCCTCACCGCAGCGTGCGCGGCAACTCCTGCGTCGGCAGAATCTTCTTCGGCTCGCGGAACTCGATGTTCTCCCACTCGCCCTCCTCGATGACCACGAGGGCCGGGTTGAGGCGGCGGAAGTGGGCGACCACGTTCTGCACGAGGTCGTCCGGCGTGCTCGCCGCGCTCGTGATGCCGAGGGACCGCACGCCCGTCAGGTCCACCCCGGCGAGGTCGGCCTCCGTCTCCAGCCGCTCGGCCCGCCCGCAGGTCTCGCGGGCGAGTTCGAGCAGCCGCATCCCGTTGCTGGAGTGCGTGCTCGTGAGCACCAGGAAGGCGTCCACCCGAGGCGCGATGGCCTTCACCGCGTCCTGGCGGTTCTTCGTCGCGTAGCACAGGTCCTCGCTGGGCGGCACGACCAACGCCGGGAAGCGGGCCTTGAGGATGTCCACCGTGCGCCGCGTGTCGTCCACGCTGAGGGTCGTCTGGGTCAGGACCACCACCCGCTCGGGGTCGGGCACCTCGACCGTGTGCGGGTCGTGCAGCCCCTCGCCCCTCTTGCCGAGAACGCCGACCACGACGGTGTGCTCGGGCGCCTCGCCGCGCGTGCCGATGACCTCCTGGTGCCGGGCGCTGTCGCCGATGAGCAGGATGGTGTAGCCCTCGCGGGCGTACTTCTTGGCCTCGGTGTGGACCTTGGTGACGAGGGGGCAGGTCGCGTCGATGGTGGCGAGGCCGAGTGTGCGCGCCCGCTCGCGCACCGCCGGGCTGATGCCGTGGGCGCTGAAGACGACCGTCTCGCTCCCGGCGGGCAGCGCCGAGATGTCGTCCAGGCTCTCGACGAAGTGGACGTCGTGCCCCTGCTCCAGCCGCTCCACGACCGTGTGGTTGTGGACGATGGAGTGGTAGACGGTGACGGGTTTGTCTTCGGTGCGGGCGGCCTTCTCGACCGCCCCAATCGCCATGACCACCCCGGCGCAGAAGCCGCGCGGCTTGGCGAGGTGAATGCGTTCAACCATGAGGGGCCCCCGACATGCCCCCAGTTTACGGGCAGGAGCGGTGCGGGAAGTCCCGGGGGCGGCCAGCGGCCAGCACAACCTCAGCGTTGTGCCTGGGCCTTCAGCGCCTTGCGGAGAATCCGAATCTGTCCCCGGTGGCTCACCTCGTCCTCCATGACGTGAAACCAGGCCCAGTGGTGGTTGGGGTAGTCGAAGCCGGGCACCTGGAGGCGGGAGGCCAGCCAGGCGTCGTCGCGGCGGGCGAGTTCGGCGAGGGTGTCGGCGCGGGCGGCTTCCAACTCGCCCAGGTAGTGCTTCAGCGGAAGACCCCGCACGCGCTCGCCTGCCTGCCCGAAGCTGAGGGCCCCGCCGTAGACGGCCTCCTCCCCCTCGTCGAAGTCCCGGTTCTCGAAACTCAGGCGCTGGTACACCCGGTCCACCGCCGCGATGTGGGCGAGCAGTGTTCCGATGGAGTTGGAAAAGCCCGGTGGGGTGGCGTCCAGTTCCTCCACGCCCAGGCCCGCGACCGCTTCCAGGGTGGTGAGGCGGGCGTAGTGCAGCATGGCGACGAGAACGCCGATGTGGGGGGTGTAGCCGGGCGGGGGCTCGATCACGCAGGCTCTTTGCCAGTCCTCACGGGTCGCGGTCATGCCTCACTCTAGGCCCGGTCTGCGGCTGAGCTTCCCCCAACCCCGGCTCCACGTTCCGCATCCACCACTCCTGCGGGACCTCGCGGCTGTGGTGCGCCCACATGTCCTCGAACCTCGCCCGCTGCTCGGCCACCGCCCCCGCGTCGGTCGTGGCGAGCATCGCCTCGTTCAGCCCCAGAGACCCCCAGGCGGAGAAGTGGAAGTTCATGCTGCCCGCCAGCACCATGCGGTCGTCCACCGTGTACGCCTTCGTGTGCATCCCGAAGGTGACGTACCGCGCCTCGAAACGGTCCTCGATGCCGCGCCGCCGCGCCTCCAGCCGGAGGAGGGCGACGCCGCTGCGGTTGGGAACGCGGTCGATGCCGTAGTCCACCATCAGCGCGCGGACCCTTACCCCGCGCTCCATCGCGTGCAGGACGGCGCCGAGGTACACCGGCCAGCGGCCCACCGGGCAGTCCTGCGGCTGGAGGTAGGCGGACCAGCACCCCAGCGAGGGGCTGAACTCCGCCTGCATCAGGTCGATGTTCTGCCGCGCCGCGCCGATCAGCGCCACCTGCGCCCGGTCGGCCTGGTCGAAACCCGGGCGGCGGTAAAGCATGAAGGCGCGCGAGTCACCCGCCACCTCAAGGCTCCGGGCCGCGTCCGGGTGGGTGGGGGGACCGGGCTCGCCCACGAAGCACCGCCGCGCCACCTCGTCCGCCGCCACGTTCTCCGGGCAGCGCACCTGCCGCGAGTTGCGCCACAGGTCGTCGAACACGGCCACACCATCTTGCGCGACCGGGCCGCGCATCCGCAGGCCGAGGTCGTGAAGGTCGCGCCCGCCCCGCTCGGTGCCTGGCAGGTGCCAGACGGTGAAGTTGTAGCCGGAGACGGTGAGGTCCTGCCCGTCGATCACGTGCAGCTTCACGTGGCTATGCGGGAAGTAGCGGTAGTTCGCCACGTCCAGCCGCCACCCCACCCGCGCGTCGTTCAGGGGGACGCCGAGCCGCGTCAGGTCCCGCACGAGTTCGAGGGCCTGGGTGGCGCCGTCCTCGCGGCCCAGGTCGGGAAAGCCGCCCAGCGCCACCTTGACGGTCATGCCCTGCGGGTAGGCGGCGGGATTGGCCCGCACCCGCCCGTACAGGCTCCGGGCCGCCTGGGCGAAGGTCCAGCCCGGGCGCTCCTCCCCCGCGTGCCACTCCATGTTGGCGAGGAGAACCTCCGAGCGGGCCTGCCGGATCTGCTCCGCCGTCACGTCGAAGGCGTCGGGTTGTCCGTTCACGCGCGGCGTTCGCAGGAAGCCCGCGAAGGCGTTGCCGCACGAGTGGTCCGCCCGCCCGCCCTCGGTCGTCACCCGCCAGAGGGCGAGTTCGAGGGGGTCGGTGGGGACGGGACACGTCAGCGCGGCGGGGTTGAGCGGCGAGGGTGGCAGCACGGTGCCCAGCCCCAGCGGGAATTCCGAGCCCACCGCGTCCGCGCGTCCAAGCAGGCCGAGTCCGGCAAGCGTCAGAGTGCCGAGAGTGAGCCGGAATGTTCGGCGTCGGGAACGCAGGGGGGGCGCGGCCATCTCCGGGAAGGATAGGGTCCGCACGGTCGGGCCGAGGGTAAGTTTGCTGACGGGCCCTTGCGGGAGGAGGGGCCCCCGCCTCAGTCCACGACCTGAAAGCCCAGCCGCTCCGCCTGTTCCACGAAGAAATTGATGTTCTCGGTGAGTGTTTGCGGCCCCAGGCTCTTGCGGTGGTGCTCCCCGGTCGCCGCGATGATCAGGGTCTCGGCGAGGCAGGCGGGCACCGCGCCCTCCCCGAATTGCAGGTCGATGTTGCTCGTCATGCCGCCGGGCGGGCGCACCACGCCGCCGGGAATCACGCGCACGCCGGGAACGTCCAGCACGCTCTCATGAACGTCGGCGGGGCGCCCCTCGTCGAAAATCCAGGCGCCGGGCTTGACGTGCTGCGGGAAGATGACGGGGTTCGGATCGCTCGTCGCGCTGAAGATCAGGTCGGCCTCGCGCAGCGTGTCGTAACTCGTCGTCGTGACGATCTCGGTGTCCTTCACGGCGCGGCGCAGGGTCGCGGCACTCCGCTCCAGCCTCTCCATATCCCGCCCGATCATGATGACCTTGCCCACCTGCGGGGCGATGGTCCGCGCGATGCCGAAGGCGACCACCCCGTTCGCGCCCACGATGCCCGCCGTGGCCTGCCCCAGGTCCCGCCCCGTCTCCTGAAAGTGGTGCAGGATGCCGGGGATGGCGGCCTTGACCGTGCCGCTCGTGTACGCGCCGCCGTTCGTGATCGTGAGGTCGGGCACGGCGGCCTGCACGTCCACCCCCTTGTTGCCCACGACCGACCAGAAAGCGCCGAGCCCGAACACCTCCGCCCCGAGTTCCTGCGCGAGCCGGGCGCCCTCGATGGCGCGGCGGGTGGCGAGGTCAGGGTCGGAGGTGAACACGTCGGGAAGGAGGGGGCTGCTCAGGAGGTAACAGCGAATCTCCTTGCCCTCATTGGTCTTGATGCCGTGGAGTTCCCCGATCTTCATGGGCCGCAGGTTCGCTGCCATGTGGCGAACGCTCGCCTCGCTGATCACGCCGCGCTCGACGAGGGGCTTCATCCACGAGAAGCGGCGCGTGACCCAGAAGTTCTCCAGCGTCATCGGGTGGATCATGAAGGCGGTGACGACCTGATCGTCCCGCTTGCCCGCCACCGGCACGTCCTCGCCCACGCGCGGCTCGGTGCCGTCGAGGATGCGCCCCAGGTTCTCCTTGAAGCGCCACGTCGCCGCCACGAGGAGGCCGAGAGCGCCCAGCTTGGCCGGAATTCCCAGCGGCGACACCGCCACCAAAAGGGCGAAGGCGAGCAGCCCGAGGACGGTCGCGGCGCTCACGTAGCCCCAGTAGCCGACCACGGCGGCATACACGACCACGGGCAGCGCGGCGATCCAAAAATTCACCCCACCCGCCACGGCGAGCCCGGCGAGGACGCCGAACAAGACGAGGTTCCCCCGTCCACGCGGCGGCACTCCCCCGTACAGGGCACGCGGCGGGTTGAGGTGCCCCAGGTACGCGGCGAGGGCGGCGAGGACGCACAGCTCGCGGGAGCCGAGCGAGGACGCCATCAGCACGGCGAGGAACCCCTTGGAGAAATCCAACCCCGCGCTCGCCGCCGCCAGCCCCGGCCCGACCCGCCGTAGCACGTTCTCCACGCCGAGGTTGTAGGCGTTGTTCACGCGCGGGTCCACGCCCATGCGGGAAAGCAGCCAGTGGCCCAGCGGCAGGCTCCCCACGAAGAACGCCAGGACGAGGAGCAGGACCGACAAAAACGCCATAAGCGGCATTCTAGCGGGGTCGAGAGGCTGACCGCCCGGACGCTACCGAGGGCCGGGAAGGGCCGCCCGGTAGTCCTGGACCGACTGGTCGTCGCAGCCATTGGGGTGAATCTGCACGAGTCGTCTCCAGTTCGAGATGGGCTGATCGTCCAGCAAGACTTGAGGTTTCGGCAGGAAGGCAGCAAAGCAGTCTTCCAGTCCGCACTCGACTGCACTCTGTCGCGCGTATTGTGCCCCGCCGGAACTCCAGCAGCACAACTCCGCGCCCTGCTCGAAGAGCGAGCGGACGTGCTTGATGACCGCCGGAATAGGGATACGCGTCTTGCCGTAATTGCGGATAAGTGTCTCGTCCACATCAACGTAGACCACGAGGGAAGAGGGGGTAGCAGTCATGAACCTACTGTAGAGGCAACTTCAATGCAGGCAGGTCACGGCGGGTCATCGAGACGAGGCCCGCTCCTCGCTCCTCACCGGATACCCGCCCCGCTCGCTGCTGTGCCCCGGCCTCACCTTGAGGTCCGGGCGGACGTGGTGCGCGGCGTGGTTGGCAGCGATGGCCGCCTGCGCGAAGGCAAGCGAGAGCAGCTTGAAATCCTTGCCGGAGCGGGCGAGGTCGCCGACCACGTACACGCCGGGGAGTGAGGTCTCTCCACCGGGGCCGTCCGGGACGTACTCGCCGTCCCACCCAAGGGGCCAGCCCTGAAGGGGAGAGAGGTCAGGGAGGTAGCCGCCCAGGACGAGGATGGTGTCGGCCTCGCGCTGGATGGTCTCGCCGCTGACCGTCAGCTCCGCGCCCTGCGGTGTGAGGTGTTGGAGGACGGCGGGTGCGAACACCTCCACCCGTCCAGCCGAGCGCAACTCCTCCAGCCGCGCCAACTCCCCCGGCTCGCCCCGGAACCCCGCCCGGCGGTGGGTGAGGGTGACTTCCGCCCCGGCGTCCGCGAGTCCGAGGGCGGCCCGCGTCGCCTGGGGCACCCCGCCGATCACGAGGACGCGTTTGCCCGCGAATTCGGCGGGCTTGGGCAGGTCCGTCCGCACGTCCGGATGAGCCTCCACCCCCGGCACCCGCGCCTCACGCGGCAACAGGGCGCCCAATCCCGCCGCGAGGAGGACGGCGCCCGCCTCGTACCGTCCACGCTCCGTGCCGACCACCCAGCCACCTGCCCCGTCCGGCTCTAACGTGTGCGCCACCTCGCCCGTCCGCACATCCACCCCCAGGGGGGCGAGCTGGTCTTCGAGCGCCCGCACGAGGTCCGCCGCCCGCGTCTGCGGTCTGCCGGGCGCGTCGTACACGGTCTTGTCGGGATAGAGGGCCATCAGTTGCCCGCCCAGCTCGCCCCGCGCCTCCACCAGCCGCACGCTCAGGCCGCGCCAGCCCGCGTAAAAGGCCGCGTGGAGTCCCGCCGGGCCACCCCCGATGACCAGAACGTCGGTGCGGGGCGGGGTGGAGGTGGAGGACGGCTCGGCCTGCATGGCGGGAAGTATCGCAGAAGGGTGGAAACGAGAACTGGACGGGCGCCGCAAAAGACAGAGGCCGGGATGCCTCCCAGCCCCGTCGCTCCAACCTTCTGCCTCTAGCCGTCCGCCTCTTGCAACGCCTTCCGGCGGTGCTGGAGCATCTCGTGCTTGTGGACCACCTTGCCGCGTGGGCGGCCCTGCGTCTTGCCCCGCGCGAGTTCATGTGCGTCGAGCGCCTGCCAGTCGTCGAAGGTGTACACGTCCACCCCCTTGCCCGCGAGCAGCGCGTCCACCGCCTCACGGCTCGGCTGGGCGGGCTCGGGCAGCGCCCCGGCCTTCGCGTCGGCGAGCAGGTGCGCCACCGTGTCCACCGCGTCCTTCTTGTTGGTGCCGATCACGCCGCTGGGCCCGCGCTTGATCCAGCCCGCCGTGTACTCGCCGGGTTGGCCCTCCACGCGTCCTTCCACGTTGGGAATCACGCCCTTTCGCTCGTCGAAGGGCACGCCGGGCAGCGCCACCCCCTTGTAGCCGATGGACCGCAGCACCATCTGAACGGGCAGCGTCTCGTACTCGCCCGTGCCCACCGCGCTCCCGTTCTCGTCCAGACGGTTGCGCTCGATCTTCAGCCCGCCCACGTTCCCCTCGCCGTCATCCAGAATCTCGACGGGCGAGACGAGGAAGCGCAGGTGGATGCGCCGGTCCTTGCCCTCGGGCGTGCGCACGGCGAAGTCGCGCAGGACCTCCAGATTCTTCTTCTTGGTGTTGTCCGTATTCGCCGCCTCGGCGGTCTCGTCCACCTGCACCTCGGCGGGCTTGACGATGGGGTCGGCCCCCTCCAGCTCCCCGAACTCGCGCAGCTCCTTGGTGGTGAAGGCGGCCTGCAAAGGTCCCCGGCGTCCCAGCACCCACACGTCCTTGACCTGACTGCGCTCCAGGGCGGCGAGCGCGTGCTCGGCGATGTCGCTCTCCCGCAGCTCGGCCACCGTCTTGACGAGGATGCGGCTCACGTCCAGGGCCACGTTCCCCACGCCGACCACCGCCACGCCCGTCGCGTTCAGCAGCATCTCGCGCGCCGCCGCGTCCGGGTGGCCGTTGTACCAGGCGACGAACTCGGTGGCGCTCATGGAGCCCGTCAGGTCCTCGCCGGGAATACCCAGGCGGCGGTCGGAGGACGCGCCCACGGTGTAGATAACGGCGTCGTAGTGCTCCCGCGCCTCCTCGTGGGTGAGGTCGCTGCCGAACTCGACGTTGCCGAGAAAGCGGACGCGGAGGTCCGCCAAGGTCTTCTCGAAGCCCTTGGTCACGCTCTTGATGGTGAGGTGGTCGGGCGCGACCCCGTAGCGCACGAGGCCGTAGGGAGTGGGCAGACGGTCGAACACGTCCACCTCCACGGGCACGTCGGCTTGCCTGGTCAGCGCCTCGGCGGCGTAAATCCCGCTGGGGCCGCTGCCGATCACGGCCACGCGCAGGGGTCGTTCGGGGGAAAAGGTCGCCATACCGGGGAGTGTAAAGGGAGCGTCTGAAGGAAACAGGAGCGGTATCTGGACGAATGTTGTCACACGTCTGGTCACAGAGGACGAAAGTAAAAACCGCCCGGCGTTAACCGGGCGGTCTGTGGTGCGTGTGCTCTTAAGCGGCGGCGATGGTGCTCAGCGCCTGCTCGTTCTTGAGGGTGATCTTGCCGTACCCGGCGCTGATCACGCCCTCGCGGCTGAGTTCGCCGACGACCTTGGTGACGGTCTCACGCACCGAGCCCACCGCGGCGGCCAGCTCGTCGTGGGTCGCGTAGATCATCGTCTCGCCGGAGTCGAGCTGGGTGGCGAGGGCCGTGTCCTTGAGCTCCAGCAGCTCACCCGCGATCCGGGCGCGCAGCCGCTTGCCGACGAGGCGGTAGATGCTCTCGTAGGCACGCTCCAGCGTCTTGACGAGGTGGGTGGTGACCACGAGGTTGTCCTCGGCGGTCATCAGCGCGGGGTTGATCACGTCCACGCTGGAGTCGGTCACGGCCTCCGCGAAGTAGGCGCGGTTCACGCCCGCCAGGGCTTCCTCGCCGAAGTACTCGCCGGGCTTGACGTAGCGCAGGGTCAGGCCGTTGCCGTCGTCGTCCATCGTGTGGATGCGAACCAGGCCGCTCGCCACGCGGTAGAGCATGTCGCTCTTGCCGGGGTAGAGGATGACCGCGCCCGGGCGGTAGGTCACGGTGTCCACGAAGGTCTTCGTCAGGGAGGAGTTGGTCTGCGTCATGGGGCTCGCCTCCTGGGCGTTGAGATCGGAGAGGGGGGCGCGGGTGCATCCCCGCATGGATCACAGTGTAACCTCTGATCACGTTTTTGTAAACAGTTTTGTTTCTTTAATCAGCGTTTAGCTCACCATCGTGCCCGGGTATCTTTCGCCCGCTGGGGCCGACTGAGACGACAAAAACAGGGGGGACGAGGGGGCTGCCCCTCTCATTGCCGCTTCATTGGAAAGGCCGCTCCGATGTCTTGGCAGATCGTGTGCGAGAGGACGCGGACCGGGGCCTCCAGAAGGGAAACGCGCCCGACCACCGGGGCCGGGCGCGTCGAGCATCTCTTCGCCGAAGGCTTACAGCTCGTCCTCGCGGCGGATGGGGAAGGCGCTGATCACGCGGTCCTTGTCGCCGATGTTGATGACCTTGACGCCCTGCGCGCCCCGGCCGGTCACGCGGACCTCCTCGACGCGGGTGCGGATCACCGTGCCCTTCTCGGTCAGGACCATCAGCTCCTCGTTCCCGGCCACGTGGGTCAGGGTGACGAGCTTGCCGGTCTTGTCGGTCACGCCGAGGGTGATCACGCCGAGACCGCCGCGCCCCTTGCTGGGGTAGTCGCCGACCGGGGTGCGCTTGCCCAGGCCGTACTCGCTCACCGCCAGAAGTTCGCTGCCCTCGTCGCCGCCGGGCACGAGCGCCATGCTCACCACGGCGTCGTCCTCGCGCAGGCGGATGCCGATCACGCCCTGGGTCGCGCGGCCCGTGTCGCGCACCTCGGTCGCGGCGAAGCGCATCGCCTGGCCCTCGCGGGTGGCGAGCACCACGTCGTCGCCGTTGCGCTGGATGCCCACGCCGATGAGTTCGTCGCCCGGCTGGAGGTTGATGGCGATCAGCCCCGCCGAGGTGATGTTGCCGTATTCGGCGATGGCGGTCTTCTTCACCACCCCCTTGCGCGTGGCGAACACGAAGCTGCCCGCCTCGTCAAAGCCCTTCACGCTGAGCACCGAGGCGATGTTCTCGTCCTCGCGCAGCGAAGGCAGCAGGTTGCGGATGTGCGTGCCCTTGGCGTCGCGGCCCGCCTCCGGCAGGTCGTAGATCTTCTCGTGGAAGACGCGGCCCGCGTCGGTGAAGAACAGCAGGTAGTCGTGCGTGGAGCCCACGAAGACGCTCGTGTTGATGTCCTCCTCGCGCAGCCTGCCGCCCGAGGCCCCGCGCCCGCCGCGGCCCTGCGCCCGGTAGGCGCCCAGGTTCGTGCGCTTGAGGTACCCCGCCTTGGTCATGGTGATCACCATGTCCTCGACGGCGATCAGGTCCTCCTTGGAGATGTCGTCCTCAAGCTGGGTGATCACCGAGCGCCGGGCGTCGCCGTAGCGGTCGCGCACGTCGCGGATCTCCTTTTTGATCTCGCGCCACAGCAGCCGCTCGTCGCCGAGGATGCCGCGCAGGCGCTCGATGATCTTTTGCAACTCGTCGTACTCGGCCATCAGCCGCTCGCGCTCCAGCCCCACGAGGCGTTGCAGCCGCATGTCGAGGATCGCCTGCGCCTGAATCTCGGTGAGGTCGAACCGCCCCATCAGCGCGTCGCGCGCCTCCGCCGCCGTGTTCGCCGCCCGGATGCGTTCGATCACCTCGTCGATGTTGTCGAGCGCCTTGAGCAGCCCCTCGAGCACGTGCGCCCGCTCCTCGGCCTTGCGCAGGTCGTAGGCGGTGCGGCGGGTCACCACGTCGCGGCGGTGGGTCAGGAAGTGCCGCATCGTGTCGATCAGCGGCAGCACGCGCGGCTCGCCCCCCACGATGCTGAGGTTGATCACCGTAAAGGTCGACTGGAGTTGCGTGTACTTGTAGAGCTGGTTGAGCACCAGTGTGGGAATCGCGCCGCGCTTGAGTTCCACCACGATCCGCACCGGCTCCTTGCGGTCGGACTCGTCGCGCAGGGCGGAGATGTCGGGGATCTTGCCCGCCTTGTACATCGCCGAGATCGTCTGGATCAGGTTGGTCTTGTTCACCTGATAGGGAATCTCGGAGATGATGATCTGCGCCCGCCCGTTCTTCTCGTCGATGCGGGCCTTGCCGCGCACCTTCAGCCCCGCGTGCCCGGTCGCGTACGCCTCCCGGATGCCCTGCTTCGAAATGCGCCCGCCCGTCGGGAAGTCCGGTCCCTGCACGTGGTTCATCATCTCGTCGAGGCTGATGTTCGGGTTGTCGATCAGCGCGAGGAGACCGTTGCTGATCTCGGTCAGGTTGTGCGGCGGGATGTTCGTCGCCATGCCCACCGCGATGCCCGTCGCCCCGTTCACGAGCAGGTTGGGCACGGCGGACGGCAGCACCGTGGGCTCGACCGTCGTCTCGTCGTAGTTGGGCTTGAGGTCGACCGTCTCCTTTTCGAGGTCGGCCAGCAGCTCCTCGGCGAGCTTGGTCATGCGCGCTTCGGTGTAGCGCATGGCGGCGGGCGGGTCGCCGTCGATGGAGCCGAAGTTCCCCTGCGGGTCCACCATCGTGTAGCGCAGGTTCCACCACTGCCCGAGGCGCACCATCGCGTCGTAGACGGGCGCGTCGCCGTGCGGGTGGTACTTCTTCATCACCTCGCCGACCACCGCCGCCGACTTGGCGTGCTTCTGGTTGGCGGCCAAGCCCTCTTGCAGCATCGCGTACATGATTCGCCGCTGCACGGGCTTGAGACCGTCGCGCACGTCGGGCAGCGCGCGGTCCACGATCACGTTCATCGCGTAGTTGATGAAGTTCGTTTTGACTTCGCTGGTGATGTCAACAGGTTGAATTCCGGTCATGAGGCTCCAGTCTGTGCGCGCCGCACGGAGAAAAAGGGCCCGTCGGCGGGGGCAATGGTGGACCCGGCAGGGGGCCGGGAATGGAATGAGTCTATCACATTATGCTGTGAGCATAACGACCCACCCCTCTTTTCCAGTCGTTATTCTACCGCACCGGGATGGGGAAAACACGAGGTCAAAGGGTGTCCACGGGGGTCGGGTTGGGTGAGCGAGAACCGCCGTGAGCCTGACCTGCACGGCCTTTCAGGAGAGGGCTTGGCGATCAGGGCGCGCGCCTCTCAGGGCCGTTTCAGGGTGGTGAGTCGCCTGCGCCTGCCTGTCAGAATTCTGCGTGAACGCGGCGCCTACGATACCGGGCGATGCTCACCCACCTCACGCAACTCGTGACGGACGTGGACGGCGCGTGGGCCGCCGCCATCGGCGGACTCGACGGCCTGCTCGTCGAGGGCCACGCCGCCGCCGACACCGACCTGGGCCTCCTCGTGGCCGAACACGCCGGACTCCTGCGCGCCGCGAACGCCTCCTACGGCGAGACCCTGGGGGACGGCAACCCGCGCGAGCTGTACCTGCGCGGCGAGCGGGTCAGCGTCTTCCTGCACCCCATCACCGCCGACTTCTTCCTGCTCCTCGCCCTCGACGGGCGCAGCAACCTCGGGCAGGCCCGGCTGTATGGCCGCGCCGCCGCCCGTCAATTGGAGGCCCACCTGTGAGGCTTGACCTTCTGCGCACCGTTCCCGGCCTGGTGGGGGCCGTCCTCGCGGGTCCCGACGGCCTGCCGCTCGAAACCCTGGGCTCGGGTGGAGACGCGCTCGCCGCCGAGCTGACCTCGCTGCGAACTGGGCTGGAGCGGATGGGCCGCCGTCTGGGCGCGGGGCAGGTCACCCGGGTGGCCTTTACGGCGGAGCGGGTCGAGGTCGTCGCGGTGGCCGGGGAGAGCTTCGTCCTGGCTGCCGCCTTGCAACGGGGCACCGACACGCGGAGCGCGCAGCAGTTCCTCGCCCGCCTCGCCTCGGAACTCAGCGACCTGCCCGCGCTGGAGCACGCGTGATCGCGCCGCTGCTCGACGTGCGTGGGGTCAGGCACGCCGCCTTGGTGGACGCGCGCGGCGCCGTCGTGACCGCCGTGGGAGAGGGAGCGGACCTCGGTGTCGTGGGGCCAGGGCGTGCGGTCATCGGCAGCCTTCAGGCGGCCCTCGGCCAGGGGCAGTGGCAAGACCTCCTTCTCGACGTGGACGGAGGCCCCCTGCTGCTCACCCCACACGGCGACCAGATCCTGCTCACCGCCTTCGACGACGTGGCGAACCTGGGCCGGGTGCGCTTCGCGGTCAGGAGGTTGCTGGGGCAGGGGTAGGAACGCGGGCCCTGTCCCGCGCCCCTCAGTCGTCCAGCGCCTCGAAGCCGGGCAGCCCGTCGAACAGCCCCCGGAGGGGCAGGGTGGGGACGGGCGTGCGCGTCCCGCCGATGGCGAAGCTCTCGGTGCCCAGCAGGCGCGTTTCCATCGCCTGACGTTCCTCGGGGCTCATGCGGCCCAGCAGGCTCGTCTCGCCCGTCTGGGTGCCGTGGGCGGCGAGGGCGGATTTCTTGTTCTCGGCGTAGGCGGTGACGTTCATCCGCACGGCGATGGTGTCCTCGCTGACCCCGTAGACCAGGGGGTCGAGGTCCTGCCCCATGCGGGCGATGCCCTGCGCCGCCTCGTGCGTGAACGCCGTGAAGTACAGGCGCCGTGGCCCCCCGCCCGGCACGTGCCCGGTGCTGAAAAAGGCGCCCACCGCCGCCCGGTGAATCTGGAGGTGGTCGATGTGCCCGTAGCCCCCGTGGGGATCGAAGGTCACCATGACCTGAGGCCGCACGTCCCCGATCAGCGCGCGGAGTTTGACCTCCACGTCGAGGGGGCTCACGTTCATCAGCGCGAGGGGGTCGTCATGGCGGGTGCGCTCGTAGCGGCCCGAGTCGTGGAAGTCGAGGAAGACGGGCTCCGGGATTTCGAGGGCCCGGCACGCCTCGCGCAACTCCCCCTCGCGCTGCTGGCCGAGGTCGTCCACGGTCATGCCCGGCACGGTGATCTTCCCGGCCTCGCCGCGGGTGGCGCAGGCGAGGACCACCCGCACGCCCCGCCGCGCGTAGTGGGTGAGGGTGCCGCCGACGCTGAAGGCCTCGTCGTCGGGGTGGGCGAACACGGCGAGGAGGGTGGGGGGCTGTGCAAAGCTCATCCGGGCAGTGTACGCCGGGAACGTCCGCCCGCCGGTTGGCGTATCCCTTAGGGTGAAAGAGGCCTTGCGAGCCCTCCAGACGCTGCTGGCGCAACTGGTGCTGGCGCTGATCGGCCAGCCGGTGCCGGGTCCTTCGGAGTCTGAGCGCCGACGCCATGCCCGGAAACGGGAGCGGCTGGACGCTGGGGAAGTCCCGGTCGGCCCCATCGGAACGCTGCGGACGGTGGCGCGAGAAGCCTTTTACGCGCTGATCGGTCAACCCTCGCCCGAGCCGCCCTCCTCCGCCTCCAGCCGCAGGCCGCGCTCGTAGAAGTCCCAGATCGCGTCCGTCCACGCCGCGTAGATCAAGCGGCGGTTGCCCAGGTCGGCGGCCTCCAGCGCCTCCCCGAGTGCCCGGTAGAAGCGGCTGCCCTGCTCGCGCATGGCCCGCGCCGTCCAGTACGTCTCGGACCCGAGCAGGAGGGTCAGGCGGTCAGGGCCGGAGAGGGGAACGGTCATGGGGGACATGATGCCGGGACCGCGTTACCCTGACGCCGATGACCGCCTCCTCCCCGCCCGTCGTGGGCCGCTTCGCCCCCAGCCCGACGGGCGCGATGCACCTCGGGAACGCGCGCACGGCCCTCCTCGCCTGGCTGCACTCCCGCGCCCTGGGGGGCCGCCACCTCCTGCGCTTCGAGGACCTGGACACCGGGCGGGTGAGACCCTGGGCCTTCGACACCACCCGCCGTGACCTGGAGTGGCTGGGGCTGGACTGGGACGCGGAGTACACGCAGTCCGAGCGACTGGACGTGTACGCGGAGGCGGTGACGCACCTCGACACCTACCCCTGCACCTGCACCCGGCGCGAGGTGCTGGCGACCATTCAAGCGAGCGCGGGTGCCCCGCACGGCGAGGAGCCTGTCTATCCGGGGACGTGCCGGGCGGGCCGCGTGAATCCAGAGCGGCCCGCCGCCTTGCGCTGGCGGGTGCCGGACGAGACCGTGTATGCCCACGACGCCCTGACCCGGGAGACTCTCTGCCAGCACCTCCCCACCGAGGTCGGCGACTTCGTGCTCCGCCGCAACGACGGGGCCTACGCCTACCACCTCGCGGTCGTGGTGGACGACGGGTTGATGGGCGTGACGGACGTGGTGCGCGGCGCCGACCTGTGGCCCGCCACGCCCCGGCAGGTGGCCCTGCAAAAAGCTTTGGGCTATCCCAGCCCGCGTTCCCTCCACGTTCCCCTCCTGACTGACTTTCGGGGCGAACGCCTCGCCAAGCGGGGGGGAGCACCACCGCTGATGGCCCTGCGCGAGGGGGGAGAGGAGCCCGGGCGGGTGCTGGCGACCCTCGCCCGCTCGCTCGGGTGGGAGGTGCCGGACACTGTAGGAGCGACAGAGTTATTGCCGTTCTGGCGCGCGCAATTACCCCCCGCTCAATTCCCTCTTCCCCCACAAACTTAGATGACTTGTCTAAGTTTCCCAAACGCCCGTTAGGCCCGGAATTCTATCCTGAGGATCATGTCCCTCACTCTCCCCAGCTACCCGCAGCCGGACGGGCGCGGGCGCTACGGACGCTTCGGCGGGCGCTACGTCCCCGAGACGCTGATCCCCGCGCTCGACGAACTCGAAGCCGCCTACCGGGCCGCCAAAGCAGATCCCGCCTTCCTCGGTGAACTCGACCGCCTGTTCAGGGAGTTCGTGGGCCGCCCCAGTCCCCTGTACCTCGCCCAGCGCCTGACGGACCATGCGGGCGGGGCGAGGATTTACCTCAAGCGCGAGGATTTCAACTACACGGGCGCCCACAAGATCAACAACTGCCTCGCGCAGGCCCTCCTCGCCGTGCGGATGGGCAAGCGCCGGGTGATCGCCGAGACGGGGGCCGGGCAGCACGGGGTCGCCTCCGCCACCGCCGCCGCCCTGCTGGGCCTGGACTGCGTGGTCTACATGGGCGCCGAGGACATCCGCCGTCAGGCCCTCAACGTCTTCCGGATGCGGCTGCTCGGCGCCGAGGTCCGCGAGGTCACCTCCGGCACGAGCACCCTCAAGGACGCGACCAACGAGGCGATCCGCGACTGGGTGACGAACGTGCGGGAGACCTTCTACATCCTGGGCAGCGTGGTCGGCCCACACCCCTACCCGGCGATGGTCCGCGACTTCCAGGCCGTGATCGGCGAGGAGGTCAAGGTCCAGCTTCAGGCGGTGGAGGGCCGCTCCGCTCCCGACGCCATCGTGGCCTGCGTGGGCGGCGGCTCGAACGCCATCGGCATCTTCGCGCCGTACGCCTACCTGCCTGCAGAGGAGCGGCCCCGATTGATCGGCACCGAGGCCGCCGGGGAGGGCGTGGAGAGCGGCAGGCACGCGGCGAGCATGGCGGGCGGGCGCATCGGCGTCCTCCACGGCTCGATGATGTATCTGCTGAACGACGACGAGGGACAGATCGTCCCGCCGCACTCCATCAGCGCGGGCCTGGACTACCCCGGCATCGGCCCCGAGCACTGCCACTACGCCGAGACGGGCGTGGCCGAGTACGTGCCCGTCACCGACGCGCAGGCTCTGGAAGCCCTGCAACTCCTCACCCGGCTGGAGGGCATCATCCCCGCCCTGGAGAGCGCCCACGCCATCTACCACGCGGTGAGGCTGGCGCAGGAACTCGGGCCGGACGGCGTGATCGTGGTCAACCTCTCCGGCCGCGGCGACAAGGACGTGGCGGAGGTCATGCGGTTGCTGGAGATGGAGCGGGACCAGGGCCTGCTGGACAAGGAAGTGGAGCAGGTCACCCGGGAGGTTCTGGCATGACCGCGACGCTGACGAGGGGCGCCGAGCGGATTCACGCCGCCTTCGAGCGGGTGAAGGCAGAGGGTCGCGCCGCCTTCATGCCCTTCATGACGGCGGGTTACCCGAGCGCGTCAGCGTTCCCCGGGGTCGCCGACGCCCTGCTCGCTCACGCGGACCTGCTCGAAGTCGGCATCCCCTACTCCGATCCCCTCGGCGACGGTCCCACCATCCAGCGGGCGTCCGAGCAGGCGCTGGCGGGCGGCACGAGCACGCGGCGCACCCTGGCGCTCGTGAAGGAGCTGCGGGCCCGTCACGACACGCCCATCGTGATCATGACGTACGTCAATCCCATCTACGCCGTCGGGCCCCGCGAGTTCATGCGGCTCTCGCAGGACGCGGGGGTGGACGGCCTGATTCTCCCCGACCTGCCGCCCGACCAGGACCTCGAAATCGCGGACCTCGCCGCCGAGCACGGGCTGGCGGTGACGTTCCTGATCGCGCCGACGAGCACGCCGGAGCGCATCAAGCTGGTGGCGGACGCCTGCACCGGCTTCCTGTACGCCGTCTCGGTAACGGGGGTGACCGGGGCGCGGGAGGGGACGGCGCTCGGCGAGGTGCCCGCCATGCTCGCCCTCGCGCGTGAATACGCCCGGGTGCCCGTCGCCGTGGGCTTCGGGGTGAAGGACGCCCAGACGGCCCATCAGGTCGCCGGGGTGGCGGACGGGGTGGTCGTCGGCAGCGCCTTTGTCAACGCCGTGCGCGAGGGGCAGGACGTGGGGGCCCTCGCCGCGAGCATCGCCGAGGGGTGCCGCCGGTAGCCGTTCGACGCGGGAAGAGGGGCCAGCTCCGACCTGGAAGGCTGGCCCCTCTTCCATTGGTTCCCTACAGGGGCGCCTCAACCTCCCGCCTCGTCACCACCCGCGGGCGCGTAATGGCCTGCATGACCACCCACGCTCCCAGGGTGAGCAGGGCGCACAGCAGAAAGACAGCGCGGTAGCCGAAAAGCTGCGCACACGCCCCCGACACGATCCCCGCGAACATGCTCCCGACGTTCATGGTGTTCGAGTACAGGGTGGTGGCGACGCCGAAGCGGCCCGGCATGAGTTCCTGAAAGTAGGCCATGCCCAGCCCTGCCAGCACGGCGAGCACGGCCGCCCGCACCGCCTGCGTGACGACGAGGAGCGGCATCCCCTGCGCGAGGAAAAGCAGCGCGAAGTGCAGCACGAAAAGGACCATCGCCCACTTCACCAGCCGCTCGGTGGAGGGGAGACGCCGCGCCGCCACGAAGGCGAGCATCAGGGGAATTTCCAGCAGGGCGCAAAATCCAACCAGAAAGCCCACCTGCCCGTCCGTGCCGCCGAGCACCCGGGTGACGAGCAGCGGGAACATCGTCATGCCCATGCTCATGCTCATGCCGTACAGCACGAAGGCCAGGGTGACCCAGGCGAGGGGACGGCGTGGCCGTCCGTCCTGCCTCGCCTCGGTCGTCACGGCGCGCGCGGGGGTGGGCGGCGCCGTCCTCACCCGCAGGACGGGCAGGGCGGCGAGCGTAAGACACCCCGCCGTGACGAGGAAGAGGCCGTGGAAGTCCAGCCGCGCGAGGGCGAAGGCCCCTACCCCCGGCCCGACCACCCAGGCGAGGGCGAAGACCGACCTGAGCGCCGTCACCGCCCGGTCGGGGAGGCCCCCCGGAGCCACCGCGAACTGGGCCCGAGCGAGCGAGAATACCTGCGGAAAGGCCGCCGCGCCCGTCGCCAGCAGCGTGACCCCGATCAGGAGCATCACCGGGTAGGCCCGGGTGACACTCAGCCCCGCGTACCCCAGCGCGCCCGCCGCGAGCGCGAGCAGCAGGACGGGGCGGCGGTCCGGGAGGTGGTCGGAGAGCCGGGCCAGCCGGGTGCTGATCAGCACGCTGCTCACGGCGGTCAGGGTCAGGAAGACGCCCAGTTGCAGCGGCGTGAGGCCCAGGCGGTCCACCGCGAAGAGGGGGAGGTAGGGGGCGGCGAGCGACTGGGCCAGGCCGATGAAGAGGACCGTGAGGGCGAGCCCCGGGGCGTGGGGGAGGCGCCAGACGGCGGCGAGGGTGCCGGAGGTGGGAGAGGGGGCGGACACGTCGGACATGACCGCCACCCTAGCGCGCACCGCCGGGAAGGAAAGGGGGGGCTGGGTGGAGAGTGACGCCTGACAGCGGTGTCCGGCCCGAGCGGAGCGAGCACCCGTGATGAAGCGGCCCTGCGTGGCGTTGAAGGGACGCAGGTTGTCCCTTCAACGGAATGGAGGACCGCGATGAGCCGGACACAGATGACCAAGCTGACCTCTCACCTGAGGAGAGGCCAGCGGCGGGCGTGGTTTCAGCGCAGGACCGTCAGGTAAGACTGATAGCTTCCGCCTACGTACTCGTTGGTGAGCAGGCTGACGCCCCCATCACGGTTGAGAATGCCGCTCCCGCCGTCGGTGGGGATGCTGGTTGCTCCCCCCGTTTCCGGGTTGATCCTGAAAGCGGCGCCCGAACCCGTGGCCCACAGGAGCTGAGGGTTCTGCTGATCGAAGCCGACGAGGCTGAGGCTGGACTCCAGGTTGAAGGTCGTCGCGGAGCCGTCGGCGTTCACCCGGGTGGGCCTGCCGTAGACCGTGAACCAGACCTCGCCCGTGTTCGAGACGGCGACGCTGTCGATGCTGCCCGTGGCGCTGGTCATCTCCCGAATGGCCGCCGTGGTCGTGTCGATCAGCAGCGGCTTGGCGTAAGAGCTCCCCCGGTAGACCACGAACTTGCCGTCGTTGCTGACCTTGAAGTCCTGACTGTTCCCCCCGTAGCCGTAGGAACGCGTGGTGTCCACCGTGGTGACGCTCCCCGTGGCAGGGTCCCAGCGGCACAGCCCGTAGGTGTACGCCCCGACCTGCTCGCCGACACTCTGGATAAACCACACACGACCCTGGGAGTCCACGGCGCCGAAACTCAAGCGGTTGGCACTCGGGGCGGTCAGGAGGGTGGTCGTGCCGTCATCCTTGAGGCGGTACACCGTGTTCGCGCCCGAGGAGAGGACGTACACGTCCCCACCCGGGATGGGCAGGAGCTGCGACGAAACGTTGTTGAACTTGACTTCCTGGGCCGTCTTCCCCCCGGCGAAGCGCCGGAAGGTCGTCTGGTAACCGCCGCTGGCGGAGTTGTAGGTGTTGTCGGCCGTAAACCAGATGCCGTCGGCCGCGGGGGCCGGGGAGGAGATCGTCCCGATCAGGGTCCGGGCAGGTTTGACGTTGAGTTGAAAAGTCTCGTAGGAGCCGGGAAAGTTGCTCGGTCGGACGTCGCTCCCGGTGACGCGGACGCTGCTGCTGCCCAGGGTGGCCCCCGCCTCCACCTGAAGGGGGATGTCGACGGTCGTGGTGGCGTTGGCGACGACGTTCACGGTCACGGGGTTGGCGCTGACGCCCGCCGGGAGGCCGGTGAGCGTGAGCGTGGTGGATCCCTTGAAGCCCGCGTTGCCGGAGACGTTGACGCGCACGCTGCCCGCCGTTCCCTGGTACACGCTGACGCCGGAATACGGGTTCTGGACCTGGACGGACACCGTGGGCTTGGGGACCACGAGCTTGACGGTGCTGCGCGCGCTGTACCCGCCGCCCTCCGCGACGAGGGTGGCCGCGTACTCACCGGGCGTCAGGGTCTCGCCCCCCGTCAGGGTCAGTTCGCCGGAGGCGGAGCCGTTCAGGTTCACCGTCTGCGTGTCGGCGGTGATCCCCTCCGGCAGGCCCTCCATCCGCAGGGTCACCGGACCGCTGAAGTTGCCCGTGCTGCTGAGGTAGGCGGAAAACCTGACCGAACTGTTCGGCGTCACCTCCAGCCCGGAGGACGCGTAGGTCGACAGGTGGATGCCGGGGCGCTGCACCACCAGCGAGCCGTAGCCGCCGCCCACCCGGTTCCCCGACGCGTCAAGCACGTCGAGCGAGAACGACCGGCTGGTATTCTCGCTGCCCGTGTAACGGAACGTCAGCTTCCGGGTCAGGCTCTGTGGACTCAGCCCCAGCTCCGCCAGCCGCCCGCCCGTCGCCTCCGTCTTCACCGCCTGTGCCGTGAGGGCAGGCAGGGTCAGCGTGGACGGCTCCACGGTCAGGTTGGGATCGTCCGTCTTCAGCGTGACGGTCCCGCTGTACCCGCCGACCTGCGTGAGCTGGGCGTCCACCGTCACGGCGTCGTCGCTCTTGAAGGTCAGCGTCGCCGGGTTGAGGGACACGGACACGCCCGGCTCGGCGCTGAAAAAGCGCAGTTCGGTACGGGTGTCGCTGCCGATGTTGCGGTAGACGTAATGGTTGCCGCTCTCCGTCACGGCGAGGGCGTTCCAGCCCGCCTTCAGGGTGATGTCGTAGTCCTCGGAAAAGGGCGTGCTGCCGTACCAGGAATCATAGGAGCATGTCCCCTGGAAGGTCGTGTCCGCCTGGGCGTACATCCGCAGAATCCGCGTTTGCGGCGCCAGGCTTCCCGCGCCGGAGATCACCCGCTCCTCCACCGTGCCGAGGTGGTCTCCCTGGGGGCCGTAGGCATCGAGGATGCTGTTGCCCCAGACGCGGACGGTGGGATTGGTGTTCGCGCCCGTCGCGGTACAGCCCTCGGTCAGCAGGTAGAACCCGCGCGCCGGGGGCGTCTGCCCGCTCAGGTCGAGGTCGAAGCTGTTCGTGGCGTCCACGTCGGCGACGCCGAAGGGAGGCTGGGTGGAGGCGTTCAGGATGACGCGAGCGATCTTGAAGGTATTCCCGCTGATCTTCCCGGCGATCCGGTCCGCGACGACGGCATTGCCCGCTCGCGCATAGGCCAGCGTCACCGTCTTGTCCGCGTCCAGCGTGACGCTCTGCGCGGTGGGCGTGACGGAGGTGTTCACCGCCCCGCCCTCTACCTTGAACACGTCCCCGGCCTTGAGGCTGCCGAACGTCTTGCTGCCCTCCAGCGTGCCGCTGAAGACCTGGGTATTCGTTGTTGTGTTCGTCACGGTGACGGGGGCGCTCGTCACGCCGTCGAGCCTAACCGTCAGGCTGAAGGTGGAGGCGGAGGGAGGGGTCGGGCTGGAGCAGGCCCCCAGAAGGACGGTGAGACCGAGCATGGCGCCGGAAAAGTGGAGTCTCTTCATGTGCACTCAGGATTCTAAGGGGGCTTTTCTTTCGGCCTTGTCAACTTTGCGGCGGCCACTCATTTCATGAAGCCTCCGTCAGATGAAGACAAGTTCACAGCGCTCGTCCATCAAGGGGGAGGGAACTTCCCGGCCCGTCTACACGTCTCGCCTTGCCCCGCCCTCGCGGGCCGCGCTACACTTCCCCCGATGTTCACCGCGCCGCCGACCCGGAAGGACGCCCCCGTGGCGCTTCTTCTTCGTTGGGGGCGGTGAGCGCGGGCCCAGCGTTCGCTCATCCGCCCCCGGAGCTGAAACGGCTTCGGGGGCTTTCGCTTGCAGGAAGCTAGAAGAGGAGTTGTGCCTGTATGGGAATGACGATTGCCGAAAAGATTCTGGCGGCCCACAGCGGCCACGACCAGGTGGTGCCGGGGCAACTCATCGAGTGCGCGACCGACTGGGTGCTGTGCCACGAGATCACCACCCCCGCCGCCCTGCGGATGCTCGAAGAACGCGGCATGGACCGGGTGTTCAACCCGGGGCAGATCGTCGCCGTGCCCGACCATTCCGTCCCGGCCATGAACATCAAGGCCGCCAAGATGTACCAGAAGCTCAAGTCCTGGGTGCAGGAAAAGGGCATCAAGCACTTCTACGACGTGGGCCGCGGCGGCATCGCCCACGTCGTGCTGGAGAACACCGGCCTCGTGAAGCCGGGTCAGACCCTCGTGAGCGGCGACTCGCACACCTGCAACGCGGGGGCGCTGGGCATGTTCGCCACGGGCGTGGGCAGCACCGACCTCGCGGGCGCGATCTACGCGGGCCGGGTATGGTTCAAGGTGCCCGAGACCATGCTGATCCGCGTCACCGGCGAGATGCAGCCCGGCGTGACCCCCAAGGACATCGTGCTGGAGGTCATCAAGCGGATCGGGGCGGACGGCGCGAACTACCTCGTGATGGAGTGGGTGGGCGACACCATCGACCGGATGGACATGGAGGGCCGCTTCACCCTGACGAACATGGCGATTGAGGCGGGCGGCAAGACGGGCATCGTCGCGGTGGACGAGACGACGCGGGCGTACCTCGCCGAGCGCGGGGTCACGCCCGACCAGTACACGGAATACACCTCCGACCCCGACGCACGGTACAAGGTCGTCATCGACGTGGACGCCTCGCAGGTCGAGCCCACCGTCGCCTATCCCCACATCCCCAGCAACGGGCGGGTGGCGGGCCAGGACCGCATCGCCGTCACGCACGCCTACGTGGGAAGCTGCACGAACGGGCGCATCGGCGACCTGCGGGACGTAGCGCGCATCCTGAAGGGGCGCAAAGTGGCCGACGGCGTGCAGATGATCGTCGTGCCCGCCACCCAGGCGATCTGGAAGCAGGCGGCGCAGGAAGGTCTGATGGAAATCTTCGTGGACGCGGGGGCCAGCGTGAGCTACCCGAGCTGTGGCGCGTGCCTGGGGATGCACTCGGGCGTGCTGGGGCCGGACGACGTGTGCATCTCCTCCACCAACCGCAATTTCGTGGGGCGGATGGGCGATCCCTCGGCGCAGATTTACCTCGCGTCTCCCGCGACGGTGGCGGCGAGCGCGGTGGCCGGGTACATCACCGACCCGCGCGAGTACAACGCGGGGGGACCGCAGGCGGCGGACTGAGGCTGGAGAGAGGCGGTGACGGGCATCGACTGGCTTCAGAACATCCACTGGCTCGTTGCCTACTTCGCGGCGGGTTGGTTGCTGGGCTGGCTGGCCGTGCGTGAGCGGCGCTGGGCGGTCTTGCCTGCCCTGAGCACCGTCGTGATGATGGTCACAGGGTTCTCGAACCGTCTTCAGAGTGCCATTCCCATCTCCTCCAACCTGACCCGCACGGCGGTTGCCGCCAGCCTCGGTTTGATGGTGCTGTGGGGCGCGTCCCGACTCCCGGCCCTGTCCTGGCGGGTCGGCGTGGGAACGGCCCTGGTCCCCGTGGTCGTGCCGTTTTGCTTCTGGCTGGGATTCTTGCTGTTCCTCATCATTTTCCAGATTCCATGATGGGTGATCGTCCCATCCCTGAAATACTGAGGTCCTATGGGTGAAGCCAAAAGGCGCAAACAACTCGGGCTGATGCCCACCGTCCACCCCTTCGAGGCGCAGATGGACGCGGACGGCCACGTGACCCTCACGCGCGGGCCGGAGGACGCGGAGCTGCGTGGGCGGATCGAGGCCGCCCTGAAGACCTCCCAGCCCTACGGGCCAGCCTGGGACAGCGAGTACCGCACGTCGTACGTGATGGCGGGCCGACCGGATCGGCTGCTGAACACGGCGGAGGACGTGCAGGCCATCCCGGTGCCCGCGCTGCGGCGCTTCTCGGGCGACCTCGTGCTGGGGCAGGCGGGGGAGGGCGTGGGCCTGAACCTCCCGGTCGAGGGGGGCGGCCACCTGCGGTTGCGCGGGCAGCAACATTCCTTCGACGGCGCGCGCTGGGAGGGCTTCCCCACCGGGCAGGACCCCCGGCAGGTGCTCGAGTTCCTGATGCAGCACCCGGCCCTGAACCTGCGCGGCGAGGTGGTCGCCTCCTTCCTGGTCGAGCACTGGCCCGAGGGCCGCATCGACATCGAGCCCGAGCCGCCCGAGGAACTCCTGGAGGCCATCGAGGCCGTCGCCCGCGAGTGGCACGGCGAGACGCCGGGGGAGTGGGCGCAGACCCACCACGAGCTGCTGGAGCAGGAGGAGGGGCCCGTTCCCGTCGCCCGGCGCCTGCGGCTGGAACTGCGCCAGCCCGCGCCGCTGCAATCACCCCTCAGCCTCGCCTTCGCCACCCGGGGCAACGTGGAGTTTCACCCCGACCCGGAGGGGTCGAGCTACTCCCTCGACGGCGAGACGTGGCACTCCTACGGCGACCCGGACGCCGAGCCCGCCGAGGACGGCACGGGCGAACTCGGCGAGCTGCTGTCGAACATGCTCGACGTGCAAACCGTCCCGGTCACCGTCTGGGCCGATGGCCGGGTCGAGTGGGAGGAGGGCGCGGTTCCCGGGGAGCACGCCGACCGGGTGCGCGCCGACCTGATCGAAGCGACGGGTGCGGGAAACCCGGACGCCTGGGGGGAGTGGACCCGCAACGTGCTCGTCGAGACCTTCGCGGGCGAGGCCCCCCACCTCGCCGAGCAGGACGAGCTGCCCGCCGTCCAGGGGGTCCGCCTCGACCTCCCGACCGACGCCCTCACCGACCCCGACGACCCCGCCCAGTACTTCATGGAGTCCGAGGTGACCTTCGACGGCGAGCACTGGCGCGACCTCTACGCCGAGGACTTACCCGAAGAACTGGGCCGCCTGCGCCCCTCGAACTGACCCGCCCTCTGCTTTCTGCCCTCCGCCCTCTGCCCCAAGGAGCCCCCATGCCCACTGTCCACGTCTTCGCCCGCGACCACATCAACACCGACGAGATCATCCCTGCACGCCACCTGACGACCGACGTGGAGGCCGAACTCGCGCCCTACGCGATGGAGGATTACGACAAGGGCTTCGTGAAGCGCGTCCAGAAGGGCGACATTATCGTCGCCGGGGCGGACTTCGGGTGTGGCTCCAGCCGCGAGCACGCCGTCTGGGCGCTGCGCGGGGCGGGCGTGTCCGCCGTGATCGCCCCCAACTTCGCGCGCATCTACTACCGCAACTCGATCAACAACGGCTTCCTCGCGCTGGAGTGCGACGGCATCGTGGAGGCGTTTCAGGACGGTGACGAGGCCGACCTCGACCTCACGGGCGGCACGATCACGAACAGGCGGACCGGGCAGACGCTGACCTTCGTGCCCGTGCCCCAGTTCGCCCTCGACGTGCAGCGGGCGGGTGGCTGGCTGGAGTACATGAAGGAGCGCGACGACGCGGCGGCCGTGCGGGCCGCCCAGGGGGAGGCCACCCATGCCTAAGGTCGTTACCCTGCCCGGCGACGGCATCGGGCCGGAGGTCACCGCCGCCGCCGTCGAGGTGCTGCGCGAAGTGGCGCCCGACGTGACCATCGAAGAGCACGCCATCGGGGGCGGTGCGTATGACACGTCCGGCGATCCCTTCCCCCAGCGCACCCGCGACGCGCTGAGGGACGCGGACGCCGTGCTGCTCGGCACGGTGGGCGGGCCGCAGAACAGCCCGTGGAACAGTCTCCCCCGCCACCTGCGCCCCGAGAGCGGCCTGCTCGCGCTGCGCAAGGCGCTGGGCTGTTACGCCAACCTGCGGCCCGTGCGGGTGCAGCCGGGGCTGGAACACCTCTCGCCGCTCAAGCCCGAGCTGGCGCGTGGGGTGGACATCCTGATCGTGCGCGAGCTGCTAGGCGGCATCTACTTCGATGGGGACCGCAAGATCGAGGGCAACACGGCCTACAACACCATGCGCTACACGACGCCCGAGGTCGAGCGGGTGGCCCGCGTCGCCTTCTGGGCCGCCGAGCAGCGCCGGGGCCGGGTGACGAGCGTGGACAAGGCGAACGTGCTGGAGGTCTCCGAACTCTGGCGCCGCGACGTGACCGCCCTGCAAGGCCGCGAGTACCGCAACGTGCACCTGAACCACGAGTACGTGGATTCGGTCGCCATGCTGATCGTCGCCGACCCCGGCCGCTACGACGTGATCGTCACGGAAAACCTCTTCGGGGACATCCTCTCCGACCTCGCCGCCGTGATCCCGGGCAGCCTGGGTCTGATGCCGAGCGCGAGCCTGGGGGACGGCCCGGGCCTCTTCGAGCCCATCCACGGGAGCGCCCCCGACATCACCGGGCAGGGGATTGCCAACCCCGCCGCCGCGATCATGAGCGCCGGGATGCTGTTGCGCCACTCGCTGCACCGCCCCGAGGCCGCCAACCAGATCGACCGCGCGGTGGCCCTGGCCCTGCGCGAGCACCCTACCCGCGACCTGGGCGGGAAGGCGGACACGCGGACCTTCACCCACGCCGTGCTGGACGGGGTGGCGAGCCCGAGCGTCGGGTAAGCCCGGGAGAAGCAGGGGAGGGGCGGCGGGTTGCCAGGTGGGCCGCCGCCCCTGCTCCTTTCACCGCCCGTCTTCGAGGTCTCGCACCCGGCTTTCCAGTTCCCGGACACGTGCGGAGTTGCCTCCGTCCCAGGCGCGGCGGATGACCCTGACAACTACATAGAGCCCGAACAGCAGCGCCAGGAAGGCCAGCAGCGCGATCAGGTCCATCACTCCGGGGGTGGGCATGACTCAGCTTACGTGCCCCGCCCCGCCCCCATTCCCGAGGAGCCCCATGACCGAGTACCGCGACCCCGAGTACGCCCGCGCCTACCTTGCCGCGCAGGACGCCGTGCCCCAGCGGGGGGTGGGGGAGAGGCTGCTCCTCGACCTCCTGCCCGTCCACACCCGGCGGGTGCTCGACCTGGGGTGTGGGGACGGGCGGCTGCTCGCCCTCGTCCGCTCACGCTTCGAGCAGGCGGAGGGGGTGGCGCTCGACGCGTCGGAGGCGATGCTGGAGGCGGCCCGCGCCCGTTTCGCGGGGCAAGTCGGCGTGACTGCGGCCCATCACGACCTGAACGACCCGCTGCCCGACCTGGGAACGTTCGACGCCGTGGTGAGCGGCTTCGCCATCCACCATCTGCCCGACGAGCGCAAGCGGACCCTGTACCGGGAGGTTCGTGCCCGTCTCGCGCCCGGCGGCGTCTTCCTGAACCTCGAACACGTCGCCAGCGTGAATGAGCGTGAGCACGCCCGCTTCCTCGCGCTGCTGGGTGGGAAAGAGGATCAGAGCAACCGCCTCGCTCCCGCCTGGACGCAGGTGGAGTGGTTGCGGGAGGTGGGGTTCATGCAGGCGGACGTGGCGTGGAAGTGGCTGGAACTCGTCCTGCTGGTCGGGTGGGTGGACTGAGCCGGGCGAACCTCATCCTTCTTTTCCTCCGCGCGTGCTAGACCTCGCTATGCTGCCGCGCCGCGCCTTGCTCACGCTCGCCCTGCTCGCTGTCCCGGCCCTGACCGCCGCGCGGGCCGCGCCGGAGGTGTTCGTCGCCTATCCGCCGGAGGGGCACCGGGTCACCTTCGATCATGTCCTGCTGGAGGGAAGCGTGCCGCCCGGGGCGGGGCTCAGGGTGAGCGGTCAGCCGGTGTCCGTCGGGGCAGACGGCCTCTTCATCCTGTGGTGGCCGCTGCGGGTGGGCACGAACGACCTGCGGCTGGTCACGACGCTGAACGGCCAGACGGGCACGCGGACGTTGCGGGTCATCCGCACGGCGACGGGGCCGCTGCCCGCCACGCCCACGACCATCGACCGCAAGAGTGTGGCGCCGGGTGTGGCCTACGAGTTCTGGGACACGGCCCGGGACTCTCCGGACGAGCGCGCCGTGCCCGTGTCCTTCCGGGGCTCGCCGGGCGGTCGGGCGGCCTTCCGCGTGGGAAGCGGCCCCTGGACCCCCCTGCGCGAGGTCGGGCCGGGCCGGTACGAGACCGAGTACGTGGTTCCCGTCGCCGCCCGGCTGGAGGAGGCCGCCGTGACCGTGAGCCTCACCGGGCGGGGCGGCAGGGTGGTCACGGCCACCGCACCGGGGCGCCTGACGAGCACGGGCGAGGGGCCCCGCACCGGCACCCAGCGGCCCGGCACCGTGCGCGGCCTGGGCCTGAACGAGGGAAGCAACGCGGTGACCACCCTGGAGGGCAAGCCGTTCCTGTACCCCCGTGACGGCATGACCTTCACGCTCGTCGGGCGGGTGGGGGAGGACGTGCGCGCCCGCCTCGCCCCCGGCGTGAGCGTGCTGATCACCGAGAGGCAACTGGACGTGACGGACGGGGCCCCCGCGCCCGCCCTGGGTGGAGAGGTGACGCTGGACCCCGCGCCCGCCGAGGCCGCCCCGCCTCCCCCTGCGGCCCCCGTCCCGTTGCTCCCGGCCCTGCCCTTCACGCCCCTCGTGCCCGCGAACACGCCGAACGGGGTCTTTCCCCCCGCTGCCCCCGGTGGGGCCCTGCGCCTGCGCCTTCCCCTCAGCGGTGCCCGCGTCCCCTTCACCGTCGCCCAGGAGGGTGAGGGACGCCGCCTGACCCTGACCCTGTACGGCCTGGGCACGCCGCCGATCCTCCCCGCCCCCCTCACCGATCCGCTGGTCGCGCGGGTGACCGCCGAGCCCGTCGCGCTGGGAGTCACGCGGCTGAGCCTCGACCTGACCGCGCCGCAGCTCTGGGGCTTCACCGCCAACTACGACGGCGATGACCTGCTCCTCACCGTGCGCCGCCCGCCGACCCTCGACCCGGCGCGTCCGCTCGCGGGGCGGGTGATCGTCGTCGATCCCGGGCACGGCGGCACCCAGTTCGGCGGGGCGGGAAGCCTGCGGGTGCCCGAGAAAGACCTCACCCTGCCCGTGGCCCGCCGCGTGGCCGAGTTGCTGCGCGCCCAGGGCGCCGACGCCGTGCTCACCCGCGACGCCGACGTGACCCTCGGCCTGTACGAGCGCGACCTCCTCGCCGAGGCGCGGGGCGCCGACCTCCTCGTCTCCATCCACGCCAACGCCCTGCCCGACGGGCGCGACCCGCGCGGCATCCGGGGCCCGGAGGTCTACTTCACCCACCCGCAGGCACAGGCCCCCGCCGCCGCCATCCTCGCCGCCCTGCGCCGCACGCTGCCCGACCTGGGACCCGGACAGGGCCTCAAGCCCGGCGCCGACCTCGCCCTGACGAGGCCCACCACCCAGCCCAGCCTGCTCGTCGAGACGGCGTACCTGACCGACCCGGGGAACCTGCGTGTCCTGATGGACCCGGGCGGGCGCGAGCGCTTCGCGCAGGCCATCTCGGCGGGCATCGCGGATTTCTATACGGCGGAGTTGAAAGAGGACTGAGCCCCGCTTCCCCGCTGTTAAAATCTCCCGTTATGGACCTCAAGGCTCAACTCAAGGCCGCCGTCGAGGGGGCCGCCGCCGCGCTCGGTGCCCCCGTCACCGACTCGCTGGTGGTCATTCAGGAGACCCCGGCGAACAAGCCCGGTGACTACGGCACCCCCACCGCCTTCCAGATCGCCAAGGCGCTGGGCGGGAATCCGGCGCAGGTCGCCGCAGGGCTCGCGCAGAAGGTCGAACTCCCGGCGGGCATCGCCCGAGTGGAGGCGACCGGGCCCTTCCTGAACTTCTTCGTCGACGTGGGCGAATTCGTGCGCGGCGTGGTCGAAAACCCGACCGAAATCGAGGCCAAGGGCGGCAAGGTCGTCATCGAGCACACCTCCGTCAACCCCAACAAGGAGCTGCACGTCGGCCACCTGCGGAACGTGGTGCTGGGCGACAGCATGGCGCGCATCTTCCGGGCGGCGGGGTTTGCGGTCGAGGTCCAGAACTACATCGACGACACCGGGCGCCAGGCGGCGGAGGCCCTCTTCGCCGTCAGCCACTACCACCGCGTCTGGGACGGCGTGCAGAAGTACGACCACTGGCTCGGGGAAGGGTACGTGCGGTTGAACGCCGACCCCGAGAAGCCGAGCCTGGAGGAGGGCATCAGCGCCGTCATGCACCGTCTGGAGGCCGGGGAACTGCGCGGCGAGATCGAGAAGGTCGTCCGGGCGCACCTCGAAACCTGCTTCCGGCTGGGGGCCCGCTACGACCTGCTGAACTGGGAGTCGGACGTGGTGGGCAGCGGCTTCCTCGCCCGGGCGATGGAGATTCTGGAGGCGAGCCGTTATACCCAGCATCCCACCGAGGGCAAGTACGCGGGCGCCTTCGTGATGGACGTGTCCGAATTCATGCCGGGGCTGGAGGAGTCCCAGGTCGTCCTGATGCGCTCGGACGGCACGGCGATGTACGCCGCCAAGGACATCGGCTACCAGTTCTGGAAGTTCGGCCTCTTCGAGGGGATGCGGTTCAAGCCCTTTATGGGTGACCCCGAGGGCAAGACCGTCTGGACGAGCGCGCCCGACGGAGAGCCCGACACCGAGCAAAGATTCGGCCACGCGCAGGAGGTCATCAACGTGATCGACTCGCGCCAGGAGCACCCGCAGAAGATCGTGAGGGCGTCCCTGGGCGTGGCGGGCCACCCGGAGGAGGAAGAGCGCAGCATCCACCTCTCCTACGCCTTCGTGACGCTGGAGGGGCAGACGATCAGCGGGCGCAAGGGCATCGCTGTGAGCGCCGACGAGGCGATGGACGAGGCCGAGCGGCGGGCGCGAGCTGTCCTGACGGAGTTCAACCCTGGCCTCGACCAGGAGGATGCGGCTGAGATTGCGCGTCGTGTGGGCATCGGCGCCATCCGCTTCGCCATGCTCAAGGCCGAGCCGACGCGCAAGATTGATTTTCGTTGGGAGCAGGCGCTCGCTCTGAACGGTGACACGGCCCCTTATGTGCAATACGCCGCTGTTCGTGCTGCAAGCATTCTCCGAAAGGCGCAGGAAGCCGGGTATGCCATTGACGGCACGGGAGCCGACTGGGATGCCCTGCCCGACGTGGACCTCACCCTCGCCAAGATGGTCGCCAAGCTGCCCGAGATCGTCGCCCAATCCGTCCGCATCCACTCGCCACACGTGGTCGCCCAATACGCCCTCGACCTCGCCACGGCCTTCAACGCCTGGTTTAACGCGAAGGATAAGTCTGGGAAACCGGCTACCAACGTTCTCCAGAGCCCCGAGGGTCTGCGTGAGGCCCGCCTCGCCCTCGTCGCCCGGCTGAGAAAGGGCTTCGAGGAGACGCTGGCCCTGATCGGGATCGAGGTGCCGAGCGCGATGTGAGCGGGGAAGGGGTGGACCTGACCGGGTACCGCGCGGCCCTGGAGTTTGTCTGGGCGCTTGAAACCCTGGCCCATTTCACCCCGTTCAGCCCCTTCGAGAGCGCCGAGGAGATGGCCGCGTTCTGCGAGCGTCTGGCAGACACCCACGTCGGGAACGCCGCCGCCCTCTTCCACCTGTGGCTGCGCTGGGAGGCGGAGGGCAACTGGCGGGCAGACCCGCTGGAGTGGCTCCTCATCAATCTGCTGCTGCGTCATCCCGGGGAGGGGGAGGCGGCTCTCTCCGCCGTCCGGCGCCAGGTCACGCCCCCCGAGGCCGGGCGGCTCCGACGGCACTTCGGGGAGGACTGACTCCTCACCCCCGCGCCCGCACCTCGAAGCCCGCCGCGCCCAGAATCTCGCCCGCCCGGCGCACGTCCTCCAGGCTCTCCAGACCCAGCCGGATCGCGCCCCCCTCCTCGCGGATGGCGAGAACCTCGATGTCCTTGATGTTCACGCCCGCCTCTCCCAGCGCCTGCGTCACCGCCCCGATCTGGTTCGGCCTGTCGGGTACGGCGACCACGAGGTCGTGTTTGGGAGGCAGGAGGCTGCGTTTGACCACGGGCAGGCTGTCGCGCGTGCGCTTGCCTTCCTGCGCCGCGTCGAGGAGGTCGTCCGGCTCGTCGAGGTCGGCCTCCAGGCGGTCGAGCTGCCGCCGGAAGCGAGACAGGGCCTCGCGCAGCGCCGAGCGGTTTTCCACCACCATGTCGCGGCTCATGCGGGGGTCGCCGCTCGCCACCCGCGTCAGGTCCCGGAAACCGCCCGCCGCGAGCAGGCTCAGCCGCTCGTCCCGCGCGACCATGTGCGTCAGCGCGAGGCTGGCGAGGTACGGCAGGTGGCTCACCGTCGCCACGAGCCCATCGTGGGCGTCGGGCGGCATCACGACGGGGGCCGCGCCGAGGTGCTCGACCAGGGTGCGGGTCCGGCTGAGGGCGGTCAGCGGCGTGTGGTCGGTGGGCGTCAGCACCCACACAGCGTTTTCGAGCAACCCCGCCCGCGCGTGCGTCACCCCGCCCCGCTCGCTGCCCGCCATCGGGTGCCCGGCGACGAAGTTGCGCACTCCCAGCGCCTCCAGCTCGGCGGCGATCCCGGCCTTGACGCTGCCCACGTCGGTCACGAGGGCCTTCGGGGAGAGCCACGGGGCCAGCTCGCGCGCCAGCGGGGCCAGCGCCCGCATCGGTGCCGCGAGGACCACGAGGTCGGCCTCCCGCAGCCACTCGCCCGGCTTGGCCCGCACCTCGTCCACCACGCCGAGCGCCTCGGCCTCGCGGAGCACTTCCACACTGGTGTCGAGGCCGATCACCCGCCGGGCCAGAAACCGCTGCCGCAGCCCCAGCGCCACACTGCCCCCGATCAGCCCCACGCCCGCCACGACGGCGGTCTCGAACAGTGGAGCGGGCGTCACGGGCGCGGCGGGGTCGGTCATGAGGGGGAGGCTAGCACGCGGTCCCGGGGCGGGCCGGAGGGCTGGCTCGGTGGGCTCTTGCCGGGGGGCATAGGGTGAGCCCATGTTCGGTCAGGAGCAGGGGTGTGTCTTTTGCCGGATCGTCCGGGGTGAGGCCGAGGCGAGTCTCGTCCACGAGGACGACCTCGTGACGGCCTTTCTCGACATCAACCCAGGCACGCCCGGGCACGTCCTCGTCGTGCCGCGCCGACATGTCGCCGGCCTGGGTGAACTCGAAGACGCCGAGGCCGCGCGCCTGATGCTGGTGGGCCGCTCCGTCCTGGGGGCCCTGCGGGGGGGCGCCGTCCGGTGCGAGGGCGTCAACCTCTTCCTCGCGGACGGCGAGGCGGCGGGGCAGGAGGTCGGTCACGCTCACCTGCATGTGTTCCCGCGTTTTGCGGGAGACGGATTCGCCCTGCACGGGGACTGGACCCGCTTTCCGCCCCGTGCGGAACTCGACGCCCTCGCCGCCCGGCTGCGCGCCGCCTTGGGGTGAGGGCGTCCTCACCCCCTCCATCTTCCCGCTTCACGGGGGAGGCCCGCACGCGGTCCCGGACGCGCCCGGGGGCTGGCGCGGTCAGGTTCCCGGCTCCGTCACCCACTGCACGAGCTGGAAGATCACGCCGTTGGGGTCCTCGACCTGAAAGTACCGTTCGCCCCACGGCTCCGTCTCTATGGGTGTGACGACGGGCACCCCCTCGGCCCGCAGCCGCTCGTACTCGGCGTCGATGCCGTCCACGACGAAGACGACGAGCAGTCCCTCTCCCGCGGGCCCGGCGACGCGCTCCGGTTTGAACGTCTCCAGCCCGGTGCGCAGGAAAATCAGGCTGAACCCCACATCGTCCCTCGCCAGCGAACACATCACGCCCTCGACCTCCAGACTCGGCGTGAACCCGAAATGCCTGCTGACGAACCCGGCGGAGGCGGCTACATCGGCGACGTTGAGCGAGAGGGCAGACGCGGTGACGTTCATGCTCGTCCTCCTGATTGACAGGATGCTGTCAAGAAGGCGACACTACCTCCGTTGACAGGCTACTGTCAATCCTGTGACGTACTCCCCGGCTGGAGCGACCTTTTCCGAGCTGGCCGTGCTCGTCTTTCGCCTGAACGGCGCTCTGCTGGGGGCGGGCGACCGGATGACCGCGCCCGTCGGCCAGACGAGTGCGCGCTGGCAGGTGCTGGGGGTGATCGACGAGCGGCCCCTGACGGTGGCGGCCATCGCCCGGACGATGGGGCTGGCCCGGCAGAGCGTGCAGCGAACCGCCGACCTGCTCGTCGCGGACGGCCTGGCGGCGTACGAGGACAACCCCGAGCATCGGCGGGCCAAGTTGCTGCGGCTGCTGCCCCCCGGCCAGGAGGTGCTGGACGTGATCGAGGCGAGCCAGCGCGACTGGGCCAACCGGGTGGGGGAGGCGGTCGGGGAAGACGACCTCGCCCGGGCCGCCGTCCTGCTCGAACGCCTCCTCCTCGTGCTGGAGGGGGGCGAGGGACGAAGAGGTCGGTGACGCCACGCTCCCGCCTCACCCCTCCCGTTTCTTCCTGGCCCGGTAGGTCAACAGGTCGGCGTACATCTTCGTGCGGAAGCCCACGCCCTTCCAGAAACCGCGCTTCTTCTCCTTGAGGACCTGACGCAGTTGCGGGAGTTCCACGTAATCCCAGCGGGCTCCGGTGTTCTTGAGGTGGTCGGTGATGGGCGGCTCGGGCCAGCGCTCCTCGCCCAGGCGGGGGACCTCCAGCAGCCACGCCCGGCGACACGCCCGCTGACCGCTGAGGTGCGGAGTGAGCTTGTTGCCCCAGTCGGTGACGAAGCCGCCGCCCTCGAAGACCCCAATCGCCATGTCGAGTTCTCCGGCAAGCACGGGCCGCAGCAAGACCTCCAGATGCTCGCGCGTCAGGCCGATCAGGTCGGCGTCGAGCATCACGACGAATTCCGCCTCCGTGGCCTCCAGCGCGGCCTTGAGCGCCGGACCCTTGCCCGCGTTCTCGTGCAGCTCGACCACCCGCGCCCCGGCCCCCCGCGCCGCCTGAGGGGTGCCGTCACTGCTGCCGTCGCTGGCGACGACCACCTCGGGCGTGAATTCCCGCGCGACCTGGACCACGCCCCCCACCGTGTCCTCCTCGTTGAAGGCGGGAATCACGACCGCCACGCGCGCCTCTGCCTGCCCCATCTCGGCTCATGGTAAGGCTTTCAGCCGTCAGCGATCAGCCGTCAGCCGTACACGGCGGGCGGGGGCCGGAACTGTATCGCGGGCACGAAAGTAAAGTCCGCCGTTCCCCTCACCTCACGCTTCGCCTGGGGGCGGCGCCTACGCTGGACCTGACCGCCCGGACAACCGCAGCCCACACTTCCACCGGAGGCCCCCATGGAATACCAAGGCACCCGCCGCATTCAGGCTTCTCCCGAGGAGGTCTTCGCGTTCGTCTCGGACGTGCGCAACCTTCCCCGTTACCTCCCGACCACCCGGCGCGCCGAGCCCCAGGGCGAGGAGCGGGTGGCCGTGGAGGGCGAGGCCAACGGCCACCCATACCAGGCCGACGGACGCTTTCACAAAGACGCCCGGAACCACCGCCTGGAGTGGGGCAGCGACGGCGAGATCAACTATTCCGGCACCCTGGAGGTCAGGCCCGACGGCGACGGCTCCCAGGTCAGCGTCAAGCTCCGCTTCGAGCCCGACCCCGGGCGCGCTCCCAACGAGGACATGCCCGGCCAGGCCCCCTCGAACGATCAGATTCAGGAGGGCATCGACAAGGCCCTGGAGTCCATCCAGAACTTCATCGAGGGCCGCGGCGGCAAGGAAGAACCCAGCGCGGCGACCTGAGCGGGAGTCGCCAGCGGCCAGTCGCCAGTAAAAACAAAAACAGGAGGAAGGCCCGCCTCGGCATCGGCCTTCCTCCTTCTTTTCCTGATGGCTGACGGCTGAAAGCAGACCGCTCTAGAAAAACCGGCTCACGTCCCGCACCACCACGAACACCATCAGGAGCATCACGAGCGCGAAGCCCGCCACGTTGATAGCCTGCTCCTGGGCCAGCGAGAGCGGACGGCCCCGCAGCGCCCCGATCAGCACGAGCATGATGCGCCCGCCGTCGAGCCCCGGAATCGGGATCAGGTTGAAAAAGGCGAGCGAGAGGTTGAGCAAGATGGCGACCTGCACGAGCGCCCAGGGGCTCACCTCGGCGGCGCGGCTGACGACCTCCGCCGTGCCGATGGGGCCGGTCACGTTCTCGTCGCGCGAGAGGTCGAGGGTAAAAAAGCGCGCGAAGAGGTTCCCGAAGGCCCGCAGGATCTGCGGCACGGCCTCGGCGGTCGTCTGGAGCGAGGTCACGAAGGCGGTGGGGACGCTCGCGGGCTGCACGTCCGGCCCGTACCCGATGCCGAGGAGCTGCCGGGCGCCGTTCACACGCGGCTGCCAGTCGAAGGTCACCTGCCGCGCCGCGCCGCCCCGCTCGACCGTCAGCGTCTTGCGGCCCGCGGTGGTGAGCACGTCCCGCAGGCCCTCCCAGCCGGGGCGGGTCTGCCCGTTCACGCTGACCGTCTCGGGGATGTCGCGCCCGTTGAGCGCCGTGACCACATCTCCGGGGCGCAGGCCGAGTGCCTGGGCCCGCGAGCCCTCCCGCACCGACTCGATCCGCACCCGGTCGAGGGCCGGGATGCCCTGCGCCGTGAAATTGGCCGTCATCAGGCCAATCGCCAGCACGAGGTTCATCAGCGGCCCGGCGAGCAGCACGGCCACCTTGCCCCAGGCGGGCAGCGCCGCGAAGCCCCGGGTGGGCTGGCGGTACGTGCCGCCCGGTCCCTCCTCGGGCGCCATGCCCTCGATCTCCACGTAGCCGCCGATGGGCAGCAGGCTGACCCGCCACTCGGTGCCCCGCCACATCCGCCTGAGGAGCACCGGCCCCATGCCCACGCTGAAGGACTTGACCGGCACCCCCTGCCTCTTCGCCAGCGCGTAGTGCGCCAGCTCGTGCAGGAAGGTCGCGACGCTGATGATCAGGAGGGTCCACAGCAGGCCCACCGGGGTCAGGGCCGCCCCGATGCTTTGCAGGATATTCACGCCCGCACCCCCGTCCGCACGAGTTCCTCCGCCCGCGCCCGCGCCCAACCTTCCGTCTCCTGCAAGGTCTCCCAGGTCAGCGTCCCGGCGGGCGTCTCGTCCATCACCCGCTCGATCAGGCGCGGGAGGTCGGTGAAGCCGATCCGCCCCGCCAGGAAGGCCGCCACCGCCACCTCGTCCGCCGCGTTCAGCGCCGTGGGCAGTAGCCCGCCCGCCTCACCCGCCCGGTACGCGAGGCCGAGGCAGGGAAAGCGGGCGGCGTCGGGCTCGCGGAACTCCCAGTTCCCCCGTAACGGCCAGCCCAGGTGCCCGGCGACCTCCGGCCCCCGCCGCGCGCCCCGCACATCGCCTGGGCGGGTCATCCCCGTCGGCGCCGCGTCAATGGCGTAGGCGATGGCGAGGCGCATGTCGGTCGGCCCGAACTGCCCCTTGAGGCTGCCGTCCCGAAAGCGCACCGCCGCGTGCAGGGCGCTCTGCGGGTGAACGACCACATCCACCTGCGAGAGGGGCAGGCCGTAGAGGGAGGCGCACTCCATCACCTCCAGCCCCTTGTTCATCAGGGTGGCCGAGTCGATGGTGATTTTCGGCCCCATGCTCCACGAGGGGTGCTTGAGGGCCTGCTCGGGCGTCACACCGGAGAGGTCCGCCGGGCCGTCGCGGAAGGGGCCGCCGCTCGCGGTCAGGATCAGTTCGGCCACGTCCGCCGGGTCCTCGCCCGTGAGGCACTGGTAGACGCCGGTGTGCTCGGAGTCCACCGGCACCAGCCGCCCCCCGCCGAGGGCCGCCGCCCCCCAGATCAGGCTCGCCGCCGTGACCATCGCCTCCTTCGTCGCCAGCGCGACCGAGCGGCCCACCTCCAGCGCCGCCCGGGTGGGGGGAAGGCCGAGGAGCCCGCTCATCGCGTTGACCACCACATCCGCCGGGAGGGCCGCGACCTCGGCGGGGTCGGCGACCACCCGCACGCCCGGGAACCGCGCCCGCGCCTCCGTGAACGCCTCCTCCGCCACGCTGACCACCTCGGGCCGGAACTCGCGCACCTGCGCCTCCAACAGGTCGAGCTTCCGCCCGGCGGCGAGTGCCCCCACCGTCCAGCCGCGCTCCCGCGCCACGTCGAGTGCCTGCGTGCCGATACTGCCCGTACTGCCCAGAACCGTGAGCCTCATGGGGAGACAGGATGGCGCATGGGTGTGAAGACGAGTGTGGGGAAGGTGCGCGGCAAGCCGGAACGAGAAAGCGGCGGCCCCGGCGTCAGGCCTCGGCCACCGCACACCGTCTCCCGACGCCTAGCGCGTGAACACGTTGATGTTCAGGAACAGATACGTCGCCGGAACCGCGAAGAGCAGGCTGTCGAGGCGGTCGAGAAAGCCCCCGTGCCCCGGCAGGCTGCTTCCCGAATCCTTGGTCTTCAGCGCCCGCTTGAGCAGGCTCTCGGCGAGGTCCCCGAGCTGCGAGGCGCTGGCGACGAGGATGGAGTACAGCAGGGCGTCGAGCGGCGACCAGATTTGCGTGAGCTGCGTCATCACCAAGACCGTCACGAAGCTGAAGGCCAGGCCGCCGACCGCTCCCTCCACCGTCTTGCCGGGGCTGACCTCGGGGGCGAGTTTGCGCCGCCCGAAGAAGTGCCCGCCGAAGTACCCGCCGATGTCGGCCGCGAAGGTGGCGAGGAGCGGCAGCGCGAAGTACAGCAGGCCGTCCCCCGCGTCCGGGCTGTAGCGCAGCAGCAGGAAGTACCCCAGCAGCCACGGGATATAGAGCAGCCCGAACATCGAGTACACGACGCGCTCCAGCGGGCGCTCGCCGGGCCGCATCACCTCCATGACGAGCATGTACCCCAGCGCGACCGTCAGCACCGCCTCGCGCCACGAGCCGCCCGGCCACGGCGTCTGCGGCCACAGCGGCAGGCTCGCCACGATCAGGGCCGCACCGAACACCGCCAGGGACACCCGCCGCACGTCGATGTCGTTGCGGTCGAGCATCCGGATGTACTCGTAGAGCGCCATCACCGACACGGCGATCAGCGCGGGCAACATCGCCACCCACCCGATCCACACGATGACGCTGATGATGGTGAAGCCCACGACCGAGGTGAGGACGCGGGTGCTCAGGGACTCCATGGCCGCCCCTGACGGTGGGCGTGTGGCGTGTCGCCCGTGGCCTGAAGAGGAAAGCCCCTCCTGTTCCACACGCCCACGAACGCGGCGAGCCTCACCCGAGGATGTCCTGCTCCTTCTTGGCGAAGGTCTGGTCCACCCGCCCGATGTACTCGTCGGTGATCTTCTGAACCTCGGCCTCACCGCGCTTGATGTCGTCGCTGCTGACGCCTTCGAGCTTCTTCACCTCGTCGAGGGCGTGCTTGCGCAGGTTGCGGATGGCGATGCGGGCGTCTTCGGCGTAGTTCTTGGCGTTCTTCACGAGCTCCTTGCGCCGCTCTTCGGTCAGCATCGGCAGGCTGATGAAGATGGTGTCGCCCTTGTTGTTGGGGTTCAGCCCCAGGTCGCTGTCGCGGATCGCCCGCTCGATGGGCCCCAGCGCCCCCCGGTCCCAGGGGGTGATGACGAGCGTGCGCGCGTCCGGCGTGGTGATGCTCGCCACCTGATCGACGGGGACCGTGGAGCCGTAGTAGTCCACCGTGATCTTCTTGAGGATGCCGGGGTTGGCGCGGCCCGTGCGCAGAACGCTGAGGTTGTTCTCCAGCGCCTCGATGGCCTTGCCCATGCGTTCGCGCGTGTCCGCGCTGATGGCTTTCATGTCCGCCATAGGAGTCTCCTTTGAAGAAGAGAAGTCGAGGCCGATTCTAGCCCGTGAGGAAAAGATGTGCCTGCCCGGCTCAACTCTCGATGAGCGTGCCCACCCGCTCGCCCGCCAGGAGGCGGCGCAGGTTCCCCTCCTGAAAGAGGTCGAAGACCACGATGGGCAGCCCCTTGTCCATGCACAGGGTCAGCGCGGTGGCGTCCATGACCTCCAGGCGCCGCTCGACGACCTCCCGGTGGGTGAGACGGTCGAGTTTGTGCGCGTCCGGATTCTTGCGCGGGTCGGAGTCGTACACGCCGTCCACCTGGTTTTTCGCCATCAGCACCACGTCGGCGCCGATCTCCAGGGCGCGCAGGGTGGCGGTCGTGTCCGTCGTGAAAAAGGGCGCCCCATTTCCCCCGCCGAAGATCACCACGCGGCCCTTTTCCAGGTGGCGCATGGCGCGGCGGCGGATATAGGGCTCGGCGACCGCATGCATCTGGATCGCCGTCATCACGCGGGTGGGCTGGCCGGTCGACTCCATCGCGTCCTGAAGGGCCATCGCGTTCATCACGGTGCCCAGCATCCCGATGTAGTCGGCGGTGGCGGGGTCCATCCCCTTGCCGTTGCGGGCGCCGCGCCACAGGTTCCCGCCGCCGATCACGACCGCGAGTTCGACCCCGGTGCCGCCCAGCGCCCCCGTGATCAGCCGGGCGAGGTCCGCCGTGGTGTCGGGGCTGATGCCAAAACCCGGTTCACCGGAGAGGAACTCACCGGAGAGCTTGAGCAGGACGCGTTTGTACACAGTTTCACCTCTTCGCGGAGAGCGGGAACAACCCGGCGGGCCACAGGGGAGCCGCCGGGCAGGGGAGGGAGGGGGCGGCTCAAGAAGAGGGGCGGCTTTGCTTGGCCGCCCCCCATCCTCTTTACGCGCCGACCTCGAACCGGACGAAGCGCCTGACCTGCGCGCCGCCGAGGTAGCCCCCCACCGTCACGCTGTTGTCCTTGACGAAGCGCTGCTCGGGCAGCACCTTCTCCTCGTAGAACTTGCCGATCTGGCCGGAGACGATCTTCTCCACGATCTGCTGCGGCTTGCCCTCGTTGAGCGCCTTGTTCGTGAGGATCTCGCGCTCCTTCTCGATGTCCTCACTGTTCACCTCGTCCCGCGTGAGGTACTGCGGGCGCTCGGCGGCCACGTGCAGGGCCACGTCCTTCGCCTGCGCCTCGCTGCCGTTCGCCACGTCCACGAGCACGCCGATCTTGCCGTTCGAGTGCACGTACCCGGCCAGCGTCTCGCCCTCACCGGCCTCGATAAAGGCCACGCGGTTCAGGACGATATTCTCGCCGATCTTGCCCGCCGCCGCCGCGACGGTGTTGCCCACGGTGTCGCCGTTCACGCTGAAGGTGCGGAACTCCTCGACATCGTTGGTGCCCGCCTGGAGCGCCGCCTGCGCGAGGCTCTCCACGAGCGCCTGGAAGTCCGAGTTGCGCGCCACGAAGTCGGTCTCACTGTTGACCTCGACGATGGCGCCCCGGTTGCCCTGCACGGCGAAGCGCACCAGGCCTTCCTTCGCCTCGCGGTCGGCCTTCTTGGCGGCCTTCACGATGCCGCGCTCGCGCAGCAGGGCAATCGCCTTGTCCTCGTCGTTGCCCGCGTCGCTGAGGGCCTTTTTCACGTCCATCATGCCCGCGCCGGTCAGCTCGCGCAGCTTCTTGATCGATTCCATCATGAGGAATACCTCCTGGGGTTGGATTTTGAGTCTTGAGAAGGGGGCGGCCCGAGCCTCGTTCGCTCCAGACGCCCCCCGGTGGAGAGTGGCGAGAGCTTAGGAGCGGCCCTGCGTGCTCGTGAGCTGGGTGGTGTCGCCCTCCACGACCTCCTCGGCGGCCTCGATGTCGGCGTTGCCCTCCTCGACGCGCGCCCCGCTCACGTCCTCACCGCCGCCGCGCGCCTCGACCACGAGGTCGCCGATGCGGTGGGTGATGAGCTGGATGCTGCGGATCGCGTCGTCGTTGCCGGGCACGATGTAGTCGATCACGTCGGGGTCGGAGTCGGTGTCGGCCAGGGCGATCACGGGAATCCCGAGCTTGTTCGCCTCCTGCACGGCGATGACTTCCTTGGTGGGGTCCACCACGAAGATCGCGTCGGGGAGGCGGGTCATCTTGCGGATGCCGCCGACGAAGCGCAGCAGCCGCTCACGCTCGGCGGCGAGTTCCACGCGCTCGGCCTTGGGGCGGTTGTTGACGCTGCCCGTCTCGAACATGTCGTCGAGTTCGTTGAGGCGGTCGATGCGGGTGCGCATGGTGCGGAAGTTCGTCAGCATCCCGCCCAGCCAGCGGCTCGTGACAAACGGCATCCCGGTGCGCCGGGCTTCGAGTTCCACGATCTCCTGCGCCTGCTTCTTCGTGCCCACGAAGAGGATCACGCCGCCGCGTTCGGAGAGGTCCTTGATGTAGTCAAACGACCGGTCGATCTGCTTGAGGGTCTTTTGCAGGTCGATGATGAAGATGCCGTTGCGCTCCGCGAAGATGAAGCGCTTGAACTTGGGGTTCCAGCGCTTGGTCTCGTGCCCGAAGTGCACGCCCGCTTCGAGAAGCTGCTTCATGCTGATGTACGACACGTGTGACTCCTGAACGTTGGTCGGGAAAAAGTTTGCCGTCCTCGCGCCAGCCGCACGTCAGGACATGACGTCTGCTCGGCCAGGCCCGCGCACGACGTTCCAGCACGCGCGGGCAGGGTCACGGGGGCACCCAAACGGGGAGTATAGCAGAAGGTCAGGGGTTCAGTTCGGCGGCGGCGAGGGACGCGACGGCGAGGGTCTGCCGCGCCTGCCCCTCCTCCTCGTCCTCCAGATGCCACGCGGCGGACAGGCCTGCGTAGGCGAGAATCCATTGGAGGAGACGCGTCCGGTCGAGCCCCGCCGCCTCCGCGACGACGTGGGCCTGCCGTGCCAGCCGTCCGGGCCGGGTCGCCGTTTCTAGGTCCGGGTTGCAGAAGATGTTGGCGTAGTCGAAGCCCCGCTCGCCGATCAAGCCCTTGGGGTCAATCGCCAGCCAGCCCCGCTCGCGGCTGTGGAGGACGTTGCCGTGGTGGAGGTCGCCGTGGAGGGGGCGCACGCCCTGGGGTTCCCGGAAGAGGTGCCGCGCCGTGTCCAGGGCCAGCGTCATCACCCCTCCCACCTGCGGCGCCGTCTCCTCCAGGGCGCGAAACCACTGCTCCAGGGGCGGCACGTCCGGCCAGGGCCGAGCCTGGCACCCGTGCAGCACATCCACCGTCCCGCACAGAATCCGGCTCGCCTCGTCGTCCTGCCCGGCGTGAACCAGCTCCGCGAGCGAGAGGTCTCCCTCCACCCGCTCCAACAAGGCGGCCTCCCCGTCGTGCCGCAGGACGCGGGCGGCCCCCTCGCCGTTCCACCAGACCATCAGGCGGTGGCCGACCTCTTCCTCGTCCACCCGGGCGACCTTGAGCATCGCTGGCTCTCCGGCGAGCCGCACGGGCAACAGGTCGCTGCTGTTCGTATGGATGAGCTCGCCATCGGGCACGAGGTTCCAGCGGCGCAAGTACGGGTCGAAGGTCACGGTCCCAGTCTGCCTCTCCACCTTTGTCGTGAGGCTCACCCTCCGTCCGAGGTGCTAGGCTCCCCCGGATTATGGATTGGTTTTACGCCATCGTTTACGGGATCGTGGAGGGCATCACCGAGTTTCTACCGATCAGCTCGACCGGGCACCTGATCGTCGTCGGGAACCTGATGGGGGTGCCCTGGCCCAAGGAGGTCAAGGACACCTTCGAGGTGGTCATCCAGGGCGGCGCGATCCTGGCGGTGCTGGCGTACTACTGGCGCGACTTCCTGCAACAGGGCCGCGACATCGGGCACGACCGGCCCACCCAGCGGCTGTGGCTCGGCGTGGCCGCCGCCTGCATTCCCGCCGTGATCCTCGGCCTGCTCTTCGGGGACGCGATCAAGGCGGCCCTCTTCCGCCCGAGCGTGGTGGCCTGGGCCCTGATCGTGGGCGGCGTGCTGATGTGGTTGATCGAGAGCCGCCGCGTGACGCCGAACGTTCACGGCATCAAGGAGATCGGGGTGCGGCGCTCCTTCCTGATCGGCGCGGTGCAGTGCCTCGCCCTGCTATGGCCCGGCTTCTCGCGCTCGGCGAGTTCGATCCTGGGCGGCATGGTGATGGGCCTCGACCGCCCGACGGCGACCCAGTTCTCCTTCTACCTGGGGGTGCCCACCCTGGGCGGCGCGGCCCTGCTCGACTTCATCCGCAGCCGCGACCTCCTCTCGCAGATCGGCCTGCTGAACGTGCTGCTGGGGACGGTCACGAGCTTCGTGGTCGCGTACCTCGCCATCGGCTGGCTGCTGCGCTTCGTGTCCACGAACAACTTCAAGGGCTTCGCCGTGTACCGCGTCGTCGTCGGCGTGCTCATCCTGGTGCTGATCGCCACCGGCGTGATGAGCAACGGGAGTCTGGCGTAGGAGGGCGGGAGGCGCCGGGTTCGACCGTCCGCCCGGCGCTGTCTGCGAGACTGAACTCGTGTTTGAGCGTCCGCCGACCTTTTATCGCCCCTTCCTGACCGGGCGGTACACCGTCTCGGCGGGGCTGTACCGGCTGGGCACGCAGGCGGTCCCGTGGGTGGGATCAGAGGCGGGCGCGGTCGTGGAGACCCACACCTTCGCCCTCGACCGCGAGTATCCGCGCTTCGTGGCGAGCAAGGCCGCCGCCCACCGCCGAGCGCTTCACGAGTACGCGGGGGAGGCGGCCCTGACCCCCGAACTGCGGGAGGCCGCCCTCTCCTTCGTCGCCCGCACCCTCGCCGAGGAGAGTGGCGGCGTGATGGCCTGGGACGGGAGGACGTTCACCAACCGGGCGCTCGGCTGGGCGGCGGACCTCGCCCTGCGCTGGGGTGGGGTGGAGGAGTTGCGCCGCTTCGCCGCTCCCCTCGCCCCCCTCGTCGCCGACGTGACGCCCGTGAACGCGCTCGACTTCCTGGGGCTGAACGCGCCCGAAGACCTTGCCATTGTTGCCCGGCATCCTGAAGGCGGGGACTGGGTGGCCGCCCTGCACGTCCTCTCGCCGCAGCACTGGGACCCGCGCGAGAAGCTGGGGCGGGACTTCGTGGCCGTCCACGAACCCGTCGCCGGAAGCGGGCCGATGAACGCCACCGCACCCCGGCTGGTGGACGCGGTGATCACGCGCGGCCCCTTCGTCCGCTTCGCGTGGGGTGTGGCGACGAGGGACCGTCTCGACCACCACCCCGCCGCGCCGCAGAGGGCCGACCGCGCCCCCGAGACCCGCTTCGACCCGGACCGGGCCTTCCTGCGGGTGGAGCGGCAGACGCTGACGGGCTTCCCGGAGGCTCACGGGGCGCTGTTCACCATTCGGCCCTACACCTATCCCCTACGGGACGCGGTGGCCGACCCGGCCCACGCCCGCGCCCTCGCCGCCGCCCTGCGGACCATGACGCCCGAGCAGGTGGCGTACAAGGGGCTCGTCCCGCTGCTGCCGGGGCTGCTCACGTGGCTGGATGGGGTGACCTGAGGGGAGGCTTTCGGGCAGGGGGAAGACGGACCGGCGCGGCGCGGTCTAGACTCGGGCCGATGAGCTTTCGCCTCCCGTCGCGCCTGCTGCGCTGTACCCTCCTCGGGGCGCTTCTGGTCGCCTGTTCGCCGCCGGGGTCGGGGCAGGACTCGGGGGCGCCGGTGCAGACGGCCCGGACCACCACAGGCCAGGCCCCCCAGGCCACCCGCGATCCCCAGAGCGGCCTGCCCTTCGTCGCCGCGCAGGGGCTCCCGCGCGAGGCCCGCCGCACCCTGACCCTGATCCGGGCGGGCGGCCCCTTCCCCTACGCGAAGGACGGCAGCACCTTCGGCAACCGCGAGGGCCTCCTGCCCCGGCGGGCACGGGGGTATTACCGCGAATACACCGTGCCCACCCCCGGCGAGGACGACCGGGGGGCGCGGCGGATCGTCTGCGGCGGGCAGGCGCGCAGCGTGGGGGAGTGCTACTACACGGGTGACCACTACTCGTCGTTCAGGAGAATCCTCCCGTGATCAACGTCTTCAACGCTCCCCCGCAGGGCATTCAGCCCGCCCCGCACGACCCGCGCATGATCGCCGCCGGGTATCAGGTGGCCGTGCGCGAGGTGGACCTCTCGGGGGTGCGCGACAAGGAGAGCCTGATGCTCGCCCTGCTGCGCGGCCTGGCCCTCAGCGAGAGCTTCGGGCGCAACTGGGACGCCCTGTACGACGTGCTCACCGACCCCGAGGCCCGCCCCGCCCGCTTCGCCCTCGTGATGTGCGACTACGCCCACTTCCGCAAGCGGCACAGGCACCTCGGCGCCGAGCTGGAGGCCGTGCTGCTCGACGCCCAGCGCGACGCCGCCCGCCAGGGCCGCAGCCTGTGGCTCCTGACGGAAGAACCCGCCCACGACACGCGGCACTGGTAGGGGCTCAGGCGGGCGTCAGGACCGCCGCGAAGGTCATCGCCTCGCCCAGCGGGGCCTCCGGGTGATAGACGCCCGCGTCTGGAGCATAGGCCCCGCCCGGCCACACCTCCGCCAGCGTCAACCCCGTGCCGCAGAGCAGCAGGCGCAGGTCGGCGGGGCTGTAGCAGCGCAGGAACTGGGTGAAGGGTTCCTCCCCGCGCGGCGCGTAGGTGTCGAGCATCCGGCAGCCGTCCGCGTCGAAGCCGTAGGTCTGGGTATAGCGTTCGGTGCGGCGGGTGAAGCCTGCGTGCCGCGCCCAGTACCAGGGGGTGTAGACCTCCACGTAGGCCACGCCGTCCAGCGCGAGCCAGCCCGCCACCCGTGAAAGCAACTGCCGCTGCTCGTCGTCCTCCCCGATGCCGAAGCCGTCCCAATAGCAGATGGTGTCGAAGGGACCACCCGGATCGAGGGTATAGAAGTCGCCGGTAAGCGTCTGTACGGTCACGCCGTGCTGGGCAGCGAGAAACCGGGTGTGTTCCCCCGCACCCGTCATCAAATCGAGCGCCGTGACCCCATGACCGAGGAGGGCGGCGGCGGTGGCAAACTGCCCCCCGCCCGCGCCGAGTTCGAGGAGGGAGCCCGCGCGTCCCCGGTGGGCCGTGATCCGCGCCGCCAGGGCCGTGTGGAAAGGGTGAATGGGCGCGTGGGAGCAGCCCGTCAGGGCGTCTTGCCGTTCGTAGAACGAGTGGGACCAGTGCATCGGGTGAACCTCCAGAACGAAACGAAGACGCCACACCGCAGGGGTGGGCCGAACGTCGGGTCTGGTGGCTCAGCGCAAACGCATCGTGGAGGGGTCCTCTCGTGAACTTCCCGCACTCTAACGGTCTGGGTGCCTCTTCGCCTCATCTGTTTTGCCTACCCCTGGTACACTCCCCCGCGATGAGCGGCCCCGAACGTCCCCTGCATATCCTCGGCATCGACACCTCCTGCGACGACACGGGGGTCGGCGTGGTGGAACTCGCCCCGGGCGGCTCGGTGCGGGTGCTGGCGAACCGGGTGTGGTCGCAGACCGTCCACGCGCAGTACGGCGGCGTGATGCCCGAACTCGCCAGCCGCGAGCACGTCGAGCGCATCGACCGGGTGACCGGGGACGCGCTGGCGGAGGCGGGCCTGGGTGTGGATGACCTGGATGCCGTCGCCGCCACCTCCGGCCCCGGCCTCGTCGGCGCCCTCCTCGTCGGGCTGATGTACGGCAAGGGGCTGGCGCAGGCGCTGGGGGTCCCCTTCTACGCCGCCCACCACCTCGAAGGCCACATCTTCGCGGCGGCGAGCGAGGCCGACCTCACGGCCCCCTACCTCGCCCTGGTGGTGAGCGGCGGGCATACCCACCTCTTCGACGTGCCGCGCGAGGGGGAGTATGTGCTGGTGGGGGCCACGCGGGACGACGCGGCGGGCGAGGCATTCGACAAGATCGCGCGGCTCGCCGGACTGGGCTATCCGGGCGGCCCGGCGATCAGCGAGGCGGCGGGGAGGGGTGACCCCGCCGCCGTGCCCTTCAAGGAGCCCTTGCAGGGGCAAAAGGGCTTCGACTTCTCCTTCAGCGGGCTCAAGACCGCCGCGCTGCTCGCCCACAAGGCGGGGGCCAGGCCCGAAGACCTCGCCGCGGGCTTCGAGCGGGCCGCCGTACGCTTCCTGGTGAGGACCACCCTGCGGGCCGCGCGGGCGCACGGGCGCGACACCGTGGTCGTCTCGGGCGGAGTGGCGGCGAACCGGGCGCTGCGGGAGGCGTTCGCGGCGAGCGGCGTGCGGGCGGTGTTCCCCGGCCAGGGCCTGAACACCGACAACGGGGCGATGATCGCGCTGGCGGGGGCGGCGGCCATCCGGGCGGGACGTGGCCCAAGTCCCCTCAACGAGGGGGCGGTGGCGTACGCGCCGCTGGCGAACGCGTAGGGTTCAGCCCCCCAGGGGTTAAGGAGTGGGACGCCGAGGGCCTGGAAGTCGGCGGTGTTGCGGGTGACGAGGGTCAGGCGGTGGTGGGGGGCCGTCGCGGCCAGGAGCGAGTCCATTCGGGGGAGTTGCCCGGGCGTTTTGCCGCTGCGCAAGACGAGTTGCGCCCAGGTTGTCATCACGTCTCTGGTGATAGGCAGGACTCGCCCCACATAATCCCTTTCGAGCAGTCCGTCAACCCAGGCCCGAAGTCGAGCGCGGCGGGTCGGATCGCTCACACGCTCGACGCCATACTCAATTTCCCCGGCGGTGATGGCGCTGAGATAGGTCTCGGTCAGGGGGACAGAGGCGAGAAACGCCATCAAGTCGGGGTTCGGACGGAGCCTGGCCGTCTCGCTGACGGTATTGGTGTCCAGGAGATAGGGCATCAATCGAAGTCCAGATCCATCTCGCCCCAGGGCGTCCGGTCACGCTCGAACTCGATGTCGCCCTTGGGGACGTTCCGGAACGCTTCTATCGCCATGCGAACCGGTCCGGTCTCGGGTTCCGGCTCCACCACCGCCAGCCGCACCGTCGGCTTTCCGTGTCGCGTCACGATGACGGTCTCTCCCGCCTCCGCCTCGCGGATAAGTTGGCTCAGGTTGGCCTTGGCATCCTGCACCTTCACGAGCTTGGTCATGTTCAGCCTCCTTCCTGGTCTTTCTGACCAGATTCTGCCGGCTTTCATCGCCCTCCCTCTGAGTCTCTTTGGCTCAACTTCCTTACGCCCATCTCACTGAACTTGTCAGGCGGGCGTGAGGTCTGCCGCGCTATACTCGGGCGATATGTTCCGTGTCCTGAACAAAGTGTTCGACAACAACCAGCGCGACGTGCAGCGCATCGTGAAAACGGTGGTGGGGCCCGTGAACGCGCTCGAAGAAGAGACGAAAAAGGTCGAGAACCTCGCCGAGGCGTTCATGGACCTGCGGCGGCGGGTGCAGGAGGGCGGCGAATCGCTCGACGACGTGCTCGTGCCCGCCTTCGCCCTGATCCGCGAGGCGGGGAGGCGCGCCATCGGCAAGCGGCACTACGACGTGCAGCTTATCGGCGGAACGGCGCTCCACCAGGGCCGCATCGCCGAGATGCGCACGGGCGAGGGCAAGACGCTCGTCGCCACGCTGGCCCTCGCGCTCAACGCCCTGGAAGGCAAGGGGACTCACCTCGTCACGGTGAACGACTATCTCGCCCGCGTCGGCGCGGAGGAGATGGGGCTGCTCTACCGCACGCTCGGGCTCACCGTCGGCCTGATCACCCGCGACATGCAGCCGCACCAGCGTCAGGCCGCCTACGGCTGCGACATCACCTACGTCACCAACTCGGAACTGGGGTTCGACTACCTGCGCGACAACATGGCGCAGAGCCGCGAGCAGCTCGTGCTGCGGGCGGAGCATCCGCTGAACTTCGCCATCGTGGACGAGGTGGACTCCATCCTGATCGACGAGGCCCGCACGCCCTTGATCATCTCGGGGGCCGCCGAGAAGGCGACCGACCTCTATTACGTCTACGCCAAGCTGATCCGGCGCCTGCAACGCGGCGAGCCCGCCGAGCCCGGCAAGCGCGCGGAGCCCACCGGCGACTACACCATCGACGAGAAGGGCAAGCAGGTCCACGTCACCGAGGGCGGCATCTCCAAGATCGAGCGGCTGCTCTCGCTGCCCGACCTCTACAGCCCCGAGAACATGGACAAGGCGCACATGATCACCCAGGCGATCCGCGCGCGTGAGCTCTACCACCGCGAGAAGGACTACATCGTGAACAACGAGGGTGAGGTCATCATCATCGACGAGTTCACGGGCCGCTCGATGCCGGGCCGCCGTTACGGCGAGGGGCTGCACCAGGCCATCGAGGCGAAAGAGGGCGTCAAGATCGAGAACGAGAACCAGACGCTCGCCACGATCACCTACCAGAACTTCTTCCGCCTGTATGGCAAGTTCGCCGGGATGACGGGCACCGCCAAGACCGAGGAAAAGGAATTCCTCGACATCTACGGCTCGGACGTGCTCGTGATCCCCACGAACAGGCCCATCGTCCGCAAGGACGCCGAAGACCTGGTGTACCGCACCCGCCTGGGCAAGTACCGGGCGGTGGTGGAGGAGGTCAGGGAGATGCACGCGACCGGGCGACCGGTCCTCATCGGCACGGCGAGCATCGTCACCAGCGAGCAGCTCAGCGCCCTCTTGCAGGAGGCGGGCATTCAGCACGCGGTGCTGAACGCCAAGTTCGAGGCGCAGGAGGCGAGCATCATCGCGCAGGCGGGCAGGAGCGGCACCGTCACCATCGCCACCAACATGGCGGGGCGCGGCACCGACATCATGCTGGGCGGCAACGCGGAGTACATCCTGGGCGAGGCCATCGAGGGGCAGCTCGGGATCAGCCGGTACGCGCCCGAGCCCGAGGCCTTTATCAAGGCGATCAGCCGCCAGGACCCCGAGGCCGAGGAACTGGGGATGCGGATTCCGGGCATGACCGCCGACTTCGTGCGGCAGGCGCAGGGGCTCCAGGCCGACACCATCGCCGACCGGGCCCGCGTGCAGGAGATCGGCGGGCTGCACATCATCGGCACCGAGCGGCACGAGTCGCGCCGGATCGACAACCAGCTCCGGGGCCGCGCGGGGCGTCAGGGCGACCCGGGCTCCAGCCGCTTCTACGTCTCCTTCGAGGACGACCTGATGCGCCTGTTTGCCAACGACCGCGTGGTGGCGATGATGGACCGCCTCGGGATGGACGACACCCAGCCCATCGAGGCGAAGATGGTGACGGGGGCCATCGAGCGCGCGCAGGCCCGGGTCGAGGACCGCAACTTCGGCATCCGCAAGCAACTGCTGGAGTTCGACAACGTGATGAGCAAGCAGCGCGACACGATCTATGCCCAGCGCCGCGAGGTGCTGCTCGGCGCCGACGAGGACGTGGAGGAATCGACCGAGGGCATGATCGCCGACTTCGCGGAGATGCAGCTCGCCATGTACGCGCCCGCCGACCAATCTCCCGAGACCTGGGACCTGGAAACCCTGCGGACGAACATGCTCGACGCGGTGCCCCAGCTCGGCGCGTACGACTTCGAGGCCCTGCGCGGCATGAATCCGGCGGACGCGCACGCGCACCTGCTCGGCGCGGTGGCCGACACCTTCGACGCCCGCAAGGACGAACTCAGCCCGACCATGCTCAACAGCCTGTCACGCTACGTGCTGCTTCAGGTCGTGGACCAGCACTGGAAAGAGCACCTGCACGGCATGGACGTGCTCAGGCAGGGCATCGGCCTGCGCGGGTACGGCCAGCGCGATCCCTTCACCGAATACAAGTTCGAGGCGACGAACATGTTCAACGACATGATCGACAACCTCAAGGGCGAGGTCACGAAGTACGTCTTCCGCATGGAGTTCGGGCAGGCGAGCTGAGCGGCGGCGAGGGAAGGGGGCGTGGGCCGGTGGGTCTGCGCCCCCTTGGCGTCGCGGGGGAGCCCCCGGGTCATGCTGAGCGAACCCGTCCCCGGGCCCCGGAGAGGCGCCCTTCGCGGCGACCCAGGGGATGGGGGCCGACCGCGCCCCGTCTTGATCCGGGTCCAGCCACGCCGCCGCCTTGTCCCGCCGCGCTCCGCCCGTGGTAAACTTCACCCGTCAGCCCAGCGTCAGCGTACACCCCGGGATTCTCGTTCTCGTACCCCGGTTGCCCGATTCCCATTTTGGGAACCTTTCACGGGCAAGAGCAGGGGCGAAAGGTAGGCCACTCATGGCGGAAGTCGTTCTGGAGCACATCAACAAGCGTTACGGCACCAAGCACCACGCGGTGAAGGACTTCAACCTCCACATCGCGGACCGCGAGTTCATGGTGTTCGTGGGGCCGTCGGGCTGCGGCAAGAGCACCACGCTGCGCATGATCGCGGGGTTGGAGGACATCTCGGACGGCACCCTGCGCATCGGCGACCGGATTGTGAACGACGTGCCGCCCAAGGACCGCGACATCGCGATGGTCTTCCAGAACTACGCGCTCTACCCGCACATGAACGTCTACGAGAACATGGCCTTCGGCCTGAAGCTGCGCAAGACGCCGAAAGACGAGATCGACAAGCGGGTGCGCGACGCGGCGAAGATCCTCCAGATCGAGCACCTGCTGGGCCGCAAGCCCAAGGAGCTCTCGGGCGGTCAGCGTCAGCGCGTGGCGATGGGCCGCGCCATCGTGCGCGAGCCGAAGGTCTTCCTGATGGACGAGCCGCTCTCGAACCTCGACGCGAAGCTGCGCGTGGAGATGCGCTCGCAGATTTCTCAACTCCACCGCCGCCTGGGCGCCACGATCATCTACGTGACGCACGACCAGGTGGAGGCGATGACGCTCGGCAACCGCATCGTGGTGATGCGTGACGGCCTGATCATGCAGGTGGACACGCCGATGAACCTCTACGATTTCCCGCAAAACAAGTTCGTGGCGGGCTTTATCGGCAGCCCGAGCATGAACTTCCTGACGGGCAAGGTGCAGGGGGGCGAGTTCGTGATCGGCGACAGCCGCGTCGCGCCGATGGGCCGCCTCGCGCAAAGCCTGCGGGCCTATGAGGGCAAGGACGTGTTCATGGGCATCCGTCCCGAGCACCTCGGCGTGGTCGGGCACGGCCAGAACGACATTCCGCACGGCACCAACGTGCTGCGCGGCAAGGTCGTGGTCGTCGAGCCGCTGGGCGCCCAGACCGACCTGATCATCGACGTGGCGGGGCAGACCCTCACGGCCAAGATCGAGGGCCAGGCCATCTTGCAGCCCGGCGACGACATCGAGCTGCTCGTGGACCAGACCCGCCTGCACGCCTTCGACCCTGCCTCGGAGGCCGCCATCGACCGCGGCACCCCAACCGGCACGCGCGGTCAGGCCGACACCCTGGGCCTGGGCTACGAGTACGACGGCGACGCCTCGCGCCGGGTCGTCAACCTCGGCAGCGTCTCCGCCGACGACTGAACCCCGCCCCGCCTCACACGGCGCCGCCTTCCCCCTCGGGAGGCGGCGCCCGTTCGTGCGAGGCGGGTCAGCTTCCTCATCTGCGCGGTCTTCCTCCAGCCTTTATCCAGGCGCTAGAGTGCCGGAACATCCCACCCAGCCCACCACCGGAGGAACCTGCATGATGAAAAGAGCCCTGCTGACCCTGACCGCCCTGACCCTGCTCGCCACCGCCGCCGAGGCGCGCACCTGGGACGAGATCAAGCGCAACGGTACGGTCCGGATCGCCACGGAAGGCGCCTTCCCGCCCTTCAACATCCTGAAGGGCAAGGAACTGACGGGCTTCGAGGTGGACCTCGCGGATGAGCTCGCCAAGACGCTGGGCGTGAAGGTGCAGTGGGTGACCCAGCCCTTCGACAACCTGCTGATCGGGCTCAACCAGGACCGCTACGACTTCGTGATCGCTTCCCACGGCATCACGCCCGAGCGGGCGCGGGCGGTGGACTTCTCGAATCCGCACTACTGCACGGGCGGCGCCATCGTCGCCAAGCCGGGGGGCCCGAAGACCGCCGCCGACCTGCGGGGCAAGGCGGTCGCCGTGCAGGTCGGCACGACCTACCTGGAGAACGTGCGCAAGGTCCCCGGCGTGGGCGACGTGAAGACCTTCCCCAAGGACACCGACGCCCAGGCCGCGCTGCTCGCGGGCCGCACCGACGCCTGGGTGGGCGACAAGTTCACCGGGCTCGACCTCGTGAAGGCGCAAAAGGGCAAGCTCGTGCAGGGTGACCTGCTGTTCAACGAGCGCATCGGCATGGCGGTGCGCAAGGGCAACGTGAGCCTGCTCAAGGAACTCAACGCCGCCCTGACCAAGGTGCAGAACAACGGCACCTACGCGCGGGTCAGCGGCCAGTACTTCGGTCAGGACATCCGCTGCCGCTGAGCCCACGCCGCACCGCCCTCCCGGTCGCTCGCGGGCGGCCGGGATTTTTCTGCGTGCACGACGGGACTTCCACCCCCGGACGGCCCACGGGGACGGGCACCGGACGCCGCGATTTGTGGAATGATCAGTCAATGACAATCCAACCCACATTCCACTCCGCCCCGCCTGCCGGGGACGACGAATGACGGCCCAGAAGACCACGCCCCGGCCACCCCTCGGCGGCGTGAACCTGCTGCTGTGGCTCGTGGGCGCGGTCGCCGCCTTCCTGCTCCTCTTCTTCCTGATCACCCAGGTCTTGCGCGCCGTTCCCGACCCCATCGGCCCCCGCGCCGACCTGTTCGTGGAGGGGGCGCGGATGACCCTGCAACTGACGGTGGTCAGCGGGTTGATCGGGCTGGTGATCGGCATCGTGGCGGGTATCCAGCGGACGAGTGCGCTGTGGCTGGTGCGCGCGCCCGCCGGGCTCTTCATCTGGCTGATTCGCGGCACGCCCCTGCTCGTGCAGATTCTCTTCGTGTACAACGCGCTGCCGCCCATCCTGCAAGCGGTCGGGCTGAACATCCGCCTCGACGAGTTCTGGTCCGCCGTGATCGCTCTTTCCCTGAACGTGGGCGCCTACAACGCCGAGGTCATCCGCGCGGGCATCCTCGCCATCCCGCGCGGCCAGGGCGAGGCGGCGCGCAGCCTGGGCCTCAGCGGCGGGCAGACCATGAGCACGGTCGTCCTCCCGCAGGCTCTCAGGATCGTCGTGCCGCCGCTGGTGAACAACCTCGTGGCGCTGCTCAAGGACTCCTCGCTCGCCTCGACCATAGCCCTTCTCGAACTCACATTGGCCGGGGATCGCGTCTCAAGTGAAACCTTCCAACCTGTCCCGGTTTTGGCGACCGTCGCCGCCGTGTACCTCGCGCTGACGACGGTGATGACGCTGTTCACGGATCAACTGGAGAAGCGGGTGAAGATCGCCACGAGGTAGGCTCTCAGCTTTCAGCGGTCAGCCGTCAGCAGCAACAGCCAAAGCCCCCGGCCTCCTGCACCGGGGGTTTTTTGCCGACCGCTGAAAGCTGACGGCTGACCGCTCCCTCAGGCCGCCGCCACCACCGCAGGCGGCTCGCCCCGGCTGCCCGCCTTCTGCCAGAAGTACACGGCGGCGATCAGGCCCAGCGCGGCGAGGTTCCAGACGATCTGCGTGGGGATGATCAGGATGAAGGACGCGACGAGCAGGATCAGCGTCTGGAGGAGGGTGGTGCGGCGGTGCAGGTAGCGCAGCGTGGCCGCGCTGAAGGCGACGAGGCCGATGAAGGCGAAGAGGACCATCGGCACGGCCTCGACCCAGGGCAGGCCGCCGAGCCTGTTGCCCGCGATCAGCAGCAGCGACGGGTTGAAGAACATCATGTAGGCGAGCAGGGCCGTTCTGAGTTCGTACTGGAACGCCTGAATCCCGGTCGCCACCGGATTTCCGCCCGAGATCGCGGCGGCGGCGAAGGCGGCGAGCGCCACGGGCGGCGTGGAGTCGGCCATGATGCCGAAGTAGAAGACGAACATGTGGACCGGGAGCATCTGCGCCGGGTTGCTCGTGTCGAGCCCCGCGATCCGGGCGACGATGGGCACGATCAACGCACTCATCAGGATGTAGTTCGCGGTGGTGGGCAGCCCCATCCCCAGGACCAGGGCGATGAGCTGTGCCATGAACAGCACGATCAGCATCGCGCCGAAGGTGGCGACCTGGGCGGCGTTCACCCCCGGAATCAGCCCCGCGACTCCGGTCAGCAGGTCGCGGAAGCCGCTGCTCACGAGCTGCACGATATCCGCCAGCCCGAAGCCCAGTCCGGTGATCGTCACGATGCCCACGATGATCCCGGCGGCGGCGGTGGCGATGGCGATGCCGATCATGGAGCGCGCGCCACTCTCGAAGGCCTGGATCAGCATTCGCCCGCCGTCCGCCAGGCCCCGGCCCACGCCCCGCCCGTCCCGGCCCGCCCGCCACGCCTCCTGCACGAACATCATGGCGATCATCAGGAAGATGGTGTTCAGCGCGACCCGCTCGGGCGTCGCCTCCGGGTTGATCGTCAGCGTGCCGATCAGGTAGCTCAGCGGCAGAAGGTAATACCAGCCCGAGATCAGCGTCCGCCGCACGGGCGGAAGTTCACTGCGGGGCAGGCCGCGCAGCCCCAGCTTGAGCGCCTCGATGTGCGTGACGACGAGCAGCGCCCCGTAGCACAGGAAGGCGGGAATCGCGGCGGCGAGGATCAGCGAGCGGTACTCGATGTTGAGGTTCTGCGCCATGATGAAGGCCGCCGCGCCCATCACCGGGGGCATGAGCTGGCCGTTGGAACTGCTCGCCACCTCGATGGCGCCCGCCTTCTCGGCGGAGTACCCGACCCGCTTCATCGTGCCGATGGTGATGTTGCCGCCGGTCACGACGTTGCTCACCGCCGACCCGCTGATGATGCCGTTGAGCGCACTCGACAGCACGCTCGCCTTCGCCGGGCCGCCCCGGAACCCGCCGAGCAGCCCCTGGGCCACGTTCATGAACCAGTCGCCCGCGCCGAGCTTGTCGAAGATCGCGCCGAACAGCACGAACAGGAAGACGATCTGCGCGCTGACGCCGATGGCCGTGCCGAAGATGCCCTCCGTGTTGGCGAAGAGCTGCCCGACGACCTGCGGCCAGGTCTGCCCGGCGTGGAGCTGGAGCTGCGGCCCCAGGTCCGCCCGGATCAGTCCCCGTGGTCCCGTCAGCGCGTACAGCATAAACACCAGCGCGACGATGGGCATGGCGATCCCGATGGTGCGCCACGCGGCGAGCAGCAGCAGGATCACCATCGCGCTCCCCACCCACACGTCCGTGGAATTCAGCACCCCGCCCTGCACGTTGGCGATGGTGGGGTACTCGGCGATCAGGTAGACGGCGCTCCCGGTGGCAATCGCCCCCAGAATCCAGTCGTACCACGGCACGCCCACCTGGGCCTGGCCCGGCGTCTTGCGGAAGGGGAACACCAGATACCCCAGCGCGAAGGCGAAGGCGAGGTGCGTCGCCCGCAAGACGATGGGGTCGAGGGTGCCCACCTGCGCCGCGTACATCTGGAAAAGGCACCAGACGACGGCCAGGGCCGTCACCAGCCCCTTTTGCCAGCCGAACAGCTTGCGTCCGCCCGTCTCGGCGGCCTCCACCATCTCGATGGCGCGGCGCTCGCCCTCGGTCATCTCCAGGCTGGGGTCGCTGGAGATCGGTCTCGTCGGGTCACTCACAGGTCACTCATCCTTTCCCGAATAAAAGAGGCCAGCCGCAGGGGGTGGGCGGCTGGCCCGGGTGCTGGCCCCAGGGGGTGCCTAGCGGACGCTGACGCCCTTCTCGCGGAAGAACTTCGCGGCGCCGGGGTGCAGCGGCGCGGGCAGGCCCTTCACGGCCTTGTCGTACGAGAAGTTGGTCGCGAGGCTGGGGTGCAGGCCCTTGAGTTCGGCCTCGTTGTCGAAGGCGGCCTTCATCGCGCGGTACACGGCGTCCTCGCTGACGCCGGTGGTCGTCACCAGGGTCGCCTGCACGGCCACGCTGGGGACGGTGGCGCCCACGCCCTTGTAGCTGCGGGCGGGGATGTTGTAGCGCACGTAGAAGGGGTACTTCTTGATCAGGGCCGAAGCCTGATTGCCGCCCACGGGCACGACCTTCACGTCCACCGTCTGCGCGATCTGCGAGATGGCGCTCGCGCCCACGCCGACCGTGTAGAAGAGGGCGTCCGCGCGCTTGTCCTGCATCAGGGTGATGCCCTGCGCGGGCGACACCCGCAGCGCCTGCCCGAGGTCGTCGAAGCTCAGCCCGTACGCCTCCAGCACCTGCCGCGCCGTCTGCTCGGTGCCCGAGCCCAGGTCGCCGATCACCACACGCTTGCCCCTCAGGTCGGCGATGGAGTTGATCCCCGCGTCGCGGCGGGCGATGACGTGCAGCACCTCAGGGTAGAGAACGGCCATCGTGCGCAGCTTGTTGTTCGCCTTGCCCTGGAAGGCCTGGATGCCCGTGCCCCGGTAGGCGTAGTACACGATGTCGTTCTGCGCGATGGCGGCGTCCAGCTCCCCCGTCCCGAGGGCGTTCACGTTGAACACGCTGCCCCCCGTCGAGCGGGCGTTGGCGCGCACACCGCTGCCGGAGTCGTTGATCAGCTTCGCCATCCCCGTGGCGACCGGGAAGTACACGCCCGTGGTGGCGCCCGAACCGATGGTCAGGAAGGTGGTGCCCTGCGCGAGCGCCACGGCGGCGGTGCCGAGCAGCAGGGCGGTGGTGACTGTCTTCATGGAGGCTCCTTGTGGGCAACGGTGGAGGGTTGCCGGTGCGGCGGGTGGCGTGAAGTTTAGCATGTGATGAAGGTTGGAGCCGCTTCCACCCCGGGCCGCCGGGGGCTTCGCGCGCCACAGACCGTCCGGGTCGCGGGCGCCGCTCAACGTCCCCTCCTCCGGCAGCCTGTACACTCCGCGCATGACCCAGATCATCACCGGCTCCGTCTCCACCGGCACGGGCACGGGCGCAGACACCCGGGCGGTGCAGCCCATCATCGTCGCTCAGGACGTGCACAAGCACTTCGGGAACTTCCACGCCCTGCGCGGGGTGAGCATGAGCGTCCGGCCCGGCGAGGTCGTCGTCATCATCGGGCCCTCGGGCAGCGGCAAGAGCACCTTCATCCGCACGATCAACGCGCTCGACCCGCACGACGGCGGCAGCATCACGGTAGACGGCATTCCCCTCCAGGGGGCCCGCAACCTCGACGCGATCCGGCGCGAGGTCGGGATGGTCTTCCAGTCCTTCAACCTCTTCCCGCACCTCACCGTGCTGGAGAACATCACCCTCGCGCCCACCCGGGTTCGCAAGACGAGCAAGGCCGAGGCCGAGAGACGCGGGCTGGAGTTGTTGCGCCGCGTCGGCATCGAGGAGCAGGCGCAGAAGTACCCGGCGCAGCTTTCCGGCGGGCAGCAGCAGCGCGTCGCCATCGCCCGCGCCCTGGCGATGGACCCCAAGGTGATGCTCTTCGACGAGCCGACCAGCGCCCTCGACCCCGAGATGATCAAGGAAGTGCTCGACGTGATGAAGGAGCTCGCGCGCACCGGCATGACCATGCTCGTCGTCACGCACGAGATGGGCTTCGCGCGGGAGGTCGCCGACCGCATCCTCTTCTTCGACGCGGGCCAGATCGTGGAGGACACGACGCCCGAGGCCTTCTACACCAACCCCCAGCACGAGCGCGCGAAGGCGTTCCTGGGCAAGATTCTCGGGCACTGAATCCCGGCAGGCTGGGTGTCAGTCGCCCGGCTGCGTGGCCCGCGTCCGGACGGGCTGCCGCCGGTTCCACACCCGCCGCACCGCGAACAGCGCCGCGAGGGCGAGAACGGCCAGGAACGGGGCGGTGTGGTCCTTCTTGACTCCCCACCAGTAGTGCAGGGCGGCGAGGCTCACCGCCACGTAGACGAGTTGGTGGAGCCGTTGCCAGCGGGCGAATCCGAGTCGGCGTATCGAATCCGACCTGCTCGTCCACGCCAGCGGCACGAGGAGCAGGAGCGCGATGAAGCCGACGGTGATGAAGGGCCGCTCCAACACGTCGGTGACGACGGCGCCGGGCGCGAATCCCTGGTCGAACAGGTAGATCAGGAAGTGCAGCGCGGCGTACCCGAAGGCGAGCAGGCCCAGCGCCCGGCGGATGCGCGCGGGCCAGGTCCACCGGAAGACCAGCCGCAGCGGCGTGCAGGCGAGCGAGAGGATCAGCAGCACGAGGGCGAGGAGGCCGGTCTGGTGCAGGGCCCGCTGAACCGGATTCGCGCCGAGCGCCCCCGTCCAGGCGTCCGAGAGCAGCACGGCCAAGGGGAGGAGGCCACCCGCCGTCACCGCCGGGACGAGCCAGGGGAGGGGGCGGCGGGGAACACGGGCGGGAGACCGGACCGTCAAAAGAACTGCCTCAGGTCCATCCCCGCGTACAGGTGGGCCACCCCCTCCGCGTACCCGTTGAAGGGCAGGGTCGGACGGCGCCCCAGCTCCCCGATGCGGCGCTCGCTGGCCTGGCTCCAGCGCGGGTGGTCCACCGCCGGGTTGACGTTCGCGTAGAAGCCGTACTCGTCGGGCGCGGCCTCGCTCCACGTCGTGCGCGGCTGCTCGCGGGTGAGGGTAATCCGCACGACCGACTTGATGCTCTTGAAACCGTACTTCCAGGGCACGACGAGCCGTAGCGGCGCCCCGTTCTGGGGGAGCAGGACCCGCCCCTGGAGCCCCACCGCCATCAGGGTGAGGGGGTGTAGCGCCTCGTCCAGCCGCAGCCCCTCCACGTAGGGCCAGTCGAGCACGCCGGAACGCTGGCCGGGAAGCTGCTCCGGGTCGTGCAGGGCCGTGAACTGGACGTACCGCGCCTGCCCGGTCGGCTCCACCCGCTTCAAGAGGGCGGCGAGCGGGAAGCCCAGCCACGGCATCACCATCGACCAAGCCTCCACGCAACGCATCCGGTAGATGCGGTCTTCGAGGGGGAACCACGACTGGAGGGTGTCGAGGTCCACGGTCTGCGGCCTGCGGACCTCCCCGTCGATCTGGACGGTCCAGGGCCGCGTGCGCAGGCTGCCCCCCCGGCGGGCGGGGTCGTCCTTGCCGAAACCGAACTCGTAGAAGTTGTTGTAGGTCGTCGCCTCGCGGTAGGGCGTGACCGCCTCCGCCGTGTCGTAGGGGCCGGGGGGGTGGTTCGGGCGCCACACGAGGTCTTCTCCCGGCGTGGTGTCCACGGCCCCGGGTCGGCGGGTGAGCAGGGTCAGGCCGCCGCCCAGGGCCGCCACCGTCCCCGTGAAGAGGGCGGCGTGGCGCAGGAACTCGCGGCGGGTGGGCCGGGCGCGGGGGGAGGGCTGGTCCTCGGGGTCTCGGTCGGGCGGGAGAATGGTCATGGGCGGTTCCTCGGGGCGGGTGGAGGAGGCGCTCGGAGTCCACCACGCGGCCCCGTCCTATTGTCGCCCTCCGGGGGCCGGCGGAACTGTCCCCGTTCGCGGAATTGCGGAGAGTTCCTGCCCCTCAGGCGTCCCGGCGCAGCCTCCCGCACTGCCACCACGCCAGGGCGAACAGCACGGCGGCGAGGCCGAAGACGGCGCGGTACCCGAGGGCGTCGGCGATCACCCCGCCCACGACCGGGGCGAAGAGGGCCGTGCCCACCAGCGTGTTCAGCGTGCCGATGTACCGGCTGCGGGCCTCCGGCGGCGAGATGTTGAGGAGGTGGTTGGTGTGCCCGAGGTTGAAGCCCTGCGCCGCCACGCTGGAGAAGAGGAAGACGAGCAGGTACGCCCAGCTTCCCAGCCCCAGCGTCCCCACCGTGAGCGCGGTCAGCGGCGCGAGGATCGCCGAGAAGGACGCGTACCGGATGATGCGCCGCGAGCCCTTGCGCTCCGCGACCCGCTGCCAGAAGAGGTTGGACAGGGGTGCCACGCCGGTCAGGGTCATCACGAAGACGCCCAGGGTGGCCGCCGGGTACCCGAGGTCGCGCAGGGCGTACACGGCGTAGAAGGGGTCCCCGAGGCTCGCGGCGGCGAGCAGCAGCCGCACCGTCAGGAAGGCGCGGAAGTGACGGTCGGCGAGGGTGGACGGGATGGCCCGCACCTCGTCCCGGAAGTTGCCGGGGGGCTGGGGCTCGTCCGGGGGCTCGCTGACCCGCCCGAAGACCCCGTATCCCACCGTGTACGCGGCGGCGCCGAGCAGGAAGATCAGCGCGTAGTTCAGCGGGAAGCTCAAACCGGACGAGAGAATCCAGCGCACCCCCAGCCCCGCCCCGAAGGCGAGCAGCCCGCCGTACAGGTTGCGGGTGCCGAAGAAGCGGGCCCGCCGCTCGGGCGGCACGACCTTGCTCACGACCTCCAGGAAGGGGAGCCCCGCCACCCCCGAGGCGACCGCGTTGACGAGCATCGCCAGCACGAAGAGGGTGAGGCACAGCGCGGGCCGCTCCGCCAGCGTCGCCGCGACGATCACCATCGCCAGGTAGGAGAGCAGCCGCACCAGCGCCGCCGAGCGGTACACCGGCAGCTTGTGCGGCAGGGACCGCACCCGCGCGGCGACGAGGAGTTGCGGCAGCATCCACCCGCCCCCCGCGATGGCGGGCAGCAGGCCGATCACGGCGTTGGGCGCCCCCAGCCGCGCCGCGAAGCCCGCGAGCACCACCGACACGTTGAGAAAGCCGTCGCCCAGCAGCACCAGCCAGCCGTTGAGGATGCCCAGCCGCTCGTCGCGGCTCCAGGACGCTCGGCGGGGAAGGGGGCGGACGACCGACACCCGGGCATTATGGGCACGGCCCGGGAGGCGTGTTCAGGATGGGGAGACGGGGGCCTCAGCCCGGCAGCCGCAGCACCCCTTCGAGGGCGGCGTATGCTTCAGGCCGCGCCAGGAAGACGAGTTCGTCCTCGGCGGTGAGGCGCAGCTCCGGGCGGGGCGGGCGCACGGTCCCCTCCCGCACGATGCCCACGACCTCCACACCGGGGGGGAGGGAGAGGACCGAGAGCCGCGCCCCCTGCCACCCGCTCGGCACCGCCCGCCGGTACAGCTCGCGGTCGGAGGTGAGGGGGGCGGGGCCGCCGTCCGCGGCGGGGGCGTCGAGTGGGGTGCCGGGCGTGTCCTCCGGGGAGCGGCGTGCGGCCAGCCGGACCCCCTCGGGCAGCAGGGTGAGGGCGCCCCCCGCGTGGACGGCACTCGCGGCGCGGGAGCGGGCCTGGACGCCGAGCAGGCCCGCCTCGCCGCTGACGACGTGGGCCAGCCCGGCGGTGAGCAGGGCGGTGGGCAGCATGGCGTCGCCGCCCCAGGCCACCGCGAGCAGCGCCGCCGCCACGGGCACGTTCAGCGTGGCGGTGAGAAAGGCGACGGACCCGACGAGCGCACCGACCGCCGGGTCCAGCCCGAGCCACGTCGCCCCTCCGGTGCCGAGCAGCCCGCCCACCCCCACCGACGGCAGCACCCCGCCCCCGAAGGCCAGCCGCGCCCCCAGCGCGAGGAGCAGCCAGCGCCACGCGCCCACCCCGACCGCCTCCGGCCCGAGAAAGCCCGAGAGCCCGAGCTGCACCCAGCCCGACCCGTCACCGAGCACGGCGGGGGTGCCCAGGACCGCCAGCGCCGCCGTGAGCAGCCCGAAGGCGCCTCCCAGGACCACGCGCGGGACCCCGGCCGTCCAGGGCTCGGGCAGCACCCGGGAGCCGAGGAGGGACGCCCACCCCGCCAGCGTCACCGCCAGCGCCACCCCCGCGAAGCCCAGCGCCTGGGCGAGGGCGGGTCCCTGGAGATCCTGGACGCTGAACAGGGGCGTGAACCCGAAGGCCGCCCCGTACACCGCGTACGCCGCCACCGAGGCGAGCACGCAGGGCATCAGCACCTCGAACTCGAACTCGAAGCGGCGGTAGAGCACCTCGGTCACGAGGACCGCCGCCGCGAGGGGCGCGTGCAGCACCGCCCCCAGCCCCGCCGCCGCCCCCGCCAGCGTCAGGGTGCGCGTCTCCACCGCGTCGAGCCGGGTGGCCCGCCGCAGCACCCGCGCGCCGAGCTGCCCGACCATCGTGAAGGGGGCGTCGCGGCCCACGAGCAGCCCGGCCCCGTACCCCAGCAGCGTGGCCGCCATCGTCCGGAGCTGGAGGGGGGGAGTGGGCCACTGCCCCCGCGCGTGGTAGCCCCCCACGAGCTGCGCGAGGGGCCCGCCCGTCTCCCTGGGCACCAGCCACGCGCAGGCGGCCCCCACGACCGGCAGGGCGAGCAGCCCCCAGGGCAGCGCCGTCCCGACAAAGGCCATCAGCAACCCGCCCTCGCCGGGGGTGCCGGGGGGCGAGTAGCCGGTCACCCGGGCTCCCAGCCGCAGCAGCAAGTCCAGCCCCAGCCGCAGCGGAATGCACAACCCCCCCACCAGGGCGCCGAGCACCACGCTGAGGACCACCAGCCGCCCGGTCTCCAGGCGGGTCAGGACGGCGCGGGGCAGGGGGGAACGCACGGGGAGCATGGTAGTGCAGGGGGAGGGGGTGGGCCTCGTTCCGGACGCCTCGCCCCGTCCTGCCGCCTACCTCAGCCCGAACACCGCCGCGTCCTTCCCCGGCAGGCTGAGGTGCAGCCACCCGCCGCCCACGCTGACCCTGGCGTCCTGCCCGGCGTACAGGCTGCGCGTGACGGCCTGATCCGCCGCCGTCAGCCCCAGGGTGCTCAGACGCAGGCTGTAGGTCCTGCGCTCTCTGCCCCCGTGCCACGCCGCCAGCACCCGCTCGCCGTCCACCTCCCGGGTCAGGAGCAGGAGGTCGTCTTGCAGGGTGTCCGGCACGGGCCGCAGGGTCTGGGTGCCCACGCTCAGGGCGCGGCTGGCCCTGCGGACGGCGATGGCGTCCCGCGCAGCGGCGTACACGGCCTTCTCGGCGGTCGTCCACCCGTCCTCGAAGCGCATGTCGCGGCGGTTGTCGGGGTCCGCCCCTCCCCGCAGGGCGATCTCGGTGCCCTGCCAGAGGACCGGCACCCCCCTCAGGGTCAGCAGCGCCCGCAGGCCGTAACGGGTGCGGGTTTGAGCCTCGTCCTCGAAGAGCGAGCCCTGCGCGAAACGGGGCAGGTCGTGGTTGTCGAGGAAGAGGGCGACCTCGCCGGGCCTGGGCAGTTCGCCCTGGCGGGAGAGCACATTCGCCACCTGGGTCAGGCTCTGCCCGCCCATCACACTCTTTTGCATCGCCCCTTGCAGGCTGAAGAGGAACAGGCTGTCGAAGCCCGCCCGCTGCCACTCGGCCACCGTGCCCGTGTCGGCGCCGTACCACTCGCCCAGCGTCCACGTCCCGGCGGCGCGGTCACGGGCGAGCACGTCTTTCAGGAAGGGCCGCTCCACGTGCCGGATCGCGTCGTACCGGAAGGCGTCCACCCCCCGTGCCCGCCAGAAGTCCGCGTTCCCGAGGAGCAGGTCGCGGACCTCGGGGCTTGCCTGCTTGAGGTCGGGGAGACCGGCCAGGGGGCAGTCCACGTCCTTGTTCGTCGTCTTGTCGCACTCGGCCTGCCCGTTGAACCAGGCGGGATGTTGCCGCACCGCCTCCGCCCCGTACCCGTAGTGGTTGACCACCTGATCGAGCACCACCCGCAGCCCCGCCGACCGCGCCGCCGTCGTGAAGGCGTCGAAGTCGCCCAGCGTCCCGAAGTGCGGGTCCACGTCCCGGAAGTCGGCGGGCCAGTAGCCGTGGTAGGGCGCGGTGTCGAAGGAATTGCCCGCCTGCTGCCGGTAGATCGGCGTGAGCCAGACGGCGGTCGCCCCGAGCCCCTGGATATAGGGCAGTTTCTGTGTGAGCCCCGCGAGGTCCCCGCCGTGCCAGGCGCGGGGGTTGCTGCGGTCCACCCCCGCGTTGTTCGCCCTGTCGCCGTCGAAGAAGCGGTCGGGCATGACCTGATAGATGATCTGGCCCTCCCAGGAGGGCGGGCCGGAGGGAGGTTGCGCGCCCGCCAGGGAGGCCAGGAGCGCGCCGAGGAGGGGGAGGCGGCGCATAGGTAGGGACATCGTAGGGGATCAGACGCAGGGCCCGTTCCAGCTCAAGCGTTCGCCTCTCGGCCCTCCCCCCAGGGAGCCTCTACCAGACATGGTTGCTCCAGCCCGCCTGCCGTTCCTCCCGAAACCGGTCGACCCACTCCTCCGTCAGCCCGTCCGCGAGTCGCGCGAACGCCGGGGGAGCGATGGGAACGTCGGTGGGAAGCTCCAGGTACATCAGCACCGCCCGGATCGTCCCCTCGTAGTCGCGGATGAAGTCCTCGTAGACGAGCGTGAGGGGCACGACGCCTCCCTCGGCGAAGAACTCCTCGGTGGCCGCCTCGCGCAGGCTGCATTCGGCAAAGAGGTGGTTGATCGCGTCGAAGGAATAGCGGCCTCGCAACTCCCCCGCCTGCGGCGCCTGCCCGTGCTCGCGGTGCCACTCCCCCGAGACGATGGCCCGCCACCACGAGACGGCCAGCCGGACCTTGTTGCGGCGCGTCATGTAGAGATGCCTGCTGTTGGGAAATACAGCCTCCCACACGTCCGGGCGGGGCATCTCCGGGGGGAGGGCCAGTTCCCGGCGGAAGGTCTGTATCCACGGCCCGAACCGCCCATCCGGCCCGTACTTCAGCCCAAACACGCCGTTGGGTGTCGTGCCTGCCCGCAGCATGTCCCGGAGGTCGCGCAGCGTCGTCGCCTGCGGATCACGGTCGTTGAGCCGTTCGGAGATTCTTCCCGCGACGCCCGTGGACCGCAAGGCGGAGCAGAGGAGGGTGCTGCCCGTCCGCTGGGAGAACCAGAGCGTGTAACAGCGTTCGGGTTGCTGGCCTTCCACACCTCACTGTGGCCCATGAACAGCGGCGCCGCCTCCGCGCGATGACGTAGCCGGTGGCGAAGGAGCGCAAATGGTCGCTGAATGTCCGGGTTTGGAAACGCCTCACCCCGTGTTCCGCACCCCCGCCGCGATGCCCTGGAGGCTCACCATCAGCGGGCGCTCGAACTCGTCCAGGCCCCCCTCCGACGAGCGGGCGCGCCGCAGCAGCTCGGCCTGGATGCGGTGGATGGGGTCGATGTACGGGTTGCGCAGCCCGATGCTCTCGCGCAGCCGCGGCTCGTTCGCCAGCAGCTCGGCGCCCACCACCGCCTGCACCAGGTCGACGGTCTCGTCGTAGGCCCCCCTCAGCCGCGCGGCGAGGTCGTGATCCTCTGTCAGCCGCAGGTATTCCGTGAAGATCAGGAAGTCGCTCTTGGCGAGGCTCATCTGCGCGTTGTCGAGGACCGTGCGGAAGAAGGGCCACTCCGCGTACATCGTGCGCGCGAGGTCCGGGCCGATCATCCGCAGCCCCTCGCTCAAACCGTACCAGCCGGGGAGGTTCGCGCGGTTTTGCGTCCAGCTCATCACCCAGGGGATCGCGCGCAGGTTCGAGAGGCTGGGCGCCCCGGGCCGCCGCACGGGCCGCGAGGCGATGTTCAGCCGGGCGATCTCGTGGATGGGCGTCACGTCCTCGAAAAAGGGGATGAAGGCCGGGTCGTCCACCAGGGCGCGGTAGGCGGCGGCACTCGCCTTCGCCGCGCGGTCCATCGCCCCCGTCCACTCGGCGGGCGGGTCCTGCGCGGGCCGGGCGGCGGCGAGCATCAGGCCGTAGAGCGCCTGTTCGAGGTTGCGCCGGGCGAGGACCGGGTGGCTGTACTTGTCGGCGAGCGCCTCCCCCTGCTCGGTGATCCGCAGCCCCACGTCGATGGTCCCGGCGGGCTGCCCCAGGATCGCGCGACTCGCCGGGCCGCCCCCCCGCCCGATGCTCGTGCCGCGCCCGTGGAAAAATCGCCACCGCACCCCCGCCCGGCGGCACACGTCGCTTACTCGGCGCTGGGCCTCGTGCAGCGCCCAGTTCGCGGCCAGAAAGCCCGCGTCCTTGTTCGAGTCGCTGTACCCCAGCATGATCTCCTGCACGTCCCCGCCCAGCACCGCGCGGTACTCGGGCAGGCTCAGCAGCTCCCACACCACCTGGGGAGCGCGGGAGAGGTCGGCCAGCGTCTCGAAGAGGGGCACGGGCAGCACCCGGAAGCCCACCTCGCGGGCCAGCAGCAGCGGTTCGAGCACGTCCGACACGCTCTCGCTCATGGAGATGACGTACCGCCCGAAGGCGCGCGGGCCGACCAGTCTGGTCGCCGCCTGCACCTCCCGGATGGGGCCGACGGCCTTTTCCAGCTCCTCCGGCAAGACCTCCCCGGCGGGCCAGAGGGGACGGCGCGAGCGCAACTCGCGGGTAAGAATCTCCTGCTTGGCGTGCTCGGGCAGGTTCTGGTAGTCCGGCTCCACCCCCGCCTCGGCGAGCAGCCGCGCGACCGCCGCCCCCGTCTGCGCGCTGTGCTCGCGGACATCCAGGCTGACGAGGTGCTGGCCGAACACCCGCGCGACCGCGAGCAGCGGCGTGAGGAGCTGGTCGGCGCTGCGGTGCTGGCCGTCTTGGTGGAGCCGCGCCTGGAGGGCTTCGAGGCGCGGCAGCAGCTCGACCCCCTCCCCGTCCCGGACGGCGTTGTGGAGCGCCTGCAACTCCTGGCGGTAGGGTTCCTGTCCCTGCGAGGCCGTCCCGTCCTGGCTGAGGTCGGAGTAGGCCTGCCGGATGGAGGTCAGCAGCAACTCGCGGGCGCGCTCGCGGTGCAGGCTCAGAGCCTCGCGGGTCGCCTCCGGGGTCACGAAGGGGTTCCCGTCCCGGTCGCCGCCCATCCACGAGGAAAAGGACAGCGGCAGCCGGGCGTCCGTGTCGCGCCCGTAGACGTGCCGGAAGCCCCGCGCGAGGTCGCGTTGCAGGTTCGGCAGGGCCTGGGCGATGCTCGCCACGTAGGTCAGGCCGCCCTTCACCTCGTCGAGGACGGTGGGCTTGAGGCGCCGCAGTTCGGGGGTGCTCCACATCGCCTCGACGTGGGCGGCCACGCGCTCCTGCCCGGCCTCGTCGAGGCTGGGGATGTCGCGGGTCACCTCGACGAGGTGGTGTCGGATCGTCCGGCGCCGCATCTCGGTCGGGTGCGCGGTGAAGGTGAGCCCCAGGTCGAGCCGCGCGAGCAGTTCCTCGGCCTCCTCCGCGCTCACCCCCTGCGCCCGGAGGTCCACGAGGGCCTGCTCGATGCTCTGGGGCCGCACCCCCTGGGTCCCCGAGAGCACCCGCACCCGCTCGTACTCCTCGGCGAGGTTGACGAGCTGGAAATACCAGGAAAAGGCCCGCACGAGGTTCTCGGCGGTGGCCGCGTCCAGCCCCGAGAGCAGGGCGCGCAGCTCACGGTCGTCGCCGCCCGCCCGCACCTCGCGCACGAGGGCCCGGGTGCGCTCCACGAGGTCGAAAAAGGCCTCGCCCTCCTGTTCCCTCAGGACTTGCCCCAGCGTGCGCCCGAGCACGTTCACGTCACTGCGAATGCCCATGTTCCTCCCCCTCCACGTAACGGTACCGGTCCACCCCCAGGGCCCGCCCCCCCTCCATCTGGACAATCACCCCGTTCAGCTCGGCGGGCCCCTCCGCCACCCCGAAGCGGTGGGGTCGCTCGGTCAGGAACTTCGCCACGGGTCCCCCGGGTGCGGCGCCGATCACGCTGTCGCGCGGCCCGGTGAAGCCCGCGTCCGTCTGGAAGGCCGTCCCGCCCGGCAGGACCCGGGTGTCGGCGGTGGGCACGTGGGTGTGCGTGCCGATCACGGCGGCCACCCGACCGTCGAGGTGCCACGCGAGCGCCGCTTTCTCGCTCGTCGCCTCGGCATGCATGTCCACGAGGACGTTGCCCAGGTCACCCCGCTCCAGCAGCTCGTCCATCGCCCGGAAGGGGTTCGCCACCGCCTCCATGAAGACCCGCCCGAGCACGTTCACGACCGTCAGCCGCTCGGTCCCGCCGCCCGCCGCCCGCACCTCGAAGCTGCGCCAGCCCACGCCCGGCGTGCCGGGGTCGGCGTAGTTGAGGGGCCGCACGAGGGGGTACTTCCCCTCGTCGAGCATCAGGGCAAACACGTCCTTGTGGTGCCAGGCGTGGTTACCCAGGGTGATGCAGCCCGCCCCGGCGCGCAAGATGGCGTCGGCCGCCTCCCGGTGCAGGCCGTAGCCCCCCGCCGCGTTCTCGCCGTTCACGACCACGAAGTCGAAGCGGCTCCGGATGACCGGCAGGTGCGCCCCCAGCACCCGGCGCCCCGGCGCCCCATACACGTCTCCCACAAACAGCACCCGCAACATGGCCCCACCCTAGGGCAAATCGCCCCCGGTGGCCGCCGAACCGCGGGCGACGCGGCGGCCCATGACCGCACCGTCCCGGTGACTCCCGCGCCAGACCCATCATCAAACCTTTACCTGACGGCGGGGCGGGGCGCTACAATGGCGCCGCGAGAGGGGAAGCGAGCCGCTTGACGAGAACGACAGCAAGGCAGGAAGAGACCGAGCATAACGGGGTCGCGGGGGGGGCTCACCGCGCGTTCACGTGCGGACGCCACGGGCCGTGGGCCAACTGTGGTGCTTGCTCACGTCTTCCTCACAGCGCAGACGCTAGGGTACCGCTGTGAGTGGAGGAGACCTGACCCGGAGCGCGCTTGAGCGGCGCGCGGGTCGGCCGGTCCTCCGGAAGCGGCGGGGCTTTCTTGTTTGACGATCTCGACTTCTTCGGGGCCCCGGCGGCGCCCGCGCCCGCCCGCCCGGCCCCGCGGCCCGCGACCCCGGACCCGGCGGCGCTGCCGGGGCTGCGGCAACTGCTGCTGGAGGCCCAGCCGTCGGCGCTCTTCTTGCTCGACGGGGCGGGGCTGGTTCTGGAGGTCGGCGGGGCGTGGGAGGCGGTAACCGGGGTGAGGCCGGGGGAGGCCCTCGGCCAGCCGCTGCACCGCTGGCTGCGTTACGACCGCGCGCGGCACCCGGGAGCGCTGCGGGTGGGCCAGGGGGTCATCGAGGACCTCACGCTCGTCACGCCGCTGCACACCCACGTCGTGCGGGCGACCTGGGGCGCGCGGGGCGAGCACGTGGCGGGGACGCTCGAACCGCTCGCCCCGGCCGCGCAGCACGCCTTCCGCACCGCCGAGCGGCTTCAGGACACCGAGCGGGCCCTCGACGAGGCGGTGAACTTCCTGGGGGTGAGCCAGGACGCCTGGCAGGCCGAGCATATCCGCCGGATCGTGGACTTCGCGGGGCGGCTCGCCGAGGCGGCGGGCCTGAACCCGGCCGAGGTGGGCGCGGTGCGCTGGGGCGCGGCCCTGCACGATATCGGCAAGGCGCGGGTGCCCCAGGCGATCTTGCAAAAGCCCGGTCCCCTCGACCCCCTGGAGTACGAGGTGATCCTCCAGCACCCGGTCTGGGGGGTGCAGCTTCTCGCCGACCTGCCGTTCCTGCCGGTGCAGACGGTGGACGCGGTGCGCCACCACCACGAGCGGTGGGACGGCCAGGGCTATCCCCTCGGCCTGGAGCGGGGCCGGATTCCGCTCGCCGCCCGCATCGTGGCGGTGGCCGACGTGTTCGACGCCCTCACGAGCGCGCGCCCCTACAAGACCGCCTGGAGCTACCAGGACGCCGTGGAGCACCTTATCGGCGAGGCGGGGCGGCACTTCGACCCCGGGCTCACCCGGCTTTTCGTGTGTGACGTGCTGGGCTTCCCCCACCTGGCCGACCGCTTCGGGGACGCCTCCACCCCACTGGACTGAACACGGCGTTTCCGTCCGGTCGGCACCGGGTCACGGGATGACGAAGGGGAAGGAGGCACCCAGCGTCCGGGTGCCCCCCTCGCCGACGGGAACGGTGAGACTCAGAGGCCCCGCAAGGCGCCCAGCCACAGCTCGGCCAGCTTGGCGTATCCGGCGGCGTTGGGGTGAACCCCGTCGGCCAGGTCGGCGAGGGTCAGCCGGGCGGAGGCGTCCACGAACTTCACGCGCCTGCCCTGGGCCGCCCGGGTGCTCACCAGCCCCGGGAGGGCAGCGTTGAAGGTGCGGGCCCGGGCGTCTTGTGCCCGGTCGCTCAGGGGCGGGAGGGACGCGACGATGACGGTCGCGGAGGGCCTGCGGGCCGCGATGCGGTCGAGGAGGGCGCCCAGCCGGGTGGGGGCGCCGCCGACGTCGCGGTTTTGGATCATGTCGTTGGTGCCGATCATGAGCAAGATCACGTCCGGCTGCGCGCGGTCCAGCCAGCCGTCCACCTGTCCGGCGATCTCGTCGATCCGCCAGCCGCTGTGCCCCTCGTGGTCACGGTCCGCGAGCGCGGAGGGGCCGTTTTGCGCCGAGCCGACGAAATCGGTGGGCAGGCCCGCCGCCGTGAGCCCCGGCAGCAGCGGGGTGCGGTAGCCCCCGGGGATGTTGTACCCGTCGGTGATGGAGTCGCCCAGGGGCATCACGCGCCGCGCCGTCACGGGGGCCACGGTGGGGGTGGGCGTCGGGGCCGGACCCGGCGTGGGCGTGGAGCTGGCCTGCGCGGCACTCAGCCTCCACCGCTGGGCGCAGGTGTTGTTGTCGCCGTAGAGCTGCACGGCGGCGCCGTCGGCGGACGAGGCCCCGCGCACGTCGAGCCGCATCCCCGGGGCGTGCCGGGGAGAGAGTTCGTACGTGCCGCTCCCCACGTCCTCGAACTTCCACTGCTGGTTGGTCCCCCCCCAGAGGTCCCACTGCGCCACCGGACTCCCCGCGGAGGTGGCGGCATTGGACACGTCCAGCCCCTTGCCGCTGTGCCGGGCCACGACCCTGAAATAGCCGCCGTCCGTCGCCCGCAGGGTCCACTGCTGGCTTCCCGCCCCCGTGGCCGCCTGCTGCACGATGGCCGCCCCGTTCGCCGTCGAGCCCCCCTGCACGCCGAGCGGTTTGCCCGAGCACAGGTTCGCCAGGGTGTAGGTCTGTTCGGCCACCGGAGCCGCCAGGGCCTGGACCGATGGGGCGGACGACTCCGCCGACGTCAGGGAAACCGCCGTCCCCCCACAGGCCGTCAGCAGGGGCGGCAGGGCGAGGGCGAGGGCGAGCCCCAGGGGGCGGAGCGGACGGGGTTGGTTTGACATCATAGAACCTGGGGATGATACGGACGATCCTCACCGGATGACATGGAAAATCCCACATCGCCTGGCCCCCGTGCCCTTGAGGGGGCGGGTCGGTGTCGTCTGCGCCGCGCGACCCGGGGCACCGGGCCCTGCCTAGACCAGAGGCCTACCTCAGGTAGGGCGAGAAGCGGCCCACGGTCGCCGCGTCGGGATTTGGCGTGGCGCGCAGGAGCCGGGTGCCGCCGAACACGAGCAGCGCCCGACCCCCGGCCCCGGCCTGGAGGCCCCCCGCACTCACCCGGTAGGGCCCGGCCAGCACCGCCTGGGACGTGCTGCCGTCGAAGGCGAGGGCGGCGGCGCGGAGCGGCGGGGTCTGGGCCTGCACGCCGCCGAGAGCGCTCACGAAGCCCGTTCGCACGTGCAAGACGAGGCGCTCGGCCTTCAGCCCCTGGAGCCGCGCGTCGGTGTAGGTCACGTTGCCGGAGGCCGTCACCGTGCCGCGCCCCAGGTCGTAGGTCACGCTCCCCGCGCGCAGGGTGCCGCCCTGCCGGGTCGTGACCGTCGCCGAGCGTGCGGTGAGGCGCTCGCCGGGCTGCAATTCCATCCGGGCGGCGCTCAGCCGCAGCCCGGTGCGGGCGTCGGTGGCGGTGCCTCCCTGGGGCAGCTCGGTCGCGCCCGTCTGGAGGTTGAGGTTCTGCGGCCCCCGGGGGGTCACGCTCAGCCCGCCGAACGTGACGGCCCCGCCCACCCCGAGGGTCAGCGCGGCGAGCAGGGGGAGGAAAAGGCGCTTCATGCGCCCCACCCTAGCGTCCGGCCCCTGAGCCCGGTGAGCGGGTCGGTCAGCCCCGCTTCAGCCCCGGGAGGAACGGAGCCCCGCTCATCTGTGGTTGAACGCCCGCGGGGCGCGGCGGGGTACACTCCCAGCGCAGTGAAGCGCCCCCTCCTTCTCCTGTTGCTGCTCGCCTCCACGGCGGTCGCCGCCCCGCGCGTGGGCACCCACCCGGGCTACACGCGGCTGGTGTTCGACCTGCCCCGCCCCGCCTCCTCCGGCACCCCCGCCGCCAGCACCCAGGTCACGGGCGGACGGGTCACCGTAAAGCTCGGCCTGAGCCTGCCCGCCGCCCGGGGCCGTCTGAGCGCGCCCGGCGTGACCGGCTACACCGTCGCGGGCAAGACCGTCACCGTCACCCTCGCCCCCGGCCGGAAGGCGACGGCGACCGTCCTGCCTGCCAGGAGCGGCCAGCCCGCCCGGCTGGTGATCGACGTGCCGACCGCAACGGCGGCCCGCCCTCCCGCCCGTTCCCCCGCCGCCGTCACGCGCCCGACGGGCACGGCGCGTCCCGTCCGGCCCGTGGTGGTGCTCGACGCCGGGCACGGCGGCATCGACCAGGGGATGCGCAGCCGCTGGGTCACGGAAGCCGAGGTCAACCTCTCCGTGGCCCGCCGGGTGCGCGACGAACTGCGCAAGCACGGCGTCGAGGTCGTGATGAGCCGCGAGAGCAACACGCACCTCAGCGCGAACAAGGCCGACGACCTCAACCTGCGTTCCCGCCTCGCCACCAACGCCAGGACCACCGCCTTCGTCAGCATCCACGTCAACGCCTCGACCAACCCCGCCGCCCACGGCATCGAGACCTACTACTTCGGCCAGCCGCTCGCGGGCCAGGGTCGCAGCCTCGCCGTCCGCGAGAACGGCGGCGGCAGCCTCGGCCAGGAACTCACCCGCCGCGCCGCCAACAACGCCCAGAACCTCCTCGGCGACCTCCTCGCCCAGGCCAAGGTGTCCTTTTCCCGCTCACTCGCCCAGAAGGTCCAGGCCCGCCTCGTCGCCGCCACGGGCGCCCTGAACCGCGGCGTGCAGACCGACGCCTTTTACGTCATCCGCAACCCCACCACCGCCGCCATCCTCGTCGAGATCGGCTTCGGCTCCAGCCCCGTGGAGGGGCCCCGCCTCGCCCAGCCCGCCTACCGCGACCGGGTGGCGACGGCGATTGCGCGGGCGATTCTGGATTTCGTCCACGCGGAGTAGCGGGTGGACTCGGGCATGACAAAGGGGGCGGGTTGGCTTCTCCTGAGTGCAGTCCTGTTGGGCTGCAAAGACACCCGGTTCAAGGAGACGCGCAACCTCACGCCAGGCTCACCCGAGCAACGGCAAATGCAGGCGCGACTGAGCGAGTATCAAGCGAAGAACGTCGAGTGCATTTCTTTGCAGGACCTTCCCTTCGAGGGCCGCCAGATCACGCAGTCGTGCTTCGGAGAGGTCTTCGAGCCGCACGTCAAGGCATTTTTCAACCACCCCATTCAGACGACCTCCACGCTGAACGTGATCACGGTGGGCAACTCACCGAAAGGGACGGGCACTCGTCAGTGTCACAGGCCGGAAGGGGAGATGGTGCTGTGTTTGGAAACCCACCGGAGCGGCAGTCGGGTCCTTCAACCACAGCACTTGTTCGCCTTTGCTCTGAAATGAGTGCCTCGACGGCGCCCCGAGCCCTCGACGCGGCTTCGCAGGAGGCCGTCGGCTCGCCGCGAGGGTCCGAACCTCGACCCCTTGTGCTACCTCCGCCCCTTCACCGTCCAGGCGTGCTCCTCCAGCCCCGCCGTCTGGTTCGCCGCGCGGGCCATCACGAACAGCAGGTCGGAGATGCGGTTGAGGTAGACGAGGACGGCAGGGTTGACCTCCTCGACCCCCGCGAGTTCAATCGACACGCGCTCGGCGCGGCGGGCGACCGTGCGGGCGATGTGGAGGGCGGCGGCGGTCTGGGTGCCGCCGGGGTGGACGAAGCCCTTGAAGACGGGCGCGACTTCCTGGTAGCGGTCGATCATCGCCTCCAGAAAAGCGGCGTCCTGCTCGTCCATGCGGCTGATCTTGCCCGCCGAGACGCTGCCCTGCCGCGTGGCGAGGTCGGCGCCCACGTCGAACAGCGCATTCTGGAGGTATTCGAGGTCGGCGTCGAGGGTCGCGTCGGGCTGCGGGCTCGCCATGTTGTGCGCCCGCGCGAGGCCCACCACGCTGTTGAGCTCGTCCACCGTGCCGTACGCCTCGACCCGCACGTGCGTCTTGCTCACCCGCTCGGGACCGTAGAGGCCGGTGGAGCCGTCGTCGCCCGTCTTGGTATAGAGCTTCATGGGAAACAGGGTAGTGGGTCGTGGGGGGTGGGAAGTGGGAAAAAGAGAAGCGGGAGCCAAAGCTTTCGCCTGACTCCCACTCTGGGGAACATTCCCGCTACGCCCGCCCCGTCGCCTCCGTCAGCTCGCGCAACTTCGCCGCCAGCTCCGGCATCAGGTCCCCCTCCCGGTAGCGCCACGTCCAGTTCTGGGGACCCGTGGAGCCGGGCAGGTTCATGCGGTCCTCGCTGCCGAGGTTGAGGAGGTCTTGCAGCGGCACGACGGCGAGGTTGGCGCGGCTCTCGAAGGCCATGCGGACGAGCTGCCACGCGAAGGTCTCCTCGGTCGGGGCGCTGTGTGAGTACACGCGGAAGTTGTGCCGCTCGCCCTCGTCGGCACTCCGCCACCACCCGCGCGAGGTGTCGTTGTCGTGGGTGCCGCTGTAGACGACCTGATTCTCCCGCAGGTTGTGGGGCAAGAAGGCGTTGACGCTGAAGTCCCCACCCCCGAAGGCGAATTGCAGCACCGCCATCCCCGGCAGCCCGAAGTCGTCGCGGAGCTTTTCTACGTCGGGGGTGATCACGCCCAGGTCCTCGGCGATGATGGGCACGTCACCCAGCGCCTCCCGCACGGCGGCGAGCATCTCGTAGCCCCGCGCGGGCACCCAGCGCCCCTGGATCGCCGTCTCGGCGGGGAAGGGAATCTCCCAGTACCCGGCAAAGCCCCGGAAGTGGTCCACCCGGATCACGTCGTAGAGCCGCAGGCTGCCCCGGAAGCGCTCGGTCCACCAGCGGAAGCCGTCCTCGGCCATCACGTCCCAGCGGTAGAGGGGGTTGCCCCAGAGCTGCCCCGTCTCGCTGAAGTAGTCCGGCGGCACCCCCGCCACCACGGTCGGCTGCCCCTGATCGTCGAAGAAGAACCCCTCCCGGTTCGCCCACGCGTCGCTCGAATCCATCGCCACGAAGATCGGGATGTCCCCGATGATGCCGACCCCGCGTTCCCGCGCGTACTCCCGCAGGGCCGTCCACTGCCGGAAGAACAGGAACTGGATGAACTTCACGCGCTCGATGGCGGGGGCGAGCGACTCGCGGGCGGCGGCCAGCGCCTCCGGCTGGCGGTCGCGGGTGCCCGGCTCCCAGGCGTTCCACGGCAGCCCCCCGTGCGCGTCCTTGAGGGCCATAAAGAGGGCGTAGTCGCCGAGCCACGCGGCCTCCTCCCTCTGGAAGGCCGCGAAGCTGGCCCGCAGCCCCGGCGCGTCGCCCGTGGCGTAGTGCGCGTAGGCCCGCGAGAGCATCTGGTTGCGCCACACGTACTGGAGCCCAAAGTCCACCCGGCCCGCGTCGAAGCCCGGCAGGTCGGCGAAGTCGCCCTCCTGGAGCAGCCCCTCCTCCCGCAGCGTGGCGAGGTCGATCAGGTAGGGGTTTCCCGCGAAGGCGCTGAAGGCCTGGTAGGGGCTGTCCCCGTACCCGGTGGGGCCCAGCGGCATGACCTGCCAGTAGCGTTGCCGCGCCGCCGCCAGCCAGTCCACGAACGCCCGCGCGTGGGCACCGAGTTCGCCGATGCCGTGGGGCCCGGGCAGACTGGTGGGATGCAGCAGCACGCCGCTGGAACGGTTGATCGTCATGAAAGTCCTCCGTGTCGGAGCAGGGGAGAGGGATGGAAGTGATTCCAGAAAGCCGCCGTATTCTACCCGTTCTCCCCGGACGTGCCGGACCGTTTTTCAGAGGACGAGGCTTTCCGAGCCAGGGGAAAAGAAGGAAGGACGGGCCTGGCTCCACCCGTCCTCCCCACCTGACCGGCTCAGTCGTAGGTGACTTCGAGCACCTCGAACCTGGCCGTCCCCCTGGGCAGCGGCACGGTGACCGTCTGGCCGGGGCGCTTGCCACTCAGCGCCTTGCCGATGGGGCTGGCGTCACTGATGCGGTTGTTGAGGACATCCACCTCGTAGGTGCCCACCAGCTCGAACTGGCGCTCGACGCCCTTCTCGTCGCGCACGCGCACCCTCGCGCCCAGGCCCGCGCCGCCCGCCGCGTCCTCGGCGACGATCACGGCGCGTTCGAGCTGGTCCTCGATCTCCACGATGCGCGCCTCGTTCTCGCTCTGCTGCATCCGGGCCTCGTCGTAGGCCGCACTCTCGCGCAGGTCGCCGTCGGCGATGGCCGAGCCCATGTACTCGCTGATCTGTTCGCGGCGGGTGGTCTTGAGGTGGTCCAGCGTCTCGACCAGCTTGTCGTAGCCGCGCTGCGTCATGGGGATGCGCTGTTTGGTCATGGCGGCCCAGTATAGGGCAGAGCCTCCACACGATTCACACAGGTTATGGCGTCCTCGAATATCCTGTTCAGGACAGCGCGTTTTCGAGGATGCGGCGGTGACGGCAGAGCCAGGCGGCGGCACGGGCACGCCAGGCCAGTCCCCAGAGCAGCTCGGGGGGGGCCGCCGACTCGCTCTCCGGCCTGATTCCAGCCTCATCTGCCTCGTTCGCCGTGTCATGCACGACGAACTCGATCATCAATTCCACGAATCCAACCCGCTGCGCGGCAGAGAGGCCATAGGCATCCACCATTGCGCGCAATTGGCGGGCACGTTCCTCAAGTGGAGGCAGCCCTTCAAGTTCCGCTACGAGGTCGTCGTGCAGTTTGGCGTTCAGCCAGCACGCCTGCGCCAGTTCAACCCGGGGATCGACGGGACCGGCGCGTTCCCAATCGATCAGGGCGACGGGACGGCCATCACGGGCGACGATGTTCCACGGGGCAACGTCGCCATGTCCGATAACACGCGCCCTTCCCCCCAATGTGCGACCGAACCAGGGGGACCACACGGCGTCCTGAGGGGGGTGGAAGGTGGCAGTGACGGCATGGAGCTGACGCAACAGGCTACCGACGGCGGCGGCACCCTCCAGACTCCACGGACCGGGCTGGGTAAATTCGCCTTCAATGTAGGTGAGAGTTTCGCGCCCCTGCGCGTCGAAGCCGGTGCCCACCACGCGGGGAGCGCCTTGGAACCCGTTGTCGTGGAGGTGCCTGAGTAGAGCGTGGACGCTGGCCGCCCACGACCCGGTTTCCTTGACGATGATGTCGCCACGGCGGTACACGGCGACGGGGTGATAGGCGCTCGTCTCCCGCAGGCTTTGCAGCGCAGGACCGCTGGAAGTCCCGTCGGAACTCGGGCTTTCCTCACCGGACGCATTCACGGCTTTTACTCTACCGTCGGGGGTACGGAACCGACCTGTTTCCGATCAGAACGCGATGCCCGCCTGGTTCACCATCAGCCGGAACTCGTGGGGGCTGGTGGCGGCGTCGAGGGCTTCTTGCATGGTGATCAGGTGGTGGTGGTAGAGCTGCACGAGGTGCTGGTCGAAGGTCTGCATTCCCCGAAGGTTGTCCTCGATCATGGCGTCCTTGATCAGGGCCGTCTTCTCCTCATCCTTGACGTACTCGCGCACCAGGGGCGTGGCGAGGAGGACCTCGGTGCCCAGGACCCGCCCCATCCCGTCGGCCCGTCTCAGCAGCCGCTGGCTGACGATGCCGACGAGCGACTCGGCGAGAAGCAGACGAATCTGGGTGCGCTCGAAGGGCGGGAAGAGGTCGATGATGCGGTTGACTGACCGCACGGCGTCTTGCGTGTGCAGGGTGCTCAGGACGAGGTGCCCGGTCTGCGCGGCGGTCAGCGCGGCCTCCACCGTCTCGCGGTCGCGCATCTCGCCGATCATGATCACGTCGGGGTCCTGGCGCAGGGCGTACTTGAGGGCCGTGCGGAAGTCGCGGGTGTCCGCGCCGATCTCGCGCTGCACGACGAGGCTCTTGCGGTTGCGGTGCAGGATTTCGATGGGGTCTTCGAGCGTGATGATGTTGTAGGCGTAGGTGCGGTTGATGTGGTCGATCAGAGAAGCGAGCGTGGTGGTCTTGCCGCTGCCGGTGGGCCCAGTCACCAGGATCAGGCCCCGGGGCGCCGCCGCGAAGCCGTACATGACCTCGGCGGGGAGACCCAGGGCCTCGAAGCCCGGCACGGTGTCCGCCACGACCCGCATGACCACCCCCACCGCCCCGCGCTGCCGGAACACGTTGCAGCGGAAGCGCGCGAGGCCGGAGACGCTGTAGGCGAGGTCCACCTCGTTGCGGTACTCGAAGTCGTCCCACTGCTCGGGGCTCAGAAGCGATTGTGCGAGCGCGCGGGTGTCCGCCGGGGTGAGCGCATGGGCGCCGAAGGGCACGAGCGTCCCGTCCACCCGGCCCATCGGCGGGCTGCCGACCTGGAGGTGAACGTCCGACACCCGCCGGGCGACCATCTCCCGCAGCAACTCCTCGACGGTCACGCGCCGTCCCCGTCCCCCGTCTGCTCGGGCAGCAGGGGCAGGTTGTCGATGAGCCTCACGCCGAACATCCGGGCGGCCACCAGAACGCGGGTCATGGAATCATTGTCCACACGCGCTCTTTCTGCCATGTCACCGTCCACGACCGCGAGGTAGTCGAGCGAGACCCCCGGCTCCCCGGCGAGTACGTCCAGACCCGCCTGAAGCAAGAGCGCGGTGTCCCGCTCGCCCCGCTCCGCCGCCGCCTGCACCGCCCGCAACGCCCGCGAGAGGACCCCCGCCCGCTCCCGCTCCTCCGGCGTGAGGTAGCTGTTGCGGCTGCTCAGCGCCAGCCCCGAGTCCTCCCGCACGGTGGGCACGCCGACGATCTCCACGGGCACGTTCAGGTCGCGCACCATCCGCCGCACCACCGCGAGCTGCTGCCAGTCCTTCTCCCCGAAGTACGCCCGCTCCGGCCCCACGAGGTTCAGGAGCTTGAGGACCACCGTCGCCACCCCGTCGAAGTGCCCGGGCCGCGACGCGCCCTCCAGGGGCCCCGACACGCCGCCCACCGAGACGTTCGTGGCGTAGCCCGGCGGGTACATCACGTCCACGTCCGGGTGGAAGATCAGGTCCGCCCCCGCCGCCCCGGCCACCCCCAGGTCGCGCGTCAGGTCGCGCGGGTAGCGGCTCAGGTCCTCGCGCGGCCCGAACTGCCGGGGGTTGACGAAGACGCTCACGACCACGGTGTCGCACTCCGTCCGTGCCCGCCCGATCAGCCGCGCGTGCCCCTCGTGCAGGTAGCCCATCGTGGGGACGAGGCCGACCCGGCCCGCCTCCTTCAGAGCGGCGCGCAACTCCCCCGGAGTCGTGACGAGGCGCGGCGTCGTGGAAGAGGTCAATCCCGGCCCCCGTCCAGCCCCAGCGCGTTCACGATCAGGTCGAGGACCCACGAGATGAGGGTCAGGAGGATCGCGCCGACGAACGCGGCCCCGAAGCCCGCCACGTTCAGCGCCGTCACCGCCGCCACGATCATCAGGACCACGGCGTTCACCACCAGCGTGAACAGCCCCAGCGTGATCACGTTGATGGGCAGGCTCAGCAGCAGCAGCACGGGCCGGATCAGCGCGTTCACGACGCCCAACACCAGGGCGGCGAGGATCACGGCCCCCGCGCCCGCCCCCGGCGCGAAGCTCACGCCCGCGTACACCCGCGTCAGGAGGTACAGCGCCAGCGCGTTGACGAGCAGCCGAATCAGGAATCCCATAGGGAAAGGATAGGCCTTGAGAGCAAAGAGTGGGGCTGTGGGACGCCCGCCCATACCCCTGACGGCGGGTAGGCTGACCGGGTGAAACCGGCTGGGGTCAGGGCCTGTGTCGAGCGGTGACGCTGGTCGGGTGCGGCGAGGAGGTGTGGCGCGCGGCGGGCGTGAACCCGGAGCAATGCCGGGGCCAGTACGGGGACGAACGGGTGATGGTGGGCGAGTTGCGGCGTGCGAGACGCTGCACGGCTGCGAAGAGGCATTGGACAGAAAAGTTGTCACCCTGAGCGCAGCGAAGGGTCTCGTCGGCGGCGTCCGGAGACCCTTCACCCCCGCTCGGCAGGTCACTTCGTGGATCGAATGCTCTGGAACGCAGACCCGCTACCACGGCGGGAAGCGGGGCGGTTCAGGTTGGAGCGACAGGTGACGGCCTGTGCAGTTCTCTCCCCGTCATGGGGAGCGAGGCTGCTGTGGCTCAAGACATCGGGGAAGTCCAGCCCTCACAGCCCGAACCGCCCGTAAATCTCCCCCACATGCCGCAGATACCACCCCAGGTCGAAGGCGGCGGCCAGTTCTACCTCGCTGAGCGGGTTCTCCGGGTCCGCCTTCAGCAACTCGCGCAGGCCCTCGCCCGTCTCCCAGCTTCTCAGGGCGTGGCGCTGCACGAGGTCGTAGGCGGCCTCGCGGCTCATGCCCTTCTCGTCGATCAGGGCGTGCAGCACCCGCTGGCTGAACACCAGGCCGCCGAGGTCGTTCAGGTTCCGCAGCATCCGCTCGGGGAAGACGACAAGATCGCGCAGCACGCCCGTCAGGCGGCGGGTGGCGTAGCTCGCCGCAGCCGTGGCGTCGGGGAGGATCACCCGCTCGGCGCTGGAGTGGCTGATGTCGCGCTCGTGCCACAGGGCCACGTTCTCCAGCCCGGTCACGAGGTAACCGCGCAGCAACCGGGAGAGGCCGGTCACGTTCTCGGTGAGGATCGGGTTTTTCTTGTGCGGCATGGAGGAACTGCCCGTCTGCCCCTTGCCGAAGGGCTCCATCGCTTCACGCACCTCGGACCGCTGGAGGTGGCGGATTTCAACGGCGATCTTCTCCAGGGTGGTGCCCAGGATGGCGAGGGCGCTCAGGACCTCGGCGTGGCGATCCCGCGCGAGGGTCTGGTTGGTGACGGGCGCGGGCTCCCAGCCCCACGCGGCGGCGACCTCCTCCTCGATGCGGGGGGAGACGTGCGCGTAGGTGCCCACCGATCCCGAGAGCATGACGACCTGCACCCGCTTCCGCGCCGCCGCCAGCCGCTCCAGGTCGCGGTCGAGGGTCGCCATCCAGTTCAGGAACTTCAGGCCGAAGGTCATGGGCTCGGCGTGGATGCCGTGGGTGCGGCCCACCGTGGGCGTGTGCCTGTGCGTCACCGCCTGAGCGCGGCAGACCTCCCGCAGCGCCCGCACGTCCGCCTCGATCAGCGAGAGCGCCTCGTCTAAGAGGAGGTTCTGGGCCGTGTCCACCACGTCCGTACTCGTCAGGCCGTGGTGGATGAAGCGGGCCTCCTCGCCGTACCGCTCGCCCAGCGCCCGGGTAAAGGCCACGATGTCGTGCCGGGTGACCGCCTCGATTTCGGCCACCCGCACGGCGAAGGCGTCGTCGAGGGGGTCTTCTGATGCTTGGGCCGTCAGGGTGTCGAACGCCTCACGGGGCACCTCACCGTGGGCGGCCTGGGCCCGCATGGCGGCGAGTTCGACCCGCAGCCAGGCGCGGTACCGGCTCGCCTCGCTCCACAGGGCGCGCATCTCGGGGGTCAGGTAACGGTCGATCACGGCGGGCAGCGTAGCACCCGGCGCGGGCCTGTCCCCGGGCCATGCTGGGACAGGTCAGGGCCGCGCTACCCCCGGTTCCGCACCCCCACCCACAGCACCCGCACCCCCGGCACCGTCAGGGCGTCCTGCGGCAGGTAGAGGTCCCACGCCCCGTGCTTCGGGATGGCGTTCGGCAGCCCCGCCGCGCGCTGGAGGGCGTTCTGGTAGGTCGAGCAGTCGAGGCCGTCTCTGGGGTCGGGGTCGTCCCCGCCGCCCACCCGGTACGCGAGGCCGCCCAGCCGGGTGACCGCCGCGCGCAGGGCGGGCATCGCCTCCGGGCGCACCCCCACGTCGAGCACGATCACCACGTCCCGCGACGCGAGCCGGGTCTGGGGGACGGTCTGCGGTCCGCCGTTCAGCAGGCCCCCCGCGAAGAGACCGGGCGCCTCGGTGAGCAGCCCCGGCGCCACCTTGCGCGAGACGTGCGGGCACACGCCCCAGGGACTCGCCGCTCGCCAGCGCCGACCGCACACCAGGATCAGGCTGCCCTCCGGCGCGCGGTCGAGGGCCTGCGTCACGCTCAGCAGGCGGTCAGCGGGCACGACCTGATCGGTCAGCAGCCGCGCGGCGCTGACCTCGCCGCCCGCTGGCCCCGCCCGGAAGGTCAGCTCGCGCACGCCCCCGGGGGGAGCACACCCGCCGAGGATGAGGGAAAGCAGCAGGGCGGGCAGGCAGAGGCGGCGCGGCACCCCGCCATTATCGCCTAGACTCGCCGGGATGACCGACCTCGCCGCCGCCCTGACCGTCGCCGTAGAGGCGGCCCGCACCGCCGGGGCCATCCACCGCGCGCACGCCGGAAAGGCCCTCACCATTCGCAGCAAGTCCACCTACAGCGACCTCGTGACCGAGGTGGACGCCCTGTCGGAGGCCGCCATCCGCGAGGTGATCGCCCGCACCTACCCGGACCACGCCGTGCTGGGCGAGGAGGAGGGCCTGGGCGGCGGCGGGGGGGACGTCTCCCACCGCTGGGTGGTCGATCCCCTCGACGGCACCGTGAACTACGCGCACGGCTTCCCCTTCTCCTGCGTGAGCGTGGGGCTGGAGGAACGCGGCGAGCGGGTGGTCGGCGTCGTCTTCGACCCCAACCGCGACGAGCTGTTCACCGCCACGCGCGGCGGCGGCGCCTTCCTGAACGGCTCGCCCATCCGCGTGAGCGAGACCCCCACCCTGACGACCCCGGCGCTCGTCTCCACCGGCTTTCCCTATGACACGGGTGGGGAGAACAATCTCAACCTCGTCGCCCGGTTGCTGCGGCTGGGGGTGCCCGTGCGCCGTCCGGGGGCCGCCGCGCTCGACCTGTGTTCCGTCGCCTGTGGGCGGGTGGACGCCTACTGGGAATTCGGCCTCAAGCCCTGGGACAGCGCCGCCGGGAGCCTGATCGTGGAGGAGGCGGGGGGCACGGTGACGGGCCGGGACGGCGTGCCCTCCCCCTACGCTCCCATGATCGTGGCGACGAACGGGCGGGTGCACGCCGAACTCCTCGCCCTGCTGCGGGAGGACTGAGTGCTGCCCGTCCTTCTCACCCTGTTGATCGTGCTGCTGAACCTCGGCGGCGTCGCCAGCATCGTGCTCGAACTCGGGCACGGCGAGCGGTGGCCCGCGCTCAACGCCCTCGTGCTGCTCCTCGTGCTCGACGCGCTCGGCTTCTGGCTACTGCGCCGACTGCGCGAGCCGGGGTAGGCGGGGAGGCTCAGCCCCTCTTTTGCAGCAGCTTTGTGAGGTGGCGCCGCAATGCCCCCAGCACGGGCGCACTCTTCAGGCAGGCGGCCAGCGCCCGGGTCGCGTGGTGTTCGCTGCCGCGCATCGCGTCCGTCAGGTGGGCCTGGACGGTCGGGTGGAGCCGTCCGCCCACGAACAGCGCCGAGCCGAGCAGGTCGTCCACCGGCAGCCGGGCGTGCCTCTCCCCGCCTTGCGTCACCGTCTCGACCACCGCCCGGCCCCGCTCGTCGCCGACGAGGTGGGCGTGCAGGGGCCGCCCGGCGTGGCGCGAGACCTGCTCGACCGTGGGCAGGAAGGCGTTCACGAGGTTCACGGCGAGGCTCAGCCCCAGCAGGTGCGCGCGGTCCACGTCCGCCGCCCCGCCGCCGAGCGTCTGCGTGAGGCGCCGGGCGAGACGCTCTCCCTCCGCACGCAACAGCGCCTGCGGGTCGTCTCGGCCACCGTCCGGAAGGGTCGTCACCCCTCCAGCCTAACGGCCCGGCCCCCGCCACCCCCCGCCGTTCCTGTCTGGACAGGCACTGTTTTGCGCGTGTACAACGGCTCGCAGGCACAATATGTGCCCTCGGCACGATGGTGTAGTCTCAGCGGGTATGAACGTCATCGGCAAGGTCACCGTGCTCCCCCAACTGCCCGGGCCCATCGGGCGGCTGTCGGAACTCGCCTACAACCTGTACTGGTCGTGGACCCCGCACGCCCAATCCCTCTTCGAGACCCTCGACCCCGAGGTTTGGGAGCGCTTCCAGCACAACCCGGTCCGCACGCTGCTCGAAGTCCCGCAGGAGCGGCTGGCCCACGCCGCCGCCAACCCCGACTACCTGGCGCGGTACGAGCGGGTGATGACGGATTTCGACGCGTACATGACCAAACAGGACACCTGGGCGAGCCGGGAGGCCGCAGGGCTCGCGCCCGTCGCCTACTTCAGCATGGAGTACGGCTTCCACGAGTCGCTGCCGATCTACAGCGGCGGCCTGGGGGTGCTGGCTGGGGACCACTGCAAGAGTGCGTCCGACCTGGGGCTGCCCTTCACGGCGGTGGGGATGCTCTTTCACCAGGGGTACTTCCGGCAGATGTTCAATAAGGACGGCTGGCAGCAGGAGGCCTACGACGAGCTGGACCTGACCACCCTGCCGATCCGGCCCGCGCTGACCGAGGGTGGGCAGGAGGCGCGCGTATCGGTGCGGATCGGCGCCCGCACGGTGCAGGTCCGGGTGTGGGAACTCGCCGTGGGGCGGATCAAGGTGCTGCTGCTCGACGCCAACGTGCCCGAGAACAGCGAGGAGGACCGCAAGCTCACCGCGCGGCTCTACGGCGGCAACCAGGAGTTGCGGGTGCAGCAGTACGTCCTGCTGGGCGTGGCGGGCATCCGGGCGCTGCGGCTGCTGAACATCCCGGCGGGCGTCTACCACATGAACGAGGGCCACGCCGCCCTGCTCGGCCTGGAGCGCGTGCGCGAACTCGTGGAGACGGGCCTGGACTTCCGCGCGGCGGTGGAGGCGGTGGCGAGCAGCACCCTCTTTACAACCCACACCCCCGTGCCCGCCGGAAACGACGCCTTCGGCTACGATCTGATGGACCGCTACCTCGGCGAGTGGCCGGGCCTGCTGGGCGCCGGCCGCGACGACCTCTACGCCCTGGCCCGCCACGAGCAGTTCTGGGACGGCCACTGGGTGCCGACCTTCTCCATGACCGTCTTCGCGCTGAACATGAGCCGCGCGGCGAACGGCGTCTCCGAACTCCACGGCGAGGTGAGCCGCGACATGTGGCGCTTCCTGTACGAGGGCGCCGAGCCGGGGGAGGTGCCCATCGGCCACGTCACCAACGGGGCCCACAACCTCACCTTCACCAGCCAGGCGATGCGCGACCTGCTGGGCACCGTGCTGCCCGCCGACTGGACCGAGCGGCTGGAGGACGAGGCGATGTGGGAGGCCGTGGAGGAGCTGTCGGACACCCAGCTCTCCGACGTGCAGCTCGAAATGAAGCGCGAGATGGTCACCTTCGTGCGGCGCAGCCTCAGGGCCCAGATGATCCGCAACGGCGCCTCCGCCGCCGACGTGGCCGCCACCGACACGGTGCTCTCGGACAGTGCGCTCACCATCGGCTTCGCGCGCCGATTCGCCACCTACAAGCGCGCGACCCTGCTCTTCCGAGACAAGGCGCGGCTGAGCCGCATCGTGAACGACCCCGACCGCCCGGTGCAGTTCGTCTTCGCGGGCAAGGCGCACCCGGCGGACAACCCCGGCAAGGCGTTCATCCAGGAGATCTACCGCGTCTCCCAGGAACCCGAGTTCCGGGGCAAGATCGTCATCCTGGAGAACTACGACATGAGCGTCGCCCGCCAGCTCGTGCAGGGGGTGGACATCTGGCTCAACAACCCCCGCCGCCCGCTGGAGGCGTCCGGCACGAGCGGCATGAAGGCGAGCTTCAACGGGGCCCCCAACTTCTCGATCCTCGACGGCTGGTGGCGCGAGGGGTATGACAGCACCAACGGCTGGCCCATCGGCGAGGAGCGCGAGTACAGCGACCTGAACGTGCAGGACGACGCCGACGCCTACAGCCTCTACGGCACGCTGGAGAGCGAGATCGTGCCCCTCTACTACGGCACGGGTGCTCAGCGCGGCGGCTGGGCAAAGACAGTGCGCCGCGCCATCCGGACGGTCAGCCCGCGCTTTTCGATGCAGCGGCAGGTCATCGACTACGTGCGCAAGTACTACCTGCCCCTCACCGAGCGCGGCGCGGAGGTCGCCGCCGACGGGGGCACGCGGGCGCGCGAGATCGCCTCGTGGAAGACCTGGGTGCGCCAGCAGTGGCCGTACACGACCCTGCAAGCCAGCGCCCACCTCCCCACCACCGCCCGGCCCGGCGAGCGGGTCGAGGTCCGCGCCAGCGTCAACCCCGCCGGAATCCGCCCCGAGGAACTTCAGGTCGAGGCGGTCCTCAAACGCGGCGAACACGTCACCCGCGTGCCCCTCACCCACGACGGCGACGGCCGCTTCAGCGCCCAGGTGCCCCTCGACGACAGCGGCCTGTACTCCGTCGGCGTCCGCATGGTCCCCGAGATCGAGGGCCTGAGCAACCCGCTGGAGGCCGGGCTGATCAAGTGGGCGTGAGGGCGAAGCCTTCAGCGATCAGCCGTTAGCTGTCAGCAGGACCGCTCCCGCCGAGACAAAGGCAGGAGCGGTCTTGCCCTGGGCGCCATACTGTCCCCCGTGCGCCGCGTCCTGCCCTCCTCGCTGCCTCCCATCCCGGCGCTCCTCCTCTCCATGCTGAGCATCCAGGGCGGCGCGGCCTTCGCCAAGACGCTCTTTCCCACGCTGGGCGCGGCGGGGACGACGGCGCTGCGGGTGACGCTCGCCGCCGCCCTGCTCAGCCTCGTCTTCCGCCCCAACCTGCGCGCCCTGTCCCCGGCGGCGTGGCGGGCGGTGCTGCCCTACGGGGCGGCGCTCGGCCTGATGAACCTCACGTTCTACCTGTCGCTGACGCGGCTGCCGCTGGGGCTGGCCGTCACGCTGGAGTTCGTGGGGCCGCTGGTGCTGTCGCTCGTCCTGTCGCGGCGTCTGGGAGACCTCGTGTGGGTGGGGCTCGCCGCGCTCGGCATCGTCCTGATCGCGCCGCACGGGGGAGAGGGCGGCACCCTCGATCCGCTCGGCGCGGCGCTGGCCCTGACCGCCGGGGCCTTCTGGGCGCTCTATATCCTGGCGGGCGGGGCGGTCGGGCGGCGGGTGCCGGGCACCACCGGCGTCGTCGCGGGGATGCTCGTCGCGGCGGTCGTGACGCTTCCCTTCGGTCTGGTTCAGGCGGGCACCGGCCTCCTCGCCCCCCCCGCCCTCCTCGCGGGTCTGGCTGTCGCCGTGCTGTCGAGCGCCCTGCCCTACAGCCTGGAGATGGCCGCCCTGCGCGCCCTCCCCGCCCGCGTCTTCGGCGTGCTGATGAGCCTGGAGCCCGCCCTCGCCGCCCTGAGCGGCCTGCTCTTCCTGGGCGAGCGCCTGACCGCCCTGCAATGGCTCGCCATGCTCTGCGTGATCGCCGCCAGCGCGGGCATCAGCCTGAGCGGCGAGAGAAGGGTGGTGGAGGTGGAACCGGCGAATTGAGGGCCATGCTCCCTGGCCCACGCCCGAGAACAGCTCAAGGTTGAGCCTGTTGATCCGGCCGTCGTCCTGCCCGTCGGACATCAGCGTGAGGGTGCTTCCCGTTCCAGATTGAACACAGGGGGCACGAACAGTCACCGGCAAACTCGTTTCCGGGAAGGAGGGCACGCGGCCCGTGTAGACCCTCGATGTCGCGTCCGCCTGTTCCCTCTTCCGGGGCTCCCAGTCTCGGGTGCCTGCCAGGACAAAGGGGCGGGTCTGGGCCGCGGTCTCGTCAAGGCTCTTGAGGACCTGTTCGCATCCGGTGGCGTCAGGCCTTGAGGCTGAACATGAACCCTCCAACCCCGGCGCACAGGCCGTCCGCATCAGCAGCAACCCAAAACGCCTTTTGACCAGAGGGTGCCGACTGGATCCCGACGCCTCACATCCGTTCCTTACCGTTTGGGTGGTGGAGGACGATGCCGGGCGCGCCACAATTCAGTGGCCTGCACCGTCTGGGAGAGCCAATGCCCACGGAAGGGGAGGAGTCGAGGGAACTTGCTCGTCCCTCTCCTCATCCGCGCCGACGCCTAGACGGACGGGTCCGCCCACGCGCCTGATCTGGTCCTCGGGGGTCCAGTGCAGACGGCCGCCCGTCCTGACCTTCACCCCCGCGCCCTCGACCCGCTCGGCCGTGCCCACGTCGGCGCCGTCCGAGCCGCGCACGCCCATGCCGTGCCGAGTCGAGCGGCGCGGGTGCGGCTCCCTGCGGCGGGCGAGGGCGCGGCGGTCGTCCTGCGGGTTGCCGCGGTTCTGGTTCATGGGAGGCCTCCACCCCGGTTGTCCCCGCCGGGCCGGGGGAGGTCCCCCAGGGGCAACGACCGCTCAGGGCCGCGTCAGCGGGAGGCCTCCAGCAGCAGCACCCAGTCGTGGCCGCGCCCCGCCGAGGACGCGGTGAAGGTGCGCTCGCCCGTGTTGGCGAAGGTGCCGATCTCGGCCCTGCCGCCCGTGCGGGGATCGAACCACGAGGCCCGCACCTGCGCGCCCCCCGCCCGCCCCAGCGTGACCGTCACCGGGCCGCCGTCGGGCAGGTACAGCCACACGTAGTCCGGGCCACGCATCGCCACGACGGGCCGGTCCCCCACGAAGCTGCCCGCCACCAGCGTCTCGTCGGGCGCCCGGTCCCGCGCGGGCCGCGACTCCAGCAGCGCCTTGAGGTGCCCGAGGTGCCGCACCGCCGCCGTGTCCAGGGCCCGCTGCCACGCCTTGTCGCCGTCGTACACGTCGAACCCGTAGACCTTGCGGTGGCCGTAGGTGTGCCCCGCCGCGCCCGCGAAGACGCTCCAGTACGCGACGTTGCGCACGTCCACCTCGTCGCCATTGCCGTCCGGCGGGTTGTGGCACACCGGATGCCCCTCGTACATGGGCTCGAAGTTCACGACCGGCTTGGCCGGGGTGAGGCGGTAGTCCTCCAGAATGCGCGTGGCCGACTGCTCATTGCGGCAGTGCCCGGTATGCCAGAGGTTGAAATCGAGCCAGGCCTCGTTGTGGAAGTACTTCGAGGAGGTCTGGTAACCGCGCGTGTGATAGGTGCTCAGGGCCCGGTCGCCCCCACCCGCCCCCTGTTCAATGCCCTGTGCCATCGCCCGCCAGATCGCCCGCACTTCCTCGGTGTCGGGGTAGCGGTCGCCACCGAGCACCCAGATGACCGGCTTGTCCTTGTATCGCTCGCCGATGAAGCGCCCGTAGCTGCGGGCCGAGTCGGGCGTGAAGACGGGCTCGTCGCCCAGCCGCGGCTCGTTATTGACCCAGATGCCCCAGCTCGGCAGCAGCGCGACGGTCAGCCCCAGCGAGGCCGCCTGATCCACGATGTAGTCCACATGGTCCCAGTAGTCGTATTGCTCGGCGTCTCCCGGATCGTTCCCCGGCGTGACGGCGGGGCGGGCGGGGTCTTTGTCAGTCAGGGGCAGGTCCCCCTGCGCGTTGGGGACGGTAAGCCCACTCTCCTCCGCGAGCGCGGCCGCCTGGACCACCGTGAATCCCTGCGCCGCGCGGGTCTGGAGGTACAGCCGGGCATCGTCGCGGTTCGGGCGGTGAAACAGTTCCCAGGCCGTGTCCGCCCAGTACAGGAAGGGCCGCCCGTCCGCGTACTCCAGCCGCCTGCCGTCCGCCGACACGACCAACCGATCAGGCCCGGCGACGGGGGTGGGCGCCGGGTCAGCCGCGACGGGGGGCGCCGGGGGGGCCTCCGCGACCGGCGTGGAGGGCGTCCCCCCCGAACAGGCGGACAGCGCCAGGCTGAGCGTGAGCAGGGCGGGGGCAAGGGAAAGCGCGCGGGGGAACTGGGACATGGGGACTCCTGCAACCGGCAAAAAAGGAGGAACACGTCGCTGAGGACGTGCCCCGGGCGTGATGGAGGGACCCTCCCGGCCCGCCGACCGTCTCTCCTGAGCCCAGGTCGGCGAAACCGGACAGGCGCGGTCCCGGCGGAATTCAGGCCTCACCTTACGGTCGGCTCATGAGGAATTTGTCACATCTAAGCGATTGACCCTCATAAAGCTGAACGTCGAGCGATCATGACCGGGCGGACAGGCCGCTCCGCCGCGCTCTACCCGCGCCCGCCCGCCACCGTGCGCGCGTAGGCGCTCAGGTAACGCGGCACGATGCGCCCCGGGTGGAAGTGGGTGAGGGCCGCCTCCCTCCCCGCCGCGCCCATCGCCCGGTGAAGCCCCGCGTCCCGCAGGATGCGCAGCGCGGCGTGCGCCATCGCGTCCACGTCGCCCAGCGGGGCGAGCAGGCCCGTCACCCCGTCTTCCACGACCTCGGGCACGCCCCCCGCCCGCGCGGCGACGACCGGGACCTCGCAGCTCATCGCCTCCAGGGCGGCGAGGCCGAAGCTCTCGTTGCTGCTCGGCAACAGGAAGAGGTCGCTGATCCCCAGCACCGACTGCACGTCGGGAAAGGACCCCAGGAAGTGCGTGCGGCTGGTCACCCCGAGCTGTCCGGCGAGCTCGAAGGCGCGGGGCCGCTCGGGGCCGTCGCCGATCATCAGCAGCCGGGCCGGGACCTCGCTCGCCACCCGCGCGAAGACCTCCACGACGTCCTCCACCCGCTTGACCGGGCGGAAGTTGCTCACGTGGACGATCAGGGCCTCCTCCGGGTGCGCGAAACGGGCGCGCACGGCCGGATCGGCCACCCGCGTGAAGCGTTCCGCGTCCACGAAGTTGTGGATCACCTCGATCTCGCGCTCTGTCCCGAAGACCTCGCGCGTCTGCCCCGCCAGGAAGTGCGACACCGCCGTCACGTGATTGCTGCGCTCGATGGCGTGCCGGGTGGTGTGCCGGAAGGCGGGCTCGGCCCCCACCAGCGTCACGTCGGTGCCGTGCAGGGTGGTCACCACCCGGCTCCTTCGCGTGATCGCCTGCGCGTGCAGGGCGGCGGTCGCGTGCGGAATCGCGTAGTGCGCGTGCGTCAGCTCCACCCCGTGCTCCAAGATGACCTCGGTCAGGGTGTTTGCCACCGCCAGCTCCGGAAAGGGCTGGTCGAACAGCGCGTAGGCAAAGGCACTCACCTGATGGTAAAAGGGCCTGTTCGCCCCCCGCTGCCCCGCCAGCCGGAAGGGCACGGCGGACCCGATGAAGTGGACCTCGTGCCCCGCCTCGGCCACGAGCAGCCCCAGCTCGGTCGCCACCACCCCCGAGCCCCCGGCGCCCGAGTGGCACAGCACGGCAATCTTTTCTGGCGTCCGCCCCATCGCCGGGGAGTATAGACCCCGCCGCCGCCACGCCAAGAATTGTATCGACGCTCGCACTCGCGGCCGTTACCCTGTTCGGCACCATGCTCGCCGTCGTGACCGATTCCACCTGCGACCTCCCCCCCGAGACGGCCCGCGCCCTCGGCCTGCGCGTCGTGCCCCTGCGCGTGCTGCTGGGGGGCCGCACCTTTCTCGACTGGCAGGACCTCGACCCCGACGCCGTGTACGACCACCAGCGCCGGGGCGGGACGGTGGCGACCGCGCCCGCGCCGCAAGACGCCTTCGAGGTCCTCTACCGCGACCTGCTCGCCACCCACGCCGGGGTGATCAGCGTGCACCTCAGCGGCGACCTCTCGGACACGGTGCGCCACGCCCGGGCCGCCGCGGGGGCCCTGGACGCGGGGGAGCGCGTGTGCGTCATCGACAGCGGCCTCGCCTCGCTGCCCCTCGCGGAGGCCGCCATCGCCGCCCGCGACGCGGTGTGGAGGGGGGGAGACGCGCAGGCGGCACAGGCCGCCGTCCGGCGGGTGGGGGAGGAAGCCCTCGCCGAATTCACCGTCCCTACCCTCGAATACCTGCGCCGGGGCGGCCGCCTCTCGCGGGCGGGCGAACTCGTGGGCAACGCGCTCGGCCTGCGCCCCGTCCTGCGCTTCGACGGGGGCAGGCTGCGGGCGGTGCGCCGCGTGAAGGCCGAGGCCGCCCTGCGCGACATCCTCGCGGGGCTCGAAGAGCGCTTCGGCGATCAGCCCGTCGCCGTCACCGTCGGGCACGCGGGCCGCGACCCCATCCGCCTCACCGAACTCAGGGCCGCCCTCGGTGCCAGCCGCCTCAACGTCGCGCGGGGCCGCCTTCAGCTCCTCGGCCCGGTCATCGGCGCCCACGTCGGCCCGGGCACCTACGGGGTGATGGCCCGGCCTTACGCGGGGTGAGCGGATCGCCCGTCGCCCGCCCTATCCCGGTTTGCGCGCCGTGAACAGCACCCGCGTGAAGGCGTAGTAGACCCGCTCGCCCGGCCAGCGCGACCGCAGCCGGTCCAGGTACGCCGCCACGAACCGCTCGCCGTCCCGCTCCCCCAGCCGCGAGAGGTAGGGCACCAGCGCCGTCCCGCGCGTCCAGTCAAGCAGGCCCTCGGCACCCGGCAGGACGACCGGGTAGACCCTGCTCAGCGCCACGATCTCCACCCCGCCCAACTCGTCCAGCACCTCGGCGTACTGGGCTGGCGTCAGGACGGGCGACGCCCCGTGCGCCGTCCCGAAGCGGGTGAAGCCCCCGAGTTCCGCCGCGAACTCGTTCGCCGTCTCCGTGAGCAGGCGGTGGCTGTCGTGGTCGTGGTTGGCGGGCACCTGAACGGCGAGCACCCCGCCGGGCCGCAGCCTCTCCCACAGCCGCGCGAGGAGCGCCGGGTGGTCGGGCAGCCACTGGAGCGCCGCGTTCGAGAACATCAGGTCGTAGTCCCCCGCCAGGTCGAGGATGTCCCCCCGCCCGAAGCGCAACCCTGGAAGGCCGGAAGCGTCCGCCTGTGCCAGCATCTCGGTGCTGCTGTCGAGCCCGAGGACCTGAGCGTCACGAAAGCGTTCCGCCAATGCCCGCGTGTGCTCCCCCGTCCCGCACCCCAGGTCCACCACGTCGCGGTAGGGGAGAGCCGGGATCATCGCCATCAGGTCGCGCACCGGGGCACTCCGCGCCTCCCGGTGGCGGTGGTACTGCTCGGGATTCCAGGTCATGTCCTCACGCTAGGCCCGGGACGCGGTGAAATGTACGTACCCCGGTAGTGACACAAGGGAGAGGCGGAAGCCCTCAAGCCCCCGCCCCCTCGCTGTCCCGCTCAAACCCGCGTCAGGTAGGCCGTGCCCCCCTCGACCTCCGCCGCGAAGCCCTCGCCCGGCCCAAAGGTCAGTTCGGCGGCGAGCACCTCCCCGGCGATGAAGCCCTGCCACGCCTCGGCCGCCTCCCGGGCGTCCCCCGCCAGATCGAGGGCGAGGCGGATGCGGTCTTGCACCTCGAAGCCCGCCGCCTTGCGCGCCTCCTGGATGCCGCGCACGAGGTCACGGGCCACCCCCTCCAGCACGAGGTCGCGGGTGAGGTGGGTGTCGAAGGCGACCAGGAACCCGGCGTCCTCGGCGGCGGCCACACCTTCAGGGGCCTTCGCATCCACGAGGACCTGATCGCCCGTCAGCTCGAAGGTCTGCCCGTTCGCCTCCACGGTGAAGGGCCGCCCCGCCTGCACCGCCCGGGCGACGGCGGCGGCGTCCGCGTTCGCCAGCGCGGCCCGCACCGTCGGCAGTGCCTTGCCGTACGCCTTGCCGATCACCGGGAGGTTCGGGCGCAGGCTGTAGCGCACGAGGTCGGTGTCCCCCTCCAGAAAGGTCACGTCCTTGACGTTCAGCTCCTCCAGAAGCTGATCCCGCGACCGCCGCAGCGCGTCCGTGAGGTCCGGCGTGCTCGCCCGTACGCTGACGCTCGCCAGCGGTTGCCGCGTCTTGAGGTTGTGCGCCCCCCGCACCGCCCGCCCGAGTTCGACCACCTTGATCACGGCGGCCATTTCAAAGGTCAGCCGCTCGTCCAGCCGCTCCTCTCTGACCTCCGGCCAGCGGGTGAGGTGGACGCTCTGGGCCCCCTGTTCCCGCGTGAGGTTGCGGTACATCGCCTCCGCCAGGAAAGGGGTGAAGGGCGCGGTGAGCTGCGAGACGGTCAGCAGCGCCTCGTGCAGGGTGGCGTAGGCGGCCACGTCCACCTCGCCGCCCTCGCCCCAAAACCGCGAGCGGTTGCGCCGCACGTACCAGTTGCTCAGATCGTCCACGAAGCGTTCCAGGACCCGGCCCCCGCCCCGCGCGTCGTAGGCGTCGAGACTGACCGTCACGTCCCGCACCGTCTCCTCCAGCCGGGCGAGCAGCCAGCGGTCGATCTCGGGGCGCGTCCCAAAGGCGGGGGCGTGTTCCAGGTCGGGGCGGTCGAGGTTCGCGTACAGCACGAAGAAGGAATACACGTTCCACAGCGTGTTCACGTACCCGCGCTGCGCCTCCGCCACCAGCCGCTCGGAAAAGCGCTTCTGGTCCCCGGGCTCCGACGCCATGAACATGTACCAGCGCACCGAGTCCGCCCCGTAGCGGTCGAAGAGGGGCAGGGGCTCGACCACGTTCCCCTTGCTCTTGCTCATCTTCGCGCCCTTCTCGTCCACGATGTGCCCCAGGCAGATCACGTTGCGGTACGCGGGCTGCCCGTAGAGCATCGTCGAGATCGCGTGCAGCGAGTAGAACCACCCGCGCGTCTGGTCGATGGCCTCGCAGATGAAGTCGGCCGGGTAATGCCGCTCGAACTGCCGCATATTCGCCTCGCTGCCCGGGAGGGGAGACTCGCCCGTCTCGTCCGTCAGCAGGTGCCACTGCGCGTACGGCATCGAGCCCGAGTCGAACCACACGTCGAGGACTTCCGGGACGCGGCGGTACTCCTTCCCGTCCAACGTGAAGGTCACGTCGTCGATATACGGGCGGTGCAGGTCCAGCTCGGAGAGGTCGCGCCCCACCAGCTCGCTCAGTTCCGCCACGCTCCCCACCACGCGCAGGTCGCCGTCCTCGCCCACCCAGAAGGGGAGAGGGGTGCCCCAGTACCGCTCGCGGGAGATGGCCCAGTCCACGTTCCCTTCGAGCCAGTTCCCGAAACGCCCGTTCTTGATGCTCGCCGGGACCCAGTTGATCTTCTGGTTCTCCTCCTGCATCCGCTCAGCGACGCTGTTCGTGCGGATATACCAGCCCTTCTTGGCGAAGTAGAGGATCGGGTCCCCGGTCCGGTCGTGGAAGGGGTAACGGTGCCGCAGGGTGCCCGCCCAGAACATCAGGCCGCGAGATTTGAGGTCGGCGATCAACCCCTTATCGGCGTCCTTGAAGAACTTCCCGCGCTCTCCCGTCACCCGCAGGAGGCCATGGTCGTCCACCCCGAACATCAGCGGCACGCCGTACTTGCGGGCGAGTTCGAGGTCCTCTGCGCCGTACGCCGGGGCCTCGTGCGCCACACCGGACCCGTCCGCCGCCGACACGAACTCGGCCAGCGTGACGAAGTGCATGACCGGGCGCCCCTCCGCGTTCCGCTCGTGCAGTTCCTTCAGGACGCCCAGTTCCACCGCCACCTCGGGGAAGGGCGGCTCGTACTCCGCCCCCTCCAGGTCACGGCCCGGGAAGGAGGCCAGCACCTCCAGCGGTTGATCCTTGTGCAGCCCGCTCAATCGCTCCACCGCGTCCTGCGCGACGATGACCGTCCCCGAAGGACCCCGCGCCGCCACGTACGTCAACTCCGCGTTCACCGCCGCCAGCGTGTTGCTCGGCAGCGTCCAGGGGGTCGTCGTCCACACGACAAGGGCGAGCCCCTGCCGGTCCTCCCCGCTCAGGGCACTCAGCGCCGCGTGGGCCCGTTCCGGCAGCGTGTCCCAGATCAGGGGGAAGCGCACGTATACGCTGGGGTCGTCCACCTCACGGTAGGAATCGACCTCACCCAGCTCCGCCCGCGACAGGGTGGTCGAGATGCGGGGCGAGAGGGGCACCACCTTGTAGTCCTGCTCCAGGAGCCCCTGGGCGTGCAACCTCTTCAAGAGGTTCCACACGCTCTCCACGTAGGCGTTCTGGTAGGTGATGTAGGGGTCTTGCAGGTCCACCCAGTACCCCAGCCGCTCGGTAAAGGTGTTCCACTCCTGGATCGTCTCCCACACGGAAGTGCGGCACAGGCGGTTGAACTCCTCCAGCTCCTCGCGCGTGGCCCCGTGGTTGCGGCCCAGCAGCCCCAGCCGCTTCTCCACGCTGATCTCGACCGGCAGGCCGTGGGTGTCCCAGCCCCCCTTGCGGGTGACGTGGTACCCCCGCATCACCTTGTAGCGCGGAAAGAGGTCCTTGAACGACCGCGCGAGGACGTGGTGCAGCGCCGGGCGCCCGTTCGCGGTGGGCGGCCCCTCGTAGAAGACGTACTCGGGTTGGCCTTCCCTCCGCTCCTGGGTGCGCTCGAAGATGTGCTGGCTCTGCCAGAAGTCGAGCACGCCCCGCTCCAGCTCGGCAAAACGCGGCTGGGAGTTCACGGGTTCGAATGGGGGAACAGTCGGTCTGGATTCGGTCGTCGTCATGGTCTCTCCTTGAACAAAAACAAACGGCGCGTCCCAGCGTTCCTGCCGCTGCTGGGACGCGCCGCCCATAGGCTGATCGCGTGGTACCACCCAACTTCACCCCCGAAACGGGAGCCTCTTGCCAGGCCCTCTGTCGGGGGGCGTCCGGACGGGTCTAGTCGGCCCAACAGGAGAGCCTTTCTTCCGTCGGCGCGGGAGGGGATCTTCGGCGGGGGCCACGCCGTCCGGCTCGCACCGTCCCGGACTCGCTCCTGGCTGCCGACTCCGCGTACTCGTCTCACGGTCGCCTTGAGGGTTGTCTCCCCGTTCCCGGGGCTGCGCTCATGCTAGGCCCCCGGGGCGGGCGGGGTCAATCGGTCATTCGTCCTGGTCGGGGAGGCGCGAAGGTGCGATCATAAAAGACTTCCAGGGACGCTCAAGGCCGGGTTGACCGTCCGGATATGGCGCTTCACAGCCTGGGCGCCTACCATACCCCGCAGGCCCATAGAATAGACGAAAGGGGGCAAACGCATGGAATTTTTCATCGACACGGCGATCATCGACGAGGTGCGCGAGATCAACTCTTGGGGCGTGCTGTCCGGCGTCACCACCAACCCCAGCCTGGTCGCCTCGTCGGGGCGCGACTTCCGGGAGGTGATCCAGGAGATCGCGGGCCTTGTCGGCGGCGCGATCAGCGCGGAGGTCACGGCCCTCGACGCCGAGGGCATGATCCGCGAGGGCCGCGAGGTCGCGCAGTGGAGCGAGCACGTCGTCGTCAAGCTGCCGCTGACCCCCGCCGGGCTCCAGGCGTGCAAGACGCTCACCGAGGGGGGCATCAAGACCAACGTGACCCTGTGCTTCAGCGTGCCGCAGGCGCTCCTCGCGGCGCGGGCGGGCGCGACCTACATCTCGCCCTTCGCGGGCCGGGTGGACGACATCGGCTGGGACGGCGTGGAGCTGATCCGCCAGATCAAGGAGGCGTACGTCCTCGGAAACGTTTCCACCCGGGTGCTCGCCGCCTCGATCCGGCACCCCACCCATGTCGTGCAGGCCGCGCTCGCGGGGGCCGACGTGGCGACCATCCCCTACAAGGTCTTCACCCAGATGGTCAAGCACCCGCTCACCCAGGCGGGCCTCGACGGCTTCCTCAAGGACTGGGCGAAGCGTGCGGGGGCGAGCCCCGAGACGCCGCCCAGCGAGGCCGGGACGAACCCGCAGCCCGCGCCCGGGGCCCAGGTGCCCGAGCCCGCCGCCAAATAATCCCCAGGAGGACCCCCCCCAGTGACCGATCCCCAGACCCAAGGGCCGCTGCCCTTCCACGAACTCCAGCAGAAAATCTTGCCCGAACTCCACCTGATCGCCGCCAGCCACGGCATCGAGAACTACCGCAAGCTCAAAAAAGACTCGCTCGCCCTCGCCATCATGGAGCGGCAGGCGGGCGCCGAGGGTCAGAACCTCGCGCGGGGCTTCCTCGACATCAGCCCCGACGGCTACGGCTTCCTGCAAGCCGACCTCCTCGACCCCACCTCGCGCTCGACCCTCGTCACGGCGGGGGTGATCAAGCAGTTTCACCTGCGCACCGGCGACGAGGTGATCGGTCGCGCCCGCCGCCCGCGCGAGAACGAGCGCTACGGCACCCTCGTGCAGGTCGAGGCGGTCAACGGGCTCGACCCCGAGAGCGCCCGCCTGCGTCCCCGCTTCGACGACCTCACCCCCACCTTCCCCGACGCGCAGCTCGTCCTGGAAGACCCGGGGATGGACGACGGCCTCTCCCTGCGGGTGGTCGACCTCCTCGTCCCCATCGGGCGGGGGCAGCGGGCATTGATCGTCGCGCCCCCCAAGGCGGGCAAGACGACCCTGCTCAAAAAGATCGCCAACTCCATCGTCAAGAACTACCCCGACGTGACGGTGATGGTCCTGCTGGTCGACGAGCGCCCGGAGGAGGTCACCGACTTCCGCGAGAGCGTGCAGGGCGCTCAGGTCATCGCCTCGACCTTCGACGAGCCCCCGCAGCACCACGTCCGGGTGGCCGAGTTCGTCCACGAGCGCGCCCGGCGCATCGTGGAGGACGGCGGGCACGTCGTGATCCTGCTCGACTCGATCACCCGCCTCGCCCGCGCGAACAACCTCGTCACCCCGCCCACGGGCCGCACCTTATCGGGCGGTCTGGATTCCAACGCGCTGCACTGGCCCAAGCGGTTTCTCGGCGCGGCGCGCAACATCCGGGACGGCGGCAGCCTCACCATCCTGGCGACCGCGCTGGTGGAGACGGGCTCGCGGATGGACGACGTGATCTTCGAGGAGTTCAAGGGCACCGGCAACGCCGAACTCGTGCTCTCGCGCCGATTGGAAGAACGCCGCATCTTCCCCGCGCTCGACATCCTCAAGTCGGGCACCCGCCGCGAGGAGCTGCTGCTCCAGCCGGAAGTCCTCAAGAAGATGTGGCTGCTGCGCAAGGTGATCAGCGACATGGACCCCGCCGACGCGATGGAGATGCTGCTCACCCGCATGGGCAAGACCCGCAACAACGTCGAGTTCCTGCAATCGCTCGCCGGAGGCTGACACGGCCCCCTCGCCCGTGTCCCCGTCCCTGTTCGTCACCTTCCGCACGCCCCCGGGCGCCGCTGCCCCCCACCCGGCAGCGACCCCCTCGCGGCGCCCTTCTCCCGGAGGCCCGGTGCCCGAGTCCCCTCCCACCCTCCTCCGCCGCGGCGCCCCGGAGCGTCGCCCGTGAGGCGCGCACCCCCGGGGGCAGGGGAGACCCCACCCGGACTGCGCCTCCTCGTCGTGGACGACGAGCGGCAGATTCTCGAACTCCTGGGCCTCACGCTCGGCCTCCACGGCTTCCGGGTCGAGACCGCCCGCAGCGGCCCCGAGGCCCTGAGCGCCGCGTGCGCGCAAAGCTTCGACGTCATCATCATGGACGTGCTGATGACCCCCTGGGACGGCTTCGAGACCGTCCGCCGCCTCCACGCCGCCCTCGGCCCGGCTCTGCCCCCCGTCGTGTTCCTCTCCGGCCTCGACCGCCAGGAGCGCGTCCCCGAACTCGGCCCCGACCTCATCTCCGCCTACCTCGTCAAGCCCTTTCGCCCCTCCCAGCTCGTCGAGAGCATCCGCGAGGTCGCCGCCCGCGCCTCCGGCTGAACTGACCCCAGAACGGCCCCCGAACTGGCCCTCCCCGTGGGGCCAGTTTTGCGTCAGAGTGGCGGGCATGACCCTCTCTCCCGAGACCGGAACGCCCGCGATCAAGCGGGGCTTTGCCGAGATGTTCAAGGGCGGCGTGATCATGGACGTGGTGACGGCCGACCAGGCGCGAATTGCTGAGGCCGCCGGGGCGACCGCCGTGATGGCGCTGGAACGCGTGCCCGCCGACATCCGCCGCGACGGGGGCGTCGCCCGCATGAGCGATCCCCGGATGATCAAGGAGATCGTCGCCGCCGTGTCGATTCCCGTGATGGCGAAGGTCCGCATCGGCCACCTCGTCGAGGCGCAGATTCTCCAGGCCCTCGGGGTGGACTTCATCGACGAGTCGGAGGTGCTGACCCCGGCGGACGACCAATTCCACATCGACAAGACCGGCTTCACCGTCCCCTTCGTCTGTGGCGCCCGCAACCTCGGCGAGGCCCTGCGCCGCGTGGGCGAGGGGGCGTCCATGATCCGCACCAAGGGCGAGGCGGGCACCGGCAACATCGTCGAGGCCGTGCGCCACGCCCGAACCGTCCTGGGCGAAATCCGCGCGATCCAGGCCCGCCCGGTGGACGAACTCATGACCGCCGCCCGTGACCTCGGCGCCCCCTACGACCTCGTCCGCCACGTCCACGAGCACGGTGCCCTCCCCGTCGTCAACTTCGCCGCTGGCGGCGTCGCCACCCCCGCCGACGCCGCCCTGATGATGCATCTCGGCCTCGACGGCGTGTTCGTCGGCAGCGGCATCTTCAAGAGTGACCAGCCCGAGCGCCGCGCCCGCGCCATCGTCCAGGCCGTCACCCACTTCCAAAACCCCGACCTCCTCGCCCGGCTCAGCGAGGACCTCGGCCCCCCCATGACCGGCATCGACATCGACACCCTCCTCCCCGAACAGCGCCTCGCGGGCCGGGGCTGGTAGGCGGGAACTCACGCGGCCCCCGCCTGGGTCCATAAATTAATACAAATTAGGCTCTAGCCTCAGCCTGACGCCAGAGCAGCCCCTCTGCGCCGCCCCTGGCAATCGGGCGTCCAGCCCTCCCGGAGAAACCCCCAGGCCGGTCGCCCGCCCCCACCCCCGCCCCGGAGCCCCCGTCATGCCTCAGCCACACCTCGGCGTCCTCGCCCTCCAGGGGGCCTTCCGCGAACACCGCCTGCGCCTCGAAGCCCTCGGGGCACGGGTCCGCGAGGTCCGCCTCCCCGCCGACCTGATGGACCTGGGCGGTCTGGTCCTGCCCGGCGGCGAGAGCACCACCATCGCCCGGCTGATGACGGCGGCGGGGCTGTGGGAGCCCGTCCGCGCCTTTCACGCCTCGGGCGGCGCCCTGTGGGGCAGTTGCGCGGGGCTGATCCTGCTCGCGCGCGAAGTGAAGGGAGCCCCGCCCCAGTTCGGCCACCAGGAGAGCCTGGGGCTGCTCGACGCCGCCGCCCGGCGCAACGCCTTCGGGCGGCAGGCCGACTCCTTCCGGGTGCCGCTGGACGTCCGCGGCCTGGACACCCCCTTTCCCGCCGTCTTCATCCGCGCGCCCGTGATCGAGCGCCCCGGACCGGGGGTGGAGGTCCTCGCCGAGTACGGCGGGCGGGCCGTCCTCGCGCGCCAGGGCCGCGTGCTCGCCTCCGCCTTCCACCCGGAACTCACGCCCGACGACCGGCTGCACCGGCTCTTCCTGCGCTCGGTGAAGGAGACGGCCCCCCACTGACCTCGGCCCGGGCGCTATGCTCGGGCGCGTGCAAGCGCAGGAATACCGGGCCGGACCCTCGCGCCTCTCCTACCACGTGACCGGCGAGGGCGACCCCATCGTCCTCGTCCACGGCCTGAGCGGGTCGGGCCGGTGGTGGCGGCGCAACGTCCCCGCGCTCGCCGCGTCATACCGGGTCTACGTGATCGACCTCGTCGGCTACGGCCGGGCCTACCGCCAGCGGGCCCTGGGCGTGCAGGGCGCCGCCGCATTGATCGCCCGGTGGCTCGACGACCTCGGCCTGGAGCGGGTCACTCTGATCGGCCACTCGATGGGCGGCCACATCTGCACCCACGTCGCCGCCCAGAGAAGTGGCCGGGTCCGCAACCTCGTCCTCGCCTGCGCGAGCGGGCTGCTCACCGGCAACATCTACCGGGTGGCGCTGAAACTTCCCCGCGCCGCGATCACGGGCCGCCTCACCTTCGTGCCGCGCGTCCTCGCCGACGCCGCCCGCGCCGGGCCGGTCAACGTCTGGCGGTCCACCACCGACCTCCTCGGCGACAACGTGTCCGACCTCCTGCCGCGCCTCACCGCCCGCACCCTGGTCGTCTGGGGAGCGCGCGACGCCCTCGTGCCCCCCCGCACCGGCCGGGCGCTCGCCGCCGCCATCCCCGGCGCCCGCTACGAGGAGATTCCCCGCGCCGGGCACGTCGTTATGGTGGACGCCCCGGCGCGGTTCAACGCCCTGGTCCTCGAGTTCCTCGCCGGGGACGAACCGGCGGGCGGGCGGGCAGACAGGGCAGGGGAGGCTTGAAGGCGCGGCGACTGTTCACCCGCGTCCACGGCCTGCGGACCCATGCCCGGGTGCGCGGCGAAGGGCCCCCCCTCGTCATCGTCCCCGGCCTGGGCTGCGCCTCGTGGATGTACGCCCGCGTCTCGCGCCAGCTCGCCCCCGAGCGCACCGTCTACGCCTACGACCCGCCCGGCCACGGCCTGAGCCAGGGCGCCCCGGGCTACCCGGCCCGGATCGAGGACCTCACGGGGCACCTCGCCGCCTGGCTGGACGAAAGCGGCCTGTGGGGCGCGCCCCTCCTGGGCCACTCGGTCGGCGGCGAGGTGATCTTCGACCTCGCCGCCCGCTTCCCCGGTCTCCCGGGTGCCCTGATCGCCTGCGCCCCCACCGGCATCCCCGAGAACCCCAGCGTGCCCCTCCAACTCCTGCGGCTCGCGCGCGACTTGCCCCGCGAGCGCCCCGGGCTGATCCTCCCCGGCCTCGCCGCCTACTTGCGCAGCGGCCCCGCCTTGATGACCCGCCTCGCCGCCGACCAGCGCGAGCACGAAACCGGCCCCCTCCTGCCCCACGTGCGGGTGCCCACCCTGCTCCTCGACGGCACCGCCGATCCCGTCGTCCGCTCCTGGACCGTCCGCGCCATCCGCCGCGCCATTCCCCACGCCGCCGTGCGCGTGGTCCCCGGCGGGACGCACGCCCTCACCGACTCCCACCCCCGCGCCGTCGCCCGCCTCACCCTCGCCTTCCTGCACCGGGTGAACCGCTGACCCCCCGCTGCCGCAATCGCGTTGCGTCCCGTCCCCCTGTCCAGCCCACCTGAGCAACCGCGTTGCTCAACCTCCGCGGCGGGCGGTAGACTCCGTGTCATGTTCGAGGAGAGCCACGACGGCCACATCCTGCTGACGCCCGGTCCCACGCCGATCCACCCCCGGGCGCAGCGGGCGCTGCTGCGCGGGATGCTGGGGCACATGGACCCCGAGGTCTTCGCGCTCAACCGCGAGATTCAGGGGGACCTGCGGGTGATGTACGGCACCGGGCCGCAGACCTTCACCGCCCTGCTCGCGGGCACCGGCAGCCTGGGGATGGAGGCGGGTTTCGCCAACCTCGTCGAGGCCGGGGACGAGGTGCTGGTGTGCGCCAACGGCTCCTTCGGGCACCGGATGGCGGAGATGGCCGCCCGCTACGGGGCGCGGGTGCGGCTCGTGACCGCCCCCCTCGGCGAGGCCATCGACCCCGCCGACGTGGCCGCGCACCTGGACGGGGTGGGGATGGTCGCGGTCGTGCACGGCGAGACGAGCACGGGGGTGCTCAACCCGGTGCCCGAGATCGCCCGGCTGGTGCGGGAGAGCGGGGCGCTCCTGACCGTGGACGCGGTGACCACCGCCGGGATGGAGCCCTTCCACATGGCCCGGTGGGGGGTGGACTACGCCTACACCGGCGCGCAGAAGTGCCTCTCGGCCCCCCCCGGCCTCGCCCCCGTCGCCATCAGCGAACGCGCCTTCGCCCGCTTCCACGCCCGCCGCACCCCCGCGCCGCTGTGGTACTGCGACTTCGAGGGCCTGCGCGACTACTGGGACCGCCACACCTACCACCACACCGTCCCCGTCAACCTCCACTACGCCTTCCACGCCGCCCTCGGGGCCGCCCTGGAGGAGGGCCTCGAAGCCCGCCAGACCCGCGTGCGCCTCCTGGGCCAGGCGGTCGCCCTCGCCCTCGCCCCCCTGGGCTTCACCCACTACGTCGGGGACCCTGCCGCCCGGCTCCCCACCGTCCTCGCCCTGCGGCTGCCGCCCGGCCTCGACGACGCGGACGTGCGCGCGGCCCTGAGGACACGCGAGATCAGCGTCACCGGCGGACTGGGCCCCACGGCGGGCCAGATCTGGAGACTCGGCCTGATGGGCGAGGCCGCCCGCCCCGCCCCCTACCGCGCCCTGATGCTCGCCCTGGAGAGCCTGCTGGGCGAACGGGGCCTCGCGGACCGCTTCGAGGAGGCGCTGGGGGCCGTTCCGGCTTAGGCGCGTGTGGCGTGGAGAGGGTCTGCTCCACACGCCACACGCCCGTCACCCCATCCGCCCCGTCCGGATCACGTCCGCGATCACCGGCGGCAGGTTCCAGGCCATGATGTCGAAGGCGGACGAGGCGAAGTCGTAGGGCACCTTGTGCAAAGTCACGGCGGGGCGGCGGCCCGAGACGTCCACGAGCGCCACGTCGGCCCCGGGCTCGTGGTTGAGGCTCAGGCCCACGCTGCCGGGGTCCACGAAGGTCGTCTCGCCCACCACCCGCACGAAGGGCACGTGTGAGCCCCCCACCACGAGCAGGCGCGCCCGCAGCGAGTCGGCCAGCGCCTCCAGCTCGCGCTCGGGCGCCATCAGGTCGACCCTCCCCGCCGGGTCGTGCGGCCCGCCGTGGAAAAAGCGCACCCGCCCCGCCGGGGTCGTGAGGCGCCCGCCCGGCGGCAACCTTCGCAGGAATTCGAGCTGCCCCGGCGAGAGCACCCGCCGCGTCCACGACAGCACCTGCTCGGCCACCCCGCCGCGCCCGCTGCTCTCGCCGAGTTCGAGCGCCACCCGCATGTCGCTGCCCCCCAGCCCCACCTGCCAGCCCTCCCGCCGCACGAGGTCGATCACCGGCCCCGGGCTCGCCCCGTACCCCACCAGGTCCCCCACCACGATCACCTCGTGGACGGGATGGTCGGCCAGAAAGCGCTTCACCGCCGTCAGCGCGTGGATGTTGCCGTGCAGGTCACTGAGAAAAGCCAGTCGCAAAGTGCCCCCATCCTAGGGCAAAGCCCCGGCCCCGTGCGCGAACTTTTCCGCGTGCCCCGGCCCCTATCATGGCCCGGTGCCGCCCCTCCCCGCCCCCCTGCTCGGCCTCCTCGCGGGCGCCCTCCTCGCCGCCTGTGCCCTGCCCCTCCCGTGGAGCTTTCTCTCGTACCTCCCCCTCGCCCTCCTCCTCGTCTTCGTGACGGGGGAGGACGCCCCCCGCCGCCTCGCGGGGAGGATGTGGTGGGCGGGCGCGGCCTACAGCGCCGTGCACCTGTGGTGGCTCACCGCCTTCCTCGCCAAGCTCTTCGGCACCCCGGTCCTGGGCGTCCTCGCCTTTTTGCTCTTCGCCCTGGAGGGAGCCTTCCTCGCCGTCATGGCGTTCCTCGCCGCCCGGCTGGTCCGCACCCGCGAGGCGCGGGTCTGGGCCCTCGCGGGCGGCTGGGTCCTGCTCGAATGGCTGCGCTTCCTCGGGCCGCTCGCCTTTCCCTGGCCGACCCTCGGGTACAGCCTGCTTCCCACCCCCGCCATCCAGATCGCCGACCTCGGGGGGGTCTTGCTCGGCAGCGTGCTCGTCGCCGCCACCGCCGCCGCCCTCGTCTCCTTCTGGTGGGGGAGACGGCCCCCCCTCGTCCTGATGTCGGCCCTGTGGGTCGCGGCCCTGGCGTACGGGGTCACGCGGGTGCCGGGCCCGGGGCCCACGCAGCCCACGCTGCTGCTGCGGACCGAGTTCGACTCCTTCGGGCGGGCCACCCGGCAGCTCAGCCCGCAGGCGCAGGTCGAGGTGCAGCGGGACCTGAGCACGGCGCGGCGGCCCGGCGAGATCGTCGTCTGGAGCGAGACCGCGCTCACCCGCCCCGGGGTGCCCGAGCGGCTCCCGGAGTTCCCCGGCCCCGGCATCAGCGGCCTGGGCACCTTCCAGCCCCGGCAAAACGCGGTGGTCAGCACCGACGCTGCCGGGCGGGTGCTCAGCCTGGGCCGCAAGGCCCGCCTGGTGCCGTTCGGAGAGTATTTCCCCCTCTACGGGGCCCTCAGACCCGCCTACCGGGTGATCGAGCAGGCGGTCGGCTTCGAGCTGGGCGGGTTCACCCCCGCCCGGACCCTCACCCCCCTGCGGCTGAACGGGGCCCTGTACGGCGCCTACGTGTGCTACGACAGCGTCTTCCCCTGGGTCTCCAGACAGCTCACCGCCCGGGGCGCCGCGCTCCTCGTCAACGTCAGCAACGACGGCTGGTACGACGGCTGGGGCGTCGAGCAGCACTTCCAGATGGGCCGCGTCCGCGCCATCGAGACCCGCCGCTGGCTCGTCCGCAGCGTCAACCAGGGCGTCGCCGCCTCCGTCGACGACCTCGGCCAGCCCGTCCAGCTCCTCACCCGGGGGGAGGGTGTCCTGCACGCCCGCCCCCGCCTGCTGACCGGGGAGACCCCCTACGTCCGCCTCGGCGACCTCCCCGCCCTCCTCCTCGCCGCCCTGATGCTGGTCTTTGCCCGGCGGCTCGACCGGGCCGAGTAGCCACACAAAGAGGGTGCGGCGGCCACCGTGGACCCCGCACCCTCCCGCAACGGCTGGCCTACCCGACCCCCCTCACTCCTTGACGCCGCCCGCCACGGCCCCGCCCACGAAGTAGCGCTGGAAGCCGTAGAACAGGGCGATGATCGGCAGCGCCCCCAGGGTCGCGGCGGCGGCGAAGATGCCCCACTTCGTCGCGAACTGCGCGCTCGTGAAGCTCAGCAGCATCACGCCCACCGTCCACTTCTCCACCCCGGTCAGCAGCACGTTCGCCAGGATGAACTCCGCGTACGTGCCGATGAACTGGTTGAGGAAGATAAACACCAGAATCCCCCCGGAGAGCGGCAGCACCACCCGCAGGAAGGTCTGCCAGCGGGTCGCCCCGTCCACCATCGCCGCCTCCTCCAGCGACTCGGGCAGCGACTCCACGTACCCCTTGAAAATCCAGGTGTTGAAGGCGATGGCGCCCCCCGAGTACGCCAGGATCAGCCCCGTGAAGGTGTTGTTCAGCCCCAGCAGCACCATCAGGGTATACACGGCCACCAGCGCGAGGAAGACCGGGAACATCTGGATGAAGATGAAAAACAACAGCGTCTGGAAGCGCCCGGGAAAGCGCAGCCGCGCCATCGCGTACCCGGCGGAGGTCGAGAGCAAGATCGCCAGCACCCCGGTGATCCCCGACACCAGCAGGGTGTTGCGGACCGACAGCAAGAACTTGCTCTCGTTGCCCGGCCCGGTGAACTGCGCGGGCGTCATGAAGATCACCAGCACGGCCAGCGCCACGATCAGCACCCGCATCATCCAGGTGCGGCCCCGGTCCAGGGCAGGCGAGTCCCCCGCCGTGCGCCCCGCCAGCGTCAGCCCCAGCAGCGCCGCCAGCGCCGCCCCGCCGATCACGAACAGCACCAGTTGCCACCCCGGAATGACCACCCCGTCGAAAAGCCGCCGGAAGTTCTCCAGGCTCAGGACACCCAGGTTGGGCAACAGCCCCGTTCGGTAAAAGAGATTGGGGTTGCTGAAATCCGGAAAGGCGAAGAGGCTGTTGCGCGGGTCGAAGGCCGCCAGCAGCACGTAGAAGATCGGGTAAACCGCGATGAGAACGATCAGCATCAAAAAGAGGTGCGTGAGCTGGTCACCCAGCACCGCCGCGTAGCTGACCTTCCTCCCCGTCCGCGCCATCCCGATCCGCTGCCCGACCAGGCTGGTCAGCGCCAGCAGCCCGCTCGCCGCGAGCAGGAACAGCAGGAAGCTTCGCCAGCCCCCCTCCACGAAGTAGATCGTGAAGCTGCGGGGGCGCCCCTGCATATTTCGCGCCAGGAAATACCCCAGGACCCCCAGGCCGACCACGATGGCGGCGGCGACCAGCCACGGCAGCGCCCGCCTCAGCGGCCCCGGCTCGTGGTGAACGTACCCGCCGGGGGGCAGGGCGGCCTGGGATGAACGGCCCGGCCCGGCGCCGGGTGTCGGAGTGGCGGTCATGGGCACACCTCCTGGGAGAACGGGAACGTGGGGAAGCGGCCCAGACCGACTTGCCCGGGTGCCAGAACATCCACGGCCAGCCGGTCTTTGGCGCCTCCCGTTTCGCCCGGGTTCGTCCTCGGCGCACCGCACGGACGGGTCACTTGCGGGCCTCCTGGAACACGCCTGCGGCGCGGAAGTTCACGACCGAGATCGCCAGCGTCAGGAAAAAGATGATCAGCGCAATCGCGCTGGCCAGCGCGTAATTCTGCCCCCCCGAGGACGCGAACGCCGTGTTGTACCCCCACGACAGCAAGATGTCGGTGCTCTGCGCCGTGCTCTCGCGCCCCTCCTCCGGGGGCCCACCCTGGGTGAGCAGATAGATGATCCCGAAGTTGTTGAAGTTGAAAGCGAAGGCCGACAGCAAGATCGGCGTGAACGACGTCCGCAAGAGCGGCAGCGTGATGTTCGTGACCTGCTGCCAGCGGCTCGCCCCGTCGATGCTCGCCGCCTCGTACAGGTCCTCGTTGATGGTCGACAGCGCGCTGATCGTCGCCGTCATCATGTAGGGAAACCCCAGCCACAGGTTTACCAGCAGCACGCTGATCTTCGCCCACAGCGGATCGCCCAGCCACGGCACCGCCGTCAGCCCCAGCAGCCCCAGCGTCTTGTTCACGATCCCGAACTGCTGATTAAAAAGGGCCACCCACATCTGCACGCTGATCACCGTCGGGATCGCCCACGGCAAGAAGAGCAGCGTCCGGTAGATGTTCCGGCCCTTGAGCCGCTTGTTGTACAGCAGGATGCCCAGGATCAGCCCGGCGACGGCATTGAGCACCACCGTGGAAAACGCGAACACCACCGTCCACACGAAGACTGGAATCAGCGCCGTGCTCGCCTTGGCAAAAATCTCCTGAAAATTCGCCAGCCCCACGTACTCGTAGCGGTTGAGCCGGGTCGCGTTCGCCACGTCCAGGCCCGCGGGTGCCGCGGCAGAGAGCGTCACCGTCTTCCCCTGGACTCCCGCCACCAACGCCCGCACCGGCACCGAGGCCGTCTCGTCAAACAGCACGATGGTGTCGCCCGCGCAGCTCGGCGTGCGGCACCGCAGGTACTCTGCCACCGAATCCGCCTCGGGTGTCTCGGCCAGCGTGACCACCCGGCGGTCCGGGCTCAGCCGCGCCTGGGTCCGCACCGCCGAGTCGGGGTTGCCGCTGTTCTCGCCGCTGTAGTTCGTAAAGGCGTAATTCACCGTCAGCACGACCGGCAGCACCGTGAAGGCCGCCAGAAAGACCAGCGCCGGAAAGAGGTAAAACCAGTTGGTGATCCAGGGCAGCGCGCGGGCCAGGAGCGGCATCCCAATCACGAGCGCCGCCAGGGTGTACACCAGGATCAGGTAGGGGGGTGCGCCGGGCACCACGCGGGCGGTCAGGGTGGACAGCCCCCAGCCGACCAGCGCCGCACCTCCCAGCAGCAGGGCGAGGACCAGCACCGCCAGCAGCACGCCGCCCGTCCCGTCCGGGGGGGTGCTGCTGCGGCGCGCGGGGGCCGACTTCAGGGTCACGGTCATGGTCTTGCTCCTTCAGGACAGGAAGGAAAGCAGCGGACGGGAGACACCCGTTTCCCGTCCGCTCTGCTCAGGCCGCTTCGCCCCTTACTTGTTGATGTTCGACTCGATCTCGGCCACGGCCTTCTGGAGCAGCCCGGCGTAGTTCTGCCCCGGCTTTTGCACCGCCTGCGCCGTCGCCGCCGTCCAGGGACCCCACACCGCGCCCATCTCCGAGATGTTCGGCATGGCGCTGCCCGCGCTGATCGCCCGGCCGAAGCCCGTGACCACCGGGTCGCTCTTCAGGCGGCCTCTCGCCGAGAGACTTGCCGGAATCGCCCCGCCCGCCTTGTTGTAGGCGAGCTGCGCGTCGGGGCTGGTGAGCTGCCGCGCGAGCGCCACCGCCGCCGTCTTGTTCTTGCTGTACGCGTTGACGAGCACCGCCCGCACCCCCACGAAGGGGCTCCACTTGCCGGCCGCACCCGGAGGCGTGGGGAAGTTGGCGATCCCGTAGTCGATCCCCGCCTTCTTGATGTCCCCCATGTCCCACGGCCCGGTGTAGAACATCGCCGAGCGGCCGTCCACAAAGGCGCTCTTCGCCGCGTCCTGGCTCACGCCCTCCGGCACGAGGTTGTACTTGTAGCGCAGGTCGTTGAGGAACCCCAGCGCCTTGGCCGTTCCAGCATTGTCCAGCCCGATATCCTTGAGGTTCAGCGTTCCGCCGTTGTTCTTGAAGACGTACCCGCCGTACGCGCTCACGAAGCCGTAGCTCTTGTACGGCTCGGCGATGTCAAACAGCAGCCCGAACTTGCCGTTCCCGGTATTCGCCTGCGCGGCCTTGAGCAGTTCCGCCCAGGTGGCCGGCGCCTTGGACACCAGCTTCTTGTTGTACACCAGCGCGACCGCCTCTGCATTCAGCGGCAGCCCGAACAGCTTGCCCCGGTAGGTAAAGGCGTTCAGCGCCGTCTTGTCGTAATCGGTCTTCGAGGTGACGTAGCGGTCGAGCGGCTCGATCACGCCCGAGGCCGCGTAGCGCCCCAACCGGTCATGCGGCTCGGTGGCAATCAGGTCCGGGCCCTGCCCCTTGGGCGCGCTCTGGATAAACTTGTCCTGCGTCTGCGCGAAGGGAACGTTCACCACCGTGACCTTGTTCCCGCTCTGCTTCTCGTACGCGGCCGCCTGCGACCGGATCCAGCTCAACTCCCCCGGCGACTCGAAGGAAGTCCACAGCGTCAGGGTCGCGGCGGAAGCGCTCCCACACAAGGCCAACGTCAACACCGGTAACAGCATTTTTTTCATAGGACTCCTTGATACCACGCCGGAGCAGGCCCCGGGCGGCGAACTCGGGACCCCCTCGGTTGGTCCCGGATAGAACGGATCTTCAGCTCATCCTTTCATCTCCGCACCCCGCAAAAGGCGGCACATCCGACCATCGCCTTGAGCAAGTCTTGAATTTTGGCCCAACCGGGTGACCTACCGAGAGGGATGACCGCGTTCAGTGATATATAATTAATACGCTCAGGTTGTCTTCCTGGTGAGTTGTCGAGCACACGACCGCTCCATGTCGTCATCCGGGGCACAGCAGCCTGAGCCCGGCCACGACAGAGCAGCTTTCCAACCCAAGCCAGCACTCACTCAGGCCCAGCTTGCTGTGGCATAAGCCCATCCACTGTCCATTGGCAGGACGCGACCGGAGGCCAAAGCTCCGGCCTCAGCCCTGGTGCTGCTCGGTGTGGCGAGTCGAGAGGTTGAGGCTGCTCCATCGGTGCTACCTGGCGCTAGAGAGTACGCTCCTGATGCCCGTTCCTTGATTGCGGAAGCGCTGCTAGCCGGGGATGAACGATGGACTTCATTTACTGCCGCTTACTGTTCTAAACGGCAATAGGGTAACCTGGGGCACATGAGCACCGACATCGTTTTGAGTTCGCGGTGGAGTGCGCCGGAGAACCGTCGGCGGGAGGCGCTGCGGGCGGCACACGGGCAGGACGCCCAGATGCTGGGCGAGTTGCTCGAGTATTACCTGCGCCTCAAGAGCCGCAAGGCCGGGGTGGTGAGTGCGGCCACGCTGCGGGGGTACCGGCTGGCCGTGCGCGACTTCCTGGGGTTCGTCGGGCCACCCGAGGCGCCGAGGCACGCGCTGAACCAGCTTGACGCCGAGGTGATCGAACGCTACCTGATCGGGTTGCGCGGGCGCGGACTGGAGGTGGGAAGCGTACGCACCTACCTGTACGGGGTGCGGGCCCTGTTCCGGGCCCTGGTGTGGGCGGGGGCGCTGGCGCAGGACCCGGCCCAGGGCGTCAGGGCGCCCCATGAGGCGACGCCCGCCCACGCGAAAAAACGGGCCGTGGGGACCCCGCAACTGAGGCGCCTGTTCGCCCTGCCCGGCGAGCTGCACGGGGATGATGAGGTCGGGCGGCGGGACAGCGTCATTCTGACCCTTGGGGCCACGCTGGGGCTGCGGGCGAGCGAGATCGTGGGGCTCGACGTCTCCGACGTGGACCTCGGGCTGGGCGAGGTGCATGTGCGGCACGGCAAGGGCGGTCGGGCCAGGCGGGTCCCGGTCACCCGTTCGGCCGCGCAGGTGTTCGCCCACTGGTTGCGGGCGCGCGAGGCGCTGCGCGTCCGGGGCGAGCTGCGGGACGACGAACCCAGCCTGCTCGTGTCCTTCCGGCCCTCCCGCTTCGGGCGCCGCCTCAGCGTGCGGGGCCTGCGGGAAATTGTCAACGGCTACCTGGCGGTGGCTGGCCTGCCCCCGGACATGTTCGGCGTGCACACGCTCCGGCGCACGGCGGGCACGCGGCTGTACCGCGCCACCCGCGACCTGCACGTCGTGTCGGACATCCTGGGCCACGCCAATGTCACGACCAGCGCCATCTACGCCAAGATGGACCAGGACATCCGGCGCGAGGCCCTCGAGAAGGTCGAGGAGGACGAGCGGTGAGGAGGCAGGTCCCGGCTCAGGTGTCGAGGTCCTTGCGGCGGGCGGGGGTCAGGAAGCGGACGGCGCCGGGCAGGATGCGGGCGGTGAAGGGGGTGGTCTCGACGTGCAGCTCGCCGTCGTACTGGAGGGGAAAGGGGTCATCGGCCTCGACGGAGACCTGCTTGGCCTCCAGGGTTTCGAGGTTGCCGCTGAACACCGGGTCACCCAGGTTGAGCTTGACCCGGACGGAGTCGAGCAGGTTGGGCAAGAGCCGCAGGATGTTTCCGGCCTTCATCAGGACCACCGTGAATTTGCCGTCCGAGGGGCTGATGTCGCTGGTGATGGGCAGGCGGTAGTTCGCCATGCCAAAGTTGGCGACCATCACGCCGATGCCCTCAAAGGAGCGCTCGGTGCCGTCGATGACGAGCCTGAAGGTGGTCTTCTTGGGATTGATCTGCCGCATGGCGCTCAGGACGTAGGCCATCGCGCCGTACTTCTCCTTGAGTTCTTCCGAGTCGCGGATCATCGCGGCGTCGGCGCCCGCTCCCGCCAGCATGGCAAACCCGCTCTTCTCGCCCTGCACCTCCACCTCGCCGAGGTCCACCCGCACGGCGTTCCCACCCGCGACGACGGCGGCGAGCGCGGCAGGGTCGCGGGGCAGGTCGAGGTTTTGCGCGATCAGGTTCGCCGTGCCCGCCGGGTACGCGAGCACCGGCACGTCCCTGTACCGCGCGGCGTAGGCGAGCGCACTGACCGTGCCGTCACCGCCCGCCGCAACGAGGACATCGAAGTCGGTGAGGTCGGTGATGGCTTCGGCGAGGGGCGTGCCCTGGGTGAGTTCGCGGGCGGTGACCAGGGCGCCCCCCTCCCCCAGCCGGGTGATGAAGTCGGGGAGGGTGCTCTCGCCCTGGCCGCTCCTGGGGTTGAAGACAAGCAGGACCCGCTTGCCGGCCAGGGCAGCGAGAGGGGCCGAACCGGGCTCGGCACTGGGGGGGGTGGTTTGACCCGTCATTTGGGGCTCATTAGACTGCCCCCACGGAGGCCAGGCTATGGTGCGTTTCTTCTTTGCTTCTTTACTGTTCGCGGGTGCGCTGGCATCGTGCGCGCCGCGCTCCTCGGTGGCCGTGGGTGTGACGGTCACACCCGTCCTCATCAAGCTCTCCGAGCCCGCTGCACGGGGGGGCACCCTCACCGTGCAGGGCCGGTACCTCGGGGGCCCCGCCAGCGGCCGGGTCCGCTTGGGCGCCGACGCCTCAGGGCAGGGCGGCTACCTCTTCCCTGCTTCCGCTGTGCGGTCGTGGACCGACGGCGAGATCGTGCTGACCATCCCGGCAGACGCGCCAGTCGGCGGCTCGTGGCTGTTCGTGGAGGTCAGTGGAAAGCAATCGACCGGGTTGCCGTACAGCGTAAGACAGTAGAGCACCGCCAGCACAGGAGCACTGCCCCGGCCTTCGCTGGGGCAGTGCTCCTGTGTTGGCGGCTGGAAGCTGGTCGCCGGCTGCTACACTCCCGGGGTTATGGCGCTCCAACGCCCCAAAGGCACCCAGGACCACCTCCCGGAGGGTTCTCCCAAACTCAGCCTCGACGTCAAGGCCTCGGCCTTTGCATTCGTGCAGGACACGGCCCGGCGCGTGATGGAGCGGGCGGGGGCAGAATTCATCGCGACGCCCCTCTTCGAGGAGGCCGAACTCGTGCGGCGGGGGGTGGGAGGCTCGACCGATATCGTCCGCAAGGAGATGTTCACCGTGTACTACTTTGGGGATCACGGCGGATACGTCCTGCGGCCCGAGGGGACGGCGAGCATCGTGCGGGCGTACCTGCAAAACGGACTGAGGCAGCTTCCGGCGCCCCTCAAGCTCTGGACCCACGGGCCGATGTTCCGCGCCGAGAACGTGCAGAAGGGCAGGCTCCGCCAGTTCCACCAGGTCGATTACGAGGTGCTGGGATCAAAGGACCCGCTCATAGACGCGGAGTCGATCTGGCTGATGTGGGAGGTCGTGCGGGAGCTGGGACTCTCGGGCGTGCGGGTCAAGCTCGGCTCCATCGGCGACCCGGCGGACAGAGAGACGTATAACACCTACCTGCAAGAACTCCTTGCCGCACACGTGGACAGGCTCTCGGACGACAGCAAGGACCGCCTGGGCCGCAATCCGATGCGGATTCTGGATTCCAAGAGCGCGGGGGATCAGGCCCTCATCGCCGAACTCGGGGTGCGGCCGATGCTCGACTTCCTGGGCGAGGAGGCGCGGGCGCACTTCGGGGCGGTGCAGGGGTACCTCTCGGACTGGGGAGTGCCCTTCGACCTCGACCCGTCCATCGTGCGCGGGCTCGACTACTACCGCCGCACCGCCTGGGAGCTGCACCACGAGGGCGTCGGGGCGAAGTCGGCGCTGGGCGGGGGCGGGCGCTACGACGGGCTCGCGGCGCAGCTCGGGGGCGCGGAGGTGCCGGGGATCGGCTGGGCCTTTGGGATCGAGCGGCTGCTCCTCGCGCTGGAGGCGGAGGGGGTCCAGCTTCCCGCACCGGAGGGCCCCGCGCTCTTCCTGGCCGCGCTGGACGAGGAGAACGTGGGGCTGGCGGCGAGGATCGCGCTGGAGGCCCGCTCTGCCGCCCGGGTGGAGTTCGCCTACCGGGCGCTGAAGCCGGGCAATGCCTTCCGGGAGGCCGACCGCCGCCGCGCCCGGTATGCTGCCGTGATCGGCAGCGAGGAGGCCGCGGGGGGCGTGCTGAACGTCAAGAGCCTGGCGACCGGAGCGCAGCGCGCGGTGTCGGTGTCGGAATTACGGACCTTTCTTCTGGAGCAAGCATGAAACGCACCTGTTACGTCGGCGAGCTCAGCGAGGGGAATCTGGGACAGACGGTCACCTTGCAGGGGTGGGTGAGTCGGGTCAGGGATTTCCCGCAGCAGTATTTCGTCATCTTGCGGGACCGCAGCGGGATCGCCCAGCTCACCGTCGAGTCGGACAACCCCACGTATGAAACGGCGGGTGAACTGCGGAGCGAGTACGTCATCGAGGTGACCGGGCTCGTCCGCGCGCGGGGCGAGGGCCAGCGGACGGACGCCTACCCGACCGGCAGGATTGAAGTCGTTCCCTCGGACCTTCGCATCCTGAGCCGGGCGGCCACGCCTCCCTTTCCGGTGGAAGGCTCACAGGTGCCCGTCGCCGAGGACCTGCGCCTGAGGTACCGCTACCTCGACCTCCGCCGCCCGGAGATGCAGCGCCACCTGCGGCTGCGCTCGGACGCGGTGGCGGCGGTGACCCGCTTCCTGCACGCCGAGGGCTTCGTGCAGGTGGAGACGCCGATGCTGACCCGCTCGACGCCGGAGGGGGCCCGCGACTTCCTGGTGCCCTCGCGGCAGAACCCGGGCGAGTTCTACGCGCTGCCTCAATCACCGCAACTGTTCAAGCAACTGCTGATGATTTCGGGAATAGACCGGTACTACCAGCTCGCCCGCTGCTTCCGCGACGAGGACCTGCGCGCCGACCGTCAGCCCGACTTCACCCAGCTCGATATGGAGCTGAGTTTCGTCACCCAGGAGGACGTGCTGGAATTGCAGGAGCGCCTGATGGCCTCGGTCTTCCGCGACGTGCTGGGGGTGGAGCTGCCGCTCCCCTTCCCCCGCCTGTCGTACCGGGAGGCGATGGACCGCTACGGCTCGGACAAGCCGGACCTGCGCTTCGGCCTGGAGTTCGTGGACGTGACCGACCTCTTCCGGGGGGGGGAGTTCGGGGCCTTTGCGGGCGCGGGGAGCGTGAAGGTTCTGGCCGCGCCCGCACTCACCCGCAGGCAGCTCGACGAGCTGGAGCGGGTGGCGCGGCAGAACGGGGCCGGGGGGCTGGCGTGGGTGCGCCGGGAAGGGGACGGCTTCACGGGGGGGATCAGCCGCTTCGTGGGGGAGCGGGCGGGCGAGTTGCTGGCCCGGACCGGGGTGGAGCCCGGCGGCACCCTCCTCTTCGCGGCGGGCGAGTGGAAGCGGGCGGTGACGGCGCTGGGGGCGGTGCGGCTGGCGCTGGGGGAGCTGTTCGATCTGGCGGCTTCGGGGCCGCCGTTCCACGTCTCGTGGGTGCTCGACTTTCCGCAGCTTGAATGGGACGAGGAGCGCGGGAGTTGGACCTACATGCACCACCCCTTCACGGCGCCCCACCCGGAGGACCTGGACCTCTTCGGCACCGGGCGGCAGAGCGAGATCCGGGCGCAGGCGTACGACCTCGTGCTCAACGGGTACGAGGTGGGCGGGGGTTCCATTCGGATCCACGACCCGGCGGTGCAGTCGAGGATGTTCGCGGCCATCGGCCTCTCCCGGGAAGAAGCCCGCGAGAAGTTCGGGTTTTTCCTCGACGCGCTCGGGTACGGCACGCCCCCCCACGGCGGCATCGCCTGGGGTTTCGACCGCCTCGTGATGGTGATGGCCGGGGCCACGAGCATCCGCGAGGTCATCGCCTTTCCCAAGAACAACCGCGGCGCCGACCTGATGGCCCTCGCCCCCTCCCCCGTCGATCCGCGCCAGCTCGCCGAGGTGGGCGTCGAGGTCGTCCCTGGCGCGGAGTGAGCAGGGCCGGGAGGGTGCGCGGGCTCGGCAGGAGTGAAACGGTTCATGAAGGGATCGCTTGTGAAGAGCCTGACCCCTGGATGTGGCCGCGGCGGGGGGCGGGCCCGTACAATCGCGGGATGAGGCGAGGGGGCGCGGTGTCGGGGGGTGGGGGTTGACGCCGCCCGCTTTCCTGATCGACGGGCACCTCGACCTGGCGATGAATGCGGAGGCGGGGCGGGACCTGACGCTGGGCCTGGAGACGCTGCGGGGGCGGGACCCGGTGGCGGGGCAGACGGCGACGGTGACCTTCGGGGAGTTGAGGGCGGCGGGAGTGCGGGTGTGCTTCGGGACGCTCTTCGCGCGGCCGCACGGTTCGGGGAGTCCGGGGGGGTACACGGACCACGCGGGGGCCCGCGCGCAGGCCCTGGCGCAACTGGATCGGTACCGGCGCTGGGAGGACGCGGGGTGCGTGCGGCTGCTGCGGGCGGGGCGCGAGGTGGAGGACCATCTCGCCGGAGGGTCGGAGGCGCTCGGGGTGGTGTTGCTGATGGAGGGGGCCGATCCGGTGCGGGACGCGGACGACCTGGCCTTCTGGGTGGGCGCGGGGGTGCGGGTGGTGGGTCCGGCGTGGGGGCGCACGCGCTACGCGGGGGGAACGGACGCGCCGGGGCCCCTGACGGGGGCGGGGCGCGAGCTGGTGACGGCGATGCGCGAGCTGGGGGTGGCGCTCGACGCCTCGCACCTCGACGACGCGGCGTTCTGGGAGGCGGCCGAGCTGGGGCCCCGCCTGCTCGCCACCCACGCGAACAGCCGCGCTGTCGTGCCCGGCAACCGGCACCTCACGGACGAGATGGCGCGGGCGGTGGCCGCGTCCGGGGGCGTGATCGGGCTGGTGTTCCTGAGCACCTTCCTGCGGGCGGGGTGGGACCTCGGGCAGGCGCGGGTGCCGCTCTCCGAGCTGGCCGGGCACGCGCGGCACTACGCCGAGCTGGTCGGCTGGGAGCAGGTGGGGCTGGGCACCGATCTCGACGGGGGCTTCGGGCAGGAAAAGGCCCCGTTGGAGATCGAACGCTACCGGGACGTGCCGCGCTTCCTCGACCTCCTGCCGCCGGAGCACCGTGCGGGGGTGGCCGGGGAGAACTGGCGGCGCTGGCTGACGCGCTTCCTTGGGGCACGATGAGCACCCCGCCCGTGATCCCCGGCCTCGACCCGCGCCTGCACGCCTTCGACCCGGCAAGGCGGCTCGCCGAGGAGGCGCTGCGCGGGCGGCTGACGGGCGAGGGCTGGCGCTACCTCACGCCGAGGGCCGGCTGGGTGGGGCGGGCCCGGCTGAGCCTGCGGGCCCGCCCGGGGGCGGACGCCCCGCAGGTCACCGAGGCGCTGCCCGGCGAGGTGTTGGAGGTCGTCGAGGTGCGGGAAGGCGGCTGGGCGTGGGTCCGCACCCGGCACGACGGGTACCTGGGCTGGGCGCAGGTGGCGGGGCTGACCTTCACCCCGCCGCCCGGGGAGGCGCTGACCGTCGCGGCGCTGCGGGGACACGCCTTCGCGGGGCCGCGGGTGAGCCGGGCGGTGGTCGCGGAACTCTGCCTCGGGGCACGGCTGGGGCGCAGGCCGGGGGAGGTCGTGACCGAGGGGGGGCGGCGCTGGGTGCCGGTGTGGCTGCCGGACGGGGGGGAGGCCTGGGTGGGGGAGGGGGTGCTCTCCCCTGCCCCTGTGGCGGACGCGGCGGATTTCGCGCTGCGGTTGCTGGAGACGCCCTACGTCTGGGGCGGGCGCAGCGCGTGGGGGCTGGACTGCTCGGGGCTGACGCAACTGACGTACGCGGCGCTGGGCCGGGCCCTGCCGCGTGACGCCGACCAGCAGCAGGCGGCGCTGGAGGCGGTCGGGGTGCCGGAGCGGGGCGACCTCGCCTTTTTCCCGGGGCACGTGGGGGTGATGCTTGACAGTCGCCGGATGGTCCACGCGAACGCGACCCGGATGCGGGTGAGCGTGGAGACGCTTCAGGAGGGCGAGTACGGGGAGCGGCTGGCGCGGGAGGTCACGGGCTTCGGGCGGTGGGGGCCGTGAGCGTCCGCCGGGAGACGCTGGAGCTGCACACGGCGCGGCCTTTCGGGATCGCGCGCTGGACGCACTCTACGTACCCGCGCACCTTCGTGACCTTCGAATCGGGGGGGGTGACGGGCCGGGGGGAGGCGGCGCCGAACGCGTACTACGGCGAGACGGTCGCGACGGTGGCGGCGGTGCTGCCGCTGCTGGCCGGCGCACTGACGGACGGCTGGGACTGGGACGGGCTGCAAGAAAGGCTGGGCGCGCGGATGCCGGGAGGGCACCCCAGCGTGAAGTGTGCGCTGGAGACGGCGGCCGTGGAGTGGGCGGCGTCTTCGGCGGGGGTGCCGGTGTGGCGGCGGCTGGGGCTCTCGCCCGCGCCGATTCTGGAAAGCAGCTTCACGGTGGGCCTCGGCCCGCTGGAGGACATGCGCCGGGAGGCCCGCGAGGCGGTAGCGCGCGGGCACGGTGTCCTGAAGGTGAAGCTGGGGACGAACGAGGACGAGGCGATCTTGGAGGCGCTGCGGGAGGAGGCGCCCGGGGTGGCCCTGCGGGTGGACGCGAACGCGGCGTGGACCCGGCCCCAGGTGCGACGGATGCTGGGGGTGCTGGACGCCGCGCGGGTGGAGCTGCTTGAGCAGCCCCTGGCGGCGGGGGACCTGGAGGGGCACGCGGAGTTGCGGCGCCTGAGCTCCCTTCCCCTCGCGGCGGACGAGAGCTTGCACCGCGTCCCCGACGTGCCCCGGCTGGCGGGGGCCTTTGACGGGGTGAACCTCAAGCTCGCCAAGCTGGGGGGGGCCGCTGCGGGCGCTGGAGGCCGTGCGGCTGGCCCGGGCGCGATGATGGGCTGCATGATCGAGAGCAGCCGCGGGATCGCGGCGGCGCATCTGGCTGGCCTGTGCGACGGGGCGGACCTCGACGGGGCGCTGCTGCTGGGGGACGATCCCTTCACGGGGCTGGAATGGCAGGCGGGGCGACTGGCACGGCCCACGGGCGTCGGCTGGGGGGTGGAGTGGCGGTGAGCGTGACCTTCGCCGTCCTGGGCTGCGGCAACCGCGGCGCGGACGTGTATGCCCGGCACCTGGCGGCGCAGGGGGCGCGGGTGACCCACCTCGTCGACCCCCGGCCGGCCCGGCTCGTGGAGGTCGCCGCGCGGCACGGGCTGGGGCCGGAGGCGTGTTTTCAGAGTGTGGAGGCTTTCTTCGCCCTCGGCCGGGTGGCGGATGCCGTCGTGATCGCCACGCCGGACGACGCGCACGTGGGGCCGTGTCTGCGCGCCCTCGCCCTCGGGTACGACGTGCTGCTCGAAAAGCCGGTGTGCCTGGAGGAGCGTGACCTGGACGTGCTCCTCGCGGCGGAGGCGGCCTCGCGGGGCCGGGTCACCGTCTGCCACGTGTTGCGGGCGACTCCCTTTTTCCGGGGGGTCCGGGCGGTGCTCGACTCGGGACGGCTGGGGCGGCTGGTGGGGATCACGCACGCGGAGAATGTGGCGTACTGGCACTACGCGCACTCGTACGTGCGGGGGAACTGGCGCGCCAGCCCACCCGCCGCGCCCTTCGTGCTCGCCAAGGCGTGCCACGACCTCGACCTGCTGCGGTGGTTCGCGGGGGCCCCGCCCGTGCGGGTGAGCAGCGAGGGGGCCCTCGTCCACTTTCGCCCGGAGGAGGCGCCGCCGGGGGCCCAGGGCCGCTGCGTGACCTGCCCGGTGGTGGACTGCCCCTACGACGCGCGGGTGATCTACGGGACGAGGGATCCGGCCCGCTGGCCCGTCACCGTGCTGACGGCGGGGGGCGTGTCGCTCTCCGAGGCGCTGTCGGCGGGTCCCTACGGGCGCTGCGTGTATCACGCGGACAACGACGTGGTGAGCCACCAGACGGTGACCGCCGTGTTCGGAAACGGGGTGACCGCGGGGCTGACGGTGAGTGCCTTTACCCACAACAACACCCGGACGCTGCGGCTGCTGGGCACCCACGGCGAGCTGCGGGCGCAGATGGAGCGCGGCGAGATCGAGGTCCACAGCTTCCGCACGGGCGAGGTGGAGCGGATCACGGTGGACGTGGGCGGCAACCACGGGGGCGGCGACACGGCGCTGGTCGCGGGGTGGCTGGCGTCCCTGCGCGGGGAGGCGGGGGTGCCCACGCCACTCGCGGAGTCGCTCGACTCGCACCGGCTGGCCTTTGCGGCGGAGCGGGCGCGGCTGGGAGGGACGGTGGAGGGGGTGGGGACGTGACTGGAAACGTCGGTGGGTTGAACGGGCCGGGCGGCTTGCGGTGGGGGCCGGGCGAGAGGGGTCGGCGGAGTCTTGAGATAAGCCTAAAGATGAGCCTAAATTCGTATTAATTTATTTCGGGGAGCGTCTTCTCCATCCCATTCAGGTGGGCCGCGTCGGCCAGGCGCACGGGGTGCCAGTCCTCTCCCCCTCGTTCGAGTTCGGTGAGGGCGGCGTTGGGGTGGGCGAAGCGGGGCTGGGCCCAGGCGTCGGCGATGGGAAGGCCGAGGAGGCTGGCGAGAACGGCGGTCAGCGCCCCGCCGTGGGAGACGACGATGGGGGTCTCGCCTGGGGGTAAGCGGTTCAGGGCGCGGCGGAAGCGCTCACCGACCTCCTCCAGGCTCTCGCCGCCGGGGAAGCCCAGGGTGCCGTCCTCCCTTCGCAGGGTGTGGGCGTGGGTGCGGAGGTCGGCGTAGGGGCGGCCCACCCACTCGCCGGGGTCGATCTCGTGGACGCCTTCGAGGACGGTGACGGGGACGCCGAGGGCGTCGGCGATAGGCTGGGCGGTCTGGCGGGCGCGGCGGTAGGGGCTGGCGTAGACGCGCGGGGTGGGCAGGTGCAGGGCGGCGAGGTGGGCGGCGACGAGGCGGGCCTGGGTCTCCCCCAGCGGGTCGAGGGGGTCATCTGCGCCGGTGGGACCCCGCAGGATGCAGGAGACGTTCGCGGCGGTCCGGGCGTGGCGGACGAGGAAGAGACGGGCGGGGGGCATGGGGGCAGGCTAGCGCGGTGAGCGAACATCCGGTGCCGGAGGGCGTTGCGGCCTATCCTGGGGCGTGCATTTTGACGATCTGCCCGTGTTGCCCACTTCCCCTGGCGTGTACATCTTCCGCAAGGGGGGCACGCCGATCTATATCGGCAAGGCGGTGAACCTCCGGTCACGGGTGGGGCAGCATTTCAAGGCGGGGGGCAAGAGCGGGAAGTTCACGGCGCTCGCCGACGCGCTGGAGTTCATCACCGCGCGCAACGAGGTCGAGGCCCTGGTGCTGGAGGCCAACCTGATCAAGCAGCACCGCCCGCACTACAACGTGCTGCTCAAGGACGACAAGCACTATCCCTTCCTCAAGCTCACGAACGAGGAGTTCCCGATGCTGGTCGTCACCCGGCGGGTTCAAGGTGACGGGGCGAGCTACTACGGCCCCTACCCCGACGCCTCGGCGGTGCGGCGGGTCAAGCACCTGATCGACACGATGTTCCCGCTGCGCAAGAACTCGGGGCTGCCCCTCCAGAAAAAGCCCCGCCCCTGCCTGAACTACCACATGGGCCGCTGCCTGGGGCCGTGCATCGACGCCGCCGACCCCGGGGCGTACCGCCGGGTGGTGGAGGACGTGCGGGGGCTGCTGGAGGGCCGGGCCGCGCACGTCGTCGCCCGGCTGAAGGAGGACATGAGGGTCGCCGCGCGGGGGCAGGACTTCGAGCAGGCGGCCCGGGTGCGCGACCGGGTGGGGGCGGTGGAGAAGCTCTTCGGGACCGAGCAGCACGCCTACGTCAGCGGGGAGACGGACCTCGACTTCCTGGGGGTGGCGCAGGCGGGCGAGTACGCGATGGTGCAGCTCTTCCGGATGCGGGGGGGCCGGGTGGTGGGCCGCGACAAGCGCTTCCTGACGGACGCGGAGGGGGGCGGGGACGCGGGCGAGATCATCGAGGCCTTCGTGGGGGACTACTACACCCAGGCGACCCACGTGCCGCCGCTGATCCTGCTCCCCGCCGAGTTCGAGGACGCCCCGGTGTGGAGTGAGTTCCTCAGCGAGCGGGCCGGGCACCGGGTGGAGATGCGCACGCCCAAGCGCGGGGACAAGGCCGACCTCGTGGAGATGGCGCAGCGCAACGCCTCGGTGGGGCTGGAGTCCGAACTCGCGCTGCTCGAGCGTCGGGGCGACCACCCGGGGCTCGACGCGCTGCGCGAGGTGCTCTCGCTCCCCGAGCGGCCCTGGCGGATCGAGGGGTATGACAACTCGAACCTCTTCGGGACGAACATCGTCTCGGGGATGGTGGTGTTCGAGGGGGGACGGGCGCGGCGCGGGGAGCACCGCCGCTTCAAGGTCAGGGGGCTCGACCACCCCGACGACTACACGGCGATGCGGCAGACGATCTTTCGGCGGTTCACCGGGAGTCTGAGCGACAAGCTGCCGCTGCCCGACCTGATCCTGATCGACGGCGGGCGGGGGCAGGTGAACGCGGCGCTCGACGCGCTGCGGGAGGCGGGGGTGCGGGTGCCGGTGGTGGGGCTCGCCAAGCGCGAGGAGCGGATCATCCTGCCGGGTCGGTTCGGGGCGCAGTGGTGGCTGGAGTCGGGGACCGAGGTGGGGGTGGAGCGGGACCTGCTCCTGCCGCACACCCACCCGGCGCTGCGGGTGCTCATCGGGGTGCGCGACGAGGTGCACCACTATGCGGTGAGCTATCACCGCAAGCTGCGCGGGGAGGGGATGCTGCGCAGCGTGTTCGACGACCTGCCGGGGATCGGGCAAAAGCGCAAGGACGCGCTGCTGGAGCACTTCACGAGTCTGGAAGACCTCGCCTCGGCGCCGGTGGAGCAGATCGCGGGGGTGCCGGGGATGAATCTCCGGGCGGCGCAGAGTGTAAAGGACTTCCTGGCGCGGCGGGCGGAGAATTCCACGCCGGTCTAGGCCACACGTGCGGCGCCCCCTCAGGGTCAGAGGGGGCGCGGCTTCGTGGGGGGGAGGGTCATGCGGGGCGGGCGCGCAGGTGCAGCCGGGTGAGGAGGTCTTGGAGGCGGGGGCGGCTCTGCGGCGCGGGGCGGGCTTCGCGGGCCTGGCGGTCGCGGCGGGCCTGGGCGTGAAGGGCCTGGAGATGGTCGCGGTGGAGGGCGAGTTGCAGGTCGGGATTCATCTGGGGGCTTTCCTTTCGGCCGTGGGGGCTGGCTTCCCGGCTGTGCTCATGGTGCGCCGTCTCCCCTCCTGCGGGCATCGGCGGGGTGGCGCAGGGGGGGATGGGCGAAATGGCGGAGGGGCGCCGGGCGCCTGCCTGAACGTTTTCCATGCGGGGCTTTGGGTCCACGCGACCTAGAGTGGCGGGGTGCGCCAACGTCTTCCGGCCCTGCTCGCCCGGCACTGGCGGCAGCTCGCGCTGCTTTTCGTGGGGGTGCTGCTGCCGCTGTGGCTGTTCGCCGATCTGGTGGACGACCTCTTCCGGGAGGGGGGCTTTGCCTGGGACCGGACGGTGCTGGCGTGGTACGCCGCGCGCCGGACCCCGGCGCTGACGGGGGTGGCGTACGCGCTGGCGTGGCTGGGCGGGGTGTGGGGGCTGCCGGTGCTCGTGGCGGTGGTGTTCGGCTTCCTGCTGCGGGCGGGGGCGCGGGCGCAGGCCTTTTTCCTGATCTACGCGGTGGCGGGGGCGGTGGCCCTCAACGGGCTGGCCAAGGGGCTGTTTCAGCGGCCGCGGCCGACCGGCTTGGGGGCGCTGGTGCAGGAACCGGGCTTTTCGTTTCCCAGCGGGCACGCGATGAGCAACATGGCCTTTGGCTTCGCGCTGGTGCTGATCTTCCGGTACTCGCGGGTCGCGTGGCCGCTGGCGGTGCTCGGCGGGCTGTGGGGGGTGGCGGTGGGGGCCAGCCGCAACTACCTGGGGGTGCATTACCCATCGGACGTCATCGCGGGCTTCGCGGCGTCGGTCGCGTGGGTCACGGGGCTCTACCTGATCCTGGTGCGGCGCTGGCCGGTGCTGCGCCGCGCCCCGGAGGAGAGCGCGCCCGCGCGCGGGGAGTGAGGCAGGAGCCTGCTGCGGCTCTCAGTCGGCGGCGGTCGCCCGCTCCCCGAGGGCAAAGGCGGCGTGGACGGCGCGGGTGGCGCTCTCGACCTGGGGTTCCTCGATGGCGACGCTGATGTTGAGCTCCGAGGAGCCCTGGCTGATCATCAGGATGTTGATGTCGTGTTGCGCCAGCGCCCCGAAGAGCCGCGCGGCGACGCCCTTCTGGCCGCGCATCCCGGCGCCGACGATGGCGAGGACGGCCACGCCGCCTTTGTCCTCGACCTGGAGTTCGCCGGTGACCGAGCCCCGCAGGGCCGCCAGGGTGCGCCTGGCGTCCACCCCCTGCACGGCGAGGGAGACGTTGCTCATCGAACTCGACTGGGAGACCATCAGCAGGGTGATGTTCTCGCGGGCGATGGCGCTAAAGAGGCTGGCGACGACCTCGGGCACGCCGAGGGCCCCCGCGCCCGACACGTTGATCAGGCTGACCCCGCGAATGGCGGTGACCGCCTTGACGGGGTGGCCGGGCTCGTTGTGGGACTCTTCTTGCACCAGGGTGCCGGGGAAGCCGGGGTCGGCGGCGCTCTTGACCCGCAGGGGGATGCCGCTTTCCCGCAGGGGCGTCACGGCGAGGGGATGCAAGACCTTGGCGCCGAAGTAGGCGAGTTCCATCACCTCGCCGTAGCTCAGGACCTCGATGTTGCGGGCCTCCCGCACGACGCGGGGGTCGGCGCTCATCACGCCGTCCACGTCCTTCCAGGCCCACACCTCGTCGGCGCCGAGGGCCTTGCCGATGATGGTGGCGGAGAAGTCGGTGCCGCCCCGGCCCAGGGTGGTGATCGCGCCGCTCTCGGTCTCGCCCATGAAGCCCGCCACAACCGGGGTCACCCCCGCGCCGAGCAGGCCTCCCAGGCGGTCGTGGATGCGCTCGTAGCTGCCGGGCAGGGGCCGGGCGTTGCCGAAGTGGCTGTCGGTGACGATGCCCGCCTGGCCGCCGCTGAGGTGGTGGGCGCGCACGCCCTGGCCCTCCAGCGCGACTTGCATCAGGGGCGCGCTGAGCCGCTCGCCGAAGGCGACGATCAGGTCGCGGGAGCGGGCGGTGAGTTCGCGCAGGAGGTAGACGCCGTAGACGGCCTGCCGCAGGGTCTCGTGCAGCTCGCGGATTTCGCGCACGGTCTCACGGTCGGGGGCGGCGCCGAGGTCCTGGGCGGCCGCGAAGTGGCGGGTGCGCAGGGCGGCGATCTCGTCGTTGGCGGCGGCGATGTCGCCCTTCTCGGCGGCGTCGGCGAGGCGCAGGAGTTGGTTGGTCACGCCCGCCATCGCGGAGACGACGACCACCACCCTCACCCCCTCGCGGATGGACCGGGCCGCCAAGCTGGCGCTGTGGCGGACCGCGCCCGCGTCCTGCATGTTGGTGCCGCCGAACTTCATCACGAGGAGCGAGTGCGCCATGCCGGGCATGATAAGGCCCGCCTCACGCGGGGCGCGGGCGGGCGTCTGGGCAGGCGGAGGAGCTCAGCGGGAGGGTGGCGCGGTCGTGCCCAGGGCCGCCGTCACCGCGAGGACCCCCAGGAGCAGCCCGGCCTCCAGGGCGAGGGCCGCGCGGGGAGGTCCCCGGCCGGCGAAGGCGCCCCGGACGAGCCCGGCGGCGAGGAGAGCAGCGGCGAAGACGGCGAGCTTGAGCAGCAGGGTGCGCCCGTAGCCGCTCTCCGGGAGGCCCGGGGGGGGTCCGGCGTGGGTGAGGGTGAGGGCCGCGCCGCTGAGGGCGAGCAGGCCCACGCAGGCCAGGGCCACGGGCGTGAAGCGCCGGGCCAGGGCGGCGGTGGGGGCCGGGTGGGTGAGGAGGGCGAACACGCCGCCCAGCCACACGCTCATCGCGCCCGCGTGCAGGGCGGTGAGCAGCCGGACGCCGGGGCCGTGGGTGGCGCCGTGCCCGGTCCCCGCCAGCCCCCACAGCAGCGCGGCGGCGGGCAGGAGGAGCGGCGCGGGCCAGGCAAGCCGCTCGGCGGCGAGGAGCAGGGCCCCGCCGACCACCCCGGTCAGGGCGGCGCGACCGGGCGCGGTGCCCGTGAGGTAGGCGAGGGCGTCCCCGGTCAGGAACCCCAGGCCCGCGAGGGTCCAGCCGACCTCCAGCGCGGCCCCCAGGCCGAGCAGGGCGAGGCCGAGGGCGGGCCAGCGGCGGCGCGGGTGCCCCGGGGTGAGCGAGTGGCGGGCGAGGACGCCCCCGAGGAGGAGCAGCGTGCCCAGGAACCCCAGCAGGGCGGCGGCGGCGAGGGGGGGAATCAAGCCCGCCTCACCGGACGTGAAAGACCGAGTGACCGCTGACGGGGTGGCCGTCCTCCGAGAGAAGGCGCCACGCGATCAGGTAGGCGCCGGGTTTCAGGCCGGGGCGCAGTGGGAGGGTCACCCGGGCCGCCATCCCGTTCAGGGCGGGAGCGGTGTCGGCCCGGGAGGGGGCGTCGTCCCGGCGGGTGAGGGCGGCGGCGGCCGTCTGGGTAGGGTCTGCCCCGGTGGGCAGGGGCACGACCTTGAGGGTCGAGAACCTGAGATGGATGGGTTCGCTAAAGGTCAGCGTGACCGTCTTCGGCGCCGCCACCCGGGCGTTCGCGGCGGGCGTGACCGAGGTGACCTCGGTGTGGGCGAGGGCCGAGCCCAGGGTCAGGGCGGCGAACAGGGGGAGCAGGAAACGCATGGGGTCCTTTCGGTGGGGGGAGGGCGTGGTCTTCCCTCCCCCGCGGGTTCATTTGACGGTGGTCTTGCTCGCGGGCGTCTGCTCGGGGTCGGAGTCGTCCCAGAGGACGACCGAGCCGTCGGCGTAGGTCTGGTAGACCTTCCAGCTCAGGGTTGCGGCCTGCTCCGGGTTGCGGGCCTGGAAGAAGAAGCGGGCGTACTCCTGCGGGGCGATGGTGCCGCGCCAGGTCACCTCGGTCACCACACCGTCGGCGTTCGTCTTCACCGTTCGCACAAAGCCGGGCGTGACCTGAAAGCGCGTGATCGCCACCCCCGCTGGAACGACGAGGCGAACCTGGGTCGTGTTCACGGCCTTCTCGGTGGGCACGTTCAGGCGGTAGGTCTCGGAGGCGCCGACCCGGCTCTCGGTCAGGCCCGTCTCGGTGCGGACGGTGGCGTGGGCGGCGGCGACGCAAAGGCCGAGGGCGAGCAGCAGGGCAAGGATCCGGGTGGACACAGGGTCTCCAGGCGGGAGGCCCACCCTCCGGGGCCGGAAGGTGGAGAGGACTTCATGGGGTTCGCGGAGCCCTGGGACCCCCTCACGCGGGGCCCCCCGGGACCGCGGGCTACAGGAGGAAGGAAAGCGGCGGCGCGCGGGCCCGGACCCTGGACGGCGGACCGTGGGGCTCCCGTACGGCCGCCGACCGTCCCGCCGTGGGCGCGGGCCCAGTGGGGTAAAGGCCCACCCCGGGCTCGGGGGCCAGGGCGAAGGCGCCCGTGAGGCAGAACAGACAGTGGGCGGCGTGGTGTGAGGTGGGGAGCGCCGGGTGGTGCGTCTCCCCCGCCCGCGGGTGGTCTGGGCCGTGGCCGGGGGACTCCGCCGCCCGGGTGGGCAGCTCTCCCCCACCCGCGCCCGGACTCAAGCGCAGGGGGTACGCGAACGCGGCGATGAGGACCAGCAGGGCCGCCAGCGTGTGCGCGAGGGGGTGGGGCCTCGGGCGGGGCACGAGACGCAGTGTAGAGGGTGGTGAGGACCGGGCCGGGGACAGGGAACCCTGCTTGTATTAATTAAAGGCGTGGCCGGGGTCAGCCTGGGCGCCCTGTTCATCCTTTCTTGCCGTTCACGCTTTCTTTGGTGTCCAGAGCACACGAAGGCGGGGGCGTGGGGTGTGGGTTACACTCGCCCATGCGAGGTGCGTCCGCGAGGGGCGGGCGGCCCGAAATTCGAGGAGGGACACCATGAAGGTAGGCATCAACGGGTTTGGCCGCATCGGGCGTCTGGTCTTCCGCATCCTGGTCGAGCGGGGGGTGGAGGTCGTGGCGATCAACGACCTGACCGACAACAAGACGCTGGCGACCCTCCTGAAGTACGACTCGACCGCCGGGCGCTTTGGCGGGACGGTGGAGTACGACGAGGACGCGCTCACCGTGAACGGCCAGCGCATCGCCGCCCTCGCCGAGCGTGACCCCGCCGCGATTCCCTGGGGCGAGCTGGGGGCGGACATCGTGATCGAGTCGACCGGCATCTTCACCGACCGCGAGGGGGCGGGCAAGCACCTCCAGGGTGGGGCGAAGAAGGTCATCATCACCGCGCCCGCCAAGAACGAGGACTTCGCGGTCGTGCTGGGCGTGAACGAACAGGATTACGATCCCCAGAACCACAACATCATCTCCAACGCGAGCTGCACGACGAACTCGCTGGGCGCCCCGATGAGGGTGCTGGACGAGGCCTTCGGCATCGAGAAGGCGATCATGACGACCGTCCACTCGTATACGAACGATCAGCGGGTGCTCGACCTGCCGCACAAGGACCTGCGCCGTGCCCGCGCCGCCGCCGTGAACATCATTCCGACCTCGACGGGCGCGGCGAAGGCCGTGTCGCAGGTGTACCCCAAGCTCAAGGGCAAGTTCGACGGGACCTCGCTGCGGGTGCCCACCCCGGTCGGCTCGATCAGCGACGTGACGGTGATCCTGGGCCGCGACGTGACCGCGCAGGAGGTCAACGACGTGTTCCGGCAGGCCGCCGAGGGCCAATACAAGAACATCATCCGCTACACGGAAGACCCCATCGTCTTGCAAGACATCGTGGGCGACCCGCACTCGGCGATCATCGACGGCGGCCTGACGATGGCGATGGGCAACCTGGTGAAGTTCTTCTCCTGGTACGACAACGAGTGGGGCTACTCCAACCGGATCGCCGACCTCGTGGAGCTGGTGCAGGAAAAGGGCGCTTAAGAAGCTGTCAGCGATCAGCCGTCAGCTTTCAGCGCTTTTGGCTGACCGCTGATGGCTGATTGCTGAAGGCTCAAGGAGGAACCATGCAAACCCTCGACCAACTGGATCCCCGGGGCAAGCGCGTCCTCGTGCGGGTGGACTACAACGTGCCCGTCAAAGGCGGGGTGGTGCAGGACGACACGCGCGTCACGGCGAGCCTGCCGACGCTGCAAAGGCTGCTCGCGGGCGGCGCGTCGGTGGTGCTGATGAGTCATTTCGGGCGGCCGAAGGGGGGGCCGGAGGAGAAGTACAGCCTGCGGCCGGTCGCACCCGTGCTGGAGAAGGCTCTCAAACGGGACGTGCGCTTTCTCGGCTCGCTGCCGTCGAGCGAGGAGACCTTGGAGGACGTGCAGGCCCTTGAGCCCGGCGAGGTCGCGCTGCTGGAGAACGTGCGCTTCGAGGCGGGGGAGGAGAAGAACGACCCCGAGCTGAGCCGCAAGCTCGCGCGCCTGGGCGACGCCTTCGTGCTCGACGCCTTCGGGAGCGCGCACCGGGCGCACGCGTCGGTGAGCGGGGTGGCCGAGTATCTGCCGCACGCGGCGGGGCTGCTGCTTCAGCGTGAAGTGGAGGCGCTCTCTCGTCTGCTGGAGAATCCGGCGCGGCCCTACGTCGTCATCATCGGCGGGGCGAAGGTCAGCGACAAGATCAAGGTGATCGAGAACCTGCTGCCGCGGGTGGACCGGATGTTGATCGGCGGCGGGATGGCGTACACCTTCATCAAGGCGCAGGGCGGGAAGATCGGCGAGTCTATCCACGAGGACGACCAGTCGGGGCTCGCCCGGAGATTGCTGGACGAGTACGGCGCGAAGCTGATGCTGCCCGTGGACGTGATCGCCGCCGACAAGTTCGCAGAGGACGCGCAGACGCAAATGGTCCCCAGCAACGCGATTCCCGACGGCTGGCAGGGGCTGGACGCCGGGCCGGAGACGGTGCGGGCGTACACGGAAGCCTTGCAGGGTGCGAAGACCGTCTTCTGGAACGGGCCGCTGGGCGTCTTCGAGTTCCCGGCCTTCGCGGGGGGCACGAACGCGATTGCAAAAGCCGTAGCGGAACTCGGCGAGGGCGCCTACACGGTGATCGGTGGCGGCGACTCGGTGAGTGCGATCAACAAGAGCGGGCAGGCTGAGCGGGTGAGCCACATCAGCACGGGCGGCGGGGCGAGCCTGGAGCTGCTCGAAGGCCGCACGCTGCCGGGCGTGGAAGCGATGAAGTGAGAGCGGTCAGCGATCAGCTTTCAGCCATCAGCAACACGAAGCGAAGGCGTTCGCCTGCTGAAAGCTGACGGCTGAGAGCTGACCGTTTCCCAGGAGGAACCATGACCAGACCCAGAACCCTGCTCGCCCTGAATTGGAAGATGAACAAGACGCCCTCGGAGGCGAAAGACTGGGCGCGCGAGCTGGCGGGGCAGTTCACGCGGGGGAGCGCCGAACTCGCGGTGATGGCCCCGGCGATCAGCCTGCCCGGCCTCAAGGAGACGCTGCCCGGTGGGGTGGATGTGGGCGGCCAGGACGTGTCGCCGCACGAGTCGGGGGCGTACACGGGCGAGATCAGCGCGGCGATGCTGCGGGACGTGAACGCGACCTACGTGGTCGTCGGCCACTCCGAGCGCCGGGAGTACCACGGGGAGACGGACGCGCTGGTCGCCGCCAAGGCGCGGCAGGCGCAATCGAACGGGCTGACCCCCATCGTGTGCGTCGGCGAGGGGCTGGAGGTGCGTGAGCGCGGGGAGCATGTGAGCTATACCCTCGCCCAGCTTCGCGCCAGCCTGGAGGGCGTGGGCGAGAACGTGGTGGTCGCCTACGAGCCCGTCTGGGCCATCGGCACGGGCAAGACGGCGACAGCCCAGGATGCCGAGGAACTCGCCGCCGCGATCCGGGACGCGCTGCGGGAGCTGTACGGCGAGACGGCGGACAGCCTGCGGGTGCTGTACGGCGGGAGCGTGAAGCCCGACAACATCGCCTCCATCTGCGCGCAGCCCAATGTGAACGGGGCGCTCGTGGGCGGCGCGAGCTTGAAGGTCGCGGACGTGCTCGGGATGAACGACGCGCTGAGATAAGCGCGGGCGGCCTCTCCCCCACCTCACTCCGGGTGGGGGATGCAATGACCACAGGTCGTGAAATTCTTCTTGGGTTCCTCTATTCGTGAGAAATAAAACTTGCTCGGCGTTAGTCCTTTCCCTTACATGTAGAGGCGGGGTTTGGGCCTGCAAGGTGATCTGCCGACGGGCACCCTCCCCGTATACTTCCGCTCATGTCATCCCACAGCACCATCCGCGACCTCCGGGCCCACGTGGGCGAGACGGTGACCGTCCACGCGTGGCTCACCGACAAGAGCGGCAAGGGCAAGATTCAATTTCTGAAGCTGCGCGACGGTACGGGCTTCGTGCAGGCGACCGTGTTCAAAAACGACGTTTCGGAGGACGTGTTCGCGGCGGCCAGACGGCTCTCGCAGGAGCAGGCGGTCACGGTGACGGGTGAGGTGCGGGCGGACGAGCGGGCGCCGGGCGGGGTCGAGCTGGGCGTGCGGGACCTCAGCGTGATCAGCGAGAACCCGGCGGAGTACCCCATCACGCCGAAGGAGCACGGGATCGAGTTCCTGCTCGACCACCGGCACCTGTGGCTGCGGCACCGCCGTCCCTGGGCCGTGCTGCGGGTGCGCGACTGCGTGCAGCGGGCGATTGTGGACTTTTTCCACGGCGAGGGCTTCGTGCGCTTCGACGCGCCCTTTTTCACGCCGAACGCGGCGGAGGGGACGACCGAACTCTTCGAGATCGACCTCTTCGGGGAGGACAAGGCGTACCTCTCGCAGACGGGGCAACTGCACGCCGAGGCGGGGGCCCTCGCCTTCGGGAAGGTGTACACCTTCGGGCCGACCTTCCGGGCGGAGAAGAGCAAGACGCGGCGGCACCTGCTGGAATTCTGGATGGTGGAGCCGGAGGTGGCGCCGAGCAGCCACGTGGAGAACATGGCCTTGCAGGAGCGCTTCGTCTCGTTCCTGGTGCGCCGCGCGCTGGAGGAGTGCGCGGATGAACTGGAGACGCTGGGGCGTGACCTGGAGAAGCTGCGCCCCGCCGCTTCAGGGAACTACCCGCGCGTCACGTACACGGGGGCGCTGGAGATCATCCGGCAGCACATCGAGGCGGGGGACCTGCCGCCGAACGTGCAGGCCGACGTGCAGCCCGTGGAGTGGGGGGACGACCTGGGCGCCCCGCACGAGACGATCCTGGGCTCTCACTTCGACCGCCCCGTGATCGTCGAGCGGTACCCGGCGGCGATCAAGGCCTTTTACATGCAGCCCGACCCCCAGGACCCGCGGCTGGCGCTGTGCGACGACATGATCGCCCCGGAAGGGTACGGCGAGATCATCGGCGGGTCCGAGCGCATCCACGACTACGAGCTGCTCAGATCCCGCATCGAGCACGAGGGGCTGCCGCTGGAGGCGTTCGGGTGGTATCTGGACCTGCGGCGGTTCGGGAGCGTACCGCACGCGGGCTTCGGGATGGGGCTGGAGCGGGCGGTCGCGTGGATCACCGGGATCGACCACATCCGCGAGGCGATTCCCTTTCCCCGGATGCTGACGCGGATGGTGCCGTGAGGGGCCGCCACGGCTGCGCTAGATTGACCGCATGATCGCCTACAGCGAGGTGAGTGCCTTCACCGACACGCCGGGGCAGGGCAACCGGGCGGGGGTCGTCCTGGGGGCGGAGGCGCTGAGCGAGGCCGAGATGCAGGCGCTGGCCGCCTTCCTGGAGGCGCCCGAGACGGTGTTCGTGACGCGGATGGGGGGCGGGCGGGTGCGGGTGCGCTACTTCACGCCGACCCAGGAGATCGAGTTTTGCGGGCACGCGACGGTGGCGCTGGGGCTGACGCTTGCCCAGCGGGGGCACTGGCAGGAGGGCGAGCTGGTGCTGGAGACGCTGGTGGGCCGGATTCCGCTGACCCTCGACACCGAGGCGGGCGTGCCGTTGCGGGTGTGGATGGCGCAGCGGGGCCTGGAGACGCGGCCCGCCGCGCGCGAAGTCCGGGGCGAGCTGGCCGAGGCCCTGGGGGTGGACGAGCGGATGATCCACCGGGGGCTGCCCCTGGCGGCGGCGAGCACGGGGCTGTGGAGCGTGTTCGTGCCGCTGCTCGACCCCCTGATCCTCGACGGGCTGGAGCCGGACCTGCGGCGCATTCACCTGCTGTCGGACGCGCTGGGGGTGTGCAGCGTGTACGCCTACGCGCCGATGGGGGTCAACCGCTTCGCCGCCCGGGACTTCGCGCCCGCCGTGGGCATTCCCGAAGACCCGGTGACGGGCAGCGCGGCGGGGGCGCTGCTGGCGCTGCTCGCCCGCGAGGGGCGGCTGCCGGTGCGGGGCGACCGGGCCTGCGGCGTGGTGTACCAGGGCCACGCCGTCGGCACCCCCGGCGAGGTGGAGGTCGAGGTGACGCTCGCCGGGGCGAACACGGTGGGAGGCGTCCGCGTCGGGGGCCGCGCCACCCTCGACCGCGAGGGGCACTGGACGCCGGGGCGGTAACCGCACCTGTCCAGGCCCCGGAGCGGGCAGGCGGGGGGAGCGGCGTACACTGCCCCGAATGCTGGGTCTTATCTGTGTGGACGTGGACGGCACCCTGATCGGGACGGGCAACACCGTGCGGGAGGACGTGTGGGCCGCGCTGGCGGACGCACGCTTGCGGGGGGTGCGCGTCGCGCTGTGCAGCGGGCGGCCCGCCTTCGGCAACGCGCTGGGCTACGCGCGGCGGCTCGACCCGGACGGGTGGCACGTCTTCCAGAACGGGGCGTCGATTGTCAACGTGGGCAGCGGCGAGAGCCTCAGCGAGCCGCTGCCGGAGGGCCCGTTGGCCGCGCTGCTGACCCGCGCCCACGAGACGGGGAGGCTGCTGGAGGTCTACACCGACGACGACTTCGGGATCACCCGGCCCGGCGACCTCGCCCGGCGGCACGCGGAGTTGCTGGGGCTGCCGTACACGCCGCAGGCCCCGGAGAGGCTGGTTGGTACCCGCGTCCGGGCCCAGTGGGTCGTGCCGCTGGGGGAGGCCGCCGGGGTGCTGGCCGAGCAGGCCCCGGGGCTGGACGTGCACCCGGCGGGGAGCCCGGCCATGCCCGACACCCTCTTTATCAGCCTGACGCGCGCCGGGATCGGCAAGGGGAGCGCCGTCGCCCTGATCGCCGCCCAGTACGGCCTGCCGCTCAGCCGCGTGATGATGGTGGGCGACGGCCACAACGACGTGACGGCCATGCGCATCGTCGGCCACCCGGTGGCGATGGGCAACGCGGACGCGCAGGCGCGGGCGGCCGCGAGCCACCACGTGTCACACGTGGACGAGGGGGGACTGGCCCAGGCGGTGCGGCTGGCGTTGACGCTGTAGCCGCGGGGGCTCCCAGGGCGCGCGGAGGGCTCAGGACCGCGGAAGAAAGGCGAGGTGACCCTCGAAGAGCCTCAGGCTGAACTTCCTGGGCTTTTTCTCGACGAGCGTGCCCCGCATCGGCCCGTGCTGGGTGTTCACCTGCACGTCACACTGCCCGCCGTTGCGGGCACAGGCCTCACCCAGCGCCTCGATGTCGGTCTCCAGGGTGCCCTTGGGCAGGCTGCTGAACTCGGCGAGGATGGTCAGGCGCTTGTTGGGCGCGACGTGGTAGTGGCCCTGGAGAGTCAGCATCCTTTTACCCTAGGCGGTCTGCCCGCCCGCGAATGGGGCCCGTGACCTTTCCGCCTCGTTGGGGAGGCGGCCCTCCCGGGTTCACCCCTGCCCTACGCGGGCGGGAGAGACGTGACCCGCCCGCCCACACCCGCCGGTCACCGGGGAGCGTCCGGCTTCGCCCCGGCGCGCACGCCGCGCGCCAGGCCGCCACGCCAGAACAGGTCGATGCGAAAGGGCCGCGCCGTCACCCCGCCGAACCCGGCGGCTTCGAGCAGCCTGCCCATCTCCGGCACCGTGGACACCCGCACGAGTTCGCGGTCATTGAGCGCGACGAGCCGGGTGAAGCCGGGCAGGCCATTGGGCACGTAGTCCTGCAAGGCGAGGGTGCCCCCGGGCCGCAGCACCCGCCCCCACTCGCGCAGGGCGAGCGCCGGGTCCGCGAGGTAGTGCAAGACGTTCAGGCAGGTCAGGGCGTCCACCGAGGCGTCCGGCAGCGCGAGGGTCTCGGCGGGGGAAGCGAGGAGCGTCACGCCCTGCCCGGCAAGGGTGCGGGCGGCCACCCCCCGCATCCCCGCGCTGGGCTCGGCGCCGATCAGCCGCGCCCCCGGAAAGCGGACGCGGGCGAGCGAGAGCAGGGTGCCCGTGCCGCAGCCCACGTCGAGCAGGGTGCCGGTCCCCAGGGGCGGCAGCGCGTCCAGCACCTCGCGGGCGGTCCGCCGGGCGTAGCGGCCCCACAGGCGGTCGTAGCTCGCGGCGAGGTGGTCGTAGGCTCCCATAGCCCGAGCGTACCCCGGGGACCATGCCCTGGCCTTGAAAACAGGTCCGGCCTCCCCCGCCACGCGCCGCCGGGAGGCCGAGGCCGGTCACACGCTCACGCCACCGGGTAGAAGAACACCGCGAAGCCCAGGATCAGGTACACGCTCAGCAGCAAGAGGCCCTCCAGCCAGTTCGTCTCCGCGTCCCGCACCACGCTGTTGGCGATGATCACGGCCCCGAAGATGGCGACGAGTTCGAGCGGCGTGACGACGAGGTTCATGGGCTGCCCGACGATCAACCCGGCGAGGACCAGCAGCGGCGCGACGAGCAGGGCGACCTGCACGGTGGAGCCCAGGCTGATCGTCATGGAGAGGTCCATCTTGTTGCGCAGGGCGAACATGACGGCGGCGGCGTGCTCGGCGGCGTTGCCGATAATCGGGATCAGGATCAGGCCGACGAAGAACTCGGTGAGGCCGAGCGACTCGGTGGCGGCCTCCAGCGTGCCCACCAGGAACTCGGACATGAAGGCGACGGCGACGGTCGCCCCGGCGAGGGTGATCACGGCGCGCGGGACGCTCCAGAGGGGACCGCTCTGGTCGTCGTGGACGCCCTCGTCGTCGGCGGTGGAGAGGATGTCGCGGTGGCTGACGAGGGTGAAGTAGATGTAGCCGAGGTAGACGAGGATCAGGACGACGGCGGTGGCGTCGCTGAGGTTCACGTCGAGGGCGGCGACCCGCTCGGGGGCGACGGCGCGGGCGGCGAGGTCGAAGACGGTGGGAATCATCAGGGCGAGCACGCTGATGACGAGCAGGCTGGAGATCGTGCCCGCCGACTTGAGGTTGAAGCGCTGTTCTTTGTACTTCAGCCCGCCCAGGAAGACGGCGGCTCCCATGACGAGCAGGAGGTTCCCGAGGATCGAGCCCACGATGCTGGCCTTGACGACCTCCAGCTTGCCCGCCGACAACGCGAAAAAGGCGATGATCAGCTCGGTCGCGTTGCCGAAGGTGGCGTTCAGGAGCCCGCCCACCGTGCTGCCCGTCCTCACCGCGAGCTGCTCGGTCGCCTGCCCCATGATGCCCGCGAGCGGCACGATGGCGAGGGCCGCGCTGACGAAGATCAGGGTGGGGCTGCCGCCCGTGACCTCCAGAAAGACCGCGATGGGGAGGAAGATCAGCAAGGCGTTCAGCCAGTTCATGGGGGGCAGTGTACCGGCGGGGTGAGGACCCCCACCTTCACCCGGCCTGGGGAGAGGGCCACGAAGCGCGGCGGCCTGCTCTGCTAGCCTGCGCGGGGTATGGCGACGGTCGCGGAGATGCGGGAGAGGCTGAGGCGTCCGCTCGCGGCGGAACTCGCCTCGGGCTGCGCGGACCGGGTGGTCTCGGGCGGGGTGGAGCGGCTCCTCGCCTCCCCGCTGGCGAGCCCCTTTCCCGTCGTGCGCGAGGCGCTGCGCGGGTACGCGGGGCTGGACGCGGCGCGGCGCGAGCAGGCGCTCAAGACGGCGTTGGCGTCGCTCGGCGGGCAGGAGAGGGAAAAGGCGGCGCCGCGTCCCCCCGCGAGGCAGGCCGTCCCCACGGCGGCCCCCGGCGAACGGCTGCCCATCGACGCCGAGATCGCGCGGCTGGACACCGGACCCGGCGGAGCCCGCAAGCTGCAAACGCTCGGCCTGCACGCCCTGCGCGACGTGCTGCACGCCTATCCGCACCGGCACGAGGACCGCCGCGCCCTGCCCGACCTGTCTACGGTCGAGGAGGGGCAGAAGGTGACGGTCGAGGGGCGGGTGGTGTCGAAGGCACGGAGAACACCGAGGCCGAATCTGCTCGTCTTCGACGTGACGCTGGAGACGCCCTCGGGGGGCAAGGTGCGGGCGAGCTGGTTCAACCAGCCGTGGGTGGAGCGGCATCTGAAAGAGGGCTCACGGCTGGTGCTGACGGGGCGGGTCAAGAAGTTCGGTCGCTCCGTGCAGCTCGGCGTCGAGCACCTGGAGACGGTGGAGGACGCGCAGGGCAGCCTCAGCACCGGGCGGATCGTCGGGGTGTACGACTCCAAGGACGGCATTTCACAGGAGTTCCTGCGGCGGGCGGCCCACCGCGCCCTGCAAGCGGCGCCGCTGGACGACTACCTCCCCGCCCACTGGCGGCAGAAATACGGGCTCACCGACCTCGCGGACGCGCTGTGGGGCATCCACTTCCCGACGGACGAGGGGCATCTGGAGCGGGCGACGAACCGGCTGCGGTTCGACGAGTACCTCTTTCTGGAACTGCGCGTGTTGTTGCAGGGGGAAGACGCCGTGCTCCTCGGCAAGCGGTTCCAGGCGACGGGCGAGGACATCGCGCGGTTCGAGACGGCCCTCCCCTTCTCGTTCACGAACGCCCAGCGGCGGGTGCTGCTGGAGATCACGGACGACATGAGGAGCGAGCGGCAGATGGCCCGGCTGGTGCAGGGAGACGTGGGCAGCGGGAAGACGGCGGTGGCGGCGTGTGCCCTCTACCTCGCCGTGCGGGACGGGTATCAGGGGGCGCTGATGGCCCCGACCGAGATTCTGGCGCGGCAGCACTACGCGAATCTGGTCGGGTACCTGAGCAAGCTCGACGTGCGGGTGGGCCTGCTGATCGGCGCGATGACGCCGAAACAGAAGCTGGAGATGCAGACGCGCATCGCCGAGGGGGACGTGGACGTGGTGGTGGGCACCCAGGCGCTCATCCAGGAGAACGTGCGCTTCGACAACCTGGGGCTGGCCGTCGTGGACGAGGAGCACCGCTTCGGGGTGATGCAGCGGCGCAGGTTGCTGGCGGGGCGCCCGGACGTGCTGGTGATGTCGGCGACGCCGATTCCGCGCAGCCTGGCCCTCACCGCGTACGGGGACCTCGAACTCTCCATCATCGACGAGTTGCCGCCGGGCCGCACGCCGGTCGAGACGAAGCTGATTCAGGACACGCACCGGCAGCAGGCGTACGGCTTCGTGATGCGGCAGATTCGGGAGGGGCGGCAGGCGTTCGTGGTCACCGCCCTGATCGAGGAGAACGAGAACCTGGAGGCGCTGGCGGCGACGCAACTCGCCGACGACCTCAAGGTGATCTTGCCGGAGGCGCGCATCGACCTCCTGCACGGCAAGATGAGCGCCGCCGAGAAGGAGGACGTGATGGACCGTTTCCGGGCGGGCGAGTTCGACGTGCTGGTCTCCACCACCGTGATCGAGGTGGGGGTGGACGTGCCCAACGCGACGGTGATGGTGATCGAGAACGCCGAGCGGTTCGGGCTCTCGCAGCTTCACCAGCTCCGGGGGCGGGTGGGTCGAGGCAGCGCGCAGAGTTACTGCGTGTTGATCGCGGGCGAGCACAGCAAGAAGACCCGGCAGCGGCTCAAGATCATCGAGGGTTCGACGGACGGCTTTGTCATCGCGGAGGCCGACCTCAAACTGCGCGGCCCGGGCGAGATTCGCGGCACCCGGCAGAGCGGGATTCCCGACCTGCGGCTGGGCGACCTCGCCAGCGACGTGGAGGTCATAGAAAAGGCGCGCGAACTCGCCAAGCACATCCTCGCGCACGACCCGAGGCTGGAGCACCCGAGGTTGCAGTATCTGCGGGGCGAGCTGCAGAACAGGAGCCAGAGCGTGGCCTTCCGCGAGGTGATCTGAGGCGGGGCCTTCTCTCCGGGGAGGACTGGGCGCGGCTGGGGCGGCTGGAGCGTCCCTCTGAACCTCTGACAGAGGAACAGACGGAGACCTTCGCGGCGGAACCGTCTGGGGAGGTCAGCGAGGGGCACGTCCCGCACGGCGTCCACGTCCAATTCCTTGCCCGGCGCGTGGGCTACGACGACTTTCTTGCCTATGCACCCGACCTTGAACCCCCGTGGGTGGGCGTCCATCTGACGTGGATGTATGCGCGGCAGCGCAAGGCAGAACGCCCGCCCTGGCCCTCCACCCACCTCTACCCCAGCCTCGAAGCCTTCTGTGCGGAGCGATGACACGTGCTCCCAACCTGTCTTGCCATGTGACAACTTTGTGACACCCGCCCTCATACACTGGGGTCATCAGCGCAACCAAATAAGCGGGCCGGGTGAAGCTCGCGCGCCGGGAGGCTGGCTCCACGTGAGTCAGCCTTACCTTTTTGGTTGGGTATTGTCTTCACCCTTGCCGCGCCTCTCGACACCCGCTCCTATGCTGGCGAGATGACGCAGGGCATGGACGGCAAGACGGTGCTCGTCACGGGCGCGACGAACGGCATCGGGCTGGTGACGGCGCGGGAGCTGGCGCGGATGGGCGCGCGGGTGACGCTCGTGGGCCGCAACCCGGGGAAGACGGCGCGGGTGGCGGCGGAGGTGGGCGCGGCGGGGGTGCTGATCGCCGACCTCTCGGAACTCGCGCAGGTGCGCCGGGCCGCCGCCGAGTTCCGGGAGCGGGTGGGGAAGCTCGACGTGCTCGTGAACAACGCGGGGGCCTACTACGCGCAGAGGCAGGAGACCCGCGAGGGGATCGAGACGACCTGGGCGCTCAACCACCTCGCGGCCTTCTTGCTCACGCGGGAGCTGCTGCCCCTCTTGCGGCAGCATCCGGGGGCGCGGGTGGTGACGGTTTCTTCAGAAGCACACCGCTTCGGGCGGATTCGCTTCGACGATCCGGAGTTCCGGCGCGGCTACAGCGGGTGGGGGGCATACGGGCAGAGCAAGCTGGCGAACGCCCTCTTCGCGCGGGAACTCGCCCGGCGCGAGCCCGGTCTCCAGAGCAACGCCGTGCATCCCGGCATGGTGAGAAGCGGCTTCGGGCAGAACAACACGGGCCAGAGCCAACTGCTGTGGCGGGTGTTCAACCTCTTCGCCATCAGCCCCGAGCAGGGCGCGCGGACGAGCCTTCGCCTCGCCAGCGATCCGGCGGTCACCGTCAGCGGGCGCTATTTCGCCAAGGAGCGCGAGGCCCGCCCCGCCCCGCAGGCCCTCGACGACGGGGCGGCGCTGCGGCTGTGGCAGCTCAGCGAGGAATACGTGGGCGACGCAGGCTAGAACATCCCCCCACCACACCGCGGCGTGTCCGTCACTTCGGCTCCCGGTGCCGCCCCCGGGCACGTCCAGGGAGAGGGCCCGGGGAGCGCGGCCCGGCCGTTGCTCCCCGGCTCCGCGACCGTCAGGGCGACGGCGGTACCCCCTCGTGCAGGACAGAGCGGGCGGGCGGGGAGTCGGGGTGGACGGTCACGCGCGCTCCCCCAGGAAGAGGCTTCCCACCTGGCGGATGAAGGCGTCGCGGCGCTCCAACTCCTCGGGCGCGTAGCGCTCGCGCAGCACGCGGGCCTTGAAGTCGGCCACGCTCTCCCCCGCCGGGACGGGCCAGGCTTCGAGGGGCGTGCAGGCGACGACCTGATCCCGGCCCCACACCCACTCCGGGTTGACGGGGAGACCGGCCTGCGCGGCCGCCAGCGGCCAGGTCGCGTCCACCATGTCCCCTTCCGGCGCGTGGACGATCAGGGAGTTGTGCACGTCCACGACGGGCCGATTGCCGCCCAAGGCGAGGAGTCCGGGGGGACGGGGTGATCTCCTGGGTGCAGGCGACGACGGTGCTGGGAATCCCCCGCTCGGCGAGGAGGGCGGCGAGCAGCTCGTGTTTGGTGGCGCAGGTGCCGCGCCACTCGCGGACGAGGGCGAACGCCTCGGGAACGCTGGGGAGGGGCCCTGGGGGTCACGCAGGCCCCGGGCGGCGGCTTCCTCGTGGAGCAGGCGGGTGAGGAGGAGGTCGGCGGTCATGGGGGGCAGGGGAAACGTCAGGCGCGCCCCGCCGGGTGGGGCCGGGGCGCGGCTCGGGGCGAACCGCTCAGCGGCTCAGCGGCCCAGCGCCCGTTCGAGGTCGGCGGGGGTGATGGGCCGGGCCTGGGCGCCGAAGCGGGTGGCGGCGAGGGCCCCGGCGGCGTTGGCGGCGCGGGCGGCCTTGGCGAGGGGGAGCCCCGTCAGGGCGGCGTGCGCGAAGGTGGCGGTGAAGGTATCGCCCGCGCCGGTCGAATCGACGACCTGCCCTTCCGGCGGCACGGCGTCCACGAGTTCGGTCTCCTCGGGGGACCAGACGATGGAGCCCATGCGGCCCACCTTGACGACCACCCGGCGGGCGCCCGCCTCCCCCAGCCGGGCGAGCGCCGCGCTGATGCTCGTGGTGCCGGTCAGGGCGAGGAGTTCGTGCTGGTTGAGGGTGAGGTAGTCCGCGCCGATCACGTCGGCCATCAGGCGGGTGCCCGCGCGGTTCACGGCGCCCGTGCCCAGGTCGATAAAGACGGGCAGGGGCTTTTTCGCGCCGCGGGCGATCTCGATGGCCCTCAGGGAATAGTCGCGCTGCGGCCCCTCCGTGAGGCTGTAGGCGCTGATGACCAGCGCGTCGGCGCCCTCGACGTCTTTTTTCTTGAGTTTGGCGGGGTCGAGCTGGCGGTTGGCGGCGCCGTGGCTGATCATGGCGCGCTGGCCGTCGGGCGTCTGCATCACGGTGATCGTGCTCGTGAGGTGTTCGGGGTCGTGCTGGACGGCGCTCTCGGAGACGCCGCTCTCGCGCACGCGCCCCAGGGCGTACTCGGCGAAGGGGTCCTGGCCCACCCGGGCGGCGAGGGTGACCGTGTGGCCCAGGCGGGCCAGGGTCACGGAGATCGTGCCGCCCGCGCCGCCGGGTTCCATCGTGGCGCGGGTGGGCGAGACCTCCTGGCCGGGGGCCGGGATGCGGTCGAGGTGATAGAGGTGGTCGACGGTCACGTCACCGATGACGAAGAACTTCACGGGAAAAACCTCCGGGCCGCGTCTCGGGGCCCTCTGAATGCGTCCCCCCCGGACGGCAGGACACGTCTGGGAAGCGGGAGGGCCAGCGTCTGGAACAGCGGTCCTACCGTACCACGCCCAGCCGCGCGGCGAGGGCGTGCAGCCCTGGCAGCGGCACGTCCTCCGCGCGCACGTCCGGGCGCAGGCCCACCTCGGCCAGGGCGGCGTCGATGGCCGGTCCCTCCAGGCCCGTCAGGCGCAGGTTGTTCCGCAGCGTCTTGCGGCGGTGGTGCAGGGCCGCCTCCACGAAGCGCAGGAGGGCGGGGTCCGGCAGCGGGCGGGTGCGGTCGAAGTCGAGCCGCAAGACGCTGCTCGTCACGTCGGGTGCGGGGAGGAAGGCCCCCTTCGGCACGTCGCGCACGTGCCTCACCGTGCCGTGCAGGGCCGCGAGCGCACTCAGGAACCCGTAGGCGTCGTCGCCGGGGCGGGCGGCGAGGCGCTGGCCCACCTCCTTTTGCACCAGGACGGTCGCGGAGACGACGCCCGGCGCGTGCATGAAGCGCGCGAGCAGCACCCCGGTGATGTAGTAGGGCAGGTTGGCGATCACCCGCGTGCCGGGGGGCAGCGTGGCGTAGTCGAAGTCGAGGGCGTCGCCCCAGACGACGTTCACGTCCATGCCGCCCAGGGTCTCGGCGAGGACGGGCCTCAGGCGCTCGTCTTTTTCCAGGGCGGTGACGTGCGCGCCGCGCGAGGCGACCTCGCGGGTCAGGACACCCAGGCCGGGGCCGACCTCCAGCACGGGGACGCCGGGCGCGGCGCCGCCCGCGTCGGCGATGAGGCGCAGGATGTTGCCGTCGATCAGGAAGTTCTGGCCGAGGCTCTTGGTGGGCCTGAGTCCGTGGCGGGTGAGGAGGTCGCGCACCCGGGCGGGCGAGTACAGCGGGGCGGGCGGCGTCGGGGAAGGGGCGTCGGGCTGGGTCACAGGGGCTACTCTCCGCGCCGGGCACCCGCACCGCGGGGAAGGAGCGGGGACGGCGGGCGCTGGGGCGGGTCAGTATACTCCGCGCATGACGGACTCCGCCCCCTCTTCCACGCCGTCCGCGGCCGCCCCGCCGGACTGGGCCGCGTTCGCGCGCGCGGGCGAGTGGCGCCGTTCGCTCGCCGCCGCGCGGGTCACCGGCGCCCCCCCCGAGCTGACCGGGGTGCTGGACAGCGTGCTGCACGTGCAGGAGGCGGTGCGTGGCCGGCGCCTGCCGCAGGCCCGCCGCGCCTGGGCGGGGCTGGAGGAGGCGCTGGGTGACCTGCCCGCGCGGGGGCTAGCGGGCGAGGGCGCGCTGCTGAAGACGCTGGTGTCGCCCCGGGCCCTCGGGGACGCGCTGGCGAGTCTGGACGGGCTGGGGCGCGGCACGGGCGGCGAGACCGAGCCGGAGGCGCTGCGGGAACGGCTGGCCCCGGCGCTCGCGCATCCCTTGACCCGGGCGGAGGCGCTGAACGCGCTGGGGGTGCTGCACGCCCTGAGGGAAGAACCGGGGGAGGCGCGCGCCCGCTTCGGGGAGGCGCAGGCCGCCGACGCGGGGCACTACCGGGCGCTGACCAACCTGGCGAACCTCGACCTGGAGGCGGGGCGGCCCGCCGAGGCGGAGGCGCGCTACCGCGAGGTGCTGCGGCTCAACCCCGACTTCGACGGGGCGCACCACAACCTGGGGGTGGCGCTGCGCAGGCAGGGGCGGGTCCACGAGTCGGTGGGGGCGATCCGGCGCGCCCAGCGCCTGAGCGTGCGGCGCTCGCAGGAGGACACCCGCGACGAGATGCGCGAGGGCTTTCGCAGGGACGCGCGGCTGCGGGCCGTCCGGCTGGTGCTGCTCGCGCTGGCGGTGCTCGTCCTTTTCCTGGCCGTGCGCGGGGCGGTGGGCTAGCGTGGCCGGCTTCGTGCTGTCCCCCGCGGGCGTGCGCGTGGTGGACGCGCGGCTCGGCGCGGCGGGCCTCCTCAACCTCGCCATGGAGGAGGCGGGGCGGGCGGTGGCGGACGCGGTGCACGCGCGATACCCGGGGGCCCGGGTGCTGCTCCTCGCGGGGGGCGGGGCGAACGGCGGGGACGCCCTCGTCGCGGCGCGGCATCTGGCGGCGCTGGAACACCCGGTGCGGGTGCTCGCCGCGCCCGCCTCGCACCCGCTGACGAGGCTGAACCGGGAAAGGCTCGGGGCGTTCGGCGTCGAACCCGGGCCGCTCACGCCGGAGGAGGTGAGGCGGGCTGCGCGGGGGGCGGCCGTGCTCGTGGACGGCCTGCTCGGGACCGGATTCGTGCCGCCCCTGCGCCCGGCGCTGGCGGAGGTCGTGGGGGCGGTGAACGCGGCGCGGGAGGGGGGCGCGTGCGTGGTCGCCATCGACCTGCCGAGCGGGCTGGACGCGGCGCGGGCGGACGCCCCCTCCCCCTCCGTCCGGGCCGACCTGACCGTCACCCTCACCGGGTACAAGACGGCGCTGCTGTTCGGGGCCGCCGCGCACCGGGCAGGTGAGGTCGTCCTCGCGCCGCTGCGGGTGCCGCCCGGCTGGGTGCGGGCGGAGGCGCTCGCCGCCCGGCCGACCGACGCCGAGGTCGCCGCCCTGCTGCCCGGGCGGCACGCGGACGCGCACAAGGGCACGGCGGGGCGGGTGTGGGTGGTCGGAGGTCATCCGGGCACGGTGGGGGCGGCGGCGCTGGCGGGGCTGGGGGCGCTGCGGGCGGGGGCGGGGCTGGTGACCGTCCACTCGGCGGCGCAGGTGCCCCTGGTGACGCCGGAGCTGATGGTGCGGCGGCACGCGGGCCTGGGGAAGTGGCTGGGCGGGGTGACGGAGCGGCCCGACGCCGTGTGTGTCGGCATGGGGCTGGGACCGGACGCGGCGGCGCTCGCCCGGCAGGTGCTGGGGTGGGGGCTTCCCACCGTCCTCGACGCGGACGCCCTGCAACTGGAGCTGGCGGGGGCCGGGCACGACGGCTGCGTATGGACGCCCCACCCCGGCGAGGCGGCCCGGCTGCTGGGCACGGGCACCCGGGAGGTGGGGGCCGATCCCCTCGCCGCCGCCCGCGCCCTGCGGGAGCGGTACGGGGGCGTGGTCGTCCTCAAGGGCGGGCCGAGCGTGGTCGCGCACCCGGGCGGGCTGAGCGTGAGCCGGGGCGGGCATCCGGGCATGGCGAGCGCGGGGATGGGCGACACGCTCTCCGGGATCATCGGGGCGCTGCTCGGGCAGGGGCTGGGGGCCCGGGACGCGGCGGTGGCCGGGGTGCGGCTGCACGCGCGGGCGGGGGAACGGGCGGGGGAGCGGCACGGCTACGGCCTGAGCGCGACGGACGTGAGCTTTGAAGTGGGGGGCGCGTGGCTCGACCTGACGCGGGCGGGGAAGCGTGCGAGGTTCCGCACGTCGGCGCCGGGCGGGGAGTGGTAGGGTCGGGAGGACACATGCAGGGCCTCCTCTCCGACCTGCCCCTGCTGGGGGTGCTGGAACTCATCAACGCGACCCGGCAGACGGGTGTCCTCGACGTTCAAACGGGGGTGCCCTACACGGTGGCCTTCGTGGGGGGCGAGATCGTGGGGGGCGGCATCCTCGACTGGCTGGGGGTGGACGCGATCCAGGCGAGTCCGCTGCTGCCGGTGGAGGGGACCTTCGAATTCACCCCGCGCGGGGTCACGGGCTCGCCCTTGAGCCCCTACGGCCACTTCGCCGCCGACTGGGCCCGCGCTTCGGACGAGTGGGAGCAGGTCTGCGCGGTGATCGGCAGCCCCAGCCGGGTGTTCCGGGGCGCGCTGCCCCCCTTGATCGGCCCCGCCGGGCGCAGCGTGCGCGACGCCGCCGAGGGCACGGGCCGCCCGCTGTTCGAGGTGGCGCAGCGGGTCGCCGCCGGGGTGCGGGGGGGGCGGGTGGAGCCCACCGGGGAGTTCGCGTGGTCGGCCCTGCGCCTGCAAGGGGGGCGGCCGGAGGGCCACTCCCCGGTCGCGGCGGCCCTCGACGGTCGGCGCAACCTGGGCGAACTCGTCGCCGGGGGCTTTGACGTGCGCGAGGTGCGCGGGTACCTCCTCACCCAGATTCGCGCCGGGCTGAGGTTCCCGGGCAGCGGCTGGGTGCTGCGCGACCTGATCTGGGAACAGCAGCACCTGGCCTGACTGGTGGCGGACCGGCCCGCCTGTGCCGTTCAATAGGGGCGTGTTCGCCCTTCGCCCCGCCTCCCCCGCCGACCGCGCGGCCCTCTACCGCATCTGCCTGGAGACCGCCGACAGCGGCGCGGACGCGACCCACCTGTACCGCGACCCCCGGCTCGTCGGCCACATCTACGCCGGGCCCTACCTGGCGTTCGAGCCGGCATTCGCCCTCGTGCTGGAAGACGGGGACGGGGTGGGCGGGTACGTCCTCGGGGCCCTCGACACGGCGGCCTTCGAGGCGCGGTTGGAGCGGGAGTGGTGGCCCGCCCTGCGGGAGCGCTACCCGGACCCGGCGGACGTCCCCCTCGGGGCCCGCACGCCGGACGAGCGGCTGGCATACCTCCTGCACCGTCCCCAGCGGGCGGACCCCGCCGTGCTCGCCGAGTACCCCTCGCACCTGCACATCGACCTGCTGCCGCGCGCGCAGGGGGGCGGGCACGGGCGCCGGATGCTCGAACGCCTCTTCGCGGCCCTGCGGGGAGCCGGGTCGCCGGGCGTCCACCTGGGGGTGGGCGGGAGCAACACGCGCGCCCAGGGCTTTTACCGGCACGTGGGCTTTCAGGAGTTGGCGCGCGCCCCGGGAGGGAGCCTCACGCTCGGGCTCCGGCTGTAGGGGCGGTCCGTCGCCCCGGCTCAGAGCGAGGGCACGTGGGGGCGGGGCGTCAGGCCCGTTTGCCGCACCAGCCGCCGGACCTCCTGGCAGCGGCAGCCGGGGGCGGTGCACAGCAGGAGTTCGGGGTCGCGGGTCAGGGCGCCCACGGTGGCGTCCACGAGGTCGCGCACCCGGTACAGCCGCAGCGTGGAGCCCCCCACCCGGGCGGAGCGGGCGCGGACGGAGGGGGCCATGCGCTCGAAGTCCGCCGAGCAGTTGGGAAAGGCGGTCGGCCGCACCTGCCCGTCCACGGATACGTAGCGGGTCAGCAGCGGCATGCCCGCCACGTGCTCCCCGTAGTGGACCGTCGTGTTGCTGCCGAAGTCCACGCCCATCAAGAGGGCGTACCCGCCCAGGTCGTACAGGGCGCCGATGGGCCCGTAGGGGCTGTCCAGCGTCTGCACGCCCGTGATGGCCCGCGCCGCCTCGCCCAGCGCGACGAAGCTGAGGGTGGGGTGGAAGCTGCGCACCGCCGCCGCGCGCTCCACGAGTTCCTGCGGCACCCGCCCGATGTCGCGGCTCACCCGCGAGTCGCGGTGGAAGCGGGCGTGGACGGGCGACGTGGGGTGGCGCAGCAGCGTGCCATACGTGAAGGCGGGGGCCACCACCGTCGCCGTGCGGGTGGCGAGCGTGTCCACCACCGCCCGCGCCCCGCCCTCCATCTGCCCGAAGGACTTCAGGCTCGCGTGGACGATGACGTGCTGCGACCCGTCGAGCCCCAGCTCTCCCAGGCCCTCGTCGAGTTCGGCGGCCGTCACGGGCGGCTTGCGCAGCAGGTTCAGCACTTCATCAGCTTATCAGCCGTCAGCTTTCAGCGATCAGCCAGGAACACACAGAGGGAGCCGTCCGGGCGTGGGCGGTTCCCCTGTTGTTGGCTGAAAGCTGACGGCTGAGAGCTGACCGCCTACTTCACGAACAGCATCTGCCGGTACGTCGGCAGCGGCCAGTGCTTGTCGGCGACGACCTTTTCGAGCCGGTCGGCGGCCCGGCGCACCTGCACCATCGCGGGCAGCACGTGGTCGCGGACGTGATGGGCCTTGTCGTGAATCTGCTCGCCGCCGAGCGCCCTGTTCTGCTCGCGCAGGGTCTGGAGGGCGTCGTACAGCTCGTCGGTGAGCCCGGCGACCTCGGTGGCGGTGGCGTCGAGCGCCCGGCTGGGCGTCCTGACCGCGCCCAGGTCCCCCAGGTACCCGGCGGCGGCGGGCAGGATCATCGTCTGGGCGATGTACTCGGTCGTTTCGCCCTCGATGTTCACCGTCTTGAAATACTGGTCGTACATGATCTCCTGGCGGGCCGAGAGCTCACGCCCCGACAGCACGCCGAACTTCTCGAAAAGCTGAGCGTTCTTCTCGTCGGTGAGGTGCTCGATGGCGTCGAGGCTGGTGCGGAGGTTGAGCAGGCCGCGCCCGTGCTCGGCCTCGTGATGCCACTCCTCGGCGTAACCGTCGCCGTTGAAGACGATGCGCTTGTGCCGGGTATACGTGTCCCGCACGATCTCGCCGACCGCCGCGTCCAGGTCCTCGCCCCGGGTGAGCCGCGCCTCCAGCTCCGCCGTGAGGCCCTGCACCGCGTCCGCCACGATGGTATTCAGCACCGTGATCGGCATGGAGATGCTCTGGGACGAGCCCGCCGCGCGGAACTCGAACTTGTTGCCGGTAAAGGCGAAGGGGCTGGTGCGGTTGCGGTCCCCGGCGTGGCGCGGCAGGGGCGGCAGCACGCTCGACCCCAGGCCGAGGAGCCCGGCCTCCGCGCCGCGCCCGCCCTGGCCGCTCGCCAACCGGTCGAAGATGTCGGTGAGTTCGCTGCCCAGGAAGATCGAGAGGATCGCGGGCGGCGCCTCGTTCGCGCCGAGGCGGTGGTCGTTGCTCGCCGAGGCCACCGAGATGCGCAAGAGGTCCTGGTGCTCGTCCACGGCCTTGATGACCGCCGAGCAGAAGAACAGGAACTGGAGGTTCTCGTGCGGGGTGTCGCCGGGTTCGAGCAGGTTCTCGCCCGCGTTCGTGCCCATGCTCCAGTTGCAGTGCTTGCCCGAGCCGTTCACGCCCGCGAAGGGCTTCTCGTGCAGGAGGGCGACGAGGCCGTACTTGCGCGCCGTGTTGCGCAGAACCTGCATGATGAGCTGCTGGTGGTCGGCGGCCACGTTGCTGCTCTCGAAAATCGGGGCGATCTCGAACTGGCCGGGGGCGACCTCGTTGTGGCGGGTCTTGACCGGGATGCCCAGGGTGTAGAGCTGCATCTCGGCGTCGGTCATGAAGCTCAGCACCCGGTCGGGGATCGCGCCGAAGTAGTGGTCTTCGAGCTCCTGCCCGCGCGGGGGCTGCGCGCCGAAGAGGGTCCGGCCCGTCATCACGAGGTCGGGGCGGCGGAAGTAGTACTCCTCGGCGATCAGGAAATATTCCTGCTCGGCGCCGAGCGTGCTGCCCACCCGGGTCCCCTCCGACGCCCCGAACAGGCGCAGGGCGGGGGTCACGGCCTTGTTCAGCGCCTCGGTCGAGCGCAGCAGGGGCGTCTTGTTGTCGAGGGCCTCGCCGGTCCACGAGGCGAAGGCGGTCGGGATGCACAGGGTCGCGCCGTTCGCGTGCCGCATGATGAAGGCGGGGCTGGAGGGGTCCCAGGCGGTGTAGCCGCGCGCCTCGAAGGTGGCTCTCAGCCCGCCCGAGGGGAATGAGGAGGCGTCGGGCTCGGCCTGGATGAGTTCCTTGCCGCTGAAGACCGCGATGGCCTGGCCGTCCCCGTTGGGCGAGACGAAGGAGTCGTGCTTCTCGGCGGTGGCGCCCGTGAGGGGCTGGAACCAGTGGGTGTAGTGGGTGGCGCCCTTTTCCATCGCCCAGTTCTTCATGGCGAGCGCCACGGTGTCGGCGATGCCGGGGTCGAGGGTCTCGCCGCGCTCCAGGGTGGCCTGGAGGCTCTTGTACACGGGCTTGCTCAACCGGGCCCTGAGCTGGTCCAGGGTCAGCACGTCCCGGGAGAACAGCTCGTCCACGACGTGGTTGGGCAAGAAGGCCGGGGAGGCCTCGACGCGCCAGTTGCGGGCGGCGGAAATCACATCGAAGTCGTGGTTCATCGTTTCCTCTCCCTGTGGCCTCGGCTTCCCCGCGGGGCACGGCACGGCAGCATCCCTTTCCCGCACCCCGTTTTCAGCTCGGCCGGACTCTGCCCCGGAGTATAGGAGCGTGCCAAATGCACGGTCAACGTGGAGTTGGACAAGTTGCAGGAACGGCGCGAGGAACAGCGTCAATCTCCGGCCCAACCTGCACTTTGCTCCGGCCGGAGGGTTCACCGGGGCAGTGAACGGCGAACATCCTGCGGTGCGGGCGGGCGGCGGGGTGGGGCCACCCGACCCTTGCGCTCTCCCCCGCCCGCCCGCTACGGTCAGGGGCACACGGAGGCCCGCCACGAGATGACGCCCACGCCCGACGCCCAGAGCACGCCCCCCCGCACCCCACAGGACATCCTCGCCACCTTGAGCGCGGAGAACGTGAAGTTCTTGCGCCTGCAATTCACCGACATCTTGGGCACGACGAAGAACGTGGAGGTGCCCGGCTCGCAGTTCGAAAAAGCGCTCGCCGGGGACGTGACCTTCGACGGCAGCGCGGTGGAGGGGTTCACCCGGGTCGAGGAGAGCGACATGCTCCTCACGCCCGACCTCTCCACCTTCCTGATCTACCCGCAGTTCTCGCGCGAGGAGGGCGAGCGCGGCCGGGTCGCGCGGCTGATCTGCGACGTGACGCTGCCGGGCGGCACGCCCTTCGAGGGGGACCCCCGGCGGGTGCTGGGGCGGCAGGTTGCCCGCGCGGCCGACCTCGGCTTCGAGATGTTCGTGGGGACCGAACCCGAGTTCTTCCTGTTCGAGCGGGGCGCGGACGGGCGCGGCAGCACCGTCACCCACGACAAGGCGGGGTACTTCGACCTCGCGCCCGTGGACAAGGGCGAGCGCATCCGGCGGGAGATCGCGAACAAGCTCGTGCAGATGGGCTTCGAGATCGAGGCCTCGCACCACGAGGTCGCGCCGGGGCAGCACGAGATCGACTTCCGCTACGCCCCCGCCCTGGAGACCGCCGACCGGATCGCCACCTTCAAGTTCGTGGTCAAGCGGGTGGCGCTGGAGTACGGGCTGCTCGCCAGCTTCTTGCCCAAGCCGCTGCCCGGCGTGAACGGCTCGGGGATGCACTGCCACCTCAGCCTCTTCAAGGACGGGGCGAACGCCTTCGCCGACCCCGCGGGGGAGCACGGCCTGTCGGCCACGGCGCGGCACTTCATCGCGGGGCTCTTGGAGCATGCGGGGGGCATGGCGGCGGTCACCAATCCGCTCGTAAACAGTTACAAGCGGCTGGTGCCGGGGTACGAGGCGCCCGTCAACGTCGCCTGGAGCACGAGCAACCGCTCGGCGCTGATCCGCATTCCGGCCAAGCGGGGTCACTCCACCCGCGCCGAGGTGCGGATGCCCGACCCCTCGTGCAATCCGTACCTGGCCCTCGCGGCGATGCTCGCGGCGGGGCTCGACGGCATCGAGCACGGGATGGAGCCGCCGCCCGCCATCGGGCGCAACATCTTCCGCATGACGGTGCGGGAAAAGCGGCACCACCGCATCCGCGAGCTGCCCACCGACCTGCGCGAGGCGGTGGACGAACTCGAAAAGGACCCGGTGATCGCCGGGGCGCTCGGCGAGCACGTCCTCGACCATTTCGTCGCGGCCAAGCGGGCGGAGTGGCGCGAATACTCGGCGGCCGTCCATGCCTGGGAGCTGGAGCGCTATCTCGACCTGATCTGAGGCACCCCCCCCGGCGGGGCACCGGGGCCTCCCGGTTGCCCACAACCCCTTTTTGCCGCAATATCCTTTCGCTGGGCCGCGCTGGAATCAGTTCCGGGAGGCTCCTCTCATGAGCCTCGCGTTGACTTCGCTTAAAGGCGTCCCTAGAATTGTGGCAATCTCAACAACGGCGCACAAGCGCACCTTTTTCGGAGGATCCATGAAGAAAACCGCCCTGAGCCTTTCCGTTCTCGCCGCGCTGGCCCTGGGGGGCGCGAGCGCCCAGACCACGATCAAGCTCGCCACCCTCTCGCCCCTCTCGGGCGGGCAGAGCGACCTCGGCACCCAGATTCGCAACGGCGCGCAGATCGCCGTGAACGAGTACAAGGCGCAGTTCCAGCAGCTCGGGCTGACCCTCCAGCTCGCCCCCTACGACGACCAGGCGGACCCGGCCACAGGCACCGCGCAGGCGCGCAAGATCGCCTCGGACCGCTCGATCCTGGCGGTGGTGGGGACCCTGAACTCGGGCGTGGCGATTCCGTCGAGCGCGGCGCTTCAGCCCAGCCGCGTGGCGCTGGTGAGCCCGGCGAACACCGCCAACCAGGTCACCGACCGCGGCCTGAGCAACATGAACCGCATCGTGGCGCGCGACGACGCGCAGGGTCCGGCGGGCGCGAACTTCATCACCGGGACGCTCAAGGCGAGCAAGGTCTACATCATCAACGACAAGACCGCCTACGGCGAGGGGCTGGCGCGCGAGGTGGAAAAGGCCCTCAAGGCCAAGAACATCCAGGTCGTGGGCAACGAGGGCACCGAGGAGAAGAGCGACTTCTCGAGCATCGTCGCCAAGATCCGGCTCCAGCGGCCCGACGCGATCTACTTCGGCGGGATTTATAACCAGGTGGGCGTCTTTATCAAGCAGCTCCGCGAGGCCGGGATCACCACGCCGGTGGTGGGCGGCGACGGCCTGGACAGCTCTGAACTGGCGACCATCGCCGGGGCGGGGGCAAACAACATCTACTTCACGACGGTGGCCGCTCCCATCGAGGCGCTGCCCGCCGCGCGGACCTTCGCCGCGAACTACCAGAAGACCTTCAACGACACCGCGCAGGGCTTCGGCGCCTTCGGGTACGACGCCGCCAAGGTGGCCCTCCAGGGCATCCTGGCCGCCGCCAAGGCCAACGGCAACAAGGCCCCGACCCGCCAGCAGGTGGAGGCCGCGATCCGCAAGGGCAGCTTCACGGGCCTGCTCTCGGGCAACGTGAGCTTCAACAGCGTCGGCGACCGCCGCTCGGCGACCCTGTACGTGATGAACGTGGAGGGCGGCAAGTACAAGCTCGCCACCAGCGTACCCGTCCGTCCCACCCGGCAGTAAGCGGGCAGGGCCGCCGGGACATCTCCCCAGGGCCGGGCATCACGCTCGGCCCCTTCGCTATGGTGGGGGGCGCAGGCCCGGGCGAGGCCTCTCGCCCCTGCGTTTCAGGTCCCGGCCCCGAAGATCGCCATCTCCACCCCCGACGCTCACGGGGACCGACACCGAGAGGAGAGACCCACCTTGGACCTCGCCACCCTGCTGCCCTTTATCGTCAACGTGATCGTGGGCGGTCTCGTGCTGGGCTTCGTGTACGCCATCATCGCGCTGGGCTACACGATGGTCTACGGCGTGCTGCAACTCATCAACTTCGCCCACTCGGAAGTCTTTGTCACCGGCGCGGTCGTCGGCTTCGAGGTCTTCCGGGTCCTCGCCCCCAATCCCATGAACGGCTACCTCAAGCTGCTCATCGCGCTTGTGGCCGCGATGATCGTGTCGGGGCTGCTCAACGTGCTGATCGAGCGGCTGGCCTACCGCCCGCTCCGGAACGCGCCCAAGCTGGTGCCGCTGATCACCGCCCTGGGCGTCTCGCTGATCTTGCAGGACGTGCTGCGGATCATCGAGGGCTTCCAGGGCCGGTTTGACCTGACCTACACGCTGCCGCCGGGCTTCGCGGGCCGCTTCTGCGCGGCAGAGAGTTCGTGCGCGGGGCTGGGCAACTTCCTGCGGACCATCGGCGTCGACCTCCAGCTCAAGGACGTGATCCTGATCGTGGTCTCGCTGCTGAGTCTGGCGGTGCTCAATTACCTCGTGAACCGCACCCGGCTGGGCAAGGCGATCCGGGCGGTGGCGCAGGACCGGGTGACCGCCGGGCTGATGGGCATCGACGCCAACCGCATGATCAGCGCGACCTTCCTGATCGGCGGGGCGCTCGGCGGCATCTCCGGGGTCCTGTTCGGCATGAAGTTCGGCACGGTGAACGCCTACTCGGGCTTCGACCCCGGGATCATCTCCTTTACCGCCGCCGTGCTGGGCGGCATCGGCTCGATTCCGGGGGCGGTGCTCGGCGGGCTGGTGCTCGGGGTGATCCAGAATCTGATCGGCGTGACGAACGTGTTCGGCGGGCTGCTGGGGATCGCCAACCTGGAGGCCATCGACGCCTCCTACCAGCGGATCGGGGCCTTTATCGTGCTCGTGCTCATCCTGATCTTCAAGCCGACCGGCCTGCTCGGCAAGAGCAACGTGGAGAAGGTATGACGGCGGCCAACCCCGCGGCGCCCCGGCGTGCCCGGCCCCTGCCGGACCGGACCATACTGCTCATCCTCACGTTCCTGGTCACGAGCGGCCTGCTGCTGCTCTCGCACAACGGCCCGCTGCTCGAGCGGCTCGGCGCCCTGGGGACCGTGCTGCGCAACCCCATCGTCGAGGCGGTCGTCGTCTCGCTGTTCCTCGCCAACGTGCTCTTCGCATACCTGTGGCGGGCAGCCCCGTGGGCGAAGGCGCTCGTGGGCCTGGGGAGCCTGCTGCTCGTGCTGCCGTGGGCGGGGCGGGAGGACACCAGCCTCCTCGACCTGAGCATCCAGATCATGATCTTCGCCGCGCTCGCGCTGGGCCTGAACATCGTGGTGGGACTGGCGGGGCTGCTCGACCTGGGGTACGTGGCCTTTTTCGCGGTGGGGGCGTACACCTGGGGCATCTTCGCCAGCCCGAGGTTTGCGGAGATCTTGCGGTACTACGGCGAGAATCCGGGGGGGACGAACGCGCTCACCCTTGCGCTCGGGCTGTTCCTGACCGCCGTCACGGCGGCGAGCATGGTCTATATCCGGCGCCAGACCGTGCGGCCCACCCGGGCGTCCTCGTGGAGCTTCGGGCTGGCGAGCTTCGGGCTGATCGCGGGGCTGCTTCTGACCGGGCGGGCGCTGCTCGTGCTCAACGCGGGGGCCGCCGCGGGACTCGCGACGGGCATCGACCCCAACTTCTTCTGGCTCTTCCTGGCGCTGAGCGTCTTTGCCGCCGCCGTCGTGGGCGTCTTGATCGGCCTGCCGGTGCTGCGGCTCAAGGGCGATTACCTCGCCATCATCACGCTGGGCCTGGGCGAGGTGATCCGGGTGCTGGCGAACAACCTCGACCTGTACTCGGCGGGGTCGCAGGGCATCACGCCGATCCGGAGCGCGTCGGTGCCGTGGTTCGACGGGCTGGCGGGGGCGCTGGGCTTCCAGCCCGACCAGTATTACCTGCTCTTCTTGTACGTGCTCGTGCTGGTGTTGATCGCGGTGATCTTGCTCGTGAACATCCGGCTCGACCGCTCGCGGATCGGGCGGGCGTGGATCGCCATCCGCGACGACGAGGTGGCGGCGCAGGCGATGGGCGTGCCCCTCGTGCAGACCAAGCTGATCGCCTTCGCCACGGGCGCGTCGTTCGCGGGGGCGATGGGGATGATCTTCGCGGCGAAGCAGACCTTCGTGAGCCCGGAGAGCTTCAACATCTTCCAGAGCATCGGCGTGCTGAGCATGGTGATTCTGGGCGGCATGGGCTCCTTTCCCGGCGTGATCCTGGGGGCGGCGGTGGTCACGCTGCTCAACCTGCGCATCCTGCCGGGGCTGGGCGAGGCGACCGCGAACGTGCCGTGGATTCCGCAGCAGGTGAACCCGGGGCAGCTTCAGCGGCTGGTCTTCGGGGCGATTCTGGTGGCGATCATGCTGCTGAGGCCCGAGGGGCTCCTCCCCAACCGCCGCCGGGTGCTCGAACTCCACCACGACGAGAATCAGGAGGACGACAGCGCCCAGGGCGCGGGTCCGGCCCTAACGGGGGGCGGCGGGGACGTGTACAGCCCGGGGTACGCCACCCGCGAGGAAGACGAGTCGGCGGGCACCACGGGGAGAGGGACGAGAGGCACGCGATGAACATTCTCGAAGTGCAGGGGGTCACGAAGACCTTCGGCGGCCTGACCGCCGTGAACGACGTGACCCTGGAGGTGCCCCGCGAGGGCATCGTGAGCATCATCGGGCCGAACGGGGCCGGGAAGACGACCTTTTTCAACCTCGTGACGAGCATCTACAGCCCGGATCAGGGCACCATCCGCCTGGGCGGGCAAGAACTCGTGGGGCTGCGCCCGGATCAGGTTGTCAGCGCCGGGATCGCGCGCACCTTCCAGAACATCCGGCTCTTTTCGACCATGAGCGCCGAGGAGAACATCATGGTGGGGCGGCACACCCGGCTGAAGGCGGGGTACCTCGACGCCCTGCTGCGCACCCGCCGCTTCCACAGCAGCGAGGAGGAGGCGCGCGAGGTGGCGCGGGTGATGCTCGACTTCGTGGGGCTGGGCCGCTGGCGCCGGGAGCTGGCGACCAACCTGCCCTACGGCGACCAGCGCAAGCTGGAGATCGCCCGCGCGCTCGCCACCACACCCAAGCTCGTGCTGCTCGACGAACCGGCGGCGGGCATGAACCCGCGCGAGACGGAAGACCTCAAGGCCTTGATCCGCCGCATCCGCGACGAGCTGGGGGTGACGGTGGTATTGATCGAACACGACATGCGGCTGGTGATGACCCTGTCCGAGCACATCACCGTGCTCGACTACGGCACCAAGATCAGCGAGGGGCTGCCCCATCAGGTCCGCAACGACCCGCGCGTGATGGAGGCGTACCTGGGGCGCGGCGCGGCGGCGGGCGAGTACGGGAAGGAGGCGGGGCCGCGTGCCTGAGACGCAGATGCTGGGTGAGAGAACGCAGGGGGCGGGAACGGCTCTGCTCGAACTGCAAGGCATTCACACGTACTACGGCCACATCCACGCCCTCAAGGGGCTGGACCTCACCGTGCAGGGGGGCGAGATCGTGGCCCTGATCGGCGGCAACGGGGCGGGCAAGACGACCACCCTGCGCACGGTCAGCGGCATGATGAAGCCCCGGGTGGGCAGCGTGATGTACCAGGGGCAGAACGTCGGCGGCCTGCCCGCCCACACGATCATGGGCCGGGGCATGAGCCACGTGCCCGAGGGCCGCCGCATCTTCCCGCAGCTCACCGTGCGCGAGAACCTGGAGGTCGGGGCGTACACAGTGACCGACCGCCGGGTGACGGAGGAACGCATTCAGGAAGGCTTCGCGCTCTTCCCCCGTCTCAAGGAGCGCGAGAACCAGCTCGGCGGCACGATGTCGGGCGGCGAGCAGCAGATGCTGGCGATTGCGCGGGCGCTGATGGTCAACCCCAGGTTGCTGCTGCTCGACGAGCCCAGCATGGGCCTCTCTCCCCTGTTCGTGGAGGCGATCTTCGACATCGTGGAGCGGCTGAACAAGGAGCGCGGCACGACGATCCTGCTCGTGGAGCAGAACGCGAGCATGGCGCTGGGCGTGGCCCACCGGGCCTACGTGCTCCAGACAGGCGAGATCCGGCTGAGCGGCCCCGCCGCCGAGATCGCGCGCGACGAGAGCGTCCGCAAGGCGTACCTCGGGGACGAGTAGGGGCTGTGGGGGGAGGGGGCCGCTTCCGGCGTGGGGGCGGCCCCCCGCCCTTTCGGGGTCCGTACGCCCTCCTACCGAGCCGATCCGGGGAATCGGCTACCTTCAGCCATGCGACTTCTGAGCGGCGGTGTGGTAGCCCTCGTCTCCGTTTCCCTCTTCACCTCGTGTCTGCCCAGACCGCAGGCGTTCGACCCGGCCCGGCTGCCCGACCCCGCCGACCTGAGTTCGCGCAACGCGGCGACCGAGTGGTACTACGTCTCGGGCTACCTGCCGGAATCGGGGCTGGCCTTCCACTGGGCGCAGTTCAAGGTGAACTACCGGGGCATTCCCTACCACGCGGGGCATCTGGCGGTCGCCGACCTGCGCGCCGGGAAGCTGAACCTCTACGAGAACACCTCCCAGAGCGTGCGCTTCGGTTTTCCGCCGCTGCGGGTGGAGCAGGGGGCGTGGCGGCTGGTGCAGGGGGCGGGGGCGCGGGACTACCAGCTTCAGGCCGGGCCGCTCAACCTCACCCTGACGCCGCAAAAGGGGCCGGTCGTCCACCCGCCGGGCTACTCGGGGACCCCCGAGGTGGGGCGGCTGTACTACCAGAGCCTCACCCGGCTGGACGCGAGGGGCACGGTGGCCCTGCCGGGGGGCGAGACACGGGAGGCGCGCGGGCTGGTGTGGCTCGATCACCAGTGGGGCGACCAGCAGCCGGGCGCGCAGGCCAGATGGGACTGGTTCGGGCTGCACCTCTCCGACGGCTCGGACCTGATGCTCTACCGGGTGCGCGACGCCCAGAACAGGGTCGTGCAGGTCGCCGCCTCGCGGGTGGACGCGCAGGGGGTGGCGCGCGAGGTCCGGGACGTGACGATGACCCCGGGCCGGGTCTACCGCAGCCCCAGCGGGCGCGAGTACGTGCTCGGCTGGCAGGTGCAGGCCGGTGACCTCACCCTCGCCCTCGACGCCGTGCGGGATGAGCAGGAACTCCTGACGAAAAACACCTCCGTCGCCTACTGGGAGGGGCCGGTGCGCGGCACGGGGACGCTGGCCGGACAGCCCGTCACCGCCGAGGGCATGGGCGAGTTCGTCGGCGGCATCCTCACCCGCGAGGAGGGCGGCCGCTTCTTCCCGTCCGGGCGCTGAACGGGGGCGGGACATGCCTTACCCTTATCAAGACTCTACAAACTTGACATGACCGCACTCAAGTTGCAGAATGGAGGCACTTGAGGAGGTCCCCTTGAATCCCGAACGTTTCACCGAGGCCGCGACGCAGGCCATCGCCGCCGCGCAGGGGCTCGCACAGTCCAACCACCAGCAGAACCTGACCGCCCTGCACGTGCTTCGCACGCTGACCGACAACGACACCGCCGCCCGGGCGATCACCGCCGCCGGGGGCGACCTGACCACACTCCGAACCGCGCTGGACAGCGAACTCGCCAAACTGCCGCGCGTGCAGGGGGGCGGGGGCAACCTGTATCTCGATCCGGCGCTAGGCCGCGCGTTCCAGAAGGCCGAGGGGGTCGCGGGGGAGTTCGGCGACTCGTTCGTCGCCGCCGACACGCTGCTGCTCGCGCTGCGGGGGGAGTACCGGGGCCAGGGCCTGCCCGCCGAGAACGTCCTTCGCCAGGTCATCACCGAGGCCCGGAAAGGAAAGACCGTGACCACGAAATCCGCTGAATCGCAATTCGACGCCCTGAACAAGTACGGCACCGACCTGACCCAGCGAGCGCGTGACGGCAAGCTCGACCCCGTGATCGGCCGCGACGAGGAGATTCGCCGCGCCATGCAGATTCTGCTGCGGCGGACCAAGAACAACCCCGTGCTGATCGGCGAGCCGGGCGTGGGCAAGACCGCCATCGCGGAGGGTCTCGCCAGCCGCATCGTGAAGGGCGACGTGCCGGAGGGCCTTAGAAATAAGCGCATCGTCTCGCTGGAGATGGGCAGCCTGCTCGCGGGCGCCAAGTTCCGCGGCGAGTTCGAGGAACGCCTCAAGGGCGTGATCGACGAGGTGGTCGGGTCCCAGGGCGAGGTCATCCTCTTCGTGGACGAGATTCACACCATCGTCGGCGCGGGCAAGACGGAGGGCAGCCCCGACGCGGGCAACATGCTCAAGCCCGCCCTCGCCCGCGGTGAGCTGCACCTGATCGGCGCGACCACCCTCGACGAGTACCGCGAAATTGAAAAGGACCCCGCCCTGGAGCGGCGCTTCCAGCCCGTCTTCGTGGACGAGCCCAGCGTGGAGGACACCATCTCCATCCTGCGCGGGATCAAGGAGCGGTATCAGGTCCACCACAACGTGGAGATCACCGACCCGGCGCTCGTCGCCGCCGCGGGGCTCTCGCACCGCTACATCTCCGACCGCCAGCTTCCCGACAAGGCCATCGACCTGATCGACGAGTCGGCGGCGCGGCTGCGGATGGCGCTCGAATCGAGCCCCGAGCGGATCGACCAGCTCGAACGCCGCAAGCTGCAACTGGAGATCGAGCGCGAGGCGTTGAGGCGCGAGAAGGACCAGGACTCGCAAAACCGCCTCCTCGACCTGGAGGAGACGCTGAAGGCCGTCACCGACGACCTCGCCGAAGTGCGGGGGCGCTGGGAGGCCGAGCGGCAGGAGGTCCAGGTGCTGCGCGAGAAGCGCGAGGCGCTCGATCAGGTCCGCACCGACATCGAGAAGGCGCGCCGCGAGTACGACCTGGCGCGGGCCGCCGAGCTGGAGTACGGCAAGCTGCCGCAGCTTGAGCGGGAAGTGCAGGAGCTGGAGCGCAAGCTGCGCGGCGCCGAGTTCGCCCACCTCGAAGTGACGGAGGAGGACGTGGCCGCCGTCGTGAGCCGCTGGACGGGCATCCCGGTCAGCAAGCTCGTCGAGGGCGAGCGCGAGAAGCTGCTGCACCTCGAAGAGCAGCTCCACGGGCGCGTGATCGGGCAAGACCGCGCCATCGTGAGCGTGGCCGACGCCATCCGCCGCGCCCGCGCGGGGTTGAGCGACCCGAACCGTCCGCTGGGCTCCTTCATGTTCCTGGGGCCGACGGGCGTGGGCAAGACCGAGCTGGCGAAGGCGCTGGCCGAGTTCCTGTTCGACTCCCCGGACGCGATGGTCCGTCTCGACATGAGCGAGTATATGGAGAAGCACACCGTCGCCCGACTCATCGGGGCTCCTCCCGGGTACGTGGGCTACGAGGAGGGCGGCCAGCTCACCGAGGCCGTGCGGCGCCGCCCCTACGCGGTGATCCTGCTCGATGAGATCGAGAAGGCGCACCCGGACGTGTTCAACGTGCTGCTCCAGGTGCTCGACGACGGGCGGCTGACCGACGGGCAGGGCCGCACGGTGGACTTCCGCAACACGCTGATCATCCTGACGAGCAACATCGGCTCGCCGCTGATCCTGGAGGCGCAGGCACGCGGCGAGAGCGCGGAGAGCATCCGGGACCAGGTGCTCGGCGTCTTGCAATCGAGCTTCCGGCCCGAGTTCCTCAACCGCATCGACGACATCATCGTCTTCGACGCGCTGACGCCCGCCGACCTGCACAAGATCGTGGACATCCAGATGGGGGGCCTGCGCAAGCGACTCGCCGAGCGCCGCGTGACGCTGCACCTCACCGACGCCGCCAAGGACCACCTCGCCCGCATCGGCTACGACCCCGCCTTCGGCGTCCGGCCCCTCAAGCGCGCCATTGCCCGCGAGATCGAGACGCCGCTCGCCCGCGAGATCCTGCAAGGCAACGTCCACGACAACAGCGCGCTGGTGGTGGACCACGACGGGTCGCGGTTCCGGTTCGACACGGGGGTGCTGAACTAGGAACGGTCAGCTCTCAGCCGTCAGCGATCAGCAGGAGAAAGGAAGCCGCTGCCCGAGCATGGGCGGCGGCTTCTTGTGTCGAAGTCTCCCGAGGCTCGGCGGCGTGTTACCGTGCCCCATGCCCGTCCTCCTCGACCTTCCGCCCACCGACCCGCGTGTCGTGAACCTGATGAACGCCCAGCAGCGCGAGTTGCGGGCGATGTACAACGACACCGACGAGCGAACGGAGCCGTTTGACCCGGCCACCCTCTCCGGGGAGGGCAGCGTGCTGCTGGCGGTCGAGGAGAACGGGACGCTGCTCGCCTGCGGGGCCTTGAAGCGCATCGAGCCGGACGCGGCGGAGGTCAAGCGTATGTACACCGTACCGGAGGCGCGCGGCCGTGGGCTGGGTCGCCAGATTCTCGCGGCGTTGATCGAGCGGGGTCGGGCGCTGGGGTACGCGCGGCTGGTGCTGGAGACGGGAGACTTGCAGGCGGAGGCGATCCACCTGTACGAGTCGGCGGGCTTCACCCGTATTCCGAACTACGGGTACTACGTGGGGATCGGGAACAGCCTGTGCTATGAGCTGCCGCTCGCGGTCCAGGCCGCCCGACCTGCCTTTTGAATTCACCCCGGTCAAGGAACGAGCCGCCGCCCGTGCACGGGCGGCGGCTCGCGGCTCGTCGGCTCAGCGGCGGTCGTTGGCGTTCCGGCCTGCCAGACCCGCGAGGCCGATCAGACCGGCGAGCCCCAGCCAGCCCCAGTCAGTCCCCCGGTTGGTGGTGGTCGTCGTGTCGGTGGTGCCGGTCGTGGTGGTGTCGGTGGTCGTCGTGTCCGTCTGGGCCAGGGCCGTGACGGGCAGGGCGAGGACGGCGGCGAGGGTCACGGTCTTCAGCGCGAGGTTCTTCATGAGAGCCAGTGTGACCCAAGACACGCCCGCAAGGATTTCATTGGCGGCACGTTTCCTTGACCAAACCTTATCAACACGTCAGGAAGACGCCTCACCCCGCCGTCCTCCACACCAGCCCGACCGCCTCCTCCACGCTGCGGACGCCCTCGCGGCCCTCCAGCCCGGGCGGCACGATCAGGTCGCGGTATCCGGCACGCCTGGCCTCCTCGGCGCGGCGCAGGCTGCCCTGGGTCGAGCGAACCTCCCCCGCCAGCCCCACTTCCCCGAAGACGGCGACGTGGCCGGGAAGGGCTCGGCCCACGACCGCCGAGTACACCGCCAGCGCCACCGCAAGGTCGAGGCCAGGGTCAGCCACCTTCAGACCGCCCGCGAGGTTCACGTACACGTCGAGCCCACCGAGGGTGAGGTCGAGGCGGCGTTCGAGGACGGCGAGCACCACGTCCACCCGGCGCGGGTCGAGGCCGACGACCACCCGGCGCGGGTTGGGGTAGGGCGTCTTGGCGGCGAGCGCCTGCACTTCGAGGAGCATGGGCCGCTGCCCGTCGATGGTGGCGGCGACGACCGAGCCCGGCACCCCCACGGGCCGCTCGGCGAGGAAGGCCGCCGACGGGTTCTCGACGGCGACGAGGCCCTCTCCGCGCATCTCGAACACGCCGAGTTCTCCAGCCTGACCGAAGCGGTTTTTCACGGAGCGCAGGAGGCGGAAAGCCCCGACCGTCTCCAAGAAGACCGTCGTGTCCACGATATGCTCCATCACCTTCGGCCCGGCGACCGTCCCCTCCTTGGTGACGTGGCCGACGAGGACGGTCGCGGTGCCCGTCTCCTTCGCGGCGCGGGTGAGGAGGGAGGTTCCCTCGCGCACCTGGGCGACACCGCCGGGGGTGCCGTCTCCCTCCACCGTCACCGTCTGGATGGAGTCCACGATGCACAGGGCGGGTTTGTGCTCGGCCATCAGGGCGGCGACGTGCTCGGCCCGGGTGTCCCGGGTGAGGTGGATGTCGCCCGTCACGTTCAGGCGGTCGGCGCGCAGGCGAATCTGCTCCAGCGACTCCTCGCCCGCAACGTAGAGGACGGTCTGGCCCCCCACGGCGAGCTTGTCGGCCACCTGGAGGAGCAGCGTGCTCTTGCCGATGCCGGGCTCGCCGCCGATCAAGGTGACGCCGCCCGCGACCAGCCCGCCGCCGAGCACCCGGTCGAGTTCGGGAATCCCGCTGGGAAGGCGGGGTTCCTCGCGCCGCCCGACGGTGGAGAGGGGGGTGAGCTTGCCGCCCGTGACGCCGCCGTAGCCGCCCAGGCCGCCCGTTCTGGCCTTGCCGACGGCGGCGAGCGGAACCTCTTCCTCGAAGGAGTTCCACGCCTGACAGTTCGGGCAGCGTCCGAGCGGCTTGGCGGACTGGTAGCCGCAGCTCGTGCAGACGTAGCGGGTGGTGACCTTAGCCACAGCGCCCCCTAACCATTGGCCTCCACTCCACCCACGGGCCGGGCGTCCGCGCGCCAGTAGGTGCCCCCGCTCGTCGCCAGATAGTCGCCTTCCACGAGTTCGGTGAGGAGGATGCCCACGTCCTCCATCGTGCTGTGATCCCGCAACAGGGCCAGGACCTCGGCCTCCGGGTAGCGCCGACCCGGCTCGAACAGGCCCGTCAGGTGGTCGAGAATCGCCAGTTGGTGCGCGCGGCGGCGGTCGGAAGGCCAGCCGGTGATCCGGCCGTAGTCGTCCTGAAAGGCGGCGATGCTCTTGGTCATGGTGGGCATGGTAGCGGCTGGGCGCCGGGGGCAACGTGCCGGGATGCGGAAGGCATAAGGCGGAGGCCCTGGCACGGACCTCCGCCTTCTCCTCAGCCTTCGGCCCTACGGCTCACGCCAGAATCTGCGGCGGTGCCGTTGTCCCACGCTCGAACTGAACGCCCTCCTGGCCGAGCACCACGCGCAGCTCCTCGCCCGCGTTGCCGATCAGTTCCAGGGCCAACGGGTCCTCGATCTCCTCGCGGACCAGGGTGCGGAGTTGACGGCTCGACCCGACCGCGTGCTTGGGGCTGCGGGACTTGAGCTTGCTCACCAGCCACGCGGCGATGGCGGGGTCAAAGGTCACCGTCAGCTCGCGGCTGGCGAGTTCCTCCCGCATCTCGCCGAGGAGCTGCTGGGCCACCCGCACGAGTTCGTCCTCGCCGAGCGGGCGGAAGCGGATCACGTCGTCGAGGCGGTCGAGGAATTCGGGCGTGAAGATGTGCCGCAGCGGCGCGTTGTTGTCGGGCGTCACGGGCGAGAAGCCGACCGTGGGGTTCACGTTGAAGCCCGTGTTGCTCGTCATGATGATGATCGTGCGGCGGAAGTCCACCGTGCGGCCCAGCCCGTCGGTCAGCCGCCCGTCGTCGAGCACCTGGAGGAAGGTGTTGTAGATGTCGGGGTGCGCCTTCTCGATCTCGTCGAGCAGGATCACCGAGAAGGGCTGGCGGCGCACGGCCTCCGTCAGGCGCCCGCCCTGCTCGTAGCCCACGTACCCGGGAGGCGACCCGATCAGCTTGGAGATCGAGTGCGACTCCTGGAACTCGCTCATGTCCACCCGGATCAGCGACCGCTCCGAGCCGAAGAGGGTGCGCGAGAGCGCCCGGGCGAGGTGCGTCTTGCCCACGCCGCTGGGACCCACGAAGAGGAAGCTCGCCGAGACGCGGGTGCGCCCGCCCAGACCCACCCGGGCCCGCCGCAGGGCGCTGGAGAGCGCCTTGATCGCTTCCGGCTGCCCGTACACCTGGTCGGTGAGCTGGTCTTCGAGGTCGCTGAGCTGCGCCGCCGACTCCTCCGAGTACACGCCGCCCATCGAGTTGATCACGCTCTCGATGTCCTCGCGGGCCACCATTGGCTCGCCGTCCTCGGTCTCGGTGATGGGCAGGCCCACGCTCATGTTCAGGCGGACGCGGCTCGCCGCCTCGTCGATCAGGTCGATGGCCTTGTCGGGGAAGTTGCGGCCCGGCAGGCTGCGCTCGCCGATGCGCACCGCGAGTTCGAGCGCCTGGTCGGGAATCTGCACGCCGTGGTGCTCCTCGTAGCGGTGCCGGAGCCCCCGCAGGATTTGCAACGTCTCGGCGGGGCTGGGCTCCAGCACGATCACCGGCTGGAAGCGGCGCTCCAGGGCGGCGTCCTTCTCGATGTAGCGGTGGTACTCGCCGGTCGTCGTCGCGCCGATGACCTGAATCTCCCCGCGCGAGAGGGCGGGCTTGAGGATGTTCGCCGCGTCGAGGGTCCCCTCCGCCCCACCCGCCCCGACGAGGGTGTGCAGCTCGTCGATGAAGGCCATGACCTTGGCGTTGCGGAGTTCCTCGATGATCTGGCGCAGCCGCTCCTCGAACTCGCCCCGGTACTTCGTGCCCGCAACGACGCCCGAGAGGTCGAGGCTGACCAGCCGCACGTCGTGCAGGTTGGGCGGCGTGCGCTTTTCAAAGATGGCGAGCGCGAGCCCCTCCACGATGGCGGTCTTGCCGACGCCGGGGTCACCGATCAGCACGGGGTTGTTCTTCGTGCGGCGGGTGAGGATCTGGGTGACGCGGCGGATTTCCTCGCTGCGACCGATCACCGGGTCGAGCTTGCCCTCGCGGGCCTGCTTGGTGAGATCGCGCCCGTACTCGTCGAGGAAGGGGGTGGCGACGGGCTTGGCGGGCTTGCCGCTGGAGGACCCCTCGCCCTGGGCGAGCACCCGCCAGCGGATCGTGTCCACGTCCTTGGTGAGTTCCTGGAGGATGCGGAAGGCCACCCCGTCGCCTTCGCGGATGATCCCGAGGAGGATGTGCTCGGTGGAGGTGACCTGGGCGCCCAGGGAGCGGGCCTCGGCGCTCGCCAGTTCCATCACCCGGCGGGCGCGGGGAGTGATGCTGGGCGCGTCATTGAGGCGGCTGCCCTCGCCGCGACCGATGATCTCCTCGACGCGGCGGCGCAGGCCGTCGAGAGAAGCGCCGAATTCGCTGAGGATGGTAGCGGCGGTGCCGCCCTCCCGCATCAGGCCGAGGAGGAGGTGTTCGGGGCCGACCATCGCGTGCCCGAGGCGGTTGCCTTCCTCACGGGCGTAGTGGAACACGAGGCGGGCGCGGTCATCGTATCGGTTCATAGGCTCCCCCTCTGTCGGGCGGGCCGCACGGCCCAGAACGGCGCGGCGCGGGGCGAAAGCGGGTCATGGTCTGGCACTGATTCTAGTCTAAGGGCGCTTCCCCACTGTGCAGGCGTCGAATCTCACCTTCTCCCCCACTGGGACACCCGACCTCAGGCTAGCGCGCCCGGGCTGACGGGGACCTCGCGCAGGCTTGACCGGGCTCAACGTCCCCCTCATGCCGCGTCAGCCTCGCGTCCGCGCCCGCGTCGCCAGGGCGCTCAGGGCGGTCAGCGCCGCCTCCAGGGTGGTGTCGCGGCCCTCGTTGCTGAGGACCCCGATGTCGGTGGGGGCAGAGACGTCGGGCGTGATGAAGGCGGGCAGCGGCTCGTCGCCGTCGCTGTAGGCCCGCAGCACCGTCACGGCGAGCACCCCGCCGTCGGGCATGGGCTGGAAGACCACGCCGCTGTTGCCCACCCCGCGCGTCTTCTCGCCGACCACGATGGCCCCGGCCTGCCGGGCGTAGTGGGTAAAGACCTCCGCGCACGACGCCGTGTTCGGGCCGACGAGGACGGCGAGCGGCCCCGGCCACAGGTTCCAGGTGGGTTTGGCCGCGCGGGCGAGGAAGGGCAGCACCTCCTCGCCGCGCAGGCCGCCGTAGGTGTAGGAGCCGCCCTGCCAGCGGGTCTTGTACAGCACGGGCCCGAAGGTGCTCGCGGCGGCCACGCACTCGCCGAGCGACCCGCCGCCGTTGTACCGCACGTCCACGACGACGGCCTTGGCGCCGCGGGCCTGCGCCTCGGCGAGGCGGGCGAGGAAGAGTTCGGAGGCGTCCGAGGAGAGGAAGGTCGGGTACTGGATCACGGCGGTCTTGCCGTCCGGCCCGGCCCAGGCGAGGGTGGGGGCGTCGCGGGCGAGCAATTTCTCGGTGGAGAGCGTGAGGTCACGGTCAGCCCCCCCCGCGCGGTGCACGGTCACCCGCAGGGGCGAGCCCGCGCGCTCCAGCCGCACGAACTCGGTGGGGCCGACCGGGAGGTTCTGGTCCTCCGCGTCCTTCCCGGCGGCCTCGCCGTTCACGGTGGTCAGGAGGTCGAACCGCCGCACGTCCGCCCGCGCGGCGGGGCTGTCCGGCATGACGGAGGTGACGAGCAGGCCCCCCCTGACCCGCGCCACACGCACGCCCGTGCGGTTCACGGCCCGGTTGAAGGTCACTTCCGCGATGCGCTCGGCGCCCTCCGCGTCGCGGATGTTGGTGTGGTCGTCGCCGAGTTCCTTGAAGAGGTCGCCGAGGACCGCCCGGCCCGTGGCATAGTCGCAGGCGTCGCCCTGGGGCGCGCACTTCTCGGCGAGGAGGGCGCCGTACTTCGCCCCGAGTTGCTGGCGGTCCACGGTGGACCAGCCGAAGTAGCGGGTCTGCACGGTGCGGGTGGCGGCGTCGAAGAGCTGGGTGGCGGGACTCGCCCCCGCCGTGAGGGCGGTCAGGAGCGCGAGGGCACAGGCACGGCGGCGTGTGGACACGTCCCCAGGCTAGCGCGGGGTCAGCGTGAGTAACCGTGGCGCAGGGCGGGGGGTGACGCCCCTCCCCCTCACCCCCCGGTGTGGACGGGTGCGGAGCCGGACACGTCGCGCCCCTCGCCCCCGATGTGCGTGACCAGCGTGCCGACCCCCTCCACCTCGACCTCCACCGTGTCGCCCCGCTCCAGGGGACCGACGCCCTCGGGCGTGCCGGTGAGCACCACGTCGCCGGGTTCCAGGGTCACGAAGCGGGTCACGTAAGTCAGGATCTGCACCACGTCGAAGATCATGTGGCTCGTGCGACCGTCCTGGCGGGTCTCGCCGTTCACGCGGGTCCGCACCCGCAGGTCGGTGGGATCGAGGTCCGTCTCGATCCAGGGGCCGAGGGGGCAGAAGCGGTCGGCGGCCTTGGCGCGGAACCATTGCAGGTCGGTCTTCTGGAGGTCGCGGGCGGTGAGGTCGAGCCCGCAGGTATAGCCCAGCACGGCGGACAGGGCCCCGTCCGGCTTGAGGGTGCGGGCCCGCTGGCCGATCACCAGGGCGAGTTCGCCCTCGAAGTGGAAGTTCTGCGACCACCCGGGGTAGGGCACCGTGCCGCCCGGCTCGGCGAGCGTGTTCGGCCCCTTGAGGAAGATGCCCGGCTCGGTCGGCAGGGCGTTGTCGGGGAGCAGGTTGCCCAGCTCGCGGATGTGGTCGAGGTAGTTGCGGCCCACGCAGACGATCTTGCTGGGCTCGGCGGGGGCGAGGAGCTTGGTCTCCTCCAGCGGCACCGTCTCCCCTGTCGGCTCGCCGCCCATGCCGCGCGTGAGGTGGATGGTGTCTCCCTCGACCTGGCCCCAGCGGGGGGCCCCTCCATGCTCGACTCTGACCAGACGCATGGGGGGAGGATATACGCTCGGGCGGTGCCGACCCTCCCTCAACTCCGAGAACTCCAATCCATCGCCCAGGCGGGCCTGACGTACACCCGCGATCCCTACGACCGGGAGCGCTTCGAGCGGCTGCTCGCCCTGACCGCCGAGCTGCTCGCGGAAGGGACGGCGCAGGCGCCGGAAGAAGTCCACGGACTGCTGCGCGCCGAGAAGGGCTACCTCACCCCCAAGGTGGAGGTGCGGGCCGTGGTGCTGAGCCCCTCGGGCGAGGTGCTGCTGGCCCGCGAGCGCGAGGACGGGCGCTGGAGCCTGCCGGGCGGGTGGGCCGACCCCGGCGAGAGCCCGCGCCAGATGGCCGTGCGCGAGGTCCGGGAGGAGACGGGGTACGCGGTGCGGGCGGTGCGGCTGCTGAGCGTGGTGGACAAGAGCCAGCACGGGCACCCGCCGGAGCTGTGGGCGGTGTACCAGCTCAACGTGCTGTGCGAACTCGCCGGGGACGCGGCCACCACCGAGCACACCCACGCCGAGAACATCGAGACGCTGGAGAGCGGCTGGTTCGACCCCGAGGACCTTCCGCCCCTGAGCCTGAACCGCAACCTCCCGGAGCAGGTGCGCCGGGCCGTCCACCTCGCGCGGCACCCCGAACTCGGCGTGGACGTGGATTGAGACTCGGGCAAACCCTCGCCCGGGGGCCGGGGGCTAGACTGCCGCGATGACGAGCAGCCCAGGAACGAGTCGCCCGGTGACCGGGAGGCCAGCGCCGCACAACGGAGAAGCGAGCCGCCCGGCGACGATCAGCCTCCCCCCAGGCTTCATCCGCGCGCAGGACGTGCTGGACGAGCGGTTCAGCCCCGAGCAGGCCCGGACGCTCGACACCCGCTACGGCAACGAGGAACTGCTCTTCGGTCTGAACCTCCTCGGGCTCGCCGGGCCCTACTACCGGGTCAACCCCTGGGAGCTGGAGGACGGGGACGGCGTGCGGCGGATCAACGCTTCCGGCTACGCGGCGGTCCCGTTCGGGGACATGCCCCCGGTGCTCACCGCCTTCATCCGTGAGTTCACGGAGAAGAACCGGGCGCAGACGCTGCCCCAGCAGGCGAGCAGCCCTTGGCGCGCGGCCCTCCAGACGAACCTCGTGCGGCTGCTCGCCCGCGAGCTGCCCTCTCATACGGACTCGCAGGTCTTCTTCTGCTCCAGCGGCACGGAGGCCATCGAGGGGGCGCTGAAGTTCGCCAAGGCGTGGCGGCCCAGGGGGAAGTTCTACATCTCCTTTTCGAGCGCCTACCACGGCAAGACGCTGGGGAGCCTCAGCCTCACCCCCAACCCCGAGTACCAGGACGTGTTCCGGCCCCTGATTCCCGGCGCCCTGACGAGCCCGTACGGGGACGTGAGCGCGCTCGCCACCCTGATCCGGCGGCTGGGACCGCAGAACGTGATCGCCGTGCTCGTCGAGCCCATCCAGGGCGAGGGCGGGGTGAACATCCCGCCGCCGGGCTTTCTGGCGGGGGTGGGTGAGGTCTGCCGCCGTCACGGCATCGTGGTGATCGCGGACGAGATTCAGACCGGGCTGGGGCGCACCGGGCACTGGTTCGAGTCGGCGGCGCAGGGGCTCGACCCCGACATCGTGACGCTCGCCAAGCCGCTCGGGGGCGGGATGACGGCGGTGGGGGCGACCATCGTGCGCCACCCCATCTACAAGAAGATGCTCGGCGGCCTGAGCTCCAAGCGGCACTCGAACACCTTCGGCGGCAACGCGCTGGCGATGGCGGTGGGGCTCAGGTCGCTCGAATACCTCATTGAGCAGGACCTCCCCGCCCGCAGCCTGCGGCTGGGCGCCGTGGGGCTGGAGCGGCTGAGAACCCTTCAGCAGCGGTTTCCGCGTCTCTTCGAGGGCGTGCGCGGCCAGGGGATGCTCCTCGCCATGCAGTTCAGGCCGATGGTGGGGGTGCCGCTGCCCGGCGTCCTCAAAGAGCTCGTGTTCGAGGCGACCGCCATCCTCGCCCTGCGCGAGCTTCACCACGCCGGGGTGATGGCGAACCTCAGCCTCTCCTCCAAGCGCACCGTGCGCCTGACCCCGGCCCTCGACCTCCCGGAGGACCTCTTCGGAGCGATGTTCGACCGGGTAGAGCGCTTCGCCGAACGGAACCCGGCCTCCCGCCACATCCTGACGAACACGCCCCCCGCGACGGTCGCCCGGCTGGCGAAGTTCGCCGCGAGCAAGCCGAAGAAACGCACCGAGAGCGACGGGTAGGGGCAACGGCGACGACCTGGGGCAGAACGTGTCGGAGTTCGGGCGCCCCGGTCCGGCCACCAGGCCACCACGTTCGGCCCGCCCCGCCCGCGCCGTGAGAACAGCGCCCGCAGGAGCAAGGCCCAGGCGGCGGCGTCCACCAGCGTCCGGACCACTCCCACCGCCCCCAGAATGAGCCCGTAGCACCCCGCGCCGACGTCGCCGCGCAGGATCAGCCAGGGGAGCGCCGCGTTGACGACCACGCCGACCACACCCGTCAGCAGCAGGAGCGTCAGCGCGGTGATCACGAGCCGGGAGGGGGCGGGCGCCTCCTGACGACGAGTGACGGCCAGAACGATCCCCACACTCCAGATGAGGAGCAGGGGGGCCGCGGAGGCGAGTTGGAAGAGGATGCCGGTGATCAGGTCCACGGCCATCCGCTCATCTTTCAACAGCGGTGGCGCCGGCACCGTCCTGCCCCCTACGCCAGCCCGCACCCCCGCTGCACGAGCAGATGCACCTCGTCGCGGCCCAGGCGCCGGGCCTGAAGCGGCAACCCCGCGGGCAGCGTCCCCAGACCGGGCACGATGGGGGCGAAGCGGAAGTCGGGCTTGGCGATCAGGTCGCGCCCGGCGGTGAAGGCGAGGACGAAGTTCACCCGCAGTTCGTAGTGGGCGTTCAGCTCCGCGCGCAGGGGCCCCGGGTCGCCGCTCAGGAGGGCGAGCAGGGCCGGGTGGGTCTCGAAGCCGTCCTCCAGATGCTCGGTGACGCGGGGCGTGTCGAGGAAGAGGGCGGCGCCGGGCAGGGTGTAGCCGGTGACGCGGCGGCGGCACAGCTCGGGCGGGTCGCCGCGCGGGGAAGTGACCTCGCGCCCGGCGCGCTCGGCGGCCCCCAGGTAGGACCAGAAGCGGCCCAGGCTGCTGTAGCGCGCGAGTTCCACGTACCCGGCGGGGCGCGCGGGAAGGGGGCGGGTGGGCCGGGGAGTCACGGCCCCATGCTAAGGGAGGGGGCCAGAGGAGGCGCCGCCAACGCTGAAGGGTGGGTGAACGGCCCTTGGGTGAGCCCTCGCAGTCCCGCCAAGCTGCACCGGGTACAAAGAGACATGACGACCCAGCAGAACAACCCGATGGCCCTGCTCGGCCAGATCGACCCGGACGCGCTCGGGCGCCTCAGCGAGCGGGTGGACCTCCCGGCCCTGATCAATGCCGCCTCGCGCCTGAGCGACGGACAGCTCAAGCAGCTCTCGCGGACGCTGGCGGGCGGCGACCGCAAGGCGCCCGTTCTCCCTGAGCCGAACGCCGACTTCTACGGCCAGCTCGACGAGTTGACGGACGAGCAGAAGGAAGTCCAGATGGCGGTGCGTGCGTTCATGCACGGGACGGTCGCGCCCATCATGAACGAGTACTGGAGCCGCGACGAGTTCCCGCACCAGATCCTCCCCGAGCTGCGGCGCCTGAACCTGCCGCGCCGGGTGTGGAACGAGGACGGCACCCGCAAGCCCGACGCGACGATCATGGAGGGGCTGATCACCCTGGAGGCCTGCAAGGTGGACGTGTCCACCGCCGTGTTCTTCGGGGTCCACACGGGGCTCGCCTTCGCCTCCATCGCGCTTGGCGGCAGTGCCGAGCAGAAGGCGGAGTGGCTGCCGAAGATGCTCGACCTGGAGGCCATCGGCGCCTTCGGCCTGACCGAGCCGGAGGGCGGCTCGCAGGTCAGCCAGGGGATGCGGACGACCTGCCGCCGCGACGGGGACGGCTGGGTCCTCAGCGGCGAGAAGAAGTGGATCGGCAACTCGACCTTCAGCGACTTCACCGTGATCTGGGCGCGTGACGTGGACACCGGGGAGGTCCGGGGCTTCATCGTGCGGGCGGGGACGCCGGGCTACGAGGTCAGGAAGATCGAGGGCAAGATCGCCCTGCGGATCGTGGAGAACGGGCACATCACCCTGACGGATTGCCGGGTGCCCGACGCCGACCGCCTTCAGGAGGTGCGCGGCTGGCGGACGACGGCGGAGGTGCTGCGGCTGACCCGCGCGGGCGTGGCGTGGCAGGCGGTGGGCTGCGCGGCGGGCGCGTACGAGCTGGCGCTGGGGTACGCCCAGACCCGCGAGCAGTTCGGCAAGCCCATCGGAAACTTCCAGCTCATCCAAAACCACCTCGTCCACATGCTCGGCAACGTGACGACCTCGCTTGCCCTGTGCCTGCGGCTCTCGGAGATGGCCGACGCGGGGACCATGCGCGACGAGCACGCGGCGTTGGCGAAGGTGATCACGGCGGCCCGCTGCCGCGAGACGGTCGCCCTGGCGCGCGAGACCTTCGGCGGCAACGGCATCCTGCTCGAAAACGGGGTCGCCAAGCACTTCACCGACACCGAGGCGATCTATTCCTACGAGGGCACGAACGAGATCAATACCCTCGTGGTGGGCCGGGCGATCACGGGCTTCAGCGCCTTCGTCTGAGAACGGCGCTCACCGCGGGGCAGCAGAGGGAATCAACCCTCTCCGGCCTGCACCTCCCCGGCCGACTCCCGCGGTCAGAGAGTGGGCTGGGGACGGCGTGAACCGCGTGTGCCGTCCCCAGGTCGGTGAGACGGGGCCGCCCGCCCCGAAAACAGCCTGTCGGCGGCGTGAGCTGTGAATTAAGCAACAGTCTTGCCCGGGAGGGGTGAGGAGCGTTTAGGGTAGGTCCCGAAGCCTGTCAGCCCCCCGGGGCGGGGCGTGCCGCCGTGCAAGCTACCTTCAGCGGCACCCGAAGGAGAAGTCCATGACCCTGAACACCGACCGACTCTCGCACCGCCTGTCCTGGCCCGGCATCTTCGCCGGGCTGGTGCTCGGCTTCGTCACCACCCTGACGATTCTGGCCCTGGGGCTGGTCATCACCGCCCTCACCGGCATCACCCTCACCGGCACCGGCATCCAGGCCGCGATCTGGACCGCCCTCGCCGCCCTGATCGGCGCCTGGGCGGCAGGCCGCACCGCCGTTCGCGCCAGCGCCCCCGCCACCCGCAACACCGACGGCATCGCCGCCATGAGTCACGACGACGCTTCCCTCACCGGCCTCGTCACCGGCGGCCTGCTGGTGCTGCTCACGACGCTGCTGACCTACAACGTGCTGAGCAGCCTGCTGGGCACCGCGACCAACGTGCTCGGCAACGTGGCGGGCACCGTCACCAACGCGGCGGGCAACGCCGCCCAGAGCGGCAACGTCCAGAACGGCCTGCAAAACTTCATCAGCGGGGTCGACCAGCAGGACGTGGCGGCCCTCATCGCCGAGAACAGCCCCAGCCTGAACCAGGAGCAGGTGAACGCCGCCGCCAACGTGGTGAGCAATATCTTCCGGCGCTCGGCCTACGACCTGGGGCAGCAAAACCTCTCGACCATCACCGACTTCATTCCGGCCCGCGTCCAGGCGATCCAGAACGCCCTGACCGGGCAGAACTTCCAGGCCCGGCTCCAGAACCAGGGGCTGAGCGCGGCCCAGGCGCAGGAAGTGCGGACGGTGGTATCGAACGAGATCAACCGTCTCCAGCAGCAGGGCCAGCAGCTCGCCCAGACTGCCGAGAGCGTCGCCCGCACGACGGCCCGCAACACCGGGCTGGGCTGGCTGCTCGCCTCGGGCCTGACCCTGCTGTTCTCGCTGCTCGGTGCGCGCGGCGCCGCCACCCACCGCGCCATCGCCGCGCTTCCGGTCGACAACAACCTCCGCTAAGCCGCCCCCATCCCAGGCGCCGCTCCCCCACGGGGGCGGCGTTTCTCCTGTCCTCTACGCTGGTGTCATGACCCGACCGCGCCGACCCCTTCGCCGGGGACGCCCCCTCCTCACCGCGCCGCTCCTGGTGTGGGTCGATGACCTGACGGCCACAGCCGGGCAGTTCGTCGTTCGTCCGCTCCTCGTCGTCGGGCAGGACGCCGCGTAGCCGGGGGCGCGGGCAGACGCCCGGCAGGAACGAGGGCTCACACCGTTCATCGACATTCGGCCCGTGGGGCGGGGGGTGCGGACGGTGATTCCCGGCTTCCCGCTCGACCTCACCGTGCTGGGCGCGGATCGACCGCTTCGGGGCGGGCCAGCGCGTCTTTCTCACCGGTCATCCCCTCGGCGGCGCGGTGGCGGCTGGGGACGCGGCGCGGCACGGCGACCGTCTGTCCGGCCTGATCCTGATGGGGGCGGACCTGGCTGGGAACGTCAACCTGCGGGAGGCACGTCTGCGGGTTCTCTCCCTTCTCGCCGAGCGGGATGGCGTGGCGAGCGCGGGGGAGGTGCGGGGCGGCCTGAGAGGGACCCGGCTCACCCTCCTGCCCGGCGCCGTCCACGCCTTTTTCGGGCGGTACGGTCCGCAACGGGGCGACGGGCAGCCCACCATGAACCGCGCGACGACGGAGGCGCAGGTCGTTCGGGCCGCCAAGGAGTTGATGGCGACACCCTAATCCGCTCTCACCACTCGAAGAAGAGGGCGTCTCCACGGGAGAGTTGACGCCAGCGTCTCCATTCGGGTCCTTCCCTGAGACTTAATTCTTGCAGGTTCTCGGGTGTGGGTCTGGCATTGAGCCAGGCAGCATCCGGGGTAATCCATCCGTTCGCCTGCCACCACCCCGCTAACGGCTGTGGATTGATGTACCCGTGCCCCCATGCAACCCAACTGGAGGCCCACTCATCCATACTCTCCCGCAAGGCGTCTGCATCTACAAATCCCAGTACGGGAACAACACGATGCACGCGCATCTCCACGCTCGGGCCCTGATGGGGCGCCTGGAATGTCAAAGCTTGCATCAAGCCGTCCGACGGTGAGGCGGTGAAAGGATATAGACCCCAGCCAGTCTGGCGCGTGAAACGGTAGAGGTCGGCCTGCAAACGCGGCAGCGGGAGATCATCCATCTCTGCCAGGTCGTCCACCAACCACAGCTCGGCGACGGAAGCCACGCCCCCCTCCCTACCCCAGCGCCGCGAGCAGCCGTTCCACGTCGGCCCGCCAGGCCGCCGCGTCCTCCTCTTCCCAGAGGTCGGGGAGGTCGCTGTCCTCGCCAATCACGCGCTCCACGGCGGCGCGGCCCAGGTCGCGCAGGGGTTCGAGGTCGGCGGGGTGGGCGCCCGAGAGCCACGCGCGCAGCCCGGCGTCCGTGACCCGCCCGGTGTCGCCCGTCAGCGCGGCGGCCAGCACCTCGGCGGCGGCGAGGGTGCGGTGGCCCTCCTCGGCGGCGAGGAAGTCGGTATCGGGGTCGAGGGCCACGTCGAAGGCCTCGGCGAGGGCGAAGGCGCCGTCCTGCACCACTTCCTGCGCGAAGGCCGCGCCCACCTCGTTCTCGAAACTGCCGGTGCCCCAGACGTTCATGCGGTCATTGTGCCAGCCCGGCGCGTCCCCGGCGGCTCGAAACCGGATCAGGGGCAGACCAGCGACACCTTTGCCGCCACCGAGCGGGGATCGTTCGTCGGGGCGGCACGAAGGTTGGCCCGGTACTGGACTTCCATGCCCACGAAAAAGGCCTCCCGCGGGGGCGTTTGAACCTCACAGCTCTTCTGGCCGTCGAGCACACCCACACGCCCGTTCGTGAAACTCCCGCCCCAGATCATGCCCCCCCTCCCGGGAAGGGTCTGGTTCAGGGGGGAGCGCCGCCCGGATGAGTCAACGGAAACGTAACGGTCCGTCGCCCATCCGGTATCGGGGCCCGGCGAGGAGGTGACCAGATGCCCGCCTTGCGGAATGGGGAACAGTTTGAAGCCTGCCTCCGACCTCAGCGGCGGTGCACCCTTCACCCCGTACTCGACGAGCACCCAGCCGACATACCCCTGGGGAATGAGGTAAAGCGCGGGGGTCCGCCGCTTCTCCCGCACGCAGCCGGTGAGCAGCAGCGCGAACAGGAGCAGGACGGTCCCAACCATAAACACCCGCCCTCGTCCGCCCATACCGCTCCTCCACCGCGAAGGCCGCACCCATCTCGTTCTCGAAACTTTCTGCTTCCGGGACGTTCATGTGGTCCTGACAGCAGAATCAATCCTCTGTTCTGGGAGGCTCCGAGTTCTCGTAGTGGTGATGCGGCTGGTAGGCCGAGGAAAACCCAGCCAGAAACTCCGGCGTTGGCTGCTCAGGCTTGGACCTGAATCTGCCCTGAGCAACCACCCAGTCGTAGGCGCCCATGTCGAGCGGATACCACGTCAACATGCCCTCCAACCGATGCTCGCGGACCCACGCCTCGCCCCGTTCCAGCGTCGTGAAAACGGCGGCGGGCTGCTTCGCCCAAACACCCATAAAGACCCAAACGCCGGGCAACTCAGGAGTGTCGGACACTCAGACACCCGCCCGTTCCCGCCCGTACCGCTCCTCCACATACCGCTCCAGCAACTCCTGAAAGTCCTCGGCGATGCGAGGGCCTCTGAGCGTCGTCAGCAGCTTGCCGTCCTGATACACCGGGGCGCGCGGGTCCTCACCCGTGCCGGGCAGGGAGATGCCGATGTTGGCGTGCTTGCTCTCGCCGGGGCCGTTCACGATGCAGCCCATGACGGCGACCTGCATGTCCTCGACGCCGGGGTACTTCGCCTTCCAGACGGGCATGGCGTCCCGGATGTAGTCCTGAATCTTCTGGGCGAGTTCCTGAAAGAAGGTGGAGGTCGTGCGTCCGCAGCCCGGACAGGAGGTCACCTGCGGGAGGAACTGGCGCAGGCCGAGGCTCTGGAGAATCTGCTGGGCGACCTCGACCTCCAGCTTGCGGGGGGCGCCGGGCTCGGGGGTGAGCGAGACGCGGATGGTGTCGCCGATGCCGTCCACAAGGAGGGGGGCGAGGGCCACGCTGGACGCCACGATGCCCTTCATACCCATGCCCGCCTCCGTCAGCCCGAGGTGCAGGGGGTAGTCGCACAGGGGCGCGAGCTGGCGGTAGACCTGCCACAGCTCGGGGGCGGAGCTGACCTTGACGGAGATGATGATGCGGTCGTGCGGGAGGCCGAGCTTTTCGGCGTAGGCGGCACTCTCCAGCGCCGAGACGACCATCGCGTCGATCATCACGTCGGTGCCGCTTTTCGGGCTGCCCCGGCGCGCGTTCTCGTCCATCAATCGGGCGAGGACCTGCCCATCGAGCGAGCCCCAGTTCACGCCGATGCGGACGGGTTTGCCGAACGCCCTGGCGACCTCGATCATCGTGGCGAAGTTGGCGTCGTGGTGCTGCCCGGCGCCGACGTTCCCCGGGTTGATGCGGTACTTGGCGAGGAGGCGGGCCGTCTCGGGGAACTCGGCGAGAAGGATGTGGCCGTTGTAGTGGAAGTCACCGACGATGGGCACGTCGATACCGAGGTCGTGCAAACGAGCGACGATCTCGGGGAGGGCGGCGGCGGCCTCGCGGGTGTTCACGGTCACGCGGACGATCTCGGACCCGGCGCGGGCGAGCTGGGCGACCTGGATGGCGGTGGCCTCGGCGTTGGCGGTGTCGGTGTTCGTCATGGACTGCACGACGACGGGGTGGGCACCCCCGACGGGCACGTTCCCCACCCAGGTGGTGACGGTCTGGCGGCGGGCGGTCATGCCCCCAGTCTACGTGCGCGGGGCCGGGACGTTTCAGGCGGGGCCTACTGAACGGGCACCTGCACGACGCCGTTCACGATCATCTGCCGGACCTTGGTGAGCTTGGCCTTCAGGGCGGGCGAAATCAGCGCGGCATTGAAGTCGTTCAGGCTGAGTTCGACGCCGCCGTTCTCGACGCCGAAGGTGCGGTCGCCCGCCCGCCAGGCCTTGCCCTTGGCGGCTTCATCCACGAGGGTGAAAACGGCGTTGTCCGCGCGCTTGAGAACGCTCGTCAGGGTGTGGTTGAGCGTCTTGCGGTTCACGTCCGTGTCGCCGGGAGCGTCCAGGCTGCTCTCGGTGGCGATGGCGAAGACGGGACGGGTGTTGCCCCTGCACTCCGCCCTGTAGGGGTCGCTGCGGGGCACCGCGCGGTAGGGATCGGCGCGAAAGCGCACCCCGGCGGGGAGGCGGGCGGCGCTGAGGCACTGGACGGTGGTTGCGGCGGTGACCACACCCCGGTTGCTCGCCCCCACCGCGGCGAGGATGATGTCGGCCCCGCGCGCGTACTGCCGCCGGGTGAGGTCGGAGGCGCCCACCACGTTGCCCCCCCGCGGCAGGCTGGCACGCAGGACCCGGCAATCGGGGCAGGCGAAGGCCACGCCCGCCTCGAAGCCCGCGCGGTACCGGCTGGCCGTGGCGTCCCCCTCCCCGGTGATCACGCCCAGCACCCGCGTGCTCGTGGCGTTGGCGGCGAGGAATCCGGCCAGGAAGCCGCCCTCCTGCTCGCGGAAGCGCAGGCCCACCGTGTTCGCGCCCCCCGGAAGGGCGTCCACCCCCACGAAGCGGACGGACGGGAATTCGCGGGCGGCGGTGCTCAGCGGCCCGGCGCTCGCGCGCCCCACCCCGATCACCAGCGTGCTGCCCGAGCGGGCGGCGGCGCGGGCCTGCCTGAGCATGTCGCCCGGGTCGGCGGAGGTCACGGTGTCATAGGGCATCCCGTGTTCGCGCACGGCGCGCTCCAGCCCGCTGCTCGCCGCCTCGTTGACGGCCTTGTCCCAGGGACCCGCCGGGTCGAGAATCAGCGTGACGCCCGTGGAGGGCGCGGCGGCGGGGGCGGCGCCGGTGAGGGCCGCGAGCGTCAGCAGGGACGCCCGAAGGAATCGGGGGCGGGTCGTCATGGTGCCCCCAGTGTGGCGGTCGGCCCCTGTCGGGAACCTTGCAGGCGCGGCGGACAAGGGATGAAGGTTCGCATCCGGCCCGGCCCCTTGACCGGACGCCCCCTCCTCTTCAGACTTGCGGGACAGTTCGGGGCTCACCCCGAGCGACAACCCGAAGGCAACGCTTGCCCGCCCGGCACGACCTCCTGTGGATGAAGCAGGAAGGACCGTGCCGGGCGGCTTTTTGGAGGAACGAGGGATGAACACGAACGGGGCGGGAGAGGCGCAGCACGACCACACGCCGGGCTACACCGAGCGGCTGGGAGCGACTCTGGGCGAGACGGTCAGGGTCCGCGTTCGCGTCACGCTGCCCGTGACGGAGGTTAAACTCAAGCTCGTGCGGGTGGGCGAGATCGAGTTGCTTCCGGCGCGGGAGGTGACGGGGCCGGGCGGGGAAGGCCGCTGGTTCGAGGCCGAGCTGCCGGTCCACGACGCCAGGGTGCGCTACGCCTGGCTGCTCCTCTTCCCGGACGACCACCTCAACCTCACCGGGCTGGGGCTGCACCACTCGCGGCGGGGCTTTCGCAACTGGTTCCAGTACCTCGCGGGGCACGTCTCGCCCGAGTGGGCGTGGCGCAGCGTCTTCTACCAGATCTTCCCCGACCGCTTCCGCAACGGCGACCCAGATGGCGACGTGCGGACGGGCGAGTACGAGTACATGGGCCGCCCGGTCGAGCACGCCGGGTGGGGCTCACCGATCACGAAGAGGGGCGACGTTCATGCCCATTACGGAGGCGACCTCCAGGGGGTCACCCAGGCCCTTCCGTACCTGCACGACCTCGGCGTGAACGCCCTGTGGCTCACCCCGATCTTCGTGAGCCCGTCGAACCACCGCTACGACATCAGCGACTACCGGCACGTCGATCCGCACCTGGGAGGGGACGCGGCGTGGGGGGAGCTGGCGCGGGAGGCCGAGCGGGCGGGCATCCGCCTCGTGCTCGACGGCGTGTTCAACCACATGGGGGATGAGAACGTGCTGTTCAGGGCCGCGCTGGAGCGGGAGGACGCCCCCGAGCGGCGGCTGTTCACCTGGCGCGACGAGCCGGGCAAGCCGCCCTACCACGCCTTTTTCGACGTGCCGACGCTGCCCAAGATCGACTACCGCAACGACTTCGCGGTGCAGGAATTCTTCAGCGGCGAGGAGAGCGTGGTCCGCCACTGGCTGCGGCGCGGGGCGGCGGGCTGGCGGCTGGACGTGGCGCACATGATCGGGACGGGGGGCACCGACGAGGACAACCTCCCGCTGCACCGGGCCCTGAAGGCGGCGGCGCGCGAGGAGCGGCCGGACGCCTACGTCTTCGGCGAACGCTTCTACGACCCCGAACACGCGCTCGACGGGCGGGGCGAGGACGGGGCGATGAACTACCACGGCTTCGGCCTGCCCGTCATGCAGTGGATGAGCGGTGAGACACACCTCGGCGAGCCCAGCCGCCTGGACGGGGTGGAACTCGCCGACATCCTCTGGGACGCCTACCACGCCCTGCCACCCCAGGTCGCGCTGAGCATGTTCAACCTCCTGGAGTCGCACGACATCTCGCGGGCCCTGTTCCGGGTCGGGGACGACCGGACCCGCTTCCTGGCCGCCTTCACCCTCCTGATGGGGTACGCGGGCGTGCCCTGCACGTACTACGGTTCGGAGATCGGCCTCTCGCAGCACACGCGCGGCCAGATGCCGTGGTGCCGCGAGAGTATGCCCTGGGACGAGGCGAGGTGGGATCAGGAGTTGCGGGCGAGGGTGCGCGCGCTGATCCACCTGCGCCGCGAGACGCACGTCCTGCATGAGGGGAACCTCCGCTTCCTGCACGCGGAGGCGGACGCGATGGCCTTCCTGCGCGAGTTCACGCACGCGGACGGGCGCACCGAGCGGGCGGTCGTGGTCGCCAGCCGCCGCGGGGAGGGGCACGAGGTCACCCTCACCCTCCCGGCGGGCGAGTGGCGGGACGGGCTGAGCGGTGAGGTGCTCGGGGGCGGCGAGGTCAGGCTGGACGCGGCGGGAGGGCGGGTGCTGCTTCAGGGGTAAGGGAGGCGAGCCAGCGGTCGGCCTCGCGGGGCGAGCGCAGCCGCACGACCCGCAGGTGCGGATACCCCGCGACGAGGCCGGGCATCTCCCGGCGCCGCTTCCAGTGGGTGCGGAAAAACCAGGCGAGGATGCCGTCCCGCGTCAGGAGGTTGACCCCCAGATGCTCGCGGTTGCCGTTCCACAGCTCCTCCCGGGTGAAGCCGCGCCGCACAGTTCGGCGCAACAGTCGCCAGAACACGAGCGGAGCCGGGTAGTCCAACCAGACCAGCGTGTCGGCCCGCGTCCAGCCGAGGTCACGGGCTTTGGTGTAGTTGCCGTCCATAACCCAGGCGGGCTGCCCGGTGAAGACGTCCACCCGGCCCCGGAACTCTCCGAGCGGCGCCTCCTTCCAACCGGGGAGGTGATTCCAGGCGTCCTGCTCGCCGTGGGGCAGACCCAGCCGGGCGGACAGGGTGCGCGCCAGGGTCGTTTTCCCGCTGCCCGTCGTTCCGATCACGAGGATGCGCCGCATGGGGGGAGGAAAGCACGCCGGACCGGGGAGCGCCATCGGCGAAATGACCGACCCCTCCCCCGCCGCGCTTGTTACACTCGTTGCCACATGGCACACGCATCCGACGGGCACCTGTACGCGCAGTGGGTCGAGCTTCTGGGCTGGCTGGAGGCGGAGGCCGCCGCGCGCGGGCTGGCCTTCCAGAAGGTCGCCGACTTCCCCGACTACATCTACCGGATGGAGCGCCCCTACGACCTGCCCACCACGGTGATGAGCGTGGCGCTCCTCACGGGCGGACAGCCCCTCCTCGTCGCGGCGGTCAGCCCCCGGCACGTGGACCTGAAGGGCGTGTCCTTGCGGCTGATGGGCGGGAGCAAGCACTGGCACCTGCACGCGGGCGAGCGCGGCCTGCTGGAGGGCAAGCGGCCCTTCACCCGCGACCGGCTGGGGGTGATTCTCGACGGGGCGATGAAGGGCGTGGCGTAGGCGTTAGCGGGCCTCCAGCGGCTTCCTCGCGTCGAGAATGAGGGAGACGAAGCCCAGACGCCCCTCCCGGTTGCGGTGGTCGAGGCGCAGCGAGCGGTAAATCGGGCCGGTGGAGACGTCCCACTCGTGGTAATGGAAGCGCCCCTCGTCGTCGCAGTATTCGAGGAGTTCGACCCCGAAGCCCGCGCTCCTGAACACGTCCGCGAGGAGGCGGTGGTCGTACACGACCCTGTGGTCGGCGGCGGGGTGGTCCGCCGGGCCGGGGCCGCCGACCTGCACGGTGCGCTGGTACTCGGGATCGGGGAAGTTCGCGTCCGGGACGGCGCAGCGCAGGAAACCGCCCGGCTTCAGGAACTCGAAGCACAACCGGGCGGCGGCGCGGCCCTCGTCCTCGGTCAGGTGTTCCCAGACGTGCTCGCACAGCAGGGCGTCGGCCCGGCGTCCACCGAACCACGCCTCCCAGGTCGAGCGGTCGAGGAGGTCGAGGTCCCCTCGCTGGGTCGGAATCCAGCCCTCCCACCTCTGCTCCCCCGCACCGATGATGACGCGGAGCGGCTCGGCATCCGTGGGCACAGGTCGCCTCACCACACCCGGAAGGCCAGGAAGCCCGCGCCGATCCCGATCAGGGTGCCCACCAGAACTTCCAGGTAGGTGTGGCCGAGCAGCACCTTCAGCGGCAGCGGCGCGAAGCCCTCGCGGACGACGGCGCGCAACTCCTCGACAAGTTCGTTGAGCAAGCGGGCCTGCACGCCGCTGGAGTGGCGCACGCCGGTCGCGTCGTACATGACGATCAGGGCGAAGACGGCGCTCGCGGCGAAGAGGGGGCTGCCGAGCCCCTGGGTGAGGGCCACGCCGGTGGATAAGGCGGCGACCATCGCGGAGTGGCTGCTGGGCATCCCGCCCGTCTCCATCGCGGCGGCGGGGCGCCAGCGGCGCTCGACGAGCAGGATCAGGAAGACCTTGACGACCTGCGCGCCCGTCGAGGAGAGGACGGCGGTCCAGAGCCAGCGGTTCCCGAGGAGGTCGTCAAAAGAGGTGTTCACACGCGGGAAGGAGTCTAGCGTGCCGCCTGCCGCGCCGCCGCCGTCACCGTGTTCGCCAGAAGCTGCGCAATCGTCATCGGGCCCACACCCCCCGGCACGGGCGTCAGGGCTCCGGCCACCCCCGCCACGTCCGGGTGGACGTCGCCCGTCAGGTGCGCCCTGCCGTCTGGCCCCAGAACGCGGTTGATCCCCACGTCGACCACGGTCGCCCCCGGCCCCACCATGTCGGGCGTGATCAGGTGCGGGCGGCCCACGGCGGCGATCAGGAGGTCGGCCTCCCGCGTCACCGCCGCGAGGTCGCGGGTACGGCTGTGGGCGACGGTCACGGTCGCGTCGGCGTTCAGCAGCAGCGCCGCCATCGGTCGCCCGACGATGTGGCTGCGGCCCACGATCACCGCGCGCTGCCCGGCGACGGGAACGCCGTAGTGCGAGAGCAGGAACATGATCCCGGCGGGGGTGCAGGGGGTCAGCGTGGGACGGCCCGCCCACAATTCGCCCACGTTGACCGGGTGAAAGCCGTCCACGTCCTTGCGCGGGTCGATGGCGTGGAGGACCGCCTCTTCGTTGACATGCCCCGGCAACGGAAGTTGGACGAGGATGCCGCTGACCGACTCGTCGGCGTTGAGTTCGGCGATCAGGGCGAGGAGGTCGGCCTGGGAAGTCGTCTCCGGCAGGGCGTGGACGGTGCTCCTGAGCCCCACCTCGCGCGCCTTGCGGTCCTTGCCGCGCACGTAGCTCACGCTGGCGGGGTCGTCGCCCAGCCGCACCATCACGAGGGTCGGCGGGGAGGTCAGCCGGGCGGCGCGGGCGCGGACGGAGGCGAGCAGCGCCTCGGCGGCGGGGGGACCGGCGAGGATGCGGGCGGTCGTCGCCGTCACCCCTGCTCCTCCCCCTCGCCCTCCTGGGCGGCCTTCGGGGCGGTGTTCAGGCTGCGGCTCAGCCCTGCGAGCACCCCGTTCACGAAACGGCCTGAATCCTCGCCGCCGAACTTGCGGGCGATGCGCACGGCGCTCTCGATGACGGGCGGGTGCGGCTCGGGGGTGTCCATCAGCTCGTAGGTCGCCAGCCGCAGGATGTTGAGGTCGGTCTGGGCCATCTGCTCGAAGCTCCAACCCCGGATGGTGCGGTGCAGCGTCTCGTCGATGGCCGCGCGGCGCGACATCAGCCCGTCCACGAGCTGCCGCGCGAAGGCCAGCGCCTCCTCGTTGAGCCTCGGGAAGGTGTCGTCGCCCCCCCGCATGGCGCCCTCGGCGCGGGTGAACACGGCGTCCAGCGGCACGTTGCCCTGCTCGGCCTCGAAGAGCACCCGGAAGGCGAACTCGCGGGCGGCGCGGCGGGTCCCGACGGGCTGGGCGGCTTTTTCGCGGCGGCGGGTCAAGCGGTCCCCTTCGGCAGGGTCACGCCCAGCACCGTCACGTTCACGGCCCGCACCTTCAGGCCGGTCATCAGCTCCACGTTCTCGGCCACCGCCTGCTGCGCCTGCCGCGCCACCCCGACGAGGTTGCGCCCGTATTCCACGTTCAACCCCACCTCCACGGTCACGTTCTGGCCGTCGCGCGTCACCTTGAGGGACCGGGGACGGCGCGGCCCGCCCTGCTGGCGCAGCACCTCCCCGACCTCGCTGGGCCTCAGGCTCGCGGGCGCGACCTCGATGCCCTCGATCCCGTCGAGGGTCGTCTGGGCGATGTCCGTCAGGACACTCCTGCTGATCTCCACTTCCATGCTTCTCGCCTCCGGTGGGCCGCTGGCGTTGGGGCGGCCCGGCAACGGGAGACAGTGTAGCGGGTCGGGACTGGTGGCCTGTGGCGCGTGGCCCGCCGAAAAGGCCTTCCCACAAGCCACGCGCGACGGGCTACAAGCCCTTTTCCTCCAGCAACGCCGAGAGTCCCGCCTCGTCCAGCACCTCCGTCTCCAGCTCGCGTGCCCGGTCGAGCTTGCTGCCCGCGTCCTCCCCGGCGATCAGGTAGTCGGTCTTCTTCGTCACGCTGCCCGTCACCCGGGCCCCCTCACGCTCCAGCAGGGCCCTGATCTCCTCGCGGGGACGGGAGAGGGAACCGGTGATCACGAAGTTCAGGCCCGCCAGGGCGGCGCCGCGCTCCACGCTCTCCTCGACCGGGTTGACCCCATACTCACGCAACCGGCGCAGGAGCCCCCGCATGTTCTCGTCGGCCAGCGCGGCGGTCACGCTCCCCGCGAGGGTGGCGCCCATCCCCGAGATCGCCTCGATCCGCCCGGGCGTGGCCGAGAGCAGCGCGTCGAGCGTGCCGAACTCGCGGGCCAGGGTCTGGGCGCCGCGCTCCCCGACGTGGCTGATCCCCAGGGCGTTGATCAGCCGCCAGAGGGGCCGGGTCTTGCTCGCCTCCAGTTGGGCGAGGACGTTCGCCGCCTTCTTCTCGCCGCTGCGCTCCAGTTCGGCGAGTTGCTCGGCGGTCAGGGTGTAGAGGTCGGCGGCGTCCTTGACGAGCCCCACGCTCAGGAGTTGTTCGATCATCCGGTCGCCCAGCCCGCGCACGTCCATCGCCCCCTTGCTCACGAAGTAGCGCAGCCGCTCGTACTGCTGGGCCGGGCAGGCGGGGTTGGGGCAGTAGGTGTTGGCGTCGCCCTCCGCCCGCACGGCCTCGTGCCCGCACTCGGGGCAGTGGGTGGGGAACGCGTAGGGGACTGCGCCCTCAGGCCGCTTTTCCACCACCACCCGCATGATCTGGGGAATCACGCCGCCCGACTTGCGGACGACGACCGTATCACCCATCCGCAGGTCCATGCCTGCGATGTAGTCCTCGTTGTGCAGCGTCGCGCGGCTGACGGTGCTGCCCTCGATCAGCCGGGGCGAGAGGTGCGCCAGCGGCGCGAGCTTCCCGGTGCGGCCCACGTTGATGACGATGTGTTCGAGGACCGTCTCGACCTCCTCCACCGGGAACTTGTAGGCGATGGCCCACCTCGGCGCCCGGCTGGTGAAGCCCGCCTCGTCCTGAAGGCGCAGGGAGTCGAGCTTGAGGACCGTGCCGTCCGCGTCGAACTCGAAGCCCGCCCGCCCCTCCGTCATCCGGCGGTGGTAGTCGGCGGCAGCCTGAATTCCCGTGAACGTCTCCGAGTAGCGGCTGGTGGGGAAGCCGTGCCCGGCGAGCCAGTCCAGCAACTCCGACTGCGAGCGCACCGGCACCCCGTCCCGCTTGCCCAGGCTGTAGAAGAGGGCCTTGAGGTTGCGGCTTCGGGTGACCTCCGGGTCCTTCTGGCGCAGCGCCCCGGCGGCCCCGTTGCGGGGGTTCTTGAGGAGGGGGGTGCCCAGCTCCTCCGCCCGCGCGTTGTAGGCGGCGAAGTCGGCCCGCGAGAGGTAGACCTCGCCGCGCACCTCCAGTTCACCCTTCAGGCCCGGCAGGGTGCGCGGGATGCCGGGCACGGTGAGGACCTGCTCGGTCACCATCTCGCCCGTGACGCCGTTGCCTCGCGTGGCCGCCCACTGGAGCACGCCGTCCACGTAGAAGAGGTTCACGCTCAGGCCGTCGATCTTGAGTTCGCCGGTGTAGGTGAACCCGTCGTAGTCGGGGGGGAGGTTCAGCGCCCGCGCCAGCTTCTCCTGCCACTCGCTCAATTCCTCGTCGTCGAACACGTTGTCGAGGCTGGTCATGGGCGTGGGGTGGTCGACGTGCTGGAAGGCCCCGCTGGGCGCCCCGCCGACCTGCTGGGTGGGGGTCTCCCCGACCGCCCACTCGGGGTGCAGCTCCTCGATTGAGCGCAGTTCCCGCACCATCCGGTCGTACACGTCGTCGGGAATCTCGGGGGCGTCCTGCTCGTGGTACGCGCGGGCGTGGCGCTCGACCTCGGCGCGCAGGTCGCGGTACTGGGCCTCCGTGACATCGGCGTGGACGGCGGCGGACGTGTCCGGGACGGCTTGATCCATGACGGGAAGCGTAGCACCGGGGTTCGGCGCGGGCGGGTGCGCTTTCCTTCAGTCTGCGGGCGGCTTCCTCACGGGGCGCGTGCCGAGCGACTGGAAGGGCCGCAGGACATACCCGTCGGGGTCCAGCACCACGAACTGCCGCCCTCCCGGCCTCCCGGTCACCCTGCCGATACCAGCGGTCTTCGAGGGGCAGGAGGACCCGGCCGCCTCAAGCACACGCCCGTAGACCGCTTCCGCATCCTCCACCTCGATCTGGAGGTGCATCCCTCGGCCGAAGGGATACTCCAGTTTTCCGGCGATGAACGTCCGGGCCGGGTCGGTCGTCTGCTCCAGCATCAACTCGGCACCGCCCAGGTCGAGGAAGGCGAAGCGGTCCTCGGGGCGGGTGTAGACGACGCGAAAGCCCAGAACCCGCGTGGAGAAGTCCAGCGAGGCGGCGAAGTCGGAGGGGTACAGTTCGGGGACGATGCGGGGGGAGGGCACGCCCCATCCTGACGCGGGGACGGCGGAGCAGGCGAAGGCTGAAAGAAGCGCACGGAATCGTGCGGCCTCCTCTCACCCATCTCAGCTCTCACTGAGGCTGCTGCAATGCAGGGGCGGCTTTATCCCGTATACTCTGGACTGGGTTCAAGCGCAACCAAGAACACCCGATCCCTTCCTCGGAGGACACCGAATGAAGAATTTTCTGATGCTGGCCCTGGCCCTGACCACCACCCTCGCCGCCTCGCCGCTCACCCAGGCGCAGGGCGCCCTGCGCGTCGGCATGGCGTACGACGCGGGCGGCAAGTTCGACCGCTCCTTCAACCAGAGCGCCTACGAGGGCGGCGCCCGCGCCGTCAAGACGCTGGGTGTGCAGCTCAAGGACTTCGAGCCGGGCGACCCCAGCCAGGTGATCCAGGGCATCCGCTCCTTCGCCAACGAGGGCTTTGACCTCACCGTCGGCGTGGGCTTTGCCAACAACGCCTCCATTACCCAGGTCGCCAAGGAGAATCCTGACCTGTACTTCGGGCTGGTGGACGACGTGAGCCCGCAGAAGAACGTGGCGAGCCTCGTCTTTGCCGAGCAGGAGGGCAGCTACCTGGTGGGCTACCTCGCCGGGCTGAACTCCTCCACGGGCGTGGTGGGCTTCGTCGGCGGCATGGACATCCCCCTGATCCACAAGTTCGAGGCCGGGTACACGGCGGGCGTGAAGGCCGCCAACCCGCGCGCCCGCGTGATCGCCCAGTACGTCGGCACGACGCCTGAGGCCTGGAACAACCCCGGCAAGGCCAAGGAGATCGCGGCCTCGATGCGCGCCAAGGGGGCGGACATCCTCTTCGCGGCGGCGGGCGCGAGCGGCAACGGCGTCATCGACTACATCAAGCAGACCCAGTGCCTCAAGGCCACCCAGCTCCCCAGTGGGGTGAAGTTCAACTCCAACAACTTTGCGGGCGTGACGAAGAGTGCCTCGTACCGGACGGCCTGCGCGGGCAACGCCCGGCCCCTCTTCTTCATCGGCGTGGATTCCAACCAGAATTATCTCGGCGATTTCGACAAGAACCCCGCCACCATGAACCACGGCCTGACCTCGATGCTCAAGCGGGTGGACAACGCCGTGTACTCGCTGATCAACGACGTCAAGAACAACCGCTTCAAGGGCGGCGAGCGCCGTTTCGGCCTCAAGGAAGGCGGCGTCGGCTACGCGGTCGACCAGTACAACCGCGCCCTGATCCCCAGCGCCCAAGTCGCCCGCGTCGAGGCCGCCAAGGCCCAGATCGTCGCCGGCCGGATCAAGGTGCCCAGCAAGTAAATCCCACACGACTTTTTGCAGGGAGGCGGCCCACGCGGCTCGCCTCCCTTCCCTTTGCGGGGGGTAGACTGCCCCCCATGAACCGCCAGCCCGAGGTCGCGCTCGCCCTGGTGCGGGTGGTCGTCGGCGTCGTCTTCGCGGCCCACGGGACGGACAAGATCTTCGGGTCGGGGTTGGAGGCGGTCACGGCGAACTTCGGGGCGTGGCGGGTGCCTCTCCCCCTCCTGACCGCCCCGCTCGTCGCCGTACTGGAGCTGGCGGGCGGGGTGCTCATCGTGCTCGGGCTGGGCGCACGGCCCATCGCGGCGGCGCTGGCCGCCGAGATGCTCGCGGCGATCTGGTTCGTTCACCGGGGGGGCGGGTTCTTCGCGCCGCGCGGGGTGGAGCTGCCCCTGCTGCTGCTCGTCGGCTGCGTGGCGGTGGCGCTGGGCGGGCCGGGGTGGCCCTCGTTCGAGGGCCGGGGAAAGAGCGCTCCGCCCAGGGCCCAGGCGAAACACGCCGCCCGGAAGGGCAAGGCTTAGGGGTCTCGGGTCCCCATCCGGCGTCGCGTCAGACTTCACCCCCTTAGACTCCTTCGAGCGAGTCCGGGGATACCCGGTCCCCTTTGCACGGAGGACAACCATGAAGAGAGTTCGGACCCCCGCCCTGGCCGTCACCGCCGCCCTCGCCGCCACGCCCCTCACGCTGGCGCAGGATGACATCGTGCGGGTGGGCATGGCCTTCCACGCGGGGGGCAAGTTCGACGGGAGCTTCAACCAGGGCGCCTACGAGGGCGGCCAGCGCGCGGCGCGGCAGCTCGGCGTGCAGATCAAGGACTTCGAGGCCGCGGACCCCAGCCAGGTCGTCGAGGGCATCCGCGCCTTCGCACGCGGGGGCTTCGACCTCACCGTCGGCCTGGGCACGGTCAGCAACGCGTCGATCACCCAGGTCGCCCGCGAGAACCCCGGCCTGCACTTCGGCCTCGTGGACGCCGTGAGCCCCGCCCCGAACGTCGCCAGCCTGACCTTCGCCGACGAGCAGGGCAGCTACCTCGTCGGGTACCTCGCCGGGCTGAACACGAGCACGGGCATCGTGGGCTTCGTGGGCGGCATGGACATCCCCCTGATCCACAAGTTCGAGGCCGGGTACACGGCGGGCGTGAAGGCCGCCAACCCGGGAGCGCGCGTGATCGCCCAGTACCTGGGCACCACCCCCGACGCCTGGACCAATCCCGGCAGGGCCAAGGAGGTCGCGGCCTCCCTGCGGGCCCGGGGGGCGGACATCCTCTTCGCGGCGGCGGGCGCGAGCGGGAACGGCGTGATCGACTACGTGGGGCAGACCCAGTGCCTCCGGGCGGCGGACCTCCCGGCGGGGGTGAGATTTACCTCGAACAACTTCGCCCGGGTGCCCAAGAGCGCCGCCTACCGACAAGCTTGCGCGGGCGACACCCGCCCGATGTTCTTCATCGGCGTGGACCGCAACCAGAACCCGCGGGGCGACTTCGACAAGAACCCCGCCACCCTCAACCACGGCCTGACCTCGATGATGAAGCGGGCGGACAACGCCGTCTACGCGCTGATCAAGGAGGTCAGGGACGGCGAGTTCAGGGGAGGTGTGCGCCGTCTCGGGCTCAGGGAGGGCGGCGTCGGCTACGCGGTGGACCGGTACAACCGCGCCCTGATCCCCTCCGCCCAGGTCCTGCGGGTCGAGGCCGTCAAGGCCGGGATCATCGCGGGCAGGATCAAGGTGCCCACCCGGTAGGACCCACCCGACGAGAGGTTCGGCAGGGGCGGCCCGATCAGACCGCCTCACCTTTATTCGCTCTGGTGGGAGAGGGCTCCCGTCCTGCCCGGCGCCCGACGGGGCCAGGCGCTTCTCCCGCCACAAGACGACGCTCTCCCCCTCCGAGGTGTTAGAATGGCCTGTTTCAGAGCGAAGGGACCCCCGGTCCTTACGCGATCAGCAGAATCCCTCGCGGCGAGCGGAGAGTGGTTTGACACCCACCCAGACGGCGCCGCCCTCAAAGGAGCCTGAGTTTGCAGAACCAGAACCTAGTGGTGCGCGGGGCGCGGGAGCACAACCTCAAGGACGTGACGGTCGAGCTGCCGCGCGACAAGTTCGTGGTGATCACGGGCGTGTCGGGCAGCGGCAAGAGCACGCTGGCCTTCGACACGATCTACGCCGAGGGCCAGCGCCGGTACGTCGAGAGCCTCAGCGCCTACGCCCGCCAGTTCCTCGGCCTGATGGAAAAGCCCGACGTGGAGGCCATCGAGGGCCTCTCGCCCGCCATCTCCATCGACCAGAAGACGACCAGCCACAATCCCAGGAGCACGGTCGGCACCGTCACCGAGATTCACGATTACCTGCGCCTGCTCTACGCGCGGGTGGGCATCCCCTACTGCCCGATCTGCGGGCGCAAGATCGAGAAGCAGTCGCCGAGCGAGATCACCGACCGGCTGCTGAGTCAGTTCAAGGACGCCCGGGCGATCCTGCTTGCCCCCGTCGTGCGCGGGCGCAAGGGTGAGTACCGCAAGCTGCTCGCCGATCTGCGGCGCGAGGGCTTCGCGCGCGTGCGGGTGGACGGCGTGCTCTACGAGCTGGAGGAGGCCGAGAAGCTCAAGCTGGAGAAGTTCGAGAAGCACGACCTCGACGTGGTGGTGGACCGGGTGACCCTGCGCGAGAGTGACCGCAGCCGTATCGCAGAGAGCGTGGAACTCGGGCTGCGGCGGGGCGAGGGCTTGCTGCGCGTCCTGATGCCCGAGGCGGGGGAGGGCGGCGCGCCGCTGGAAGAACTCTTCTCCGAGAAGTTTGCCTGCCCGGAGCACGGCAGCGTGCTGGAGGAACTCGAACCGCGCTCCTTTTCCTTCAACAATCCCTACGGCGCGTGCGGGGACTGCGCGGGGCTGGGCAGCAAGCAGGAGTTCTCGCCGGAGCTGGTGGTGGACGAGAACCTGAGCGTCGCCGAGGGCGCCATCCTCCCCTGGAGCAAGAAGGGCACCGGGGGCGGCGTGTACTACTGGGACAAGCTCAAGGCGCTCGCCGAGCACCTGGAGTTCGACCTCAAGACGCCGTGGCGCGACCTGCCCGAGGGGGCGAAGCGGGCGATCCTGCACGGGCCGGGCGAGCCCTTCGAGGTGATCTACCGCCGGGGCGGCAAGGAGACGATGCGCTTCACGACCGAGTTCGAGGGCGTGATCCCCAACCTGGAGCGGCGGTTCGCCGACACCGAGTCGGAGTTCATGCGCGAGAAGCTCGAGGAGATGATGGAGCTGCGCCCCTGCCCGACCTGCGACGGCACCCGGTACAAGCCCGAGATCCTGGCGGTGCGGGTGGGCGGCCTGAACATCTCGCAGGCGAGCGGCATGAGTGTGCTGGAGTCGGACGCCTTCTTCCAGGGCTTGCAGGAGGGCGCGCTCGACCACGCGGCCATCGAGCCCCACCTCCACGGGCACCTCGGCGGCACGGCGAGGGCGCACCCGCCCCGGCGCTACGAGTACGGCCTGAACGAGTTCGGCGCGGCGGTCGGGGCCCCGATCCTGCGGGCGATCCGCACCCGGCTGAGGTTCCTGGTGGACGTAGGGCTCGACTACCTCAGCCTCGACCGCACCGCGAACACCCTCTCGGGCGGGGAGGCGCAGCGCATCCGGCTCGCCACACAGGTCGGCTCGGGACTGACGGGCGTGCTGTACGTGCTCGACGAGCCGAGCATCGGTCTGCACCCCAAGGACAACGGGCGGCTCATCGGCACGCTGAAGAACCTGCGCGACCTCGGCAACACCTTGATCGTCGTCGAGCACGACGCCGACACCATGCTGGAGGCGGACTACCTCGTGGACATGGGGCCGGGCGCGGGGGTCCACGGCGGCGAGGTGGTCGCGGTGGGCACGCCGGACGAGGTGCGGGACAACCCGGCCAGCCTGACCGGGCAGTACCTGCGCGGCGAGATCGAGATCGCGGTGCCGCAGACCCGCAGGCGCGGCAACGGCAAGCGGCTCAAGGTGATCGGCGCCCGCGAGCACAACCTGAGGAACGTCAACATCGACATCCCGCTGGGAACGATGACGGTGGTGACGGGGCCCTCGGGGTCGGGCAAGTCCACGCTGATCCACGACATCCTGCACGCGACCCTGGCCCGCGAGCTCAACCGCGCGAAGACGACGCCGGGCCGCTACGAGCGCATCGAGGGGATGGAGCACCTCGACAAGGTGATCGAGATCGACCAGAGCCCCATCGGGCGCACGCCGAGGAGCAACCCGGCGACGTACACGGGGGTCTTCACCGAGATTCGGGACCTCTTCACCCGGACGCCGGAGGCGCGGCGGCGCGGCTACCAGTCGGGGAGATTTTCCTTCAACGTCAAGGGCGGACGCTGCGAGCACTGCAAGGGCGACGGCGTGATGAAGATCGAGATGAACTTCCTCCCCGACATTTACGTGCCGTGCGAGGTCTGCAAGGGGGCCCGTTACAACCGCGAGACGCTGGAGGTCAAGTACAACGGCAAGACCATCTCCGAGGTGCTCGACTTGACGGTGGAAGACGCCCGCGCCTTTTTCGAGAACATTCCCGGCATCGAGCGCAAGATGACGCTGCTGTGCGACGTGGGGCTGGGCTACATGCGGATCGGGCAGCCCTCGACCACCCTCTCGGGGGGTGAGGCGCAGCGGATCAAGCTCGCCACGGAACTCAGCAAGCGGGCGACCGGAAAGACGATCTACATCCTCGACGAGCCGACGACGGGCCTGCACTTCGAGGACGTGCGCAAGCTGATGGAGGTGCTGCAACGGCTGGTGGAGGGCGGGAACACCCTGCTCGTGATCGAGCACAACCTCGACGTGATGAAGTGCGCCGACCACATCGTCGACCTGGGGCCGGAGGGCGGGATCCGGGGAGGCACGGTGGTGGCGACGGGAACGCCCGAGCAACTGGCCGCGCACCCCACGAGCCACACGGGCGAGTACCTGCGCCGGGTGCCGGGCATCGTGCCCGCCGAGGCGCCCGAGAACGCGGAACTCGCCCTCGCCGCGCCCGACAAGAAGTCCCGCGCGAAGAAGGCGGTGGGTGCGTGACGGGAGCGGCCTCCCCCACCCGGCCGAGGCGGCGGGCCCGCCTCGATCCGGACCCCGCGCGGGTGTCCCCGGTCTGGACCGTCCTGCGGCTGCTCGGCGGCTGCGGGGCGGTGGCGGCGCTGGCGTACCTGTTGTGGACGTGGCCGCCGACCGACTGGCCCATGCGGCTCCTCTTCTGGGTGGGGCTGACGATCCTGGCGGACGAGTTCGGCGGGTGGTTCGGGTATCTCGGGGCCGCGCTGGGGGGGCTGCCGTTCTTCGTCCCCGCGCTGCTCACCTCCCAGTGGGCGGTGATCGTGCCCCTGGTGGGGGGGGCGCTGCTCGCGCTGCTGCTCGTCAAGCACTCGGGGGGCGCCTTTGTGCTGCCCTTCGCCGCCGCCGTCTTCGCGCTCCCGCTGCTGGCGGTGGGGAGATACGGCACGAAGCTCGACCCGGAGCTGACCCTGCCCGCCAACGCGACCTTTCAGCGCACGGCGCTGACCGCCATGCTCGCCGGGCTGGCCTTCAGCTTCGTGCGGCAACTCGTCGGGGTGGCGTGGCGCTACGGCAGGCGCAGGCGGGCGAGGCGCGCGGCGCTGGCGACCGCCGAGGCCGCCGCTTCCACTCCGGTCGCTCCCGCTCCGGCTTCCCCCGCACCAGCCGCGACCGTTCAGGTCATCACGGCGACCGCCGCGCCCGAGGAGGGGACGGTCGGCCTGCCGGGGAGCCACCGGGAGTCGGGCCGCCACGGCTGAGCCCCACAGCGACCCGAGAGAGGCCGGAGCATCTGCACTCCGGCCCCGCTCCTCTTTTTCACCCGGTTACGGGGCGGGAGGACCCTCGCGCCAGCCCTCGCTCTCCAGCAGGTCGAGGATGGGGAAGCCGGTGCGGGGGGCGTCACGCACCTCCAGCAGGGGAAAGCGGCTGGGGGGCGGCAGGGGGCGGCGCTCGCGGGGCTCGGCGGTCTGCCCCAGGGGAACCTGACTCGGCGCGCCCACCGTACTCGTCACGGGCAGCGGGGACGCGGCGCGCAGGACCTCGGCCTCCCCGTCCCCCCCGGCAGCCCGCGCCCCGACCGCCAGCACGTCGTCGAGGGCGGCGTCCCGCTGGTAGCCCATCCGGGCCGTGGCCGCCCGGACGTTCAGCACGTGCATCAGGACGGAGGTCATCGTCGGGGCGTCGTCGTCGAAGCCGCCGTGGGTGGTGGCGTCCGAGCGCGCGTCGTCCGGCTCGGCCGACGGGGAGGTGACGTACGCCCCGCCGCGCGCCTCGATTTCTTCCAGCAGGGTCGGGCCGCCCCCGTCAGGCTCCATCTGCGCAAACCGCTGCATTCCCAGCAGCGGGACCTCGCCCCGGTCGCCCCGCCCGGGCCGCTCCAGCGCGCGCGAGACGAGGTAGAGCAGCGACTTGTGATAGCCGGTCAGGCCGCCGTACGAGCAGGTGTCGTCGAGTTCTCGCTCGTCGCTCATGGCGAAGGTGGCGAAGCGCCCGACCCGCGCCGGGTCGCCGAGGTGGGGCAGCACCCGGCGGCGGAACTCGTCCACCCGCAGGGCCGGGGCGAGGAGGGTCAGTGACTCGGCGGGAATCCCGGCCGCGAGCAGCCGCTCCAGCAGCGCCGCGTGGAAGATCGAGCCCGCGCTGTGCCCCACCAGATGCACGGCGACGTTCTCCGGGCCGTGTTCCTCGCGGTAGCGCCCCAGCCGGTCCACGACGAGGCTCGCGCCGGGCAGGGCGGCCAGGGCGTCCTGCGCCGCCGAGGACGTGAGCGGCCAGGTCACGGCGCGGCGCAGGGGCAGGCTCGCCGCCCGGGCGTTCTCCTTCATCTCGTCCCACATCCAGGCCAGGGTGGTCCGCGCCACCCCCTCCACCAGGCGGTCGAACTGCTCGACGAGATCGAAGCCCAGGCCCCCCGCCGGGAGGCGTTCCTGTAACCTATCGGTGAGGTGGTTGACGAGCGTCTCGACCGGGCCGCTCTGCCACGCGAAGTAGACCGGGTACACGCCGTTGTTCAGCCACCAGTTCAGGTGCTTCTGGGCGAGGTCCAGCCCGTCCGCCTCGCTCACCAGCCCGCCGTGGGCGTAGAGCAGGACGTGGCGGCAGTCGGCCCGGCCGTGCTCCAGCCAGTGGGCGTGGCGCTCGCCCATATGCTCGAAGAGGCGCTCCACCTGTGCGGGCGAACTCACGAAGCGCCCCTGGGCGGAGAGCCGCCCCTCGTTGCCGAGGTTGACGACGTGGGCGGCGAGCCGCCGGAGGTCGGGGCCCGGCGCGCTCACCAGCCGCCCCCGCGTGCCCAGCGCGCCCTGCCGCCGACCCGACGAAAAGGGCGTGCTGGGCACCCCCGGCCGCGCCACCCAGGCGTCGTAGGCGGTCTCCAGCCAGTCCTCGTACGGGAGGGTGGCGAAGCCCCGAGCACCCCAGCGCTCTCCCCACGAGTTCTGCACGAGGAACCCCACCTCGTTGTAGCCCACCAGGGCGTAGGCGTGGCCCCCGAGCGCCCGGGCGTTCACCGGGCGGGCGATGAGGTGGAGGTCGCGCTCCCCCTGCCGCAGCACGCGCGGGCTCAGCCAGCCCTCGTGGAGCACGCCCGAGACGGCGACGGCGTTCAGCTCGCTGATCGCCGACTGCATGTCGTCGAGGCGGTAGGGGTTGACCCGGTAGAACGCACCCAGGGGCCGCTCGCGGCACGCGCGGGCGAACTCGCGCTCCCCGGGGTCGGGCTCGGGCCGCATCCTCAGCAGGGGCCACGTCTCCTCCAGCGCGACCCCGTGGTGGAACCAGCCCTTGAAGCAGCCGCGCAGCGAGGAGCCCGCGTCCTCCTCCCCGGGGAACTCGTCGTAGCGGCGGGCGAGGCGGTAGAGCATGTAGGGGCTCACGCGCGGCGCCGTGTCCCCGGAGGTGCGGGCGAGCACGGTGTTCACCACGGCGGCGACCGCGTGCCCGGTGCAGGCGTTGCCCTCCTGGCGCATCACGTAGCGCTCTCCCTTCGCGTCCCGCCAGTCGAGCCTCACCGGGAGGGGCTGTAGCCTCGGGCGGTACTCCAGGTCGCGCCCGTCGAAGGCGTCGGGCACGGCGCTCAGGTGGACGGCCCCCACCTGCGGAACGGTGACGGTACGCGGCGCGGCGGTCTTGGGCATCTCGGACGACCTCCCCTCTCTGGGTCAACGGCCCGGACGGTCAGGGCGGCGGCGGACGGGATGGTCCCGCACCGCCGCCCTCTGGACCTCCCATTGTTCTCCTCCCCGGCGGCGAAGTCCATCCCGCCCCCCGCCCCGGCAGGCACGGCGGGCGGGGCATCCGCCCGGGTTTCCAGGAGGGGCGGGCGGTACACTGCCGGGGTGACCAGACTTCAGGGCAACAACCAGGGCCGCACGGTGCTCGTGATCGGGACCCTGATCGCCGCCGTCCTCGTCGCGCTCGCGCTGTTCGCGGTGCGCGGCAGGCCCGCCGCCGGGGAGGGGCCGGTGAGCTTCGACCTGACGGGCCAGCCCGTGCTCGGGCGGGAGGACGCGCCCGTCACCCTGGTGGTGTTCGAGGACTTCAAGTGCCCCAACTGCAAGCGGTTCGAGGAGGAGTTCTTGCCCCAGCTTCGCTCGCAGTACATCGACACCGGGAAGGCGAGGCTCGTCTCCCTGAATTTCCCGTTTCTCGCCGAGAACGCGCGCCTGCCCGTGGACGACAGCAAATTTGCCGCGCAGGCCGCCGAGTGCGCGTATCAGCAGGGCGGCGGCCAGGCCTACGAGCGGATGAAGCAGCTCATCTTCCGCGCCCAGGGCCCCGAGGATCAGGTCTGGGCCACCAAGGCCCGACTCAAGGAACTCGCGGGCAGCGTGGACGGCCTCGACACGGCCCGCTTCAACACCTGCCTGGACGGCGATGAGACCGCCGCCGCCGTGGACGCCGACGAGCGGCAGGCGCGGGAGGCCGGGGTTGGCGGCACGCCCAGCATCTACGTGAACGGCAAGCTCCTCCCGAGCTACGACGCGGCGACCGTCGGGGCCGCCATCGATGCCGCCCTCCAGTAGAGGTCAGGCGTGACCCCCTTTGGCCGTCTCTACCTCGCCTGGGTCGTGGCCCTCGCCGCCACCCTGGGCAGCCTGTACTTCAGCGAGGTGCGGGGCTTCGCGCCGTGCGCGCTGTGCTGGTTTCAGCGCGTCGCCATGTACCCCCTCGCCCTGCTCCTCGGCATCGCGGCCCTGCGCGGCGACCTGGGGATCAGAGCCTATGCGCTCCCCCTCGCCGTGCTCGGCTGGCTCGTCGCCCTCGTGCACAACCTGGAGGACTGGGGCGTGATCGAGACCCTGCGCGTGTGCAGCGCCGCTTCCTCCGTGCCCTGCAACGTCCACTGGCCCGTGTGGAGCGGCCCCCTCGCCAACCTCAACTCGGTGCTCACCATCCCCGCCCTCGCCCTGATCGCCTTCACGCTGATCATCGGGCTGCTGAGTTGGGGGCGGGCGCGGAGGCTGTAGGGGTCGGTTCTCGATCCTGAGCGGGACCAGAGGGGCTGTCGTGGCAGACGGCCCCTCTGGCTCACTCGCTCCGTACCTGGAAGCGTTCACCGGCTCCTTCATGGGCTGGGGGAGGGAGCCGCACATGCCGGTTTCGACCGACACCTCCTGCCCGCACCCCCTAGTCTCCCAAGTCATGATCGCCAAGGAGCACGAACCTTTCCCCACCACCGACCGCCTGCAAAAGGCCGGGGACGAGGCCGAGAAACAAATGGCCCACTACCTCAGGCGCGCGTTCGGTGACGACCCGGACGTGCACATCTTCAACGGGCTTCGCTTTGAACATGGGGGCGAGGTGGCACAGATCGACCATCTGGTCTTCCACCGTGCGGGCATGATCATTGTCGAGAGCAAGAGTGTGACCAGCGCGGTGCGAATCAACGAACGTGAAGAGTGGGCGAGGAGATGGGACGGACGGTGGCGGGGCATGGCCTCCCCAGTCTTGCAGGCGAGACGCCAGGCTGATCTGCTCAGGTCGCTTCTCCAAGCGCACCGGGAGCAACTGAGGAATAAGGTCCTGTTCGGTTTGAAGCAGGGCGGATTTCGAGCTTTCATGATCAACGTGGTTGTGGCGATCAGCGACAGAGGAGTCGTGGAGCATCAAGGAAAACTCCCGGACGTGAAAAAGGCCGATCAGGTACCTGATCGGGTCAGGGAACTCATCGCGGACCACACCCAGCTCGCCCACCCCTTCAGCCGCGACAAGCGGGCGGAGCAGTGGGGCTTCAACCTCTCGCCCGAGGAGGTCGTGCGGGTGGGTGCCTTCCTGCGGACGCAGCACCAAGGTCGCCCGCCCAACCCTGACCCGTCGTGCCCGCCTGTCGCGTCGGCACCGAGCCAGGGCGTTGGGTGGGCGTCTCCGGTTTCCCCCCCATCAGCACGGTTCGCGGCTCAAAACTCCCGTTGCGGGAAGTGCGAGGCCACCGATCTAGAGATCAGGTTCGGTCACAGTTACTATTTCAAGTGCAGAAGCTGCGGCGCGAACACGGTGCTCAAATTGACCTGCACGACCTGTGGAGGGCCGCAGCGGACCCGCAAGAGCGGCACCGAGTTCTACGCCGAGTGTTCGACCTGCCGAACGTCGGAGCTGTACTTCACCAACCCGTAGGTCAAGGTGTTGTCGTTCAGACCGGCCTCCCCGCCATCATGAAACTGGCCGTCATGCCGCCGTCGACCGGCAAGATCGCGCCGGTCAGGAAGCTCGCCTCGGGGCTGCCCAGGAAGTAGATGACCTGGGCGACCTCGCGCGGCTCGCCGAGGCGGCGCAGGGCGTGGAGGTCCTCGTAGTCGCGTCGAGTCTGGCCGGGGTCCTCGCTCCCGGCGATGGCCTGCAAGACGCCCTCGGTGGCGATGGCGCCGGGGGCGACGGCGTTGACGCGCACGCCGCGCCCAGCGAGGTCGAGGGCCATCGCGCGGGTGAGGTTGACCAGCCCGCCCTTGCTGGCGTTGTAGGCGGCATTATTCTGCTCGGCGAAGAGGCCCTGCACCGAGGCGATGTTGACCACGGCGCTGCCCCGGCCCATCAGGTCGATCAGGGTGCGGGTGAGCAGGAGGGGCGCGGTGAGGTTCACGCCCAGGCTGCGCATCCAGCCGCGCTCGCTGACCTCCAGCACGCCGCCGTGCGCGCCCTGGTAGGCGGCGTTGTTCACGAGAACCCCCACGGCGCCCAAGGGCCGCGCCGCCCGCAGGATGCGCTCGCGCCCGGCGGCGGTGCTCACGTCCGCCCGCACGCGCGGCTGCCCGCGCAACACCGGCGGCATGGTCAGGTCCACGCTCAGGACCCGGTGCCCCCGCTCGGCGTACAGCTCCGCGACCGCCCTCCCGATCCCCCGCGCCGCCCCCGTCACGATCACCGTGCCGGATTCTCCCGGCGTCGGCGGCGCGTCCTCCCCCCCGGTGCCCCTGCCCTTGCCCGTCATGCCCGTAGTGTGCGGGATCGTGAGGCTGAGCGGAGAACAGGTTAAGGTGAGCTTAAGGTTAGGCACATGGGCCGGTCAGCCTATGCCAAAGGACGGCTTTTGCAAAGGCGTAGCGCAGGCCACAGAACCTGCGTTCAGACCGCACAATCTCATGTCTCCGGGGGGCAACTCATGGCCGTTCATGCTTTCCTGTCGCCATGCGTCAATTGGGAATGCGCGCGGTGCTGGGCGCGTTGTTGCTGGGTTCCACGGCTGTGGCCTCCATCGAAAACGACTTTTCCGCCGTCTTGAAATTCGGCCCCCGGGTGACGGGCACTCCGGCGAACGAGGGGGCCCGCACGTACCTGGAGGGGCAGTTCCGTGCCCTGGGGTACACCACCCGCCGCGAGACGTTCTCGTACCCGCGCTTCGACGACCTCGGCTCGGACGTGCGGGTGGGCGAGCGGACCCTGCGCGGCTTCGCCCTCCAGGGGAGCGCGGGCGGGGAGGTCAGCGCGCCCGTGGCCCTCGTGCCCGGCGTCGGCACGCCGGAGGACTTCCGGGGAGCGAACGTGCGGGGCAAGGTCGCCGTGGTGCGGCGCGGTCAGCTTCCCTTCGCGCAAAAGGCCCGGAACGCCCTCGCGGCGGGGGCGAGGGGGCTGGTCGTCGTGAACAACACGGACGGGGAGCTGCGCAGCGGCACCCTCGGCGAGCGGGTGGAGCTGCCGGTGCTGGGCGTGTCGACCACCACCGGGGCGGGCCTGCAGGAGGGGCAGCCGGTCACGCTCGCGGTGCGGGTGCGCCAGGGCGACGTGCGCGGCGTGAACGTGGTCGCCTACAAGGCGGGGGTCACGCGGCCGGAGCTGCTCTTCGGCGCCCACATGGACTCGGTGGCCGGGGCGCCGGGCGCGAACGACAACCTCTCGGGCACGCTGGCCGTACTCGACCTCGCGCGGCGGTCGGTGAACACCTCGCTGGCGAACCGGAGCTACTTCGTCCTCTTCGACGGCGAGGAGGACGGGTTGCGGGGCTCGCGGGCCTTCGTGAAGGACAACGCGGCCCTGGTGGGGAGCCTCCGGGCCATGTTCAACTTCGACATGGTGGGCGTGAACGCCGACCCCCTCGGCGTGAGCGGCGACGGCGCCCTCGTGAACGCCGCGCGCGAGGCGGTGCCGACGCTGCAGGCGTTCTCGGGCGGGGGCGGCGGGAGCGACCACGCCTCCTTCGCGCAGGCGGGGGTGGCGACCCTCTTTTTCCACACGGGGATCGACCGCAACTACCACCAGCCGACCGACACCGTGCTCGACCCCGCGCTCATCCGCACGACGGTGGACGCGGCCCAGAAGACCGTGGACGCCGTGCTGAGCGCCGCACCCGCCAGCCGGTAACCGGGAGAGCGAAACAGCAAGGGGGAAAGGTGCGACCACCTCTCCCCCTCTCTCCTTTGCCCGCGTCTCAGTTCAGGCGGGTGATGCGGCCCAGCGTCGGTGAGGTCACTTCCTTGCCGCGCAGGTAGTTCTGGAAGGCGTCGAGGTCCACGTCGCCGCCCAGACGGTTGGTGCCCTGGGTGAAGACGGTGAAGTTGTCGCCGCCGTCCGCGAGGAAGTTGTTGATGGTGACGCGGTAGCTCGCGGCGGGGTCGAGGGGCTGGCCGTTCAGGGTGATGGCGCTGACCTTTTCCCCTTTCGCCTTGCTGTTGTCCCAGGTGTAGGCGAAGCCCTCGCTGACCTGGAGGATGCGGTTTTGCCCGGCGGAGGGGTTGTCGAACTGCTGCTCCAGCGCGGCCTTGATCTGGGCCCCCGTCAGCGTGACCACGGTCAGGATGTTGCCGAAGGGCTGCACCGCGAAGGTGTCGCCGTAGGTCACCCGGCGGGTCGAGTTGGGCACGGTGGCGGGCAGGTCGGCGCGGATGCCGCCGGGGTTCATGAAGGCCAGGACGGCGCCGCCCTTCTCGGGGGCGCGGGTGGCGGCGAGCTGCGAGTCGGCGATCACGTCACCGAGGGCGCTCTCACCCGCCGGGTTCTGGGCGCGGGTGATCTGCTCGACGCCGAGCGTGGCGATGGGCTGTTGGGCCACCGGATCGGTGATCGCCTTGGCCTTCTGCACGACGGTCGTCATCGCGGCGTCCTTGGGTCCGTTCGCCGCGTCCACGAGGACGTTTCTCGCCTCGACGGAGACCACCCGGTTCGCGCGGGTGTCGACCTTGAGGTCGAGGCGCTGGAGGAGGTGGCCGAAGGCGTCACCCTGGATCACCACGCGCTCCTGGCCGCCCGGGCCGGGCACCCGGCAGTTGTAGCCGCGGTGGGTGTGTCCCGTCATGATCGCGCTGACCGCGGGATCGAGGCCCCGGGCGATGTCCACGATGGGGCCGGTGAGCGTCTTGCAGTTCACCACGTCGTAGGCGTCCGTGCTCGCGCCGCCCTGGTGCACGAGGGCGACGATGGCGTCCACGTTGCCGCGCTTGATCTGGGGGATCACGCGGTTGATCGCGGCGACCTCATCCTCGAAGCGCAGGCCCGCCACGCCCGAGGGGGTCACGACGGTGGGGGTGTCCTTCAGCACGGCGCCCACAAAGGCCACCCGTGCCGGGCCGACCTGCACGATCTTGTAGGCGGGGAAGGCGAGCGCGCCCGTCTTCTCGTCCACGACGTTCGCCCCGAGGTAGGTGTAGGCGGCGCCGGGGAAGGGGTTGACGTACTTGCAGGCGCGGGCCGCGTCGTTCGAGGCGCAGCCGCCCTTCTGGAAGCGTTGCAGCTCGGCGTAGCCTGCAGCTCGGCGTAGCCGTAGTCGAACTCGTGGTTGCCCACCACGTTGACCGCCATGCCGAGCCCACTCAGCGCGAGGATGGTGGGCTCGTCGCGCAGCAGGCCGCTGATCAGGGGCGAGGCCCCCGTCATGTCGCCCACGCCCACGAAGACGGTGTTGGGGTTTTCCTGACGCGTCTGGGCCAGGACGCCCCCGATGGCCTCGATGCCGCCCGCCTGCACGGTCACGGTCTTCGTGCGGTCGGCGGGGTCGGGGATACGGAAGCTCGTCGGCAGCAGGTTGCCGTGGAAGTCGTTCACGCCGAGGACGGTGACCGTCACCTCGGGCTGGGCCGGGCCGAGAAGAGAGGAGCAACTGCTCAGGGTGAGCGCCGTCCCCACCAGCATCAGGTTTCTTTTCATGCGTGAAGTTTCTGGCACGGCGAGGGTCGGGGACGGGTGAGCGCCTCAGGTCTCCTGATCCGGCCGCCGGGGCGCGAGGAGCGCCGCCCGCACGGCCTCCAGAAACGCCCCGGGCTCCAGGGTCGTCCCCTGGGCGAGCGCGGGCCGACCGCCACCCCGGCCGCCCGTGGCCTCCAGCGCGCGCCCCAGCAGCGCCCCGGCGGGCACGTCCTCCCGCGCGCTGCCGACGCCGCAGCGTCCACCGGGGGCGAGGGCGGCCACCACCTCACCCGCAGGGGTGGCGGCGAGCACGTCGGCGAGCAGGGCGGGGTCGTCGAGGGTCAGGGCGCGGAGGGACACGCCCCCAAGCTCCTCCGCGGGCGCGGCCCCCACCAGAAGCCGGGCGAGCCGGGCCCGCAGGCCAGCCGCCTCCGTCCTCTGGGCGTCGCGCTCGGCGGAGAGGGCCGCCACCCGCTCCGGCAGCCGCCCTACGGGGACGCTGAACTCCTGCGCCAGCGCCCGGCTCCCCGCGTACACCCCGCCCAGGTACTCCGCGGCCTCCTCCCCCGCCATGAAGACCACGCGGGTCAGCCCGCCCCGGACGCGCTCGGTCCGCAGCACGACCACGGGCGCCGCCATCGAGGCGTGGGGGACGTGGGTGCCCCCGCACGCGCTCACGTCGAAGGGCACCCCGTCCGGGCCGCGGAAGATCACCAGCCGCACGTCGCCCCCCACCTTCGCCTCGCGCCGCAGCGGGTAGCGGTGGAGGTCCGCGCTCGGCACCGTCGGCGTGTCCAGCGTCAGGGGCGTGCGGGCGAGTGTCTCGCGCAGCAGTTCCTCGGCGGACCGCACGTCGGCCTCGCCCGGGTCACCGTGCAGGTCGAGGGTGGACTCGGCATTCCGCATACTCACTGCCGCCACCGCAAAGGCCGGGCTCACCCGGTGGAACGCCTGCGCCAGGAGGTGCTCGCCGCTGTGCCGCTGGGAGTTGCGCCAGCGCCGCGCCGCGTCCACCTCGCCCGTGACGACCGCGCCGACCCCTGGCCCCGACCCCTCCAGCTCGTGCCAGACTACGCCGCCCTCGCCCTTGCGGGTGCCCTCGACGCGGACCTCCCCCCCGTTCCAGCGCAGCACCCCCACGTCCCCGTTCTGCCCGCCGCCCTCGGGATAAAAGGCGGTGGCGTCCAGGGCGGCGGCCCCCTCCCGCGCGGCGGTGACGGTCGCGCCGAAGGTGAGAAGGGCCGGTTCTTCGCGAAACAGCAGGCGGGTCATGGGAGCCAGGGTAGAGCGGATGCCGAGCCTTCAGCCGTCAGCCGTCAGCCCTCAGCTTGTTGGGCTGACGGCTGAAAGCTCTCGCTACACCTCGACGTGCGCCGCCGGGACCCGTTCCCCGCGCCTGCGGGTGGGCATGGAGAGGTTGGGCATCATCAACGTGGCGAGGAAGGCGAGCAGGGCGACGCCGATGCTCCAGCGGTAGATGTTGGCGATGGCCCCCGCGAAGGAGACCTTGACGACGCGCTCGATGCGCTGCCCGGCGGCCTCGAAGGCGGCGTACTGCTCGTTGAGCTGGCTCAGCACCCCGGCGCGGCCCTGCTCGGTGGCGAGCGCCTGCGCGGGAATGCGGCCCAGGCCTTCCCGCAGACCCTGGGGGAGCGCCGGGTTCTGCGCGATCTGGCCGAGGGCGGCGGCGTTGCCGCTCTGGACGGCGGCCTCCACCTGACGGCGCACGGCCGCGAGCCCGCTGGCCTGGTCGGTGCCGCCCGCCTGGGGACCCGCGCCGAAGGCCCCGCCCGAATTTTGCGCGGCGGCCTGCTGGCTCTGGGTCAGGATCGCCTGCACGGCGGGGGGCTGGCCCACCTTGGCCTGCTCGAAGTTGCGGGTGAGCTGGGTCGAGAGCCCGGCGGTCAGGAGCGCCCCGAAGACCGCCGTGCCGATGGTGCTGCCCATCTGCTGGAAAAACTGCCCGGCGCTCGTCGCCACGCCGATCTCCCAGGGCTTGACGGAAAGTTGCAGGGCGGTGGTGAACAGGGGCAGCGCGGGCCCCAGCCCCAGGCCCAGCAGCACCATCCGCAGCACCACGCCGTTGTAGGGCGTGTCGGCGGTCAGGGTGCTCAGGCTGAAAAAGCCCAGCGCGGCGAGCCCCAGCCCGATCAGGATGAGCGGCTTGTAGCGCCCGATGCGGCTGGCGATCTGCCCCGAGCCGATGGAGCCGATGATCAGCCCGACCGTGAGCGGAATGGTGGCGGTCCCGGCGGCGGTGGCGCTGACCCCCTGCACGTTCACGAGGTACAGGCTCAAGAAGAGGATCGCCCCCAGGAACCCCGCCCCGATCAGGAAGCGGGCCACCGCCCCCCACGCGAAGGTGGGGTTGCGAAAGAGCGCGAGCGGCAGGATCGGGCTCTCGTGGCGGCCCTCCACGAACAAAAAGGCGACGAGCGAGACGGCGGAGAGGCCGAAGAGCCCCAGGATCGTCGGGCTCGTCCAGGCGTAGTTCCCGTCCGCCCCCCAGGTCAGCGCGAGGAGGAGGGGCACGGTGAAGACCAGGATCAGGAACGCGCCCAGCCAGTCCACCTTCGCCTCTAACCCGCTGGCGAGCCGGGGCATCCGGGAGGCGATGAAGGAGAGCGCGATCAGTCCCAGCGGCAGGTTCACGTAAAACACCCAGCGCCACGAAATCTGGTCGGTCAGGAAGCCGCCGAGCAGCGGCCCGATCACGCTGCTCAGGCCGAAGACAGCGCCGAAGAGGCCCTGGTAGCGGGGGCGGTCCACCGGCTCGAACAGGTCGGCGATGATGGCAAAGGCCACCGAGCCCAGCGCCGCCGCCCCGACGCCCTGAAGGCCCCGGAACACCACGAGCTGCATCATGCCGCCGCCGAAGAGGTTGCCCAGGAAGGGCTCGCCGGACAGGCCGCACAGCGCCGAGCCCAGCAGAAAGATCGTGATGCCGGTCATCAGGATGGGCTTGCGCCCGTACAGGTCCGAGAGCTTGCCGTAGATGGGCACGAGCGCCGTGTTCGTCAGGAGGTAGGCGGTCGTGACCCACGAGTACAGGTTCAGCCCGTCGAGGTCCTGGGCGATGCGCGGCATGGCGGTCGCCACGATGGTCTGGTCGAGCGCGCTCAGAAAGAGGCCGAGCAGCACGCCGAAGAGGATCACGCGCTTGGTGCGCATGTCGAGCGTCTGCGCGTAGTTGATGCGCTGGGCGGCGGCGCGGGCGCCGGGTGGGGGGGGATTGGTCATGGGTTCTCCTGGGAGGGGGGGGTGCAGTCGGGGCCGGGGCCGACCTCGGCCACCAGCGCGCGCACGGCGTCGGCGGCGGCGCGGATCGTCCCCGGTCTCACCCCGCTGAAGGCGGTCTCGTACGCGCCGATAAACTGCGCGTCCATCCGGTTCACGATGTCCTGGCCCTGCGCGGTCAGGGCGACGAGCTTCTCGCGGCGGTTGCCCGGGTTCTCCCGCCGCTCGGCGAGGCCCCGGCGCACCAGCCGCTCGACGAGGTGACTCATCGCGGGCAGGCTCAGCCGGGCGCGCTCGGCGAGCGCCGTGACGGTCAGGGGAGCCTGGGCGCGGAGCTGGTGCATCACCGTCATCTGGGTAAAGCTCAGCTCGTGGCCCTGCAACTCGTCTTGCATGTTCAGCAGCACCCGGCTGCTGATGAGCCGGTGCAGCCGCCGCATCTCCGCCGCCAGCCGGGCGGCGTCGGCGCTGGCCCGCTGGGCGTCGTTCGGGGCGTTGGCCTGCGCGTGCGGGTCGGTCATGGTTGCAAGCTTGAAAGGGTTCTAAACATAAGACGGTATGATGCTCCACATTGCGCGGAAAATCAACCAAGAGGAAAGGCTGAGGTCATCCGGCCAGAACGGCGTGAGCGGTCGAAGCCGACGAAGGCGACCGTCTGCAACAGTTCCTCCCGGGTCCGGTCGTCGAGCGCGAGGGCGTAGGCGAGGGAGCTGTGGCTGGCGCGGCAGGGGGTGGTGCCCCGGCAGGCGGCGAGATCGCGGGCGGCCAGTCCGAGCACGCGGGCCGTCAGGTGCTCCCGATGTTCGAGGACGAACGGAACGGGGAATTGCGCCAGCATCGGCGCGGATTCGGGCGCGTCGTGCCTTTTGCGGGCGAAAGTCAGCGCGTGCCGCATGGCGTCCGCCTCCACCTCCGTCACCGCATGGGGGCCAGGGTGGATGAGCCACCACGTCGGCACGCCCTCCACGTCCCGGCCTTTCACGACCATGGAACGGTTGTTGGTGAGCGGCAGGAGGTAGTTGCTTCCTGTCGTCGGGTTGAAGTGAAAGCGCGGGTCGTCTCCGGTCAGGGCCAGACTGGCGATGAGGTCACCGATCAACCCAAGGTAGGCGGCGGCCTCCTTTTTGTTGGAAAACCGCCGCAGGTTTCGGATGAGCTTGGGGGCGAACAGACCCCAGCTTGACGTCTACCCGAGCAAACTGAGGGCGTACTCGCCCATCAGGCGCGGAATGTCCACGCCCGTGGTCGTGACCGAGTTCTTGAATTCCATCGTGTGGTTGATCTCGATGACGAGCAGGCCCCGTCCCGGGTCCTCCACGAGGTCGATGGCGACGATCTCGCCGTGGACGGCGGCGGCGGCCCGGAGGGCGAGCCCCTCGATCTCGGGCGTGACCGGGCAGTGGCTCGCCGTGGCCCCCCGCGCCGTGTTCGTGATCCAGTGCTCGGAGGTGCGGTAGATCGCGCCGATGCACTCGCCGCCCACGACAAAGGCGCGGATGTCGCGGCCCGGCTTGGCGATCAGCTCCTGCACGTAGAAGATGCCGTGCTGGGGCCCGCCCAGCACCTCCTTGTGCTCGATGATCGCCTCGGCGGCGTCGCGGTCGTTGATGCGGCTGACCATCCGCCCCCACGAGCCCACGGTGGGCTTGAGGACGACCGGGTAGCCCAGGGTCTCGATCAGGTCCAGCGCCGCCTCCCCGTCGAAGGCGACCCCCGTGCGCGGCGTCGGCAGCCCGGCGCGGGCCAGCGCGGCGTTCGTGGCGAGCTTGTCCCCGCACAGCTCGATCACGTGGGAGGGGTTCACCACCCGGACGCCCAGTCCCTCCAGCGCCCGCGTGACCCCGTGCCCGCGCGACTGGCTCACGCAACGTTCCAGCGCAACGCGCCACGGGACCCCGGCCCGCCCGGCGTCGTCGAAGGTCACCTTGAGCTGCGGCGCATACACCTTGTCGTAGGGCACGCCGAGGTCGTCGAGCGCCGCGAAGAGCATCTTCTCGTCGGGGCGGATGCGGTCGTAGATAACGGCTAAGTCGGCCATAAGGGGTTGAGGGGAGCAGTCAGCTTTCAGCGGTCGGCCGTCAGCAAGAAGGCTGAAAGCTGACCGCTGACGGCTGAAGGCTTCTTACTCCCCCCAGTCCTCCGCTTCCTGCGGGGCCTGTTCCAGACGCGGCGGGTCGAGGGACACGACCTCGTACTCCACGCCCGTCTCGTCGTCGATGACGAGTTCGCCGAGTTCGGGATCGGTGAGTTCGATGGTCGCACCCGTCTCCGGGTTTTCAAATTGAATGGTGGGCATGACGTTCTCCTTGCGGTTGACAGGTTAACGCAGGCCGCCGTGGGCCGGAGGGGTTGCCTAGCCCGCGCGGGAGCCGTCCCCCTCCTCGTCGTCCTCGAACTCCAGTTCGATGCGGGCGCGGCAGTGGGGGCAGGTGACGACGCTCACCTCCACGCCGTCCGCGCCCTGCACGGTGGGGGCGGCGGCGAGCATCTCGTCGGTCACGTCGAACTCCTCGCCGCAGTTCGGGCAGACGGTGAGGATGCCGAGGAGTTCGAGTTCGAAGTCCTCTCCCCCGGCGTTGCGGGTGACCTCCATCTCGGCGTTGCACGAGTCGCACACGATCACGTCGCCGACGGCCAGGTCGGCACGGTCCTCGTCGGTGAGTTCGAGGACCTCCGCGCACACGGGGCAGTCGATTTCCAGGGTTGCCATGCCCAGAGTGTAGTGAGGCGGGATGGGGGATGAGTGATGAGGCGGTTACTCGGCGGGTGGGCCGGGCTCGGGCTCGCCGGGAAAACGCCCGTACTTCTTGAAAAAGGCGAGGATGCTCCCCTCCCGCAGCGCCTCGGTCAGGAAGGCGGGGGGCGGCGGAAGCTGGAAGGTCTCGGTGTCGCGCGTGAGCATCCCAGAGGCCACGTCCAGCGTCACCTCGTCGCCGTCTTCGAGCACACCCGTCAGGTCGGCCTCGAAGGCGGGGATGCCCAGGTTCAGCAGATTGCGGTAGTGGATGCGGGCGAAGGAGGGCGCGATGATGCCGCCCACCTGTAGCTTCTTGAGGGCCTGCGGGGCGTACTCGCGGCTGGAGCCCAGGCCCCAGTTCCGCCCGCCGATCAGCACGTCGCCGGGCCGCACCTGCGAGGCGAACTCCGGGCGGATGTAGTGGAAGGCGAAGGTCTGAAACAGGTCCTCACCCGCCATGAAGGGGGCGAACTTGCCGGGCAGGATGTCGTCGGTGTTGACGGCGGGGCCGAATTTCCAGATGCGAGGCATCAGAGGGTCACCCTGCCAAGATTTCCGAACAAGTGGAGTGTAAATACAACAATTGATACCAAAAGAAGCTTGTGTCTCCAAGCTGCTAAAAGGATTGCAAAGACAGGCAGTCTTATTCGGCCAACCATCACTGAAAGGGACCTGTTTCTCCTTGATAAATAATCATCTACAGCCAGAAGAAACAGTACATCGATTGCAACGGCGACCATTGACGCCGCGTTCTTCGACATCAAAAACGCAGACTCTATATCACCAACGAGCGCATCCCCAGTCATGGCATAACCTATAAATGCCAGGGCCGCAAAATCTTCAACCTTCGTAAGCCACAACGTATGGTGTCTGGATATATTAGTCATGCACTTAGCACCATTTCTACATCCTCCGGCAAAGCAATCCGTCCCATCACCGCCGTCGCCGCCGCCACTGCGGGCGAGGCGAGGTAGATTTTCGCGTCCTTGTCGCCCATCCGCCCGATGAAATTGCGGTTGGAGGTGGAGACGCAGACCTCACCGGGGGCGAGCACGCCCTGGTGACGGCCCATGCAGGGACCACAGCCCGGCGTTCCCAGCACCGCGCCCGCCTGCATCAGCGTGAGGAGGGTGCCGTCCCCCATCGCCGCCTCCATCACCTCGCTGCTGGCGGGAATGACGAGGAGACGGGTGGAGGGGTCGACCCGCTGGCCCCTCAGGACCTCGGCGGCGGCGTGCAGGTCCTCCAGCCGCCCGTTCGTGCAGGTGCCGATGAAGACCTGATCGACCTTCAGGCCGCGCAGCTCCGACACGTCGTGAACGTTGTCCACCTCGGAAGGGGCGCTCATGCGGGGGCGCAGGGCGGCGAGGTCGATGGTCACGTCCTGAACGTAGGTGGCGCCGGGGTCGGGATACACCCAGTCGGGAATGTCGTAGTCGTAGCCCGTCAGAATCTCGCCGCCGGGCACGACGAGGCCCGCCTTGGCCCCGGCCTCGACGCACAGATTCGCCAGCGTCATGCGCTCGCCGCGCGTGAAGCGGTCCCCGGCGTGAATCTCGACGCTCTGGTAGGTGGCGCCGTCTGCCCCCAGGACGCGAATCATCTCCAGGGCGGCGTCCTTGGCGGTCACGCCGGGTCGCAGCTCGCCCACGAAGGTGACCTTGACGCTCTCGGGCACCTTCAGCCACGTCTTGCCGCTCGCGGCGGCGAGGGCGATATCGGTCGCGCCCATCCCCGTGCCGAAGGCGGCGACGGCCCCGTAGGTGGTCGAGTGGCTGTCCGAACCCAGGACGATCCAGCCGGGTTGCGCGAGGCGTTCCTCCATCAGCACCTGGTGGCAGATGCCGCGCCCCACGTCAAAGAGGCGCACGCCCGTGACGGCGGCGTACTCGCGCGCCTCCTTCTGTGCCTGCGCGACGCTGACGGTGGAGGCGGGGGCCACGTGGTCGATCACGATAGAGACGCGCTCGGGGTACTTGGGGCGGGCGGCGAGGTCCTGCTCCATCCTCTGAATGAAGCTCTGCGCGATGGAGTCCACGACCATAACCTGATCGACCTCCACGACGGCGAGGTCCCCGGCGTAGACCGTTCGGTCGCCGCGCCGCGAGAGGATTTTTTCCACCATCGTCTGGGGGCGGGGGGAGGGAACGTTCATGGGCCCCAGTTTCGCGCGCCCGGCCCGCCCACACCGTGAGCTTGCCTGTCCAGGGAGCGGTGACGCCTGGCAAGTGACAAGTTGGGCTTCCGGGGCGCGGACGGGAACTTCGCTCGCTGCGCGGGGGCGCGGGCCGCCCTATGCTGCACCCATGGTCAAGCTGGAGGAAACGCAACTGCCCGGCGTGGGCGTGCGGCACGATTTCGACGGACGCTTCGGCAAGCGGGTGGGGGTGATCACGCACCGGGACGGGCGGCGCGAGATTTTCGTGGCCCGGCGGGACGACCCGGACGCCTGCGCGCAGAGCATCGTCCTGAGCGACGAGGAGGCCGAGGCGGTCGCCGACCTGCTGGGCGGCAGCACGATCACCCGGCACATGAACACCCTGACCCAGGACATCGAGGGATTGGCGATGGACTGGGTGCCTCTCGCCGAGGGAACCCCCTTCGCCGGGCATCCGCTGGGCGACACGCAGATGCGGACCCGCACGGGCACGAGCATCGTGGCGGTGATGCGAGGCGGGCAGGCCATCCCCGCGCCCGGCCCCGAGTTCGGGCTGGAGGCGGGCGACACCGTGGTCGTGGTCGGCACGCCGGGCGGAGTGGTTCGCGCGGCCCGGCTGCTGGGCGGCGAGGGCTGATTCGCCTGACCCCCGCCGCCTTTTCCTGAGCCTCCCCTTCTCCCCGCGCGCCTCGCCCACCGGCTCCGGCCTGCTCGCCGTCCCTGGAGGCCCTCCCCTGTCCCTCGGTCAACTGTTCCTGGAAATCGGCGCGGTCATCCTCGCCCTCGCCTTTGTGGGCCGGGCCGCCGGGCGGCTGGGGATCACGCCCATTCCGCTCTACCTCCTCGCGGGAATCGCGCTCGGGGCCGTGCTGCATCTGGGAGACGGCCCCGAGGAATTCATCCATGTCGGGGCGGAAATCGGCGCGGTGCTGCTGCTCTTCACCCTGGGGCTGGAGTACACCAGCCAGGAGCTGCGCGACAACCTGCGGGCGAACCGTCAGGTGGGGCTGCTCGACCTCGCGCTGAACTTCACGCCGGGCGCCGTGGCGGGGCTGCTGCTGGGCTTTCCACCGCTCGGCGCCGTATTGCTGGGAGGCGTCACCTATCTCACCTCCAGCGGCATCGCCAGCAAGGTGTTGTCGGACCTGGGACGCCTGGGCAACCGCGAGACGCCCGTCGTGCTCGCCGTGTGCGTGCTGGAGGACGTGGCGATGGCCGTCTACCTGCCCGTCGTCGCCGCGCTCCTGATCGGCGGGACGGTGGCGGCGGTCGGGGTCAATCTGGTCGTGGCTCTGGACGCCTTCGTGCTGGCGTTTTTTCTGGCGCTGCGCTACGGGCACGTCCTGAGCCGGGTGGTGAACGTGCGGAACAACGAGACGCTGCTCCTGAGCGTGTTCGGGCTGGTGCTCGTGGTGGCGGGGGTGGCCGACCTGCTGCGGGTGTCGGCGGCCATCGGCGCCTTTCTCGTCGGAATCGCCCTCTCCGGCGAGGTCGCCGACCGCACCCGCGGGCTGATCGAGCCGCTGCGCGACCTCTTCGCCGCCGTATTTTTCGTCTTCTTCGGGCTGCAACTCGACCTGGGGAGCGTGCCGGGGGTCTTGCTGCCCGCCGCGGGGCTGGCGGTGGTCACGAGCGTCACCAAGTTCGTGACCGGGTGGTGGGGGGCCGCCCGCGCCGGGGTGCAGACGCGGGGCCGCTTCCGCGCCGGGGCCACCCTGATCCCGCGCGGCGAGTTCAGCATCCTGATCGCCGGGCTGGGCCTGAGCCTCGTGCCCACGCTGGGACCGCTCGCCGCCGTGTACGTGCTGCTCACGGCCATCATTGGGCCGCTCCTCGCCCGTTTCGACGGTCAATTGGCGCCGCTGCTGGACAGGCGGTTGCGGGAGGCGCGGACGGGGTAGGAGAAGGCAGAAGGCAGACGGCTTGTCCCTTGCCATCTGCCTTCTCCTTGAGCCTCCTGTCCCCCTACACCGCCAGTCCCTGTGCGTGCGCGCTCACCTCGCGCGGCTCGTACTGCCCGGGCGGCAGGCCGATGGCGGGCGTGTTCGCCTCGAACTCGTCGTGCCAGCCCACCTCGTCAAGCGCCTTTTTCCACGCGCCGATGCTCTCGCTCCTGTAGATCGAGTAGGCGGCCATGCCGACCTCGGGGCCGCCGCGGGCGATCACCGACTCGACCCAGGCCCACTTGGCGGAGACGTTGCGCAGTTCGGCGGTCGTCCGCAGCTCCTTCTGGATGCGCTTGAGCTTCTTCTCGATGGTCTGCACCCCCGCGAAGGGGTCGGCGAAGTGCGGCGTGTGGCGCTTGGGCACGAAGGGCGAGATACCCAGCGCGACCCGGTTGATCTTGGCGAGGTCCTTCGTGAAGTCGATCAGCTCGGTGATGTCGTCGTCGTTCTCCGGGCCCAGGCCGATCATCATGTAGACCTTGATGCCCGAGAAACCCAGGTCGCGGCTGATCTGCGCGGTCTTGGTCAGGTCCTCGGTCGTGATGCCCTTCTTCAGCCAGCGGCGCAGACGCTCGCTCGGCGCGTCGCTCGCCACGGTGAAGGTCCGCAGGCCGCCCGCCTTCAGAATTTCGGCGAGTTCGGCGTCCACGGTATCGGCGCGGATGCTGGAGACGCCCAGCTTGATGCCGCGGTCGGTGAGCACCCGCCCCACGTACTTCGTGTGCGGGAAGTCGGAGAGGGCCGCGCCCACCAGCCCGACCTTCTCCACCCAGTCGGGGATGGTGTCGAGGAGTTCCTGCGCCTGGTTGTTGCGGTTGGGGCCGTACATCGTCCGCGCGAGGCAGAAGGTGCAGGGGCGCGGGCAGCCGCGCTGCGCCTCCACCAGGAACATGTTGCTGAGTTCCGAGTTCGGCGTGACGATCTGGCTGTAGGCGGGCAGCAGTTCCTTGGGCGCCGTCGCCCACGTCGGCTCGTGGACGTGCCGGGCGGGGAGGAAGATGCCGGGCATCCCGTCGATCAGGTCGTAGAAGTCCTCGCGCGTCTGCGACTCCCGCAGGGCCTCCGACACCACGGGCACGATCTGCTCGCCGTCGCCGATCACGATGATGTCGGCAAAAGGGGTCAGCGGGTAGGGGTTGGAGGACGTGAAGGGACCCCCGATCATCACGATGGGGTCGTTGTCGTCGCGCTCGGCGCGCAGCGGGTGCATCCCCGCCACGTCCAGGGTGCGGATGATGTTGGTGAGGTCCAGCTCGAAGGACACGCTCAGGGCGAAGAGTTCGCAGTCGCCTGCATCGCGCCCGCTCTCCACGGTGGGCAGCGCCTGGCCCGTGCGCTCGAAGGCGTCCACGTCGTCGGGGAGGAAGGCCCGCTCGCAGGCAACGCCCTCTTCCTGATTGAACATGCGGTAGATGACCTGATAGCCCAGAGAAGCCATCCCCACGGAATAGCGGTTGGGAAACGCCAGCGTGACGCGGATCGGGGCCTGCTTGAAAAGGGTCCCCTTCTCCACGTCCAGCAGCGGTTTGATCTGGTTGCGCCAGTAACTCAAGAAGCCTCCACGGTTCCTAGAAGGTGGGGCGGCGCTGGGAGCTGAGGGGTGCTCAGGAATCAGCGCGCGTCACAATCGAATAGTTTAAAGGATTTTGTTTCCCCAAATGAAGCGGGAGTCACGGGGTCGGCGCGTCCACCCCGCCCAGAAAGGCGTGCGTGCGGTACATCAGTGTGACGGTACCGCTCCGCTCGTGCGCGTCAAACACGGCGTCGAGGGCCCGCGTCATCCCCGGGTACGCGGCGTCACTCGGCGACGGCAGGTAACTCACGCTCCCGGCGAGGGCGTGGAGCCGCTCGCGGGTGAGGGTCAGGGGGTTCTCGAAGGTGACGCGCTCGAAGCCGCCGGGGAGGAACAAGGGAAGCTCGTCCTCGGGAACGCGGGTGGCGAGGTCGGGAGTGCCCTCCTCCTGAAAACGCAGGGCAACTTGACGGTAGGCGAGGTTGAACGCGGTCTCCTCGCCCCGCCAGTCGTTCCAGACGAGCAGAACACGCCCGCCAGGAGTGAGGACGCGGCGAAACTCCTCCACCGTCGGCGCGGGCGTGAACCAGTGGGCCGCCTGTGCGGCGGTGATGAGCGATACCGAAGCGTCGGGCAGTCCGGTGGACTCGGAGGAGCCCGGCTGCACGGTCAGGCGCCCCGCTTCGATCTCCCCGGCGAGTCCCGCCGCCAGTTGGCCGCGCATCTCCGGGTTGGGTTCGACGGCGACGACCCGCGCACCGTGCGCGAGGAGCAGGCGGGTGAAGAGGCCCGTGCCCGCACCCACATCCGCAACCAGGTCACCCAGCAACCCCCGCTCCGCCAGCCACGCGCCGAGCGAGGCCGGGTAGGAGGGTCGCCCCTGCGCGTAGGCGTCCGCGCGGCCCAGGAAACGGTCGGCGGCGGTCAAGGGCGCGCCCCCTTTGTCGGTCGCCACGCGCTTGCCAGGAAGTAGGCCAGCCCGGCGAGCAGCCCCGTCCCCAGCAGATAACCGAGCAGCCGCCCCAGCACACCCGCCGTCCCGACGATGAACGAGCCCAGGCCCACGAGCACTTGCCCGGCGAGCCACACCAGGGACAGCGCCAGGACGGCGAGCAGGATCACACCCGCGAGGGCGAGGAGGAGGCGGGTCATGGGGGCAAGGATAGAGCGATCAGCCGTCAGCAGTCAGCCTTCAGCAAAAAGACAAGGGGCAGAGGCCAACGCTGACCCCTGCCCTCCACGTCCCGAACTTCAGGCGTTCCGCATGTTCTCGATGATCTTGTCCGCGAACTGGCTGGTCTTCACCTCGGTCGCGCCCTCCATGTTGCGGGCGAAGTCGTAGGTGACGACCTTCTGCTGGATGGTCTGGTCGAGGCCCTTCAGAATCAGGTCGGCGGCCTCGGTCCAGCCCATGTAACGCAGCATCATCTCGCCGGAGAGGATTACCGAGGAGGGGTTGATCACGTCCTTGCCCGCGTACTTGGGCGCCGTGCCGTGGGTCGCCTCGAAGACGGCGTGGCCCGTCACGTAATTGATGTTGGCGCCGGGCGCGATGCCGATGCCGCCCACCTCGGCGGCGAGGGCGTCGGAGATGTAGTCGCCGTTGAGGTTCAGGGTGGCGATCACGTCGTACTCGGTGGGGCGCAGGAGAATCTGCTGGAGGAAGTTGTCGGCGATCACGTCCTTGATGACGATGCCGTTCGGAAGCTGGCACCACGGGCCGCCGTCGATCTCGACCGCACCGAATTCGCGCTTGGCAAGCTCATAGCCCCAGTCGCGGAAGCCGCCCTCCGTGAACTTCATGATGTTGCCCTTGTGGACCAGGGACACGTTCTTGCGCCCGTTGTCCACGGCGTACTGGATGGCGGCGCGCACGAGGCGCTCGGTGCCTTCTTTCGAGACGGGCTTGACCCCGAACGCGGAGGTCTCGGGGAAGCGGATCTTGTTGACCCCCATCTCGTTGATCAGGAAGTCACGGACCTTGGCCGCCTCGGGGGTCCCGGCGCGGTACTCGATTCCCGCGTAGATGTCCTCCGTGTTCTCGCGGAAGATCACCATGTTCACGTCACCTGGCCGCTTGAGGGGGCTGGGCACGCCCTCGAAGTACTGCACCGGGCGCACGCAGGCGTAGAGGTCGAGTTCCTGGCGCAGCGCCACGTTGATCGAGCGGATGCCGCCGCCGACGGGCGTGGTGAGGGGGCCCTTGATGCCGACGAGGTACTCGCCGAAGGCGTCCACGGTCTCCTGCGGGAGCCACTCGCCCTCGCCGTAGACCTGCACGCTCTTCTCGCCCGCGTAGACCTCCAGCCACTCGATCTTTTTCTCGCCGCCGTAGGCGCGCTCCACCGCCGCGTCGAGCACCCGCACGGACGCGCGCCAGATGTCGGGCCCGGTGCCGTCGCCCTCCACGAAGGGGACGATAGGGTGGTTGGGTACCTGGAGCGTCTCGCCCTGCATCGTGATCTTCTCGCCCTGGGTGGGCACCTTGACGTGCTGCTGGGTGTTCGTCATGACGGCCCAACTCTACCTCCCCACCCCCCGAATGGGGGAAGGTGCGTTCTGTTACCCGGGATGGGTACACGCGGTCCAAGTTTTCGCAGGGGGCAGCGAAACCCCCGCAGCCTCAAGGCGCGGCTAGGAAAGGGTGACGCGAAGGCCAAGACTCCCCTTACCCACGGTTGAGCTTGCGGGCGCATCCTTGGAGGTACCCATCCGGGAATCCATCCACAGGAGGTCAACACGCATGAGTGATGACAAGAGCACGCTGGGGAACATGGCCGACGCCGCCAAGGCCAAGCTGAACGAGGGGGCCGACCGCGCCCGCGCCGCCGGGCACGACCTCGCCAGCAACTTCGGGGGCACCGCCGACAACCTGAAGGACAAGGCCGAGGCCGCCGAGGACCGCGCCAAGGCCGAGGTCCACAACGCCGAGGCGCACGCCGAGTACGGCGAGGGCAAGCGCGAGGCGCAGGACGGCGACGGTCACTGAACTCCCGGCACACCCGTCTCCTGACCGGCCGCCTGCGAAGGGGCCGGTTTTTCATTCCTTAATGGGGCCTCTCCCCGTAGACTGCCGGGCATGACCACCACCAAGGGGCGGGAGTCGCGGCGGGCGCAGCATGTCCGGGGCGCGCAGGGAGCGCGCGTCACCGTGCGCAACACCCTGGTCGCCTACGCCTTCATGCTGCCCTTCCTGATCCTGCTCGTCCTGTATCACACCTGGCCGGTGTTCTTCGGCACGTACCTGGCCTTTACCAGGTACAACATCATCTCCCCGCCGGAATGGGTGGGGCTTGCGAACTTCCGCACCCTCGCCGCCGACTCGCAGTTCTGGGCGGGACTCACGAACAGCCTGAAATACATCCTCGTCGTGCCGGTCATCCAGCTCCTGAGCATCGCGGTCGCCATGCTCGTGAACCGGCCCCTGAGGGGCATCGGCTTGTTCCGCACGGCGTACTACGTCCCCGTCGTGACGAGTTTCGCGGTGGTGGGCCTGATCTGGACATGGATGTACCAGCAAGACGGCCCGGTGAGCGCCGTGCTGAGGTTCCTGGGCCTGGAGGCGCGCGGCAGCCTGCTCAACAACCCCGCCACGGCCCTCTACGCGGTGATGTTCGTCACGCTGTGGAAGGGCATCGGGTACTACATGGTGCTGTACCTGGCGGGCTTGCAGGCGATTGGCCGCGAGCTGGAGGAGGCCGCCGTGATCGACGGGGCGACCCGCTGGCAGGTCTTCGTGAACGTGACGCTGCCGGGGCTGAGGCCCACCATCCTGGTGTGCAGTCTTCTGAGCACCATCAGCGCGATCAAGGTTTTCGAGGAGATTTACGTGATGACCCAGGGCGGACCCGCCGGAAGTACGTACACGGCGCTCTTTTTCACCTACTCGCGGGCTTTCGTGGACTTCCAGTACGGGCTCGCCGCCGCCGCCGGGCTGATCATCGCGGTCATCAGCATCCTGTTCGGCTTTCTCAACTTCAAGCTGACGAGGGGGGGGAAGGTCGATGCTTAAGGAAGCGGTCAGCCGTCAGCCCTCAGTCGTCAGCCCGACGCTGAGCCAGATCAAGGCGCGCAAGCGGCGCAAGGACCTCCTCTGGAACACCCTCTCCTACACGGTGCTCGTGGTCATCGGGTTGATCCTGCTCTATCCCTTTTACTGGACGCTGATCACCAGCCTGGAGACGACGGGGAGCATCTACGAGGCCAAGCTGCTGCCCAAGGGCGTGAGCCTGCGCAACTACGTCGAGGTCTTCCAGGGGACGACGGTGCCGTTCTGGCGCTTGATCGTCAACAGCCTGATCATCTGCACGCTGGGCGTCACGTTGACGGTCACGCTGGCCTCGCTCGCCGCGTACCCGCTCGCCAAGATGCGCTTTCCGGGGCGGGACCTGATCTTCTACGCGATCCTGGTATTGATGGTGCTGCCCAACGAGGCGGGCCTCATCGTCAACTACATCACGACGATCAAGCTGGGGCTCCTTCAGCAGACGAACCCGGTGCTGGACGCGGCGCGGCAGTACGCGGCGGTGGTGCTGCCGGGGGTGGCGAGCATCGTGGGGCTCTTCCTGCTGCGGCAGGCGTATCTCGGCGTGCCCATCGAACTTATCGAGGCCGCGCGGATCGACGGCGCGAAGGAGCTGACGATCTGGCGGCGGATCATGCTGCCGCTCGCGCTGCCGACCATCGTGGCCTTCTCGATCCTGGAGTTCGTCGCGTACTGGAACTCGTTCCTGTGGGCGCGGATCATGCTGCCCGACAAGAACCTGATGCCGCTGTCGGCGGGGCTCCTCGAACTCTCGGGCACCTTCAGCACGAACTCGCGCGCCGTGATGGCGGGGGCGGTGATCACCGTCCTCCCCATCCTGGTGATCTTCGCCTTCGGGCAGCGGTACTTCATGAAGGGGATCGAGGGGGCGGTGAAGGGGTGAGGCAGGTACGGAAGCGGAACAACGAGCAGAATGGCAGGATGGCGGCATGACGAAACTGTGGCCTGCCGCCTCCCTGCTCCTCGCGCTGCCTCTGGGCGGGTGCGGACTTCTGGGAATACCTCGCCCCGTCACCTTGGACGTGGTGGGCGTCAGTCTTCCCGCCACGGTTTCCCCAACGGCGCCCATGCAGGTGGATGTGCGGGTCGGCACCGGATCGTGTGAGGACACGAACCACCGCCTGACCTTGGTGTCCCGGACGGCTCAAGCCCTCACCCTGAAGGCCGAGGCGACCAAGACCAACTCTGGGGCCGTGTGTCCCGCCGTCTACACCGAGAACACCCTGTCCTACACCGACCCCGGAACGCCCGCCCGCACGATCCCCTTCGAGGTCGTCGTCAACGGGAAGTCGTGGGGCAAGGTCAACGTCCAGTGAGTCTCCCCTACACCACCAACCCCCGCTCCTGGGATGTCCTCGTCGCCGGGGGCGGCACCGCGGGCGCCATTGCGGGCATCGCCGCCGCGCGGGCCGGGGCGCGGGTGCTCGTCGTGGAGGCGCAGGGGAGCCTCGGCGGCACGGGCACGAACGCCTGGGTCACGCCGCTGATGCGCAACGTCTCGGCGGGGCGGAACCTGAACCGGGGGCTGACGGACGAACTCAAGGCCCGCCTCCACGCGCGGGGCGACGGTGCCACCGACCCCGGCGGCAACGACAACTGGTTCAACCCCGAGGGCATGAAGTTCGTGCTGGAGGAGATGCTGCTGGAGTCGGGCGGCGAGGTGCTGTACCACACGCACGTCGTCCAGCCGCTCGTGGAGGAGGGGCGGATTACAGCGCTCGTCGTCCACAACAAGGGCGGATTGCAGGCGCTCCGGGCGGAGGTCTTCATCGACTCGACGGGGGATGCAGACGTGGCGGTGGGCGCGGGTGTCCCCTTCCACGCGGGCGACGAGGAGGGCCTTCACCAGGCGATGAGCCTGCGCTTCACGCTCGCGGGGGTAGATACGGAGCGGCTGTGCGCCTTCCTGAATGCCCGAGGGCAGGGGCAGACGGGGCCCAGCTTCCTGCACTTCTGGATGGTGTGGGGCAAGCGGTCCACGCTCGAACCCCTCTTCCGGGAGGCGGTGGCGGCGGGCGTGCTGGAGGAGCGCGACGGCGATTACTTCCAGGGCTTCAGCGTGCCGGGGCGGCCCGGCGAGATCAGCTTCAACTGCCCGCGCATCCGGGCCGAGTTGAACGACGGCGCGGACCCCTGGCACCTCAGCGCGGCGCAGACGGACGGGCGGGTAGCCATTGACCGGCTCACGGCCTTCTGCCGCCGCTACCTGGAGGGGTGCGAGTCGGCCTACATCGGCACCGTCGCCCCGATGGTGGGGGTGCGGGAGACGCGGCGTGTCAAAGGCGAGTACACGCTGACGCTGGAGGACATTCTGGATTGCCGCCGCTTCGAGGACTCGATCTGCCGCAACCACTACCCGGTGGACATCCACTCGGTCAAGGGCGGGGCGCGGCTGCTTCACGAGCGGGAGGGCACGGCGCCGTATTTCGCCCCCGATGCCTACCACGAGATTCCGTACCGCGCCATCGTGCCGTATGGGATCACCAACCTCCTCGTGCCGGGCCGCGCGGCGTCGAGCACCTTCGAGGCGCAGTCGGCGATCCGGGTGCAGCAAAACTGTCACACGATGGGCGAGGCGGCGGGGATCGCGGCGGCGTGGGCGGCGCGGGAGCAGGGGGGCCGGGTGCGCTGCGTGGACGTGGCGGCCTTGCAAACGGAGATGCGAAGGCTGGGGGGGAATGTGTGAGGGGGAGCGGTGGGCTCTCCGCCGTCAGCGATGGGCCGAAGATCGCGGCGGGGACACTCCTCCTCATCCGCCACGCGAAGGCGACCGGACAGGCTCCCGACGCGACGCTGACTCCCGAGGGCGAGGCTCAGGCGGCACGATTGGCCGAACAGCTCGCCGACCTGGGCATCACCCGCATCGTGAACAGCCCGTGGAAACGCGCGGTGGACACGGTGGGTCCCCTGGCCCAGCGGCTGGGGCCGGAGGTCGAGACGGACGGGCGGTTGACGGAGCGGGCGCTGAGCGGCTTTGACCTGCCCGACTGGATGACGCATCTGCGGGCCAGCTTCGCGGACGCCGAACTCACGCTGGCCGGGGGTGAATCGGGTACGGCGGCGCGGACTCGCGTCGGCCAGGCCCTCGCCGGTGCCCGCGGTCCACGCGGCCTCACCGCCGTCGTCACCCACGGCAACCTGCTCGCCCTGGCGCTGGGACTGGACTTCGAGGGCTGGGCGAAGCTCCGTACTCCCGACGTGTGGCAACTGGGCACGGAAGGACGAGCGGCGCGACTGGAGACGGCATGACCGAGCGAACCTTCAACCCCGCCGACCCCCACGCCACGCCCAGCTATGACGGCACCCCGTACCTGATCGAGCGGCGGGTGCTGGCGGGCGTTCCCGTCCTGATCGAGCGACCTGCGGAACTGGCCGACGTGCGGGCCGTCTGCCTCACCTACCACGGGGCTTGGGCGGCGAAGGAAGGGAAGCTCGGCGTGTACTCCGGGCTCACCGCGCACGGCTGGGCCGTCGTCGTCCCGGACGCGGCGCTGCACGGCGAGCGGCTGGGAGACACGCCGCCCGGGCTCAACGCCCGCGAGTACGTCTGGGAGAGCGTGCGCCGGACGGTGGCGGAGGCCCCGGCCCTGCTGGACGCCCTGGCGGAGCTGTTCGGTCCGGTTCCCGTCTCCGTCACCGGGTCGAGCATGGGCGGGTACGTGACGCAGACCCTCGCGCGGACCGAGAGGCGGGTGCGGCGGGCGGCGGCCCTGATCTCGTCCGGCGTCTGGCACGAGCCCGAGGTCGGGAGGCCGGAACTGCGCGCCTTCCTGGAGGCCCACCGCCCCCTCACCCACGCCGGGGACGCCCCGCCCACCCCCCTCCTGCTGGCGAGCGGGGACGTGGACCCGGCCTTTCCCCTCTCCGCGCACCATGTCCCCACCGCGGCCGCATACCGCGAGGCCTACATGCGGGCGGGATGCCCCGATGCCTTCCGCGAGACCGTGTTTCCGGGAGTCGGGCACTACACGAGTCAGAAGATGCGGGACGAGACCGTCCGGTTCCTGCTTGGTCCCTGAGACGCGCTCCCGCTACCCCGGCGGCACCCGCACGATGGTCAGCATGTAGCGGCCCAGCGCCTGAATCGCCTCGTAGAAGCGGTCGAAGTCGATGGGTTTGACGACGTAGCTCGCGGCGTGAGCCTGATATGACCGCAGGATGTCCTCCTCGGCCTGGCTGGTCGTCAGGATGATGACGGGAATGGTCATCAGCAGGGGGTCACGTTTGAGGACGGCGAGGAGTTCGAGGCCGTTCATGCGCGGCATGTTGATGTCGAGCAAAATCACGTCCGGGCGGGGGACACCCGCGTAGACGCCCTCGCCCCGCAGGAAAGCGAGGGCGTCCACCCCGTCACGCACGACGTGCAGGCGGTTGGCGATTCCGGCGGCGGCAAAAGCTTCCTCGGTCAGGAGGATGTCGGCCTCGGTGTCCTCGACGAGGAGAATCTCGATAGGGGTGGTTTCGGAGCTGAGCATCGGCGGTTCCCGTCCTCTGCCCCGTAGTCTCGCCCCCCCGCCTGGCAGAAACACCCGAAACGTCGCCCGGCGCCTTTACGCTCCCGAAACGCGGCCTTGGGGCTCCCTTGAGTCGGGCTAGGCTGGATTCCATGAATCTCCTGCAAGCCTCCCTGGCGGGCGGGGCCGCCTTCCGCGAGCCGTCGCAGCTTCTCGACGGCCTGACTTTCGAGGTCGCCTCCCGGCCCGTGCCCGGCGTTCCCTACACCCTCGTGGCGCTGCTCGCCCACCTCGCCGTCACCACGCGGGCCAGCCTCGACCTCGCCTCGGGCCGCACCCAGGCGTGGCCGGAAGGGCTCGACGTGTGGCCGGACCCGCCCGTCACCGAGGCGGCCTGGCGGCACCTGATGGACGAACTCACCCTCGAACTCGCCGAGGCACAGGCGCTGGGGGGGGACCCCTCGGAGCGGGCGCGGGACGTGCTGACCGACCTCGCCGCGCATAACGCCTACCACTGGGGGCAGGTGGCCCTGTTGCGGAGAGTGCTCGGCGACTGGCCGGGGGACGGCGAATGAGGGTCCGGGTGGGCAGCCTCAACCCCGCGAAGGTGCGGCCCGTGCGCGAGGTGTTCGGCGCGTGGTGGCCGGACGCCGAGGTGGAGGGCGTGGCCGTGCCCAGCGGCGTGCCGGAACAGCCCGTCGGGGAGGCGCAGACGCGCGAAGGGGCGGTGAACCGGGCGCGGGCGGCCCTCGTCGGCGCGGACTGGGGCGTCGGGCTGGAGGGCGGCGTGAGCTTCGAGGGGGAGGAGGCGCGGCTCTTCGGCTTCGTCGCGGTGGCACGGGGACACCGGGTAGAGGTGGCGCGCACGGCGGAGGTGCGGCTGCCTCCGGTCGTCGCGGCGCGGGTGCGGGCGGGCGAGGAAGTCGGCCCGGTGATGGACGGGGTGCTCGGCACGGTGGACGTGAAGCGTGGGGTGGGGAGCGTCGGCGTGCTCAGCCGGGGGCTCGTCACACGGGCGGACGTGTGGCGGCAGGCGGTGGCGTTCGCCGCCGTGCCCTTCCTCGACCCGGGGTTGTACCCTGAGCCATGAGCCCCGAATCCCAGGTGACGAACAACGAGCAGGAGCGCCGCTACGAACTCCGTCTGGACGGCAACGTCGTGGGCATCGCCGAGTACCGCCCGGCGGGGCCCGCGCTGATGTTCACCCACACCGAGGTCGAGGAGGGCCACGAGGGACAGGGGCTGGGCTCGCAGCTCGTCCAGGCCGCGCTCGACGACGCCCGCGCCCAGGGGCGGCAGGTCGTGCCCATGTGCCCCTTCGTGGCGGCCTTTATCCGCGAGCACCGCGAGTACGTGGACCTCGTGCAGCCGGGGCAGCGGGGGGTCTTCGGGCTGTAAGCAGGCTCGGCTGTTCCTGAGCGGGAAACGCACGGTTGCCCCCCGGCGGGAGGCGCAGCCTCGGGGCATGACGGCCTCCTCCCCTTCCCCACGGCCGGTGCCGTGGGTCACGCGGCTGACGCTGCTGCTGAGCGCCACCCTCACCATCATGAGCGGGGCGACCATCGCGCCCTCGCTGCCCGCCATGCAGGCGCACTTTACGCAGGTGCACAGTGCGGGGCTGCCGAACGCCGACGTGCTCGTGCGCCTGACCGTGACGGTGGTCGGCCTCGCCATCGCCGTCAGTGCGCCCCTGAGTGGCTATCTCACCGACCGGATCGGGCGGCGTCCGGTCCTCGTCGTGGCGATGGTGCTGTACGCCCTCGCCGGGTCGAGCGGGCTGTACGCGCCGGACCTGACCACCCTGATGCTCGGGCGGGTGCTCCTCGGGCTCGCGGTGGGGGCGACGATGACGGCGGGGTCGGCCCTGGTGGCGGACCTCTTCGCCGGGGAGGAGCGGGCGCGCTTTCTGGGGTTGCAAAGTGCCTTTACCAGCCTCGGCGGGGTGATCTTCCTGCCGCTGGGCGGACTCCTGGCGAGTGTGGGGTGGCGCGCCCCCTTCGCGGTGTACCTCGCCGCCCTCCTGATCGTGCCGCTGGCGTTGCGGCTGCCGCGCGGGGAGACGGCGGGGGCGAGGGGCGCCGGGGACGCCGCCGAGCGCGTGCCGTGGCGGTGGGTTCTCCCGGCCTACGCGGTGGCGCTGGGATACATGCTGGTCTTCTACCTGATGCCCACCCAGCTCCCCTACCGCCTGGAGGGGCTGGGGGTGGCCCCGGCGCAGGTCGGCTTCGTGATGGGGGTCAGCACCCTGTCGGGCGCCGTCGCGGCGCTGTGGTTCTCGCGGCGGGGCGGCACCCGCACCCCGGCCCTCACGGCGGGCCTGAGCCTGCTGGCGATGGCGACCGGGTGGACGGTGGTGAGCCTCGCCCCCGGCACCGGGTGGGTCGTCCCCGGCCTGATCGTCGGCGGGGCGGGCGCGGGTCTGGTGACCCCGAACCTCACGACCTTCCTCGCGGCCCTCGCCCCGGCCCACGCGCGGGGAAGGGTGATGAGCGGGCTGTCGGCGAGCATCTTCCTGGGGCAGTTCCTCTCGCCGCTGCTCGCCCAACCCTTCGTGCGCGGGGACGACGTGAGCCACACCTTCGCGGGGGGAGCGGTGTTCGCGGCGCTGATCGGGGCAGGCCTTCTGGTGGCCGGGCTCCGGCTGGCGGCGGGGCGGTCGGCGGCGGCGGGGTGAGCGTCGCCCCCCTCCCCCGTGTCGCGGTACCTATCAATCGCTATTTCTTAGCCTTGAATACTTGCCATGTGATACCTTGACCCCATGATCGTCGTCAAAGTGGGCGGAAGCGCCGGGATCGACTACGACGCCGTGTGCGCCGACCTCGCCGCGCGGTGGAAGGAGGGCGGGCGGTTCGTGCTCGTCCACGGGGGGAGCGGGGAGACGAACCGGGTCGCCGAGGCGCTGGGGCACCCGCCGCGGTTCGTGACCAGCCCGAGCGGGTACACGTCGCGCTTCACCGACCGCGAGACGCTGGAGATCTTCGAGATGGTGTACTGCGGCAAGATGAACAAGGGCATCGTCGAGCGGCTTCAGCGCCTCGGCGTGAACGCGGTGGGCCTCAGCGGGCTCGACGGGCGCATCTTCGAGGGCCGCCACAAGGACTCCGTGCGCGCGGTCGAGAACGGCAAGGTCCGGGTGTTGCGGGGGGATCACACGGGCACCGTCGAGCGGGTGAACGTGGACCTCGTTCACCTCCTGCTGGGCGCGGGCTACCTCCCCGTCCTGACGCCCCCCGCCGCGAGTTACGAGGGCGTGGCGATCAACGTGGACGGCGACCGGGCCGCCGCCGCCCTGGCCGTGGCGCTGGGGGCCGACGCGCTGCTCCTCCTCTCCAACGTGCCCGGCCTGCTGCGGGAGTACCCGGACGAGAGCAGCCTGATTCGGGAGATTCCGGCGAACGACGTGGAGAGCTACCTGGAATTCGCCCGGGACCGCATGAAGAAGAAGGTGCTCGGCGCCGCCGAGGCCGTGCAGGGTGGGGTGAAGCGCGTCATCTTCGGGGACGCCCGGGCGGGGCAGCCGGTGAGCGCGGCGCTGGGCGGGGCGGGGACGGTGGTGAGTTAAGGCCCCTGTCAGGTGATGTGTGCCACGGTCGGGGTGATGAAAGACCCCGAGTACGAGGCTTTGCAGCGCGAGGTGCGTGATGCCGACCAACGAGCGCAGGCTGCCCGGCTGCGACTGTGGGAGAAACGGGGGCCGGAGTGGTGGAGGCGACTTGGAATACTGTTTGGCGCTTCAGGAGTGGGTTATGCGACTGCAATGTCGCTTAGGCTGTTTCTGGAAAGCCTAGAATTTTACAGGTCACTCAGCTCCGGATTTCTATGGAAGCTGCTATTTTCCGTGGCACTCGGCCCTGGGGTTTTGCTTGTCCTCCGCCTTCTGCCTCCGCTCCGACCTTTTATGCGCCGATTTGACTGGGAGCTCCTGCTGGGCTTCGGCGTGGGGCTTTCACTGACGCTCCTACTCGTCACACTCCGGAGTTGATAGGTGAGTTGCAGGAGCTTCTTTGCTCACTGAAGAAGGGCCAGGCACCATCTGCATGCCCGGCCCTTCATTCTGTTGCCCTTGCTACTGCCCCGCACCCGGAATCTCGAACGCCTGGAGCTCCACCGTCACCTCTCGCGTCTCCCCATCCCGCTGCACGGTGAGCCGCACGCTGTCGCCGATGCGCTTGGCGATGATCGCCCGGCGCAGGTCGTCGCCCTCGGTGACCGGCTGGCCGTCCACGGCGGTGATGATGTCGCCGCCCGTGGCGATCTGGGGCTGAGCCTGAGCACCCTGTCCCTGGAAGCCCTGGGGCGGGTTGGTCGCGGCGGGCTGGGTGCTCCCCCTGAGCCCCGCCCGTGCCGCCGGGCTGCCGGGGTAGACCTGCCCCACCAGGGCGCCCGTCGCCGGGAGGTTGAGCCGCTGGCGCTCGCCTTGCGAGAGGGCGCTCAGGTCGGTGAACCCGATGCCCAGGGTGGGGGTGCGCAACTCGCCGCCCGCCTGGAGTTGAGACAGCAACCTCTTGACGGTGTTCACGGGGATGGCGAAGCCCACGCCCGCGCTCTGGCCGCTGCCGCCCGTCAGAATCTGGGTGTTCACGCCGATGACCTGCCCGGCGCTGTTGAGGAGGGGGCCGCCCGAGTTGCCGGGGTTGATCGCCGCGTCGGTCTGGATGACGCTCTGGCTGACGCCCTTGGTGCCGACGGGCACGGTGCGCTCCAGGCTGGAGATGATGCCTTCCGACACGCTGAAGTCGAGGCCGAAGGGAGCACCCATCGCGATGGCCTTGAGGCCCACGTCGAGCCGGGAGGAGTCGCCGAGCGGGATGGGCCTGACGGCGTTCCGCGGCAGCCCCTCGGCGCGGATCAGGGCGAGGTCGAAGTCGGGAGCGCGGCCGATCACCCTCGCCTGGTAGGTCTGCTTGCTGCCGTGGAGGCGGATGGTGATCTCGCTGGCCCCCTCGACAACGTGGTTGTTGGTGATGATGTCGCCCTGGCTGTTCACGAAGAAGCCGCTGCCGGTGCCCTGCTGCACGCCGCCGGGGCCCCCTTCCGGCAGGCCGGGGATGTCGGGGCCGAACTGGTCTTGCAACCGCTGGCGGAGTTCGGCCTGGGGCCCGCTGCCCGCTCCCTCGGTCACGCCGATGTACACGAGGCCGTCCTGGCGCTGCTTGACGACATTCACGGTGTTCGCCTCCGACTCGGTGCGGGCGCGGCCCGAATCGTAGACGGGGGAGGAGGTCCCAGCGGAGGAAGGGGTCGCCGTCTGAGTCACGGCGGCCGGCACGGTTGAACTCTGCGCGTTCGTCCGCTCCGACACTTGAAAACCCGCGAACGCCCCGAGCGCGAGCGTGCCTGTCAGGGCCAGCAGGGAGAGGTTCTTCTTCACGGGTGCAGCTTGACTGAGGTCGGTTACGCGGCGGTTAAAAACGCGCGCCCCCTTCCCCAGTTCACACCGCCGCCGCGCTCGCCCGCCCCGCCACCCGCCCGCTCAGGAGACAGCCGCCCAGGAAGGTCCCCTCCAGCGAGCGGTACCCGTGCATCCCGCCCCCGCCGAAGCCCGCGACCTCGCCCGCCGCGTACAGGCCGGGGATGACCTCGCCGCCCGGTCTGAGGACCCGCCCCTGCAAGTCGGTCTCCAGCCCGCCGAGGGTCTTGCGGGTGAGGACGTTCAGCCGCACGGCGATCAACGGTCCGCCCGCCGGGTCGAGGATCGGGGCGGGCGGCGAGACGCGCATCAGCCGCTCGCTGCGCAGGCCCCGCGCCCCACGCACGAGGGCGAGCTGGGTGTCCTTCCCCACCTCGTTCGCAAGCTGCGCGTCGCGGTCCTGCACCTCCCGCTCGACGGTCGCGTAGTCCACGTCCTGAGTGCCGACGAGCGCGTTCATCTCAGCCACGAGGTCGCGCAGATTGTCGCGGATCACGAAGTCCTCGCCGTGGTCCATGAAGGCCTGCACGGGAGCGGGCACCTTCCCCGTCACGCGGCGCAGGACGAGGCGCACGTCCCGGCCCGTCAGGTCGGGATTCTGCTCGCTGCCGGAGAGGCCGAACTCCTTTTTGATGATGCGGCGGTTGAGGAGAAACCACGTGTGCGGGTAGCCGCTGCGGGTGATATGCGTCAGGGTGGCGAGGGTGTCGAAGCCGGGGTAGTGCGGAAAGGGCAGGCGCCGCCCGGTGGGGTCGAGCCACAGGCTGCTGGGGCCGGGCAGGATGCGGATGCCGTGTCCCGGCCAGACCGGGTTCCAGTTGCGCAGCCCCTCGGTGTAGTGCCACATGCGGTCCTCGTGGATGAGGTTCGCCCCTGTCCGCGCGACGGTGGCCTGCAACTCGCCGTCCACATGCCGGGGCACGCCCGCCACCATGAACTTCGGAGGAGGGCCCATCCGGTCCACCGGCCAGTTCCGCCGCACGAGGTCGAAGTTGCCGCCGATCCCGCCCGAGGTCACGACGACCGCCCCCGCGTTCAGGCTAAAGTCGTCCACCACGACCCGCGAACTCGCCTCGCCGCGCCCCACGTCGGAGGGTTCGAGCACGTCGCCGTAAACCCCGTGGACGACGCCGTTCGTGATGTTCAGGCCACGCACCCGGTGGCGGAAGCGCAAGGCGATCCGTCCCGTCCCCACGTGTTCGCGCACCCGCCGCTCGAAGGGCTCCACCACGCCCGGCCCGGTGCCCCAGGTGATGTGGAAACGCGGGACGCTGTTGCCCGGCGCGTCCGCCCCCTGCCCGCCGCGCTCGGCCCAGCCGACGGCGGGGAAAAAGCGCATCCCCTGACCCGTCAGCCACGACCGCTTCTCCCCCGCCGCAAAGTCGAGGTAGGCTGAAGCCCAGCGGCGCGGCCAGTGGTCCTCGGCCCGGTCGAAGCCCGCGGTGACCGCCCAGTCGCGCCCGGCCAGCTCGCGCGAGTCACGGATACCCAGCCTGCGCTGCTCGGGCGAGTCGATCAGGAAGAGGCCGCCGAAGGACCAGAAGGCCTGGCCGCCCAGGCTCTGCTCGCCCTCCTGGTCGAGGAGGAGGACGCGGCGCCCGGCGTCGGCGATTTCTGCGGCGGCGGTCAGCCCGGCGATTCCGGCGCCGACGACGATCACGTCTGTGTCAGGGGTGTGCATGGGAGACCTCGGGGGGCGGGGAGGGGGCGCTTTTCTACAGCAGTTCCCGGTGAAATTTCTGGACCTCGACCGTGAAGCCCCCCGGTGTCATGAGGTAGAACGTCCAGCGGCCGTGGTCCTCCCTGGGGGCCTGCGGGTGAAAGCCGCCTTCCACGAGGCGGCGGTACACCTCATCGACCTCCTCGACGGTGTTCCGGGTGAACCCGATGTGGAACATGGGCGGATAGATCACGTCGTCCTCCTGGAAGAGGGAGAGAAGGGCACCGCTGTCGTCGCGCAGGAACGCCATGTCCCCGGTCACCAGCCGGGTCCGGCGAAATCCGAAGTAGGTTTCCAGGAGGGCGACGGTGGCCCCCACATCGGTGACCGCCAGGTTGACGTGATTGAGGTTCATGGGTTCAGGGAGTGTACTGCACGCCGCCAGCTTGCCCTTCGCCTGCGACGAAGAACGGGGACACCCCCTTTTCCGAGGGTGTCCCGCTGCTGGATTGGATTTTGGTGGTGCTCGGTCAGCCGCTGGGCTGTGGTCTTGCTCCGGTCCTACTTCTTGCGCTTGGAGGCGGCGGGGCCCTTCTTGCCGCCCCCACCGCCGCCGCCGCGTTCCTTGGCGTCGCGCATGAAGGAGCGCAGCTTGGCCTCGAACTGCGGGCTCTGGCGACCGATGGCGCGGGGGCGCGGAATCTCTTCGGGCTCTTCGAGCAGCTCCTTGATGGAGAGGTCGAGGCGGCCCCGCTCGTCGCGGCCCAGCACCTTGACCTCCACGTTCTCGCCCTCGCGGACATGATCGTGGATGTTCCGCACGAAGGAGTGCGCGATCTGCGAGATGTGGACGAGGCCGGTCTCGCCGTTCTCGAACTGGATAAACGCACCGAAGTCGGTGACGCGCGTGACACGGCCCTCGACGACCGCGCCGGGGTCAAGCTGCACCAAGGGTGCCCTCCTGAATCAGCATGGGGCCAAGTCTACACCATGCCCCCACACCCCTGCACCCCCAAAGGTGAGAGTCCGCCCGGAAACCGGCAGGGCGCTGTGCGCCGCCTCCGCGCCCCCGCCGCCCCGCGCGCCCTCAGGAGGACCCGGGCAGCTCACCCGCTAGAGTGAAGATCATGAAGCTTCGCGGCACGCTCGGCGGTCTCAATCTCCTCCTCGAACCGGGCGACACGGCTTCCAGTGTCATGAACGCACTTGCTTCCCGCGCCGACCTGCTGGGCTCCAACGTGACGCTCGAAATTCAGGGAGACACCGACCCCGGCGCCGTGGAGGCCGCCCTGGACGCCATCCGGTCGGCGGGGGGCACCCCGGGCCGGGTCCGCGCCCCCCGCGTGACGGTCCCGAGCGCGGCGGGCGACGACGGCAGCGCCCGCACCGTGATCCTGCCGCACGGCGTCCGCGCGGGCTTCCGGGGCGAGTACCGGGGCAGCGTGGTGATCCTCGGCGACGTGAATCCCGGCGCCGAGATCGTCGCGGGCGGCGACGTGATCGTGATGGGCGCCCTGCGCGGGGTGGTGCATGCGGGATACGGCGGGAACGCGGACGCCATCGTCTGGGCCCGCCCCATCGCCAGCGCGCAAATCCGCATCGGCGACGCCGTGGCCCGTGCCCCCGAGGGCAGCAGCCTGAGCAACATGCGCAAGCTCGACGGCCACGAGGGGGCGGAGCAGGCCCGTTTGCAGGACGGAGTGATCGTGATCGACGCGCACCGGTGATTCATGGAGAAGGGATTCTATATTATCGTCGATGTCCCATTCCCAAGTGCTGTTTTCAAGACAAGCACGGATAATTTTTTAGTTGCAGGCTTATTTATATGGCTGTCGAGGAAATTATAAAATAGGCTAATTCCTGTTTATGGCAAGTTGGAGGTCAAAGTCGTTTTTATCTCAAAATTCGGAGCGTATGACTATCATCTGGCTCCGCTATTTGATGACAGATCTACCTCAGCAGTTGGAAGCTCGATCCATGACGAGATATACTATGAGGCAGCCAGAATAATGAGCGATGTCATCTCCTCTTCTCTCCTAATTGTTTACCTACCTTCTACAGTGACAATGTAAAGAGCATCACTCTTGAAGCAGCCAGGATGATCAAGGTAGAAGGCGACTGATCGACATCCTAGGAGAAAGTGCAGTGGGGTGAGGAGGTCTCAAGGCTCCTCATGCGCCGACTCCCTTCCAGGCTGCCTGTTTTCCCTCCCTGGACGAGAACCAAGGCCGTCACCACCTCCCACTCCCGTCCTTTGTGACCCCTTTCCCCGCCCCAGCCCACATTTCGGGTATACTTGCAGGGCAGTTCCTCGAACGAGGGGTGGGCAGTGGGCCCACCTTTTTTCGTGGAGGGGGTGGTGGAGGGCTGCCCGAAAGGTGGCCGACAATATGAATAACAACGCAGCCAACAACTCAAACAATCTGCACGCGCTCGCCGACGGGGTGCTGCGGCCCCTGGGCTTCGAGGTGCTCGACGTGCAGGTGCAAAACCCCGGTCGGCGGCCCATCGTGGTGATCCGGATGGACCGCCTAGACGAGCAGCCCGTCACGGTCGAGGACCTGGAGGCCGCCAGCCGGGCGGTCGGGGCGGAGTTCGACCGCCTGGACCCCATCTCCGGCGAGTACCGGCTGGAGCTGGAGTCGCCGGGAGCCAAGCGGCCCCTGACCCGGGCGCGGCACTTCGAGCGCATGATCGGCCTCAAGGCCCGGGTGCGCGGCGAGGGGCACGCCTTCACGGGACCGATCAAGGCGGTGGACGGCGAGCAGGTGACCTTCGACCGCGAGGGCGAGGACGTGACGCTCACGGTGGGGAGCTTCCAGGGCAACCTCGCCGAGTTCCCGGACCGGCACCGCTAAAACCGAAGAGAACACAGGAAGGAAGAGTGAGATGACCCAGGGTGAATTCAACTTCGCGGACGCGCTGCGTGAGGTCGCGCAGGCCCGCAACATCAACGAGATGCAGCTCATCGAGGCCTTCGAGCAGTCGCTCGCGCAGGCCTACACCCGCAACGTCGAGCCCGACCGCCGGGTGGAGGTTCACCTCGATCCCGTGAGCGGCGAGCTCGAAGTGCTGATCGTGCGCGAGGTCGTCGAGAAGGTGGAGGACGAGAACCTCCAGATTTCCCTCGCCGACGCCCTCGAACTCGACCCCGGCGTCGAGATCGGCATGGAGATGGAGTTCCCGGTGGACCGCGAGAAGTTCAGCCGGATCGCCCTCCAGGCCGCCAAGCAGACGCTGACCCAGAAGATGCGCGAGACCGAGCGCAACGTGGTCTTCAACGAGTACAAGGACCGCGAGGGCCAGGTGCTCACGGCGCAGGTCGTCCGCTCCGACAACAAGGGCAACTGGTTCGTCGAACTGGGTGCGGGCGAGGCGATCCTGCCCCCCCGCGAGCAGATTCCCGGCGAGAAGCTGGTGCCCGGCAACCGGGTCAAGATCTACCTCAAGGAAGTGCGCAAGACGCCCAAGGGCCCGACCATCCTGGCGAGCCGGGCGGACGAGCGGCTCCTCGACTACCTGCTGCGCCAGGAAATTCCCGAGGTCGCCAACGGCATCGTCGAGGTCAAGGCCATCGCGCGCGAGGCGGGGCAGCGGTCGAAGGTCGCGGTGTTCTCGCACAACCCCAACGTGGACCCCATCGGCGCGTGCATCGGGCACCGGGGCAACCGCATCCAGGCGGTGACGGGCGAGCTGGGCCGCGAGCGCGTGGACGTGATCTTGTGGGACGGCAACACCCGCGACTTCATCCGCAACGCGCTCTCGCCCGCAAAAGTGGGCCTCATCGAGGTCCACCCCGACGTGCGCGAGGCGACGGTCACGGTGACGCCCGACCAGCTCTCCCTCGCCATCGGCAAGGGCGGGCAGAACGTGCGGCTGGCGGCCAAGCTGACGGGCTTCAAAATCGACCTGCGCGAGACGGCGGCGGTCAGCGACCTCGACCTGGCGATGCAGCAGGCGATGCAAGACGAGCGGGCGGCGGCGAGCAATGCGGGGAGTGCGAGCTCGGCCTTCGACGCCCTCTTCAAGGACAGCAAGTCGGTCGCCACGGCCAGCCCGGACGACGGGCAGGAGTAAACCGCGTGTCCGCCCAGCCGCGCCACATCCCCGAGCGGTCCTGCGTGGCCTGCCGCCGAAAGCGTCCCCAGGGCGAGTTCGTGCGGGTCACGCGGACCCAGGAGGGGTGGCGGGTCCTGGCCGGGGGGCGGACGGGCCGGGGGGCCTACGTCTGCGCCGACTCGCCGGAGTGCTGGGCGGAAAAGCGTCTGCGCCGGGCCTTTCGGGGGGACGCCCCGGCGGTCAGCGCGGCGCTGCTGACGCGGCCTCCCGGCCCGGCGCACTCCAATCCGACTCACACAGCCACGGATCAGCCTGTGACAACCTGATCTTCTGCCCCCACTCCCCTCTGCCCACGGGTTGAGGGGCGGCCAGGGGGCCTCACCGGAGGTGAGCATGTCGAAAGTTCGCATCTATAACCTCGCCCGCGACCTGGGCGTGGACAACGGCAAAATGCTGGAAATCCTCGACGGGCTGGGCGTTTCCTACAAGAGCGTGAGCAGCACCATCGAGGACGAGACGGTCGACCTCATCAAGCAGATTCTGGAGGAGGAAGCGGCGGGCGGCCCAGCTTCGACGCCCACCGCCGCTCCCGAGCCCGTCCAGGCCAGCGTCCCGCAGGCCCAGGCCGAGACGCAGGCCGCGTCCCAGTCGGCCCCGACGGCGACGGCGGAGCGTGAGCCCGAGCCCACCGCTCCCGCGACCCGGGAAATCCCGCACCGCGCCCCGGTCGTCACGATCATGGGGCACGTGGACCACGGCAAGACCTCGCTGCTCGACTACATCCGCAAGACGAAGGTGGCGGCGAAGGAGGCGGGCGGCATCACCCAGCACGTCGGCGCCTTCGAGGCGAAGACGAGCAAGGGCAAGATCGTCTTTATCGACACCCCCGGCCACGAGGCGTTCACGACCATCCGCGCGCGCGGGGCGAACGTCGCCGACATCGCCATCATCGTGATCGCCGCCGACGACTCCCTGATGCCCCAGACGCGCGAGGCCATCGCGCACGCGCAGGCGGCCAAGGTCCCGATGATCGTGGCGATCAACAAGGTGGACCTCCCGCAGGCCGACCCCGAGCGGGTCAAGACCGACCTCACCCAGCTCAACCTCGTGCCCGAGGAGTACGGCGGCGACCTGATCGTCGTGCCGGTGAGCGCGCGGACGGGCGAGGGCGTGGAGGACCTGCTGGAGTACATCAGCCTGACCGCCGAGTTGGAGGACCTGCGCGCCGATCCCAAGGGCGAGTTCCGGGGCGTGGTGATCGAGAGCCGCGTGGACCGCCAGGCGGGCGTCCTCGCCACCGTGATGGTGCAGGAGGGCACGCTTCATGTCGGCGACTTCCTCGTCGTCGGCGAGGGCTACGGCAAGATCAAGGCGATGACCGACTCGAACGGCGGACGCATCAAGGACGCCGGGCCGAGCACGCCCGTGCAGATTCTGGGCTTCAACGAGGCCCCCGCGAGCGGTGAGACGGTCCGCAGCGCGAAGAACGAGCACCAGGCGCGCGAGGTCGTGGCGCAGCGGGTCGGCGACCGCCGCGACGCGGAAGAAGCCCGGGGCCGCCGCCGCCTGAGCCTGGAGGAGATGATGGGGCCGCTCGGGGAGACGCGCACGGTGAACGTGATCCTGCGCGCCGACACCCAGGGCAGCCTGGAGGCGATCCAGGGCATCCTCGCCAAAAAGGAGACGGACGACGTGAAGATCAACGTCCTCCTCGCCGGGATCGGCTCGCCGACCGAGGGCGACGTGCTCCTGGCCTCCACCGCCGAGGCGACGATCCTGTGCTTCAACGTGACCGCCTCGGGCGGCGTGAAGAAGATCGCAGAGCAAAAGGGCATCGACCTGGGGTCCTTCCGCATCATCTACGAGCTGATCGACGAGGTGGACCGCCTGATCAAGGGCAACGTTGAGCCCGTCTTCGAGGAGCGGTACCTGGGCCGCGCCGAGGTCCGCATGATCATCAAGCACCCCAAGAGCGGTAACATCGCGGGGTCGTACGTCACCGACGGGCTGCTGCGCAGGAACGCGAAGGCCAAGGTCACGCGCGGGCGGCAGGTCGTGTACCAGGGGACCGTCGTGGGCCTCAAGCGCTTCAAGGACGACGTGCGCGAGGTGCAGACCGGGTACGAGTGCGGGATCAACCTCGACTGGAACGACGTGCAGGAGGGGGACATCATCGAGGCGTCCGAGATGGTGGAGGTCACGCAGGCGTAAGGGGAGCAGTCAGCTCTCAGCAGTCAGCCATCAGCAAAAGGAGAGGGGCGGCCCCGGTGTGGGAGACCGCCCCTCTCTTCTTTGGTTCGTGGGCTCAGGAGCCCTGGGTGCCGGGGGTCGTGGTGCCCGGCTGGCCGAAGCCACGCGGTCCGCCCTGACCGTCCCGACTGGGGCCGCCGCGTCCGCCGCGCCCGAAGTTCAGGCCGAAGTTCGCGTCCGCCTGGGCGCGGGCGAGGAGTTGCTGGGCCTGCGCCTGGGAGAGGCGACCGGCCTGCACCTCGGCGTTGAGGCTGGTCCTCAGGGCGGCGACGGCGGCGTTGCGGACGGTGGTGGTGCTGACACCCTTGGCCTGGGCGAGCTGGCGGACGGTCTGCCCCTGCTGGAGCTGCTGGGTGAGGGCCTGCTCGCTCAGCCCCAGGGTGCGGGCGACGGCGGCGACGACGGCCTGGCCGAATCCGGCGCGGGGGCCACGGTCATTCATCTGGCCGCCCATCTGCCCCGTCTGGCCGTCAGGTCCACCCCGGCCCAGGTCACCCCGTCCGCCGAAACGTCCGAAGTTGAGGGGCGCGTCCTGAAGGCGGGCCTTGAGGTCGGCGGCGCGGTCTTGCGGGATGTCCCCGTTGCGCACCGCCTGGTCGATGGTGGCGTTCCCGGCGGCGACGGCGGCGGACTTCAGACGGTCCACGCTGATGCCAAGCCCCGCGGCGAGGCGTTGCAGGAAGGTGTCGGCGTAGTTCGTGGCGCTCGTCTGCGCGCCGGGGGGGGTGCCGGGCCGGGCGTTGTTCTGGCTCTGGCCGGGCTGCGCGGGCTGGACCCGCTGGGGGGCCGACTGCTGGGCGAACACCAGCCCCGCCGTGAGGGGCAGGGCGGCGACGAGGGCGAGCAGGGCCGTGCGGTTCTTGGGGGTGGACTTCACTCGGTTCACGCTCCTTTGGGGGAATGCCCGGCAGAGGGGACCGGGCACGGCGTCAGGGTGCGGCGGGGCCGTTAAACGGGGGCTAACGGCGGGGGAGGGTGACGCACGGGCGGCGGGGTCCCGGACAGCCCTGCTATGCTGGGGCGCTCAGCACGGGCGGCGTTTCTCCTGACCGGGCTGTCCCGCGCGCAGACCCACGAAGATGCCCACCCCCGAGCCCGTCCCCGCCCGCCTCCCCGTGACGCCCCCGTGGCGGTCGCGGCTGGCCGCGTGGCCGGGCGTGCTGACGCTGCTCTCGGTGCTCGCGGTGCTGCTCGGTCACCAGCCGCCCGTCATGGACCAGGGATCCCGGGTGACGGCGGGGAGCGTGGCCCCGGCCCTCCCCGAGTGGCGCCCGGCGCCGCAGCCCACCCCCGGGCCCGCGCTCGGTGCCGCCCCGCCGCCCGAGCCCTTCCGGATGCCGGGGGGGGCCGACCCGGCGCCCAACCGGCTGCCCGTTTGGACGGTCTCCCCCCCGAAACGCAGCCTCGCCCTGCTGGGACGGCGGCAGACGGACGGGGGGTAGGAAGGCGGAGGCCGGGCCGCCACCGTCTCCCCTCTCCCTCCCATCTGGAGTCCTTCTGTGACCTACAGCAATCCAAACCGCAACCGCAACCGCCGCCCGCCGCCCCGGAAGGCGGCCCCGGCGCCCGGCAAGCCGAACCGCTGGACGGGCCTGCTCCTGCTGCTCACCCTGCTCGCCAGCCTGCTGTACATCTGGCGGCCCTGGGAACACCGGGGCGATCTCTGGACCCTCTGGGACGACCAGTACCAGTTCATGACGCTGGGCCTCGACCTCAAGGGCGGCCTGCGCATCGAGCTTGCCCCCGAGGGCGGCAACGCCACCCGCGAGGAACTCGACCGGGTGAAGACCGTCATCGAAAACCGCATCAACGCCCTCGGCGTGGCCGAGCCGACCGTCACCGTGGCGGGCGGGCGCCGGGTCGTGGTGGAGATTCCGGGCGCGACCCCCGCCGTGCAGCAGCGGGCGCGCGAGATCATCGGTCGCACCGCGCGGCTCGAATTCCGCATCGTGAACCCGGGGGCACAACCTGATCCGCAGCTCGCGCAGCAGAAACCCGCGACGGGCGGCTATACCCTCGAAGACCTTGGCCCGGCGCAGGCGACGGGTGAAGTCATCGCCAACGCGCAGGCCTCGACCGATCCCACGACCGGGCGCTGGGTGGTGAACTTCCAGACGACCCCGCAGGGCGCGCAGGTGTTCGGGGACTTCACGGGCAAGAACGTCGGGCGGCTGATGGCGGTCGTGCTCGACGACCAGATCCAGTCGGTGGCGACGATCCAGCAGCGCCTCTTCCGCGACGTGCAGATCAGCGGCTCCTTCGACGCCGAGGAGGCGGGCCAGCTCGCCCTGGTGCTGGAGTCGGGGGCGCTGCCCATCCAGATCAGGACCGAGGCCGAACGCGCCATCGGGCCCACGCTGGGCGCCGACGCCATCCGCAGCGGCGCCATCGCCTCGCTGGTGGGGATCGCGCTGGTGTTCGGGATGCTCTTCTTGTACTACGGCTTCTGGTTCGGGCTGGTGGGGGCGCTCGGCCTGCTGTTCTCGGCCATCGTGATCCTGGGAATGCTGGGCGGCTTCGGGGCCACCATGACGCTGCCGGGCATCGCGGGGCTGGTGCTCACCATCGGCGCCGCCGTGGACGGCAACGTGATCTCCTTCGAGCGCATCAAGGAGGAGATGGCGAAGGGCAAAGGCCTCAAGAACGCCATCGGCGCCGGATACCAGCACTCCACCGCCGCGATCCTCGACGTGAACGCCTCGCACCTGCTCTCGGCGCTGGCCTTGTACAACTACTCGACCGGCCCGGTGAAGGGTTTTGCCGTCACCCTGATCATCGGCGTGATCGCCTCCACCTTCTCGAACCTCGTGTTCGCCAAGTGGGGGATGCAGGTGCTGGCGCGGCGCAGGCCGAATGCGAGCGCCCCGACCCGCATCGGCAAGACCAACATCAACTTCATGAAGGCCGCGCCCATCGTGACCACCCTCAGCGTGCTGCTGGCGCTGGGCGGCGGGCTGATCCTGGCGACCCGGGGCCTGAACTACGGGGTGGACTTCGTGTCCGGCACCACCCTGACCGTCCGGGCGGGCGCGGCGACGACGCCCGAGCAGATGCGCGAGGCCGTCTCGGGTGCGGGCGTCGCCAAGGTGACCCCGCAGAGCGCCACCATCCAGCGGGACGTGATTCCGGGGATCAGCGGCGCCCAGTACACCGTCAAGGTGCCCGAACTCACCGCCGCCGAGACGCAGCGGCTGGGCACGGCCATCTCGGCGCTGCCGCAGGGCGAGGTGCTGTCGAGCGAGACGGTCGGCCCGGCGGTCGGCCAGGAGCTCACCCAGAAGACCGTCTACGCCGTGGTCCTGGGTCTGGCCCTGATCCTGATCTACGTCGGCTTCCGCTTCGACTTCATCATGGGGCTGGGCAGCATCATCGCCGCCGTCCACGACGTGGCGATTGCGATGGGGCTCTTCAGCCTGCTCGGCCTGGAGTTCACGGTGGCGACCGTGGCCGCGCTGCTCACATTGATCGGTTACTCGCTCAACGACTCGATCATCGTCTCCGACCGCATCCGCGAGAACCTGCGCGAGATGCGCGGGCGGCCCTACCGCGAGATCGTGAACACCTCGATCAACCAGACGCTCTCGCGCACGGTGATGACCTCGGTGAGCACCATGCTGCCGCTCGTCAGCCTCCTGATCTTCGGCGGCCCGGTCCTGCGCGACTTCAGCCTGATCCTCCTGATCGGCATCCTCGTCGGCACCTACTCGTCGATCTACATCGTCGCGCCGATGGTCGTGTACCTGGAGGAGTGGAAGGACAAGCGCAAGGCGGGCGCGCGGACGGTCAAGGCGTAAGGGGGAGCGGTCAGCTTTCGGCCATCAGCCAGAGGGGCGGCTTCCGGTGGGCGGTCGCCCCCCTCGCTGTTGTGCTGAGTCAGCACGGTCGGCCTGTCAGAAGGTTCCATCTCCAACCCAGCTCTAACCGGCACCCAGTACCCTGCGGCCACCCTTTTCAGGAGGTCTGTCATGAACCCGTACCCGCAGCACGACGACCAGGACAACGACGACGAGATGGTGGGGACCCTGCTGAGCAGGAGAACGGCCCTGCGGCTGCTCGGACTGGGCGGCGCGGGGCTGGCGGTGGGCGGCGGCGTCCTCGCCCAGCGGCGCGGCCCTCCTCCCGGCGGGGCGGGCGGCACGAGCGCGGGCACGGGCGGCGCGGCCAGCCTGCCGGGCTGCGTGGTGCGCCCCGCCATGACCGAGGGGCCGTACTTTGTGGAGGAGGAGTTGCGGCGAAGCGACATCCGCAAGGACACCTCGACCGGACAGGTCAGCGCGGGCGTGCCGCTCACCCTCACCTTCGTCACCTCACGCGTGGCGGTGAACGCCTGCCAGCCGCGCGCGAACGTGCTGGTCGACGTGTGGCAGTGTGACGCGCTGGGCGTCTATTCGGGCGTGCAGGGCGACGGCGGCGACTTCCTGCGGGGCTCGCAGGTCACCAATGCCCAGGGCAGGGCGACCTTCACGACCGTCTACCCCGGCTGGTACCCGGGCCGGGCCGTCCACATCCACTTCAAGCTGCGGCCCCTGAACGCGGGCGGGCAGGCGACCGGAGAGTTCACCTCCCAACTGTTCTTCCCGGAAGAGGTCACCGACCGGGCACACGCCCGCGCCCCCTACAACCGCAAGGGCAGGCGCAACGTGCTGAACGCGGAGGACGGCATCTACCGCAACGGGGGGAACCAACTCCTGCTGAGCTTGACGGGGGCGCCGGAGCAGGGGTACAAGGCAACTTTCGACGTAGGGCTGAACATCGGGTAGGAAGGTCAGGGGGCCGGGGCGGGCTCAGTCCTCGCCTCCCGGTCCAGCCGGGCTTTCACGAGCCGCATCAGGTCGTCGAGGGTCGCCGCCGCGCGGATCTGGGAGGCGGGAAGCCACTCGCGCAACGTTCCATCCGGCCCCACCTCGAAGGCGGCGGGGAGGGGCACGCCCTGCACGCCGTACTCGTCCCGCAGTTCATCGCGGTGCAGGAACCGCACGTCGCGTCCCAGCCCTTTCACGTAGTCGCGCCACTCGCGTTTCATGCCCGTGACCCCGTAGGTCACCGCGCAGAGCTGGCAGTCGTACTCCCCTGGCCGGACGGTCTTGACCCACAGGTCCCTCAGGCCGTTGAGGACGCCGCCGTCCGCGTTGTACACGAAGACGAGGGGAACCGGGGCAGGGGCCGTCATGCGCTCAGCGTAGAGCCCGTCGCTCGTCACGACGGCGAGCCCCGCGACGGTTGCGCCCGCCGCCTGTCTGCCCCGCCGTTCCTGACCATGCCGAGGATTGGCGTAGCTTAAAGACATGACGGACACCGCGACCAAGAGGAAGCTCAACTGGAACAGCCACCACGTCACGCAGGGGGACGAGCGCGCGCCCAACCGGGCGATGCTGCGCGCGGTGGGCTTCGGGGACGGCGACTTCGAGAAGGCGATCATCGGCGTGGCGCACGCGCAGAGCAACATCACGCCGTGCAACAACGGGTTGGGTGAGCTGGCGGGCCATATCACCGACGCGATCCGCGAGGGCGGGGCGATGCCCCAGGTGTACGGCACCATCACCGTGTCCGACGGCATCAGCATGGGCACCGAGGGGATGAAGTGCTCGCTGGTCAGCCGCGAGGTGATCGCCGACTCCATCGAGACCGTCAGCCGGGGCCAGTCTCATGACGGCGTGATCGTGGTCGGCGGCTGCGACAAGAACATGCCCGGCGCGATGATCGGCATCGCCCGCCTCAACATCCCCGCCGTCTTCGTCTACGGCGGCACCATCAAGCCCGGTCACTACGACGGCAAGGACCTTACCATCGTGTCCGTCTTCGAGGCGGTCGGCGCTTTCGGCGCGGGCAAGATCAGCCGCGAGGACTTCGAGCAGATCGAGAAACGGGCCTGCCCCGGCAACGGCTCGTGTGGCGGCATGTACACGGCGAACACGATGAGCAGCGCCTTCGAGGCGATGGGGATGAGCCTGCCGTACTCCTCCACGATGAGCGCGGTGGACGCGGAGAAGGCGACGAGCAGCGCCGACAGCGCCCGCGCGTTGATCAAACTGATTGAGCAGGACATCCGCCCGCGTGACATCCTGACGAAGCAGGCCTTCGAGAACGCGATCACCGTCGTCATGGCCGTTGGCGGCTCCACGAACGCCGTACTGCACCTGATGGCGATTGCCCACGCCTGCGACATCGACCTGAGCCTGGAGGACTTCGAGCGCATCCGCGAGCGCACGCCAGTCTTCTGCGACCTCAAGCCCAGCGGGCGGTACGTGGCGACCGACCTGCACGAGGTGGGCGGCATCCCGCGCGTGATGAAGATGCTGCTGAAAGCCGGGCTGCTCCACGGCGACTGCCTCACGGTCACGGGCAAGACGGTCGCCGAGAACCTGGCGGACGAGCCGGAGACCCCCGACGCCGGGCAGGACGTGATTCACCCCTTCGACCAGCCGATCTACCAGCAGGGGCACCTCGCCATCCTGCGCGGGAACCTCGCGCCGCAGGGATCGGTCGCCAAGATCAGCGGCCTGAAGAGCATCAAGATCACTGGCCCGGCGCGCGTCTTCGACTCGGAGGAGGAGTGCATGGCGGCGATCATGGGCGACCAGATCAGGGCCGGGGACGTGCTCGTCATCCGCTACGAGGGCCCCAAGGGCGGCCCGGGAATGCGCGAGATGCTCTCCCCCACCAGCGCGATCATCGGCAAGGGGCTGGGCGACTCGGTGGGATTGATCACCGACGGGCGCTTCTCGGGTGGCACCTTCGGGCTGGTCGTGGGCCACGTCGCCCCTGAGGCGTTCGTGGGCGGCCCCATCGCGCTCGTGCAGGAGGGCGACACCATCGAGCTGAACGCCGAGACGCTGCAACTCAACCTGCACGTGGACGAGGAGGAGCTGGAGCGGCGGCGGGCGGTGTGGGTGGCGCCGGAGCCTCGGTACAAGCGCGGCGTGCTGGCGAAGTACGCGAGGCTGGTGAGCAGCGCGGCGGTGGGGGCGTACACGGACTGAGCGGGGGATGGAAGTGGGGGCCGTCCATCTGGGGGTGGGCGGCCCTTCTGCTTGGGATAGGTTGAGGCATGGCAGTGCCGGATTTTCAAGCCTTCATGCGGCCCATCCTGCACCTGATTCAGGACGGCCAGGAACACCGGATCAGGGACCTCTACGAACCACTTGCACGGCACTTCTCTCTCACGAAAGAAGACGTGCAGGAGCTCTTACCCAGCGGGCGCCAGGCGAAGTATGCCAACCGCATCCTGTGGGCCAAGTTCCATCTGAGCAAGGCGGGCGCGGTCAGCAGCCCGAGTCGGGGCACAGTGCGGATGACCGAGCAGGGCGGACGCCTCTTGCAACAGTACCCCGGCAGTATCTCCATGCGGGAGCTGAGTACCATCCCTGCCTACGCGCAATTCGTCGGACGTGGGAAGGCCGCCGACCTTCCAGCAGAGGCTCAACTGACCTCCATTCCTCCAACAACCTCACCCGAAGAGCAACTCGATGCCCTTTACACCGAACTCAACGCAGCGCTGGCGGACGACCTGCTGGCTCAGGTGACGCAGCTCACGCCGCAGCAGTTCGAGGCGCTGGTGGTGCAACTGCTCGTGGCGATGGGCTACGGCGGGACGACCCGCGACGCCGGGCAGGCCCTCGGCAAGAGCGGCGACAACGGCATCGACGGTCTGGTCAAACAGGACCCGCTGGGGCTGGACAAGGTGTACCTGCAAGCGAAGAAGTGGCAGAACACGGTGCATAGCCCGGAGATTCGGACCTTCGCCGGGAGCCTCAGCTACCACAAGGCCAGCAAGGGCGTTTTTCTGACGACCTCCGGCTTCAGCAATGGGGCCAGAGAAACCGCCGAGCGCCTCGGCCACATCATCCTGATCGACGGACCGAGACTGGCCGAGCTGATGATCCAGTACGGCGTCGGCGTCGTCACCCACACGACCTATGCGCTCAAGCGGGTGGACAGCGAATTCTTCGAGGGTGTCTGACCCCTGGGGCCATCTGCTCCTTAGGAGACGAGGTTTGTCTCGCCTCACGCCCAACCGACATGAGCCCAACCCCCCTCCACCGCCGACCGGCAGACCGCCCATAACGGGGGCGCTACGCCTTCGTCGATGGGGGGCCGCTGATCTTCGGAGAGCCGTCCCTTTCGCCGGAAGAAATTCACAAGACGGCGCGGCGGGTTTTCCTTTTCTCACCTTCCCGCCTCTTTTTGTCGAATAGACCCCAGTGACCCCGCCAGTGGGGGCATGTGCCTCTCCTGAGACGGCTGTTAAGTTCGGCTCATGAAGGTCCTGGTCACGGGTGGGGCGGGGTACATCGGCAGCACGGTCTGTTCCGCGCTGGAGGAGCACGGTCACACACCGGTCATTCTCGACTCGCTCGTGACGGGTCGGCGGGAATTCACACGCGGCCGCGCGTTCTACCGGGGAGACATCGCGGACAGGCCGCTGCTCGAACGGCTGCTGGACGAGCACCCGGAGACCTGTTGCACGATCCACTGCGCGGCGCTCATCGTCGTTCCCGAGTCGGTGGCCGAGCCGTACCGCTACTACCGGGAGAACGTCGCCAAGAGCCTGGACCTGTTCCAGAACCTCGTGGAGCTGGGGCAGACGCGCGTGGTGTTCAGCTCCAGCGCGAGCATCTACGACGCCTCGCCGGACTTCCGCGTCACGGAGGACAGCCCCCTGCGCCCCGGGAGCCCCTACGCCCGCACGAAATACATGATGGAGATGGTGCTGGAGGACCTGTGCCACGCCACCGAACTGCGCGGGATCGCCCTGCGGTACTTCAATCCCATCGGCGCCGACCCCGGGCTCCGCAGCGGGTCGCACGTGGAGGCCCCCTCCCACGTCCTGGGCCGGATCGTGGAGGCGGCGCGCGGACGGCTGCCCGTCTTCGAGGTCACCGGGACGGACTGGCCCACCCGCGACGGCAGCGGCCTGCGCGACTACATCCACGTCTGGGACCTCGCCCTGGCCCACGTGCGGGCGGTCGAGCAGTTCGACGCCGTTCTCGAACGTGCCCGCCTGCGCGACCTGAACGACCGCTACCTGGCCGTGAACCTCGGCACCGGCCAGGGCGTCACGGTCAGGGAACTCGTCGCCGCCTTCGAGCGTGTGTCCCGTCAGCCGCTGCCCCTGCGGGCCGCCCCGCCCCGCCCCGGAGACGTCGGCGGGGCGTACGCCGGAGTCGAGCGGGCGTGGGAGTTGCTGGGCTGGAGGCCGCAATCGAGCGTCGACGAGGGCATCAGGACCGCCCTCGCCTGGGACGAGCGGAAAATCCTGGGTTGACGCGGGGCACTCCAGGCTTCAAAACCGGGGGGTGGGAGGAGCCGAGGGCCGGGTCTCGCCCAGACCTCCCCGAGGAGCCGCATGAATCCCACCGATCCCCCCGCCCCCGACCACTGGCAGGCCGCCCACTACCGCGACCGCCACGCCTTCGTCTTCGAGGCCAGCCGCGACCTCGTGACAGGCTGGCTCGCGCCGCAGCCGGGTGACCATATCCTCGACCTGGGGTGCGGGACGGGGGAACTCACCGCCCAGATCGCCGGGAGCGGCGCAGTCGTGACGGGGGTGGACGCCTCGCCGGACATGATCGCGGGGGCGCGGGAGCGGCACCCCGGCGTGACCTTTGTGGTGGAGGACGCCCACCGCCTCCCCTTCCGCTCCGAGTTCGACGCCGTGTTCAGCAATGCGGCGCTGCACTGGATGGACCCCCTGCCGCCCGTGTTCGCCCACCTGCACGCGGCCCTGCGGCCCGGCGGGCGGCTGGCCCTGGAGATGGGCGGGGCCGGGAACGTCCTGGCCGTGCGGGAGGCCGTCGAGGGAGCGCTGGCCGACCTGGGCCTGCCCGCAATGGAGCCCCCCTGGGTCTTTCCCGGCCCGGCGGAGTTGGCGACCCTGCTCGAAGCGGCGGGATTCCGGGTCGAGCGCCTGCACCGTTTCGACCGACCCTCGGTGCTGAGTGGCGCGGACGGGTTCCGGGCTTGGCTGGAGGGCTTCGCGGGAGGCTGGCTCGCGCCCCTGGGAGACAATGAGCGGCGGGCGGTCCTCACCCGCGCCGAGCAACTCGCCCGGTCCCACCTGTGGAACGGGCAGGACTGGGTGGCCGATTATGTGCGGCTGCGGGCGCTGGCGGTGAAGGGCTGAAGGTTTTCCGGGTACAGCACACCCAGTTCTAGAATCTCGCCCCGCCGGAAGTCCTTGCGGTTAGCGGTGAGGAAGGCGCTCGCTCCAGCTTCTACGGCGCAGGCGAGGTGCAGGGCGTCCGGGGCCCGGAGACGGTAGGCGGCGGCGAGCTGGGTGGCGAGGAGGGCCGTGCTGCGCGTGATGTCGTGCAAACTGAGCGCAGCCAGCAGGCTTCCGAGAAGCTGAAGCTCCGTGGCCCTCCCCTCGCGCAGAGGGTTGGCGAGCACTTCCGTGAGAAGGAGGACGGAACCGACGTGCATCTCCGACTCGGCTTCCTGAGGAAGTCGCCGAACCGGATCGCCGAGCGGCTGGCCCTCACTGGCGGCACAACCAAGAACGTCGCTGTCGAGCGCGTATTTCACTCGCCCGCGACTCTCTGTTGATCAACGTCCTGGATCAGTTCCTCGGCACGTTCAGGGTGGGTGCCCTCACTGCACAACTTCAAACCATCCCGGCGGACCCGGTTTCTCGCCGCTTCCAGTTGTACGGCAAGAGCGTCCGCAGCAGCGATGTTCGGCGTCATCACGCGGGGACGCAGCCGCTCGGGATGGACAAGCGCGGCGACGATCACGCCGTTCTGGACGATCTCGATCTCCTTCCCGGCCTTGACCTGTTCTACCGCTTCGCGCAAATTCTGGCGAAGCTGGCTGATGTTCAGTCGAGGCAGGCCAGAGCGTACAACGGGTGTACGCCGCTCCTCTCAGCCCACGATTTCGCCGAACACCGCCCGGCTGATCACGAGCTGCTGAATCTCGCTGGTGCCCTCGTAGATTTCGGTGACCTTGGCGTCGCGGTAGAGGCGTTCGACGGGATACTCGCGGCTGTAGCCGTTGCCGCCGAAGATCTGAATGGCGTCGCGGGTGGCGTCCACGGCCGTCTCCGAGGCGAGGAGCTTGGCGATGCTGGCCTCCTTGCCGTGGGGCAGGCCCCTTTCTCCCAGCCACGCGGCCTTGAGGGCGACGAGGCGGGCGGCCTCGATGCGGGCGGCCATGCGGGCGATCTTGAAGGAGACGCCCTCGAACTCGCGGAGCCTCTTGCCGAACTGCTCGCGCTCGGCGGCGTAGCGGGTGGCGTGCTCCAGCGCCGCGCGGGCGATCCCGAGGGCCTGCATGGCGATGCCCACCCGCCCCGAGTCGAGGCTGGACAGGGCGATGATCAGGCCCTGCCCCTCCTCGCCGACCATGTTCCCGGCGGGCACGCGCACCCCCTCGAAGGTCACGGTGGTCGTGTGCGCGGCGTGCAGGCCCAGCTTCTCCTCGGGGCGGCCGAAGCTCAGGCCGGGGGTGTCCTTCTCGACGACGAAGCAGCTCACCCCGCGTGCGCCGGGGCCGCCCGTACGCGCCATGACGAGGTAGGTGTCGGCCTGACCCCCCGAGGTGATCCAGGCTTTGGCGCCGTCCAGGACCCAGCCGTCCCCGTCGCGGGTGGCTTTGAGTTGCAGGCTGGCCGCGTCAGAGCCTGCCCCGCTCTCGGTGAGGCAAAACGCGCCGATGCGCTCGCCCATGGCGAGGGGTCGCAGGTACTTCTCCTTCTGGGCGTCGGTGCCGTAGCGCAGCAGCATCTTTTCCGGCAGGCCGTTTTGCACGGAGACGATCACGGCCACCGAGGCGTCGGCGGCGGCGATCTCCTCCAGGCACAGGGCGTAGGTCACGGCGTCGAGCCCGGCCCCGCCCCACGTCTCGGGCACGGTCGCCCCCAGCAGGCCGAGTTCGGCCAGGCCGCGCAGTTGCGGCCAGGGGTACTCGCCGCTGCGGTCGTACTCGGCACTCAATGGGGCGATCTCGGCGCGGCAGTAGTCGCGGACGTGCCCGACGATCAACCGCTGCTCGTCCGAGAGGGCGAAGCCCAGGCCGGACTCCGGGGGGGTGACGGTGGTGGTCATGCCCCCACGCTACCAAACGGGCGTTAGGTGTCGTGTAGTGCGGCTGACAGCGCCTCCTCGATGCCGCGCCCGCGCCAGCCCGGGTCCACGCCCAGGGCCTCGCCGCCCTCCCACCTCAGCGCCGCACCGATCACCGCGCCGCCCGCGACGGCGAGGGCCGCGCCCGTCAAGGCCTCCAACGGGGCGTCCGGGCACAGCCGCGCCGCCGCCGCCCTCAGGCCGGGGGCGAGGGGCAGGGGGGGCCGGGTGACGCGGACGCGGGCGGGCAGGGGCGGGGCGCTCACGGGGCGGAGTCTACCGCCGGGGGGCGGGTGTCCTTTTCAGGCGGCGGCTCTACAATGCCCGGCGATGACGGCGACCATCCGGGCGGCGGGGCAGGAGCGAGGGTGCGGGCTCTGAGGTGGGTTCTCGTCGTGGCGCTGGCGCTGGCGGTGCTCGCTCTGGCCGCGCTGACGCTGGGGGTCTTCGCCACGCTCAACCCGAACGCGCCGCTGTGGCTGCGCTCGCTGGGGAGCGTGGAGGGCGTGCTGAGTGCCCGGGTGGGACTGGAGGGGGTCGCCAGTTACAGCCGCGCCGTGGGCCTGACGCTGCTGACGAGCCTGCTCGCGGGGCTGGCGGCTTACCTGAAACCGAGGGGCTGAGGGCGCAGACACGGCTCCGGAGCCCATTCATGCCCCGTGCTACGATTGGGGCGTTTTGAGCGGAGGCATGGCGTGAGGTTTTCTGAAGACATCGGCATCGATCTGGGCACCGCGACCTTCCTGATCTACACCAAGAGCCGGGGCCTGGTCCTCCAGGAACCCAGCGTGATCGCCATGACCCGCGACAGCAAGCAGGTCAAGGCCGTCGGCGAGGAGGCCTACCGCATGATCGGGCGCACGCCCGGCGGGATCGTCGCCGTGCGGCCGATCAAGGACGGCGTGATCGCCGACGAACTCCTCACCGAGCGGATGATCACCATGTTCCTGCAAAAGGTGCAGGGCGGGGCGGGGCGCATGTTCGGCCTCAAGCCGCAGCTCATGGTGGGCATCCCCAGCAACGTGAGCGACGTCGAAAGGCGGGCAGTGCTGCGCGCGGCGCTCAACGCCAACGCCCGCCGGGCCTTCCTGATCGAGGAACCGCTCGCGGCGGCCATCGGGGCGGGGCTCAAGATCGCCGAGCCGGTGGGCAGCATGATCGTGGACATCGGCGGGGGCAGCAGCGACATCGCGGTGATCTCGCTGGGCGGCATCGTCGTCAGCGAGTCGATGCGGGTGGCCGGGGACGAGTTCGACGAGAGCATCATCCGGTATGTGCGGCGCAAGCACAACGTCTTGGTGGGCGAGCGCACCGCCGAGGAGATCAAGGTCAAGGTGGGGGCCGCCACCCTCCTCGACGAGGGCGAGAACCTCACCGCCGAGGTGCGGGGCCGCGACCTCGTGAACGGCCTGCCGAAGACGATCACGCTCGACACCCGCGAGGTGGTGGAGGCGCTGAGCGAGCCCGTCAGCCAGATCGTCGAGGGCGTCAAGCGCGTGCTGGAGATCACCCCGCCCGAACTCGTGAGCGACATCCTCGACCACGGGATCGTGATGACGGGCGGGGGCTCGCTGCTGCGGAACTTCGATGGGCTCATCCAGCAGGCGACGAAGATCCCCGTCCGGGTGGCGGAGAACGCCGTCGAGGCCGTCGCCATCGGCACAGGCATGGCGCTGGAGATGATCCCGGTGCTCGGCGACAGCCTGGTGTCGAGCGACCACTACCTGCGCCGCTGAGCCCCCCGCCCGACCCACCGGGGGCTGAGCGCGGCTCCCGCCCCTTCTCACGCCCCACCGGAGACCCACCTATGAAACCCCTGCTCATCCAAGACGTGCTGCGCACCCTGCCCCACCGTTTCCCCTTCGTGCTCGTGGACCGGGTGCTGGGCGCCGGGAACGGCGAGGTCCACGCCCTCAAGAACGTGACCGTGAACGAGCCCTTCTTCCCGGGGCACTTTCCGCAAGAACCCGTGATGCCGGGCGTCCTGATCGTGGAGGCGCTGGCCCAGGCGAGCATGTTCTGCCTGCACGGCGAGCTGGAGCCGGGCACGGTCGGCTACCTCGCCGGGGTGGAGGGGGCGCGGTTCAGGCGCAAGGTGATTCCGGGCGACCAGCTCCACCTCCACGCCAAACTCGACTTCCTGCGCCGGGGCCTGGGCAAGACGACCTGCCGGGCCGAGGTGGACGGGCAGGTGGCGGCGGAGGCGACGATCCTGTTCGCGGTGGCGAAGGGGTGAGGGGGCCTGTGGCCTGTGGCCTGTGGCGTGTGGAGAAAGGCCCACCCTCCTCCACAAACCACGCGCCACACGCGACAAGCCGCGCCGGGATCGCGCGGTGACCCGCCTCACCCGCTACGTCACCCGCGAGCTGTTGCCGCCGCTGCTGGCGGGCACGCTCCTCTTCACCGCGATCCTGAGCTTCGGGTACTTCTTCATCAGCAGCCAGTGGCTGCGCGGGGTGCCCGTGGTGCGGATCGGGCAGTGGATCGGGTATCAGGTGCCGGACACGCTCGTCAAGATTTTCCCGATGGCGGTCGTGCTCATGACCGTGGTGGCCTTCGGGCGCCTTGCCACCGAGCGCGAACTCGTGGCGGTGCAGTCGGGCGGGATCGGGCTGGGGAGGGTCGCGCGGCCCGTGGCAGTCGTCGCGGGGATCGTGACGTTGATTGCCGTGTGGCTGAGCCTGTGGATTGCCCCCCGCGCGAACGTGGAGACGCGTGGCCTGTACTGGGACGTGCTGACGGGCGCGGGGCTGGGGCGGCTCGCCGGGCAGACGCTCGACCTGCGGGGCGGGCTCACCCTCTCGCTCCAAGGGTACGACCGCGCCACCCGCCAGATGAGCGGCGTGCGGGTCGAGCGCTGGCAGCCGGGCGACCTCCGGCGCGGCACGGTGATCTTCGCGGACGCGGGCATCTTCGAGGGCAACGTCCTGAGCCTGACGGGGTATCAGGTCTTCAGTGTGAACTACGGGGCGGTGGCGGACCTCGCGCGGGTGCCCGAAGACGACCCGGCAGCCTTCCGCACGGCGGTGCAGGAGGTCTTCCCGAACGTGATCCTGCCCGAACGAGCGACGGATACCCTGACGCTCGACACCGGGCTCTCGCGGCAGGAGACCTTCGCCCAGTACGCGGACGCCATCGGGGCGGACTCGCAGGGGTGGCCGGAACTGGTCACGGCCCTCACCGCGCCCGGCGTGCCCGAGGGCGAGCGGCAGGACGCGAGGCTGGGCCTCAACCGCAAGCTGGCGCTCCCTTTCGGGAATCTCGTGCTGGCCCTCGCCGCCCTGCCCTTCGCGCTGCGCTATGGGCGAACGCTGGGAGTCAGCCTGGGCATCGCCCTGATGATCGCGGTCGCGTACTACCTGCTGTTCTTCGTGGGGCTGACGGTGGCGGGAAACCTGCCGGGCCTGCCGGAAGTCGGGGTGTGGCTGGCGAACGTGGTCTTCGCGGGGACGGGGCTATGGCTGCTGAGGCGCGCGTGAAGGAGGGTGCGCGGGAGGCGGGGCGCGGGACGCAGGAACAGCCGCCGCGCTCCGCGCCCCGCCTCCTGCCCTCCCCCGCCGGGCTGCGCGCCCTGATCCTCTCGGCCTCGTTCGGGAGCGGGCACCACCAGGCGAACGACGCGCTCGACCGGGCGCTGCGGGGGGCGGGGGTTGACCTGGAGGCGCGGCACGCGGATTTCATCGCGTACCTCACGCCCTTCGAGCGGGCGGTCACGGCGGGCACCTACGCGGCGTGGCTGCGCTACGCGCCGGGGATGTACCGGGCCTTTTACGAGTGGACCGACCGCGAGACCGAGCCCCGGGCGCTGACGGGCACCTTCGGCTGGCTGGGCCTGCGCGGGATGCTGCGCGACGTGCGCGAGGTGCGCCCCGAGGTGGTCGTGAGCAGCTACCCCACGCCCGTGGCGCTCGCCCACACCGCCCGCACGCGGCTGGGCACGGACTTCCTGAACGCCCTCGTCGTCACCGACTACCGCATCCACCATCACTGGGCGCGGCCCGAGGCCGAACTCCTGATGGTGCCCACCGAGGAGGCCCGCGAGCAGATGGGCCGCTGGCGGATTCGCGGGGACGACGTGACCGTCACCGGCATCCCCATCTCACCGAGATTCCGCGAGCTGATCGGGGCGGACCGGGCGGCCCTGCGGGAGCGGCACGGGCTCCGGGCGGACGAACCCCTGATCCTGGTGTCGGGGGGCGGCACGGGGACGTACCGGGCGCTCGGGCGGGTGCTGGCCGAGGTGGCGAACCTGGGGCGGCGGGTGCAGGTCCTGGTGCTCGCGGGGGCGCGGGGGCGGGGGGTCACGCGGATCGGCGGGGCAACCGTCCACGCGCTGGGCTTCACGCACGACTTCCCCGACCTCCTCGCCGCGTCCGACCTCGTGGTGGGCAAGGCGGGGGGGCTCACGGTCGCGGAGGCCACGACACTCGGGGTGCCGCTCGTCATCCACGACCCGATTCCCGGACAGGAGGAGCACAATGCCAGCTACCTCGTCCGGCACGGGGCGGCGCTGTGGGCGAGAGGTGTGGCGGAGGTCCGCCCGGCCATTCTGCGCGCGCTCGACCCGGACGAACACGCCCGCCTGAGCGGGGGCGCGACCGCCGTCAGCGTGCCCGACGCCGCCGACCGGGTGGCCCGCGCCCTGCTGCGCAAACTGGGGCGGACATGAGGCGCCGGGGCTGGCTGGGCCTGGGCGCCCTCGCCCTGGTGGGGTACGTGGGGCTCCCCTCCCTCCTCGTGCAGCGGCTGAACCTGGGCCTGATCCGCGAGGGACGGCAGGAGCAGCGGGCGCTCGCCCTCACCTTCGACGACGGGCCGGACCCCGCCACGACGCCCGCCGTGCTCGACGCGCTGCGGGAGGCGGGTGCGCGGGCGACCTTCTTCGTGATCGCTCCCCGCGCGGAAGCCTACCCGGAGCTGATCGCCCGGACCCTCGCCGAGGGGCACGAGGTCGAACCCCACGCGGCGCGGCACGTCCACGCCTGGGTGCGGACACCGTGGGGGGCCTTCCTCGAACCCGGGCGGGCGGCGCGGCGCGTGTCCGCCGTGACCGGGCGATCCGCACGGCTGCACCGCCCACCCCACGGCGCGTACACCCTCGCCACCATTTTCGGGCAGCGCGCGGCGGGAGTGACGGGCGCCCACTGGACCGTCGAAGGCCGCGACTGGCACCCCGAGTCCACCCCGGAGAGCGTGCGGAGTCGGGTAGGAGCCCTGGCCCACCCCGGCGCGGTCGTCGTCCTGCACGACGCGGGGCCGGGGGCGCCCAACACGGTGCCTGCCCTGCCCGGCCTCCTCGCCGACCTGCGGGGGCGGGGGTACGCCCTGGTGCCGCTCGGCGGGTTGGACGGGGCCGCGCCGCTGGGCCTCCGGGGCCTGCCCCGCCGTCTGCTGGGGGGCCTCGACCGGCGGGTGGACCGCATGGGGGGGATCCGGCACGCCGGGGGGCGGGCGGACAACCTCTTCCGGCTGGGAAGCGTGCGGTTCGCGCTGGAGGGCGTCACGCTGGCGGATGGCACCCCCGTGCCCCGTGGGACCCCCGCCGCCGAACTCCACCTCAACAGCCCGCTTCTGGTGGATATCGGTCTGCGCCGGGGCCTGCGCCTCGCCCCCGGGGACTTCCGGGACCTCGCCCGCGACCTCCAGACGAGGCCGGAACTCCGGGGCGCGCGGGTGATCTTCGGCCTCAGCACCTTCGCGCCGCTGCTCGCCCTCCTGGGCTTCGAGAGCCAGCCCCTCCCCTCCGCCGTCCTGCGCCGGTTGCGCCCCTGGTCGGCCCTGGTGCGCCGCGCCTACGGGACGGGGGGCCCCATGCCCGAAGTCAGGCTGAGCGTGGTGAGTCGGGAGGCGTTTCTGGAGCGGTACGGGGAAGGGTCGTAGGTCGTGGGAAGTGCCCCACAACCTCCCGCCCGCAACCCACTACCCTCTCTCCCGTGAACTACGACGACTTCGCCGACCTCTACGACCACCAGTACGACCTCTACCGCGACGACCTGCACTTCTACGCGGGGGTCGCCGAGCGCGTCGGCGGGCCGGTGCTGGAGGTGGGGGCCGGGACGGGGCGGGTGACGGCCTTCCTCGCGCGGCGCGGCGTGCGGGTGGTGGGCCTGGAGCCGAGCGCGCGGATGATCGAGCGCGGAAGGGCGCGGGCGGCGGAGGGCGGGCTGAGTCTGGACTTCGTGCAGGGAGACGCGGGCAGCTTCAGGCTGGAGGAACGCTTCCCCCTCGTCATCGCCCCCTTCAATTCGCTGATGCACCTGTACACGCCGAACGACCAGCTCGCGGCGCTGGAGAACCTGCGGGCGCATCTCCTCCCCGGCGGCGCCTTCGTCTTCGACCTGTACGTGCCCCGCTTCGGCGAGATGAACACCGTCCGGCACGAGGGCGAGACCTTCCACGCCCCGGACGGCTCGCGCACCGACGTCTTTCTGGTGCAGCGCCACGACCGGCCCCATCAGCACATCACGACCGAATATTTCGCGGACAGGGCGGCCCCGGGCGGCGGGCTCACACGGCGGCACTACACCCTCACCCAGCGGTACTACACCCGCTACGAGGTCGAGTGGCTGCTCCGACACGCAGGCTTCGAGCCGCCGCGCGTGTCGGGGAGCTTCCAGGGCGGGCCGCTGGAGGAGGGAAGCGACGTGATGGTGTTCCAGACGCGGCGGGAGGGTTAGGCAGGTCCGCTCCCCCCATGCCGCCCACGGTATGCTCAACCATGCTCGACGCCCACCAGTACGGCGCTTTCCTCCTCGCGGCCCTGGTTCTCGCGGTGCTTCCGGGGCCCGGCCTGCTCTACGTCCTGGCGCGCAGCCTGGGAGGAGGGCGGCGCGACGGGGTGCAGAGTTCGTTCGGCACGCTGGTGGGGGGAATGTTTCACGTGTTCGCCTCCGCCGCCGGACTCTCCACCCTGATCCTCGCCTCGTCGCTCGCCTTCAGCCTCGTGAAGTACGCGGGGGCGGCCTACCTGATCTACCTGGGCGTGCGGACGCTGTTGTCGAAGGAACGGCTCTCCCTCGACGTGAACGGCGGTCCCCGTCCGAACCACGCCTTCAGGCAGGGCGTCATAACCGAACTGCTCAACCCGAAGACCGCGCTCTTCTTCCTGGCCTTCGTCCCGCAGTTCGTGAACCCGGAGGCGGGCGGCGTGTTCTGGCAGTTCGTGCTCCTCGGGACGACCTCGGTCGTGCTCAACACGCTCGCTGACCTGCTCGTCGCCGCGTTCGCCGGGCCGCTGGGGTCACGCCTGCGGCTGAACGCCCGTTTTCAACGCGGGCAGAGGGTGGCCTCGGGTGGCGCGATGATCGCCCTGGGCACCTACGCGGCGGTCGACCGCTGAGGAGCCCACCCCCGTCCCCTCACCTCCCCAGCTTCCGCATCCCCCGCCGCATCCCGTGGTCGGGCCTTACCCCGTCGGCGATGAGGTGGAGCCACTGGCTGAGGTAGTAGCCCAGCAGGATGGGGACGAGGAACTTGAGGCTGATCGGCTCGGGAATGCCCGGCAGAGGCACCCCCGGCACGAAGGTGCGCAGCAACCCGACGACGAGGGCGACGACCACGGCGACGTACGCGAGGCGGGTGAGCGGGCCGACGACCCAGGTGTGGGATAAGCCCCGGTGGCTGAAGATCATGCCGTAGGGCACCCACAGGATGCCGAGCAGGCCCCAGTGGCGCTTGCTGTCCACCCGCCCCTCCGCGAGGTCGAGGTCGGGCGAGAGGAGGAAGGTGCCCGCCGCGAAGCCGAGGGTGAAGTTCAGCGCCTGCACGGGCGTCACGGTAACGAGCCCCGCCCGGGAAGCGAGCAGGACCCCCGCGGCAAGAACGCTGTAGGCGGCGATGTTGATGAGGTTGTGGACGCGTCCGCTGGGCACGCCCCCATTGTGGGGGCCCCGGCGCATCTTCACACACCGCCCGCCCCGCTGCGGCATCCTGGGAACGCATGAACCGTCTCCCCGTCCTGCTCACCGCCGCCCTCCTGCTCTGCGCCTGTACCCAGGCGCCCTCCAGCATTCCCCCGCGAACGGTCGACCTCGGCACGCGGCTGAGTCTCCCGACGGTCCAGGCCTTCGCGGGGAGTTGGACCGTGGAGGGGGTGCCCTCCTGGCTCACCGTCTCGCCCCCGAAGGGGACGGGCGACGTGCGGCTGACCGTGACGGCGGACCGGGGGCAGGCGACCCGGACGGCGGCGGACCAGGCGAGGCTGAGCGGCCAGATCACCGTCGCGTGGCAGCGCGGGCAGGAGAGCGGACGCGCGACGTGGACGGTCACCGCCGACCAGTACACCCTGACCGGGCGGGTGGTGGACGCGGCGCAGGCCCAGGGAGCGGACGTGGGCCTGCGGGCGGAGGCGACCCCGGCCCCGACCCCGCAGGCGCGCGGCGTCATCGTGAAGTACCGCTCGGCGGCGGCGCAGTCGGTCGCGCTCGGGCGGGGCGGGGCCGCGCGGGAGCTCACGCGGGACACCCTGGCGCGGCTGAACGTGCCGCCCTCCTCCCGGCGTGACCTCGGCGGGCGGGCCGTGCGGCTGGAGACGCGGGACGTGGAGGGGGCCCTGCGGGCGCTGCGGGCCGACCCCGACGTCGAATACGCCGTGCCCAACGCCGTCCTGCGGGCCCAGGCCGCCCCGGTCGTGCCGACGGACCAGTACGCGGGGCTGCAATGGAGTTCCCGCCTGCTCGGGTACGGGAGCGTGTGGCGCGACATGGAGGGGGGCGCGTACACCCGGCCCGTCACGGTGGCCGTGGTGGACTCCGGCGTGCGCTACGACCACCCCGACCTGGAGGGGCAACTGTACGGGCCGGGGGACGGGGCGCTCGACGTGCTGGGCTTCCAGGCGGCGGCCCCCGACGCGGCAGGCTACGACAACGGCGACGGGGACGGCCCGGACCTCGACCCCACCGACCCCGACACGCCCGGCCGTACCCAGGGCAGCCACGGCACCCACGTCAGCGGCATCATCGCGGCCCGCTGGGGCGAGAACCGGCAGGCCTGCCCGGAGTGCAGCACGAGCGGGGTGGTGGGGGCGGTCTACCGCGCGCCCGTCAAGGTGCTCCCGGTGCGCGCCATCGACGCCTCGGGGGGCGCCGAGATCGCGGACGTGGCCCTCGCCGTGCGCTACGCGGCGGGCCTGGCGGTGACCCTGGACGGCCAGACGCACACCAACCCCCACCCGGCGCAGGTCGTCAACCTCAGCCTGGGCGGGGACGTGGACGCGGCGACGGCCCGGCCCCTGTGCGACGCCGTGGCCGACGCGGCGAGGGCGGGCGCACTCGTGGTCGCGGCGGCGGGGAACGGATACGGGACGACGCCCTATTACCCCGCCGCCTGCGAGGGGGCGGTGGCGGTCGCCAGCGTGACCCTCTCGGGGGCGAGCGCCCCGGAGCGGGCCGCCTACAGCAACAGCTACCCGCAGGTCGCCCTCGCGGCACCGGGCGGGGTGGACCCGCAGGGCGCGACCTTTTTCGGGGGCGGGACCCTGAACGGCCAGCCCTTCCCGGACCTGATCCTCTCGACCGAGTGGGACTACGCGGGGGACGCGCCCGTCTACCTCGCCGAGTCGGGCACGAGTCAGGCCGCCCCGCAGGTGAGCGCCCTCGCCGCGCTGCTGCTGAGCAAGGGGGTCACGGCGGGCCGCGAGGACACGCTCGCCCGGCTGGTGGCGACGGCCACCGACCTCGGCCCGGTGGGGCGCGATGAGCAGTTCGGCTTCGGGATGGTCAACGCGGCGGCGGCCCTCGGCGCCCCGGCGGTGAGCGACACCCTCGGCGTGCGGATGCAGGACGCGCGCGGGAACGCCTTCCAGCCCGCGCTCGACCCCCTGGGCCGCTTCAGCGCGTTCCTGCCGGACGGCACCTTCCGGGTGGTCGGCGGGCGCGACCGGGACGGCAACGGCGTGTACGGGGAGCCGCACGAGCCGCGCGCCGAGGGGTCGGCCACCCTGGGCCCGGCGCGGACGAGCGCGGCGCTGGGCGACCTGACCCCGCAGCCCTGAGGGGCCGGGAGGCGTTCGCCTTGACACCACCCGGGGGGGCCCCTACCCTGAATCCACGCTGGCCCTTTACCCACCCCTCACGTCCGAGCGTCACCCACCCCCGGTGGTCCGGCGCGGACGTGGGGCGGCCCCTGGAGGCTTCATGAAGAAAGTGCTTCTGACCGCCCTGCTCGCCGCCCTGCCCTCTGCGGGCGCGGCGACCCTCGTCTTCGGCGCGAACGGTGATCCCGTCAGCCTGGAGCCGGGGAACATCACCGACGGCATCTCGATCCTGGTGCAGCGCCAGATCTACGACACCCTGGTGGACTTCAAGGAGGGCACGACCGACCTCACCCCCGGGCTGGCGACGAGCTGGAAGAGCAACGCGAACGCGACGCAGTGGACCTTCACCCTGCGTCCGGGCGTGCGCTTCCACGACGGCACGCCGATGAACGCGGACGCGGTGGTCTTCAACGTGAGCCGCTGGTGGGACCCCAAGCACCCCTACGGCTTCCGCGACCAGGGCCGCACCTTCGAGATCGTGGGCGAGCTGCTCGGCGGGTACAAGGGTGATGCCACCGCCGTCATCAAGAACATCGTGAAGGTGGGCGACACGACGGTGCGCTTCGACCTCAACAAGCCCTCCAGCGTGTTCCCGAACGTGATGGCCGCCGGGTATTTCGGCATCGCCAGCCCCACCGCCATCCGCAAGGACGGCGCGAAATACGGCACGCCCGCGAGTAGGCCCGTCGGCACGGGTCCCTTCATCTTCCAGGCGTGGCGCACGGGTGACCGGGTGACCCTGCTTCCCAACAAGCTGTACTGGGGCGAGAAGGCCAAGGTGGACCAGCTCGTGATCCGGGCGATCAAGGACCCCTCGCAGCGGCTGAACGAGCTCAAGGCTGGGACCATCGACTTTACCAACGACCTGACGCCCGAGGCCCTCAAGAGCGTGCAGGCCGACCGCAACCTCGTGGCGGTGAAGCGGCCCTCCTTCAACGTGGGCTTCGTGAGCCTGAACAACCGCAACCAGTACCTCAAGAACGACAAAGTCCGGCAGGCGATCTCCATGGCGATCAACAAGGACGCCATCGTGGAGGCCTTCTGGCCGGGGCTGGGCATCAGCAACGCCTCATTCGTGCCGCCGGTGCTGGCGTGGGCGAACTCGAAGAACGTGCCCGCCGACTACAAGTTCGACCCCCAGGCCGCCAAGAAGATGCTCGCGGACGCGGGTTACCCGAACGGCCTGTCCATCGACCTGTGGTACATGCCGGTCAGCCGCCCGTACTTCCCGAGCCCCAAGCCCATCGCCGAGGCCATCGCCGCCGACCTCAGCGCCATCGGGATCAAGGTGAACCTCAAGACCGAGGACTGGGCGAAGTACCTCGAAGACCGCAACAAGGAACCCGGCTTCGACATGTACATGATCGGCTGGACCGGGGACTACGGCGATCCCGACAACTTCTACAGCGCGTACTACGGGGCGACCGCCTCGGACGACATCAACTGGAACCCGCCGCAGCTCCAGCGCCTGCTCGAGCAGGGCCGCGCCGCCGTGTCGCAGGCCGACAAGGCCAAGGTCTACGCGCAGATTCACGAGATCACGTACGGCGCGAACTACCGCATCCCGGTCGTTCACAGCCAGCCGCTCGCCGCCGCGCGCACCTACGTCAAGGGGTGGGTGCCGAGCCCGCTGGGCAGCGAGCCCTTCAACACGATCAGCGTGGTCGGCAAGCGGTAAACGAGGCAAACGTCGGGTGCGGGGCGGGCAGAGCAACGGGCCCGCCCCGCACCCCTTCTCCCAGAAAGGAGGCGTCTTCCCTTTGGGCAGTTACCTGATCCGCCGCGTGCTGCGGACCCTGCTGGTGATCGTCGGGATCAGCGTGGTCGTGTTCGCCTTCGTGCGCTCGATTCCCGGCGACCCCGCCACCGCCCTGCTCGGCGAGCGCGCCACCCCCCAGGCCAGCGCCGCCCTGCGCGAGCAGCTCGGGCTCAACAAGCCGTGGTTCATCAACTACAAAGACCCCGCCAGATTGCTCGACGCCCAGTTCCCCAAGTACGTGGGGCAACTCGTGCAGGGCGACCTCGGCAGCGGCATCAAGAGCAACATCCCGGTGCGCGACGAACTCGCCGCCCGCTTTCCCGCCACCGCCGAACTCGCCGTCTCCGCGCTGCTCTTCGCCCTGATCATCGGCCTGCCCGCCGGGATCGTCGCGGCGCTGCGGCGCAACAGCGTGTGGGACAACCTCGCCACCACGATCAGCCTCGTGGGGGTGAGTATGCCGATCTTCTGGCTGGGCCTGCTCCTCGCGTACTTCTTCGGGGTGCGGCTGGGGTGGCTGCCCCCCAGCGCCCGGCTGGGCAACGACACGGTGCTGGAGCCCCTCACCGGCTTCTACGTCCTCGACGCGATCTTGCGGGGCCAGCCCGCCGCCGCGTGGGACGCCGTCCGCCACCTGATCCTGCCCGCCATCGCGCTGGGCTCGATTCCGCTCGCCATCATCGCGCGGATCACCCGCTCCAGCCTGCTGGAGGTGCTGGGGCAGGATTACGTGCGCACCGCGCGGGCCAAGGGCCTCGCCGGACGCACCGTGACGCTCAAGCACGCGCTGAGAAACGCCCTCCTCCCGGTCGTGACCGTGATCGGTCTTCAGGCGGGGGCGCTGCTCGGCGGGGCGGTGCTCACCGAGACGATCTTCTCGTGGCCGGGGCTGGGCTCGTGGGTGTACGACGCGATCAGCCAGCGCGACTACCCGGTGATCCAGGGCGGGGTGATCTTCGCCGCCCTGGTGGTGAGCGTGGTCAACCTGATCGTGGACCTGAGTTACGCGGCGCTGGACCCCAGGATTCAGTACAGGTGAGGGGTGGGGGAGGGAGGCGCAAGCTCCCGTGCCCTGCGTCTTTTCTAACCCCTCATCCCCAACTCCTTCCCCGAGGTAACCCATGACCACCCTCTCCCCTCCCCGGGCGGCCCGCAAGCGTCAGCCCAGCATCTTCTGGCGGCGCTTCCGCAGATCGACGCCCGGCAAGGTCGGCGCGGTGATCGTCGCCGTGTTCGCGCTGCTGGCCCTGCTCGCGCCGATTATCGACCCCTACGACCCCACCACCGACCGCAACTACCGCCTCAACCTCAAACCGCCCTCGGTGGCCGCGCTGTGGAACCCCGAGGTGGCCGAGGAGTACCGCGACCCGGCCACGGGCAGCGTGAACGCCTGGGCCGCCCCCTTCGGCACCGACAACCTGGGGCGCAGCGTCGCCACGCGGGTGCTGCACGGGGCGCAACTGAGCCTCAAGGTCGGCGTGGTGAGCACGGTGCTCGCCCTGATCGCGGGGACGCTGCTCGGCGTCTTGGCCGGGTACTTCGGCGGCTGGTTCGACTCGCTGGTGGGCTACCTGTCGGACGTGATGCTGGCCTTCCCGAGCATCCTGCTCGCCATCGGGTTCGCCTCGATCTTCTCCAGCGACAACCCGCCGCTCCTGATCGGGGCGCTCGACCGCCTCTTCGCGCTGAACAGCCCGCAGCTCGTGACCGCCATGCTCGCGGTGTCGCTCGTGCAGGTGCCCGTGTATATCCGGCTGGCGCGCGCGGTCGTGCTCAGCGTGCGCGAGCGCGAGTTCGTGCAGGCGGCGGGGGCGCTGGGGGCCACCCAGGGGCGGATGATCTTCCGGCACGTGCTGCCCAACAGCCTCTCGCCCCTGATCGTGCAGGGGGCCCTGAGCATCGCCACCGCCACCATCGAGGTCGCGGCGCTGGGCTTCCTGGGGATCGGCGCGCAGCCCCCCCTGCCCGAGTGGGGCACCATGATCAGCGACTCGCGGCAGTACTACGTGGACGCGCCGTGGACGATGGTCTTCCCGGGCCTCGCCATCTTCCTGACCGTGCTGGGCTTCAACCTGCTGGGCGACGGCTTACGGGACGTGCTCGACCCGCGCAGCACCCAGTAGACGGCAGGCCACGGGCGGAGGGCAGGGGGCGTGCGCGCGGCCCTCTGCCCCCCGCCTTCCTAGAGGCTGGGCAAAGCCCTATCCAAAAAATGGCTTGATTTTCGCCAGCATCAGAACGCAAGCGGCAACAAAGTGAAAGCCGATCAGAGTAGAGGACAAGCGTTCTAAATCTCGTCCCAGGCGACGGAAGCGCGACAACCAAGCGAGGGAGCGCTCGACCACCCAGCGTTTGGGGAGCAGGACGAAGCCGCGTGAAGCGTCTTGACGCTTCACGACGATCAGCTCGATATTGCTCTTCCTGGCAGCGTTGAGGGGTGCTGTCCCAGTGTAGCCCTGATCCACAAAAGCCACTTCCAGCATCCCCCCCGTGAGTTCTTGGGCTTCTCGGCACAGCTCTTCGACCTGCGCCCGGTCCTGCTCGTTCGCTGGCGAGGTCATCAGG